>CATOJY010000004.1 GCA_951800685.1 uncultured Lachnospiraceae bacterium
CACTATTATTGATAATATAGAGATATGCGATAATGTCGTTATTGGGGCTGGAGCAGTGGTGAATAGAGATATTGTTGAGCCGGGGATATATGTTGGAGTTCCAGCAAGAAGAGTAAAACAGAAATAGATTAGACATGAAAAAGGGGAAAAAGTATGTTGGCAGTAATACCGGCAAGGGGAGGTTCAAAAGGGGTACCAGGTAAAAACATAAAGGATTTGGCGGGGAAACCATTAATTGCATATACGATAGAAGCGGCTTTTGCAGCGAATATATTTTCGAAAATAATTGTATCAACTGATAGCCAGGAAATAGCAAAGACCGCAATTGCTTATGGAGCAGAGGTTCCTTTTTTGCGGCCAGATGATATTTCTGGCGATTCCGTATCGTCAGATGATGTAATTCTTCATGCACTGTCATATTTTCAAGAATTGGGGATTCATTATGATATGGTATGTAAATTACAGCCGACATCTCCACTTAGAAATGGAAGACATTTGAAAGAAGCATGGGAGCTTTTTTGCGAGAGACGGGCCGATTTTCTTGTCAGTGTTTGTGAATGCGAGCACTCTCCATTGTGGACCGGAAGGATCGGCAAGGATTTGCGTCTGGACCATTTTATTGCCGATGAAGTGAAGAGCTCCTGCCGACAGGAACTGGAAATTTATTACCGTTTGAATGGCGCAATCTATATGGGCAGAACAGAAAAGTTTAGGGGAAATAAAAATTTTTTAGGAGATAACAGTATTGCTTATATTATGAAGCAAGATGAGTCAATAGATATCGACAACTATCTGGATTTTAAAATGGCAGAGATGCTTCTGAGTGGTGAGGTAGATAGAATAAATTAATATGGCAGGAGGCAGGGGAGTAGACTATAATGTAAAGATGAGCAATGGCATTAAAACAGGGTTACAGGCAAATAGGATTTTTTAATATAGAAGTTTAAATTTATATGAATAGGAGAAAATACACATGAGAATATTAATGGTTGCCTATGACAATGACTCGTATATTACCTGGTTTCCACAGGGATTAGCGTATCTGGCTTCGGCGTTGCGAAATGCAGGACATGAAGTGGTAGTATACCAGCAGGATATTTATCATTGGCCGGATAGCCATCTGACAGAATATTTGGATAATAATTACTTTGATGTTGTTGAAGTGAGCATTATTGGAGGCTACTACCAATATCATAAATTATTGTCTCTTTCGGCAGCAATCAATGCATCCCAAAATCGGAAACGGGGGGGGGTAAAATATACAATAGGAGGACATGGACCTGCTGCAGCGCCTGAATACTTCTTGAGAAAAACAGGAGCAGATATTGTTGGGATTGGCGAAGGCGAGATCACGTTTGTAGAATTAATGGATGCATTTGCAGGAAAGCGCTCTTTGGAATCGGTTGACGGTATTGCATTTCTTGATGCAGATGGAAACTATATTAGGACAAAAGAACGGGAATTAATACAGGATATTGATAAAATTACCTGGCCAGCCTATGATTTATTTGATATAACGCACTATTCATTATTACGGCTTCCTAATATCAAAGGTAATGAGCGATGTATGCCTGTTTTATCGGGACGGGGATGTATTTTCAAGTGTAATTTTTGTTACAGATTGGATAAGGGATTCAGGCCGAGAAGTCCGCAAAGCATTATTGATGAAATACAATTCTTGAAAAAAGAATATAATATCAAGTACATAGCGTTTTCGGATGAATTATTGATGAGTTCGAGGGAACGTACTCTGGAGTTGTGCCAGGCATTTATTGATGCAGAATTGAATGTAAAATGGGATTGTAACGGCAGGCTGAATTTTGCGGATCTAGATGTGCTGTATAAGATGAAGGAGGCTGGGTGTGTATTTATTAATTATGGTATTGAATCGTTAGATGATGACACTCTGAGAGTGATGCATAAAGGGCTGACTCGTCAGATGATTATTCGTGGGATAGAAAATACTTTAGAGGTTGGGATTAGTCCAGGGTTAAATATCATCTATGGTAATATAAATGAGCCACTAAGTGCGATCGATGATGCCGTAGAATTTTTATTGAAATATGATGACCATGCACAGATGAGAACGATTCGACCGGTTACGCCATATCCGGGAAGTGAGCTATTTGATTATGCTGTTGAGCATAATTTACTGGAGGGTGTTGAAGATTTTTACGAAAATAAACATCAAAACTCAGATTTGTTGAGTGTTAATTTCACACAATACACTGATGATGAGGTTTATGAGGCGCTTTATCATGCGAATATGAAATTGATCGAGAAGTATCAGGAAGTACAAGCAGAGGCGTCAGCAAGAATCTGCAAGGATCTGTATTTTAATAGAAATGCAGCATTTAGAGGATTTCGACAAACTTAATTATTTAAGAAAATTGGATGTTGAATTACGATGAGGAAAGTAAGTACTGATGTTAAGGCAGGGATATGGTATACAGTTGGCAATTTTGTAAACAGGGGGATTGCCTTTGTCAGTACACCTATCTTTACAAGGCTTCTGTCCATAGAGGAGTATGGCGGGTTCAGTAATTTTACTGCATGGGCGGAGATGCTTGTCGTCATCACCTCACTGGATCTGTATGCATCGATTAACAGGGCTTATCAGGAGTATGAGGAGGATTTCGATGCCTATATGTCGACGATCTCGTGGACGGGTATTACCTTTACGTCCTTGTGCTATCTGATTGTGTGGATTTTTCGGGATTGGGCGGCAGCTTTGTTTGGAATGGAATTCACATATATCAATATGCTGTTTCTCTATCTGCTTTTTTCTCCGGCTACACAATTGTTCCTTACCTGGCAGCGTATTAAGGGCAGATACCAGTCGGCAATCTTTGTAAGTGTAGGGAATGCCTTGTTTTCTCTTGCCCTGTCAGTGACCATGGTTTTGATGTGTCAGAACAGGGTATGGGGAAGAATCATGGGATATGTGCTTCCTGTCGTTATGATAAACGCGGTTTTATATGGGTTTTTTCTGGCAAAGGGGCGGGTGTTTGTTAAGGAAAAAGCGAGATATGCATTGATGATTGCAATACCGCTGATTCCGCATACTCTTTCGGGAACAATCCTTGCGAAATCAGATCAGTTTATGATCAAACATTATTGTGGCGATGCAGATCTTGCAGTATATAGTTTTGCCTATCAGTGTTCTTTAGTGGTGTCGATACTTAGCACATCTATCAATCAAGCTTATGTTCCCTGGTTGTATAGGAAAATGAAAGAAGGACGTCTGGAAGGGATTAAGCGGCAAGGAAGGCAGTTGTTTGTCTTGTTTCTCGTTCTGATCCTTGGTGTTATGCTGATGGCTCCAGAAATGGTCTATATTCTCGGCGGTAAAAAATACAGAGAGGCTGTCTATATCATACCGATTGTGATGTCTGGCTATTGTTTCAGATTTTTATATACTTATTATGTCAATATAGAGCTTTATTGTATGAAATCCTTTACTGTATCGATGGCGACAGTGGCCGCGGCGTTAATCAATGTCGCACTGAATTTCTGGTGGGTGCCTCATTATGGTTATGAGGCTGCAGCAGTTACCACTTCGATTGGATTTGCTGTGCTATATGGCTTGCATTATGGTGCTGTGAGGCGGACGCAGTATTGTGGGATCTATGATCATAAACGGTTGTTTTTATATATGTGTTTTTTTCTGCTGGTAGTATTAGGAGCTGAGTATTTATATTTGGTTCCTGTTGTGAGATATTTTGTAGTTACCATATATATGGCAGTTGTCTGCTGGATGATATGGAATTTTTTCCTGAAAAATAAATAGGGATTCAGGGAAGATGCATGGTAGGGTTCTTTAAATGGTACTGAAGGTAAGGAGGTTGGGGTTATGGAGGAAACCAGATATGTTAACCATATTGCAAATAGAAAATGGCTGCAGCGGGTGTTTCGTGTTGTAAGGAGAAGTATTTTTACTCTTATAGTGAGATGCAGGGCGGCTGAAGTAGGAGAAGGCTGTTGTGCTAATCATTATTCCAAAGTTACCAGGAATACCTATCTTGCGCCACATGTTTCTTTTAATGGAATCGAAATAATAGGTAAGGCGAGGGTGGAAATTGGACAGTATTTTCATTCCGGGGGGGGGTGTATGATCATAACCTCTAACCATAATTATGAAGGAGATGCGTTACCATATGATTATACAGATATAGTAAAGGATGTTAAAATCGAAGATTTTGTGTGGATTGGCAATCGTGTGATGATTCTTCCGGGAGTGACTATAGGAGAAGGAGCGATTGTGCAGGCAGGGGCAGTTGTGGTGAGCAATGTGCCTCCCTGTGCTATTGTGGGTGGAAATCCGGCAAGAGTATTTAAGTATAGAGATCGGGAGCACTTTGAGAGATTGAAGCAAGAGATGAAATTTCTATAATATGTGAGAGGCGCAGGAGAGGAAGGGAGAGCATAGTTTATGGAAGCGGCTAGGCGGAATCATTCTATAGATTGTATGAAGGGAATCTGTATTGTATTTATCATTATTACACATTTTACTTGGAATGATTTGGAACGGTTACGGTATTTGTTTCCATTTTGGATTGATATGGCGGTTCCTTTTTTTATGATCATTTCAGGTTTTGTGTATGCAAGATCTTTCATAAAACATGAAATTGTGACGCTGGAAAGTGCCTATTGCTTGAAAAATGTGCTAAACAGGTTTATTCGCTATACGGTTCCGTTTGCTTTTGTATTCGCGGTGGAAGAAATGCTGTTTATTTATATCGGGGGGGGGTATGATACCTTCCAGCTAATAAGGGACTTCCTGAGTGGAGGAATGGGTCCAGGGAGTTATTATTATCCGGTCATGATACAGTTTGTCTTATATTTCCCGATCATTTATATTCTGGTCAAAAAGCATGATTTTAGAGGTGTGTGTGCTTGCGCTCTTATAAATATCATTTATGAAGTCTGCAGAAATGCCTATGGAATGAATGTGGAATGCTATCGCCTTTTGGTGTTCAGATATACATTGTGCATTGCTTTTGGCTGCTATTTGTCTATAGGAAATTACAAGCGAAATGTCAGGCTTTCTGGCATCATGGTATTGATGGGGATTCTTTATATAGTGGTATTTCGTTATTTGGGATATACACCGCCCATAACTAATTTCTGGACAGGGACATGTATTTGGGCATGTTTGTATATTATTCCTATATCTGCATGGATCTTAAACTGTAATGGAATGAAAAACGGCATATTGGAGTTATTTGGAAAAGCATCCTATAATATCTTTCTCGTGCAAATGATTTATTACCGTGGTGCAAGAATAGTTTATGGATTAATAGAGAACAGAGCACTGCAATTAGGGATTAATATAGTAATCTGTTTGGGGATGGGAGTTATATTTTATTACGTAGAGAAACCTGTTACAGATTATATCAATAAGAAGGCATACTTGATCCTGGAGAAAATAGAAGATAATAGCAAGATAAAAATGGATGGAATCAATTCATAAAGTGACACAAGTGATAAACGCTGCTGTACTTGCAATGTGCAGCAGCGTTTTGTGGAGTAGCGTATAAGAGCAGTGCTCTCTAAAAATAGCAGTATTGATTAACTTAATGATATATTGCAGGAAGATTATTGAAGAGCAAACAGGAGCATGCTATACTAGGAACCATGATTGACTAAGGAGTGTAACGATGGAGAGAGAGACGATGCAGAAGAGGAAAAGTATGCAGGACTATATCTTTGCGGGGATCTTCATCCTGGGCGTGGTTATTCTCAGGGTACTCTATATTTCCCGCACGACTGGACCGTTTATCTATGCGGATGAGTTTGGATACTGGTCGCATGCGGCGCATATGATGGGGGATACATGGGCTGGGGTCATGGATGGTATGGGCTGGTATTCTTTCGGGTACAGCTTTTGGCTTGCGCTTACCTTTCTGGTTTCTAACAACATGGTGGTTATGTACCGGGCAGCAATTTTAATCAATGTCTTGATGAGTGTTGCGACCTATGCGCTGGTGTATTGCATTGTCAGCAGAGTTTTGAAGAAGAGAGACAGTATTGTATGTGGAGCGATTGCTTTTGTGGCAGTCTCTTTCCCTACCTATATTTTTTACGCATATACAACGTTAGCAGAAACGCTAGGGGTTCTGGTCATTTGGCTTTTGTTTTATGAATTGATACTGTTGGAAGAGAGTCCAGTCTGGTGGAAGGGGGCATTGCTTGGGGTTACATCCGTATATGCCTATATGGTTCACAACAGGCTGTTGGCGGCTGCACTGGTAGTGTGTGTTTGTCTGTGTATACTGTGGATTCTGCGCAGGATTGACTGGAAGATTATGATATCGTTTGTGCTTTCTGTTGTGGTGGTATTTTTGTTCTATGTTTTTATGAAAGAATATCTAGAAGGAATGGTTGCAGATAATCAGGCGATCGCGGAGACAGGCATAGCTGTCACCAGAGGCGGGGCAAATACTCTTCCTCATATTTTCCGTAAAGTTATGAAAATATTCAGTTTAGAAAATATAAAGAGGCCGCTTCTGAGTGTGATGGGACAACTCTGGCAATGCTTGTCGGCCACCTATCTGCTGATTGGCTTTGGGCTTGCATGTTGTGCTGGTAATTTTAGAAGAATGATTTCTGAGAAGAAGATCTGTTATTATTGTTATCCATTTTTGGCATTTCTGTTTTCTGTTGGATTAACAGGCGTTGTTGCACAGGGACCAGTACCACAAGCAGCCCAAACAGCAGAAAGGGTCAGGATTGATCCTGCCTTTTATGGAAGATACAATGAGTGTTATTTTCCTTTATTGATTATGCTTGCGTTGATTATGCTTTGGGAAGGAAAAGTTCGCAGTACTTTGAGAATATACTTAGGGTTGACGATCACATATCTTTGTCTGTCCATAGGTATGTATTTTCGCCTCAAGGGGATAGAGAATGGCTATCTGAATATGGTGTCCTCTATAAGCATTCACATCTTCCATTGGTTTGGTGAATTCAACGTATGGAAATGTACTTTGACTGCGCTGTTATGCGGCGGTATCCTTGTGGGACTATGCTGCTGGAAACGAATGGAGAGGTTTGCCTATTATGGCGGCCTGCTGCTGACGCTTTTTCTTTTCTCTACAACGGCGTTATATTGTATGCGTACGTCGATTAGGGGAGAGAATGATTATACAATGCAGTATGCTCCTTTATATGATTATCTCAATGAGCATACACAGAAAGAGGAAATTGTGTATATCTGTGATGAGAACAAACCAGCGTATGATCTACAGAGCAGGTTGGTTGATAAGATCGTCGTTGGTACGGTACCTGAAAAGATTGCAGAGATTGAGGAGCCAGTCTATGTTGTTGTGAGGGACAGCCAGTTGGAAGAACTAAGCGGCATAGCGTTTGAAGTGTGCATGGAATGCCAAGGTTATACTGTTTTAGAAATAAATACTGGAAATTGAGTGTTGGTAAGGGCGTGAACGGTAAAGAAGAATGTTGATAGCGGTTATTGCAATATATGCGAATATTTATTTATACAAGGCGGGAAAAGAGATAGGATCTTCACGCCTTACCTCTTATATAGAGGCGTGTTGTCTGTGGATGCTTTATTTGTTTGCAACAACGGAACTGTTCTCTATGTGGCATATGGTAAGGTTCAAGGTATTGTTTGTGGCATGGGGAGCGCTGGATCTTGTATTGTTGGCAGGTTTGGCGGTGCAGCTTAGAAGGGATAAGCACTTCTCTAAAGGCGTGTTTAAAAGAGTTAACACAGCAGGGAAAACGATATACGATCAATTACGACAATATCCATATTACGTCATCACAATTTTAATCGGAGCATGTGTACTGCTGCTGGCGTTTAGGATAACTCCTTATAATTGGGATTCCATGACTTATCATCTGCCGCGGATCGCCTACTGGACACAGAACCGGTCAGTGGAGCATTATGCCACAAACAGTATTAGGCAGATTGCAAGTCCAGTGTTGGGGGAATTTGTGAATCTGCATGTGTATATCTTATCCAGGGGAAGGGATACTCTGTTTAATATGCTGCAGGCATTTTCCTATGTTACGAATGCTTTTCTGGTGGAAAGAATTGCGCGCAGGCTTGGGTGCGGCAGAGGCATTAGTTTTGTTGCTGCGCTGATCTATATGACGATGCCAATCGCTTATGCGGAGGCATTGACAACACAGGTGGATAATTTTGCGACAATATGGCTGCTTTTCTATGTATATGTGCTTCTGGACCTGGCGGAACAGAAGGACAAGCTGGAAGTGAATGGGGCGGCGGTACGTAAGGTATGTACACTGGGGTTATGTGTGGCATGGGGCTATCTGACCAAACCTTCGGTATGTGTAGCTATGGTAGTTTTTGCGGCATGGCTTCTGGTCAGGTGCATTGTCAGGAAAGATAAAGTATGGGATCTGATCCGGCTGGTATTCTGCGCACTGCCTTGCTTAGTGCTGCCGCTGGCGCCTGAAATCCTGCGCAATTTTAAGACGTTTCATGCCTACGCCAGTAAGAGCGCCGGGGCGAGACAGTTGGTGGCGACGCTTAGGCCTTCTTATCTGTTTGTTAACTTTCTGAAAAACTTTACTTTTAATACCCCTACGGCACTGATCAGAGACAGTGATGCGTTTTTTGCCAGACCAGCCAGGAAAGCTGCAGAGATTTTGAATGTAGAATTAAATGCTGAATCTATTTCGGAAGGTGGGAGAGACTTCGGACTGCATGCGGCAAACACATATGGCTGCGATACTGCGATCAATCCGATTGTTATGTGGCTGTTTCTCTTTGCTGTATTATGGGCAGTTTTCATGATCAGGAGAATAGACTGGCAGGGAATAGGAGCAGGATATTTGCTGGCAAGTACAATTTCTTTTTGCGTGTTCTGTACGGTTTTGCGGTGGGAGCCTTTTGTGAGCAGGTATATGGTGTCTTATTTTGCGTTGCTATGTCCAATGATCGGCATCTGTATTCAGAAAGGGACGAGGCAGGAGCAGGTTAGACCCGCGCGTTATGCGATTGTGGGCACCGTAGGGTTTCTATGTGTGATGGAAGCAGTGAGCGTGACGGCGTTCCACTATGATATTTATGCAAATGGGGGAGCAAACAACCGGCCCTATGGTTATTTTGCCGCCAGGAGGAGTGAGACAGGATATTACGCGGAAGTGACAGATGATGTTAAGGGTAGAGAATATGAGTCGGTAGGATTATATTTGATGAAGGCGGACGACTACGAGTATCCCATCTGGGAAATGCTGGGGAATCAGCGGATTGAACATATTAATGTGCAGAACGAATCAGCAATCTATGTAGATCAGGAATTTACGCCCGATTGCATCATCTGGTTTGGAGCATTGCCGGATGGACCAGTTATGGTCAATGGAGCACCGTATACGCAGATAGAGGATTATGGCGAGAAACATTACTTGTTGGAGAAATCTGAAGGATGAAAAATGCAATAGGGAGTTTTGGCCGTAATACAGGAAAAGTTGAGAGGAAGAAATAGGTATAAGATTTGTGTTTGTGGAGAAATGAGGAAAAACATGAAATTTACTTATAAGGCATATGAGGAATTATTGTCATTATTGGAGAAGCACGGTTATACCGTGTGTAATTACCATAATTACCAGGACCATGCCAGAAGTGTTATTATACGGCATGATATAGATATGGATATCGCAAAGGCGCTGCAGGTCGCGAAGCTGGAGCAGGGCCGTGGGGTCTGTTCCACTTATTTTGTACTGGTGACAAGTGATTTTTACAATATATTCAGCAGGCAGAACCAGGCCATGTTAAGGCGGATCTGCGCAATGGGACATGAAGTTGGCCTGCATTTCGATGAAGCCAAATATGATGCACAGCAGACGGATATGGTGCAGGCGATCGAGCAGGAAGCGATGTTGCTGGAACAGTGTCTGGGCCGTGCAACAACCAGTGTGTCTATGCACCGTCCATCCCAGAAGACTTTGGAAGCGGATTATCTTATTCAAGGCGGAAAGATTGTGAACAGCTATGGGACAGAGTTCTTCAGAAAACACAAGTATGTGTCAGATTCCAGGCGAAACTGGCGTGAAGACGTGACGGCAATCGTAGAGAGTGGAGAGTATGACAGGCTACATGTATTGACACATCCTTTCTGGTATGACGAGGTAGAGCGGTCCGCTAAGGAACAGCTAAAGACATTTTGTGAAGCGCAGACAGGTCTGTGCTATGACCGGATGAAGGAAAATGTACGTAACCTGGAAGAATTCTTATTAAAAATTGAACTGGGAAAAGAGTGAACAAGAATCCGCAGCAGATAGATAATAACAGGAAGGCTGGGACTGGACTATTACGGCGGACATAAGGAATGTATATGGTAGGATTGACAGAAATCATAAATTTTTTAAAGGAAGAAAAACTGAAATTTCAAACGCGTATCTCAAAGGAGGTAACGCTGACAGGTTTCTCCTCCCTGGATCATTATCGGCAGGGCACCATAACATGGGCTAAGAGTGCGGATAAGTGGCGGAAGGATATGCCGGATATTGCGCTTTGCGTTGTACAGGAGGGGGTAGAGCTGCCACTTCCGAATCAGATCATCTGTGAGAATTCGAAAGCGGTGTTTTTTATGCTGATCGAGCGTTTCTTCACAGTGCAGGAAGAAAAAAAAGCGGCCATAGGAACAAATACCGTGCTCGGCGACCAGGTGACTCTTGGACATAATGTCAGGATTGGCCATAACTGTTCTATCACAGGAGATGTTGTCATAGGAGATGACACAGTGATTCACGATAATGTAGTGATCAGGCATAAAGTGCGTATCGGAAGCAGGTGTGTCATAGAGTCATTGACAATGATCGGTGAGGACGGATTCGGTGCGTATGAGACAGAAAACCATCGAAAGGTAATGATCAAGCATTATGGCGGTGTAACAATAGGAGATGATGTTTATATAGGAAGCCATGTGGATATAGAGAGAGGAACGATTGATGATACTTATATAGGAGATGGTGTTAAGATTGCCCCGTTTACGTTGATTGCCCATAATGGTTTTGTTGGCAGAGATAGCGTAGTGGTCTGTTCTCATTTATATGGGAGTGCCCATTTGGATGAAAATGCATGGGTAGCAGGCAGCATAGTTAAGAACCAGTGCAGGGTAGGAGAGAATGCAGTGGTTGGGATTGGGACTGTCGTGACAAGAGATGTGCCGAAGGGAAAAGTAGTAGTTGGAGTTCCAGCCAGGATATTAAGGGAGAGTAGCGGGACGACACTGAAAGAATGAGAGAATAGGCCTGTGAGAGCAGGAGTACGGGAATGATTAAAACATCAAAAAGAAAAAAAGTTATTGTTATAATAATTTTATTAGGGACTTTGTTTTTTCTTGTAAATTGGACAGTGATTAAGGACAAGCTGGAACCAGGCTATATGTCAGCGAGGATAGCGGACACAGACAGCCTTAAGGAGTTGCTTCATGGGCTTAAGGAGAAACTGGAGAAACCAGAGATTACCTTCAATGGACACGCGCTTGCTTATGATGCTCCAGGAGAATCCTATTATGTTACACAGAATATGGAGAATGGGGTATGGGATGGCATGTTCACCTGTGAAGATGGCGAATTGTATTGGCAGGAAGACAGTTACTTTGAGAGCTGCGAGCAGGCTATAGCAGAGGGACATAGATTTGTGCTGTACTGCATTGACAGGCGGGCAGGGTGGTATAGTACTTATCAGATCGTCTTTACAGGCATGCCCATGATCGATATTACAACACAGACAGGAGCGCCTATTGGTGACGATGTGCAGCCGGCACAAGTGCGGATCTGGGATATGAAGTTTCCTGGCAGTGAATATCAGAGTACAGCTTGTGAAGTATCAGTTCGCGGACAAGGCTCCCGTAATTTCGAGAAACAGGGATATAAACTGGCGCTTGATCATAAGTTGTCGTTACTGGGGATGCGGCGGGATGACGACTGGCTTCTCGGCGCCCTGTATGACGATGACGGCTTGATCCACAATAAGCTGTCCTATGACGTATGGAATGCTATCGCTTCTGATAATGCAGTTACGAAAGATAATGGGACAAACCTGGAGTATGTGGAGTTGTTTTGTAACAATACGTATATGGGTGTCTATGGTCTGATGGAACGGATTGATGCAAAGCAGGTTCCGTTAGAGAAAAATGATATTATGTACAAGTGCCGTGGTTTTGCGACTCCGGATGAGGAGATTGTAGAAGATTTCGGGCTTAGTGTGGATTATGATATTAAATATCCGAAAAACTATGATCGGGAAACCTGGATTCCGTTAAAAAATTATCTGGATATTTTTGCGGTTGATGGAGTCAGTGATTACGAAGCGGCACGTGCGTTGCTTGACATGGAAAATGCGATTGACTATAATATATTCATTATATTAACGCGTGCCTGTGATAATTATAACAGGAAAAATACTTTCTTTGTGGCGGACTACGACAAGAACTCTGGGACGTACAAAATAGTCAAAATACCCTGGGACTGCAATGCAACTTGGGGTGATGGTCTCTATAAGGGGAACATCGACCGCAAATTGTACAACGCCAGCTGGGCGTACTGTGCATGGGTATGGAGTGACGATATCAGGTCGATGTACAAATGTTATCCTGACGAAATTCAGGAAATGACACTGGCGCGCTGGAAACAGCTGCGGCAGGAGATCCTGTCTAAAGAGCGGTTGTTTCATATGCTGGATGAGGACTTTCATTATCTTCATGCGTCGGGAGCCTATGACAGGAATTATGTGCGTTGGAACGAGCATGGCCGGGAGCACTGGGAGGACAAGTATATCTATGAGTATATAGACAACAGACTGCGGTTTTTGGATGCTTATTTTGAGGCGCCTTACTTCGATGAAGAACCGTTGTCTGAGGAAGGGTAGTGTTTGGGAAAATATATAAGGGTGGGGAAATTTCCGTATAGAGTTGGGATTTCACTTAGTATAAAATCATGGAGAGTAGGATAATGTATCGGGTAGAAGACAAATATTGCTGTAGTCCAACAGAACTATTTCTGTTACAGGACAGAATAGGGGCCGTTTTGCAGCCGGACCGTAATGAAAACAGTGAGGATGGCTATAGCATTGTGAGTCTGTATTTTGATGATCTGGCGGATAACTGTTACCAGGATACTCTGGATGGGTATGGAATTCGTGACAAATACCGTATTAGGATCTATAATCATTCGTTCGAAAATATCCGGCTGGAAGTGAAGCAGAAAAAGGACTCCAGAATCTGTAAGCAATCGAAGCGTATTGACCGGGAGCAGATGTACCGGCTGATTCATGGAGAGTGCATAGAGAGTGAGATGTCATCAGAGGATCCGGCAACGCTTTTTAATGTTGCCATTCAGACACGCGGACTAAGACCGAAAGTGATTGTAGCTTATGAGCGCAAAGCATATGTGTTCGAGCCGGGTAATACGAGGATCACTTTTGACAGAAATATCCGGGCGAGCGACTGGATTGAGTGGTTTGGACAGGCGGATATTGCTTATGATCCATTGAGGGAACAGGATGCTGTGTTAGAGATCAAATATGATGAATTCATACCAGATTTTCTGTTGCAAATGCTGGAACTGGGGAATATGAGACAGACTGCCTATTCTAAATATCAGCTGTGCAGAGCGTTATATATAGATTAGGCATATTGTTAAGGGAACATTTGAATGATTGTAAGAGACGAAAGGAAAAGAGGAGAAATTTATGTCAGTCAAGGATGTAATCAAGAGAAGCGTGTATGAGAGTTTAGGAGGGGGAACGAATTTGTCCGCCTTGAATGTGGTGTTAATCATTGGGATTGCCTGCCTGGTAGGGCTTTATATTTTCTATGTATATAAATTGACTACCAAATCGGCCTTTTATTCCAAGGATCTGAATGTGACGATGGCTGGTCTCCCCTTAATTATAGCGGCGATCATGATTGCAATGCAGTCGAATCTTCTGGTTTCTCTCGGTATGGTAGGAGCGCTGTCCATCGTCAGATTCCGTAATGCAGTCAAGAATCCGTTGGATCTTTTGTACCTATTCTGGTCAGTCAGTGCAGGTATCATCGTGGGAGTGGGACTTTATGTACTTGCGTTTATTCTCTGCATTGTGATGACAGTGCTTCTTCTTGTTCTGGATATGATACCGAATGCTAAGGCACCGGACTTGCTTGTGCTTCGGGGCGCGGCAGATGGAATGGATTATGATGGAGTCGAAAAGATTTTGAAAGAGTGCAGTAAGTATCACAAGGAGAAATCCAGAACGATTAAGAACCGTGAAGTGGAGCTGATTATCGAAGTCAGATCGTCTGAGAGAGAAGAGATGCTGCGGAGGCTGAGCGCTATGGACAAGCTTACGCAGGTAAACTGCATTGCGCATGATGGGGAATGCAGGATATAGAGTAATATATTGGTGAAGCAATACGTATATACTATATAAAACCGTATTGCTTCGGCAGCCTATTGGCTGATAAGGAAATAATATGGACAGAATCAGGATGTTCTATAGTAATATAGATACAAAGCCAAGAGTGTTGATCACTCATTTTGTTCGGTTTCTTGGCTTTTATGTCGAAGGGATTACGAACAAGGACAATATCGTAATAAATAATGTAGAGTCTGTGATAGATATTTACATTATCAGTGATGCCTATGTGGAGGAGAGAACTACATCTATAGAGGTGCAAGAAGAAGAGAAATCTATCCTGATCTACCTGGATGGATGGGGTTCGGATGATCTGCAGGATCTTCTATCGATTCATTATGACGATCAGGCAGATCAGATTTTCTTACAGCAGTTATCGCAGCACATCCTGCACATTGTTTCAAGACGTGTGGATAGGAATAAGAGGTTGATTGGCAGTGCGGACAGTTTACGCGGGCTGTTAGGTGTTTTCATTAAACAATATATAGACAACGACATTTTACAGATTACATTATTTGCCAGGTGTTTTCGCGCGCATTATGTCCTATATAAGATAGTTCAAAAAAAATACCGTTCTTTTGTTGCGTGGCTTGAGCAGATGGCGGCTTCAGAATACGCTTGTGATCTGACAAATTATATGTGTGTCAGATCGAAATATGAAGTGGATTTGATCTGCAAAGTGAATGGATTTAAACTTTATTTTGATCCGGAAGAGCTGCGGGAAGTTTGCGAAGAGTTGCTGCGAAAGTATGTTGACAATGAGACGCTGCATATCCTGCAGGCAGATATCAGTTTTGAATTAAATGAGGTATGGAACAAGGCAGGGAATGAATATGCGGATATCCGCTTGAATGATTGTGCTTACGCTTATTTAAAGCAGGGAATTATATTGCAAAATTATGTGAGGGATCTAGACACTGCTTTGCTCGCCTATAGGGTGGCAGTCCAGGAAAAAGAGGACTACTATCTGGCATGGTCTCAGATGGGGGAATGCTATGAGAAGCAGAATAAGCATAGCCGGGCAGCCGATGCGTACGAGCAGGTATGCTTGATTCTGTCTGGCAGGTATCATCAGCATGTACTCGCGCCTTTGGAAATTGAGCATCTATATAATGCAGTTGTAAGGAGCGCAGTCATCAATGAAGTAATGCTTAGAAATTATGCGCTTGCCAGATATTATAGGGAACTGGCAAAGAGTATTTTAGAAGAAATTGACAGAGACGATTACTTCAAGCTGGTATGGGATGATGAAAAAGCATACAAAATGTATTTTCCACTTGTAAAAGATAAGATGAAAGTTGAAATAGAGGGAAAAACGGGAAACGAAGGGAGACAGATTTATGGAACAAGAGAGGAAAAAAGAAGGGACAATCACGTTACGTGAGAGTAATCGCCCGGTTCTGGAGTCTTTGAAGGATATTTCAAATTCTATTTTTAAAGGAGTATACCAGCAGGCTGACAGGACGCTGTTCAGAGTGATCGAGGATAATGAGAAATATAAAGAAGAAGAGGGAATGGATCGGCAGGGACTCAATGTTGTTTCTTTTCTTGGAGGGAGAGGAAGAGGAAAGACATCAGCGCTGCTTTCCTTTCTTTCATGCTTAAACGAACTACAAAAGGAAATTGAATGGAGTAAGTTTAATAAGAATGAAAATAAAAAAATCCAGTTTGTCACGCTGCCTTATATCGATGCCGCGATGCTGGCCGAAGCAGAGTATGTTATTGATGTCATACTGGCGGAGATGTGGGATCAGTTTGAGGGACATACGAAGCGCAGTGTTAATTCACACAACGCTGAGTTTGAAAGACTGGAGCGGGATATCAAGCAGCAGTTTATTAATGTCCGGCAGGCGTATCTGCTCTTAAAGGAAAGAGAAGATGGCAAAACGGGATTTCATGAGAAGGAAGTGCCTGTTCCGAGCGCACTGCATGATTTGGCGGCGAGTATTAATCTAAGGGATGAACTGCAGAAGCTGATAAATGATTATCTCAAAATATTTCAGTATGGCAGTTTTGATGGAAAAGGAGAGTGTTATTTAGTCATTGCGATTGATGACGTGGATATGAGTGGTCAGAAGGCCCACTTTATTTTGGAACAGATCAGAAGATTTCTGCGTGTACAGAAAGTTGTTATTTTTATCACAGCAGATATCGACAGGCTCCAGCAGGGATGTGAAGCCCGCTATCAACAAATTTATACAGAGAAAGATGACAGACGGAAATTCATTAACGAATATCTGGAAAAGGTTCTGCCATACAATATGCGGATTTATATGCCAGAAATAAGAGAAAAGCATGGGGAGATTCCGCTTGATACAGAAGCAAAAAAGATGCTCAATCTGACAAGCGATAATGAAAAAGATATGATTCTGGAATTTATGGCAAAAAAATGCGGCATTTATTTTGACGGGAATCGGCGAAAAAGGCATTTTCTGCAAAATCAATCAATGCGGAGTATGGTTAATTATTTCGAACAGATTGTGAGGATGGAGGAGGAATGTCTTGCCTGGCTGAAAATTGATTTAAAAGAAAGAATCATTGAAAGAATACAGGACATAAAGCAAAAGCGTTTCATGCTAGAGCTATTATCAAAGGATTATGAGGAGATCAATAACTATTTGATCACATATTTGGAAATAGATGATTATGGGTTTTCCCAGAAAAGAGGAATAGGGAAGGAGAAGAGTATGGGACGGGCATTGTGTGCCTGCCATTCCTATGAAGGAAGCGACGCCCGGAATGCCGAATTTGTAGATGCAGTTATCATGCTGTATTCTATTATTTTAAAACAGGCTGATGAGGATACAAGAGAAAGGGTGATTGGAAAGAGCTTATTGGGTGAGTGGGAATATAGTCTGATATCTTCCAATGAAGAGAGTACCTCATTTTGCCAGTCTTTTGATCTATTGGGCAGCCTGGATCTAGAGACTGATACTATTAGCGCGGAGGAATTAAAAGGTATTGACGTACAGGAACTTGTGATAAAGATTATAAGAGATAATAAAGCAGAGATCGTTTCCTGGTTGTGTTCCTTGTTCTATGTTACATTGGACGTAGAGGAGGAAATCGAGTTCGTGCTGCAAGAAATGTATTGGGAACCAGATTCGGAAGATGAAGGGGACGATTTTACGTGGGATCTCCTCAATATGCAAATTAAAGAGGACATAGATGAAGAGAATTTACCGACGGAAGATATGCCAGTGGATCATTCACCAGCAGATGCTTCCTCAGGTGCCGATGAGTATAAGATGAGACTGACAATTAAGTTGAAGCCAATGACGAATGCGCGCAAGAATTATCTGACCAATGCGTTTAAGGAAGAGGGAGAAATAAAAAGTCAATGTGATGCCCTATTTTTAGGGGTGCTGAGTGCTCTTACGAGATGGCTGGAAGAAAAGAGAGGAGAAGAGAGACACCAGGTAATAGAGGAAAACCTGTGTAAAGCACTGCTAGATGAAATATTGGCGGAAGCCGGTATTATACCGGAGCGGAACGCTTCATCGGGAGCGGATGCTGTTTTAGATGAGAATGCCGAAAGGCGGAGTGATACGATAGAGGCAGATGGGCAGGATCATACGCTGATCAGTGTTGAATTACTGTACAGCATTGGTAAAGTTCTTTCGAATCAGGTGCGGACCTATGAGTTTGATGAGAAAGAAGCATACAGAATGCTGCAGTCGAGCTACCAGCTAGTTAAGAAGGAACTGCATAAGCGGGATGCATATTTTAATAAACTCCAAATAAAAACAAATTTTGAGGACAAGTTTGAGCACAGTCTGCCAGCGAAAGTGTTATTATTACCGGATTTTCTAGGTCAGGTAGAACGAAAAAAATTTGAAATGCGGCTGGGAGAACTTCTGATGGAATACCGGGGTAAGACAACGGTATTGCAGAAATCAATGACGAGGGCAGCATTGTCATAATTGAGGTACGCAAGATGGATAACATACGCAACGTATTACGGATTCTTTTCCGCCACACATCATCACAGGAAGTTCTGGATCAGAACAGTAATTATCCGTATGTCAACAAGAAGAGCTTCATGAAGCTTGCCAATGTGTATATGGCACAGTATTCGAATAATGAGATAGAGAATATGTTTCATTATCTGAGTTCTGAATTTGAATGGCATAATAACAAGATGCGTAGCAGAGCTGCTTTGTGCGGACAGCGGGAAGTCAATGCATTTGATGCGTTACTTCTTTTTGTAGATAACGTTCTGGTGGAAGAGAACGGAGTTCCCCTGTGTTGTTATGAACATTTGCTCCGTTGGCGTGAAATGACGGTTGAGCTGGATGAGGATCTGTTTACGACGGCTTTTTTCGCACAAAAAGATCTGCAATGCTCCATATCACACAGAAGTTTTTTCTGGCCTCCGGTCATAGGACACAATAATAAGTCTCTGAACCGGCTTATGGCACATGGTGTTGCGGAGAATCATTTCCACCTTAAAGGATCCGCGCCGCTATTCCACCTATCGTGGTGCAGCATGATGATGGACGTCTGCAACAAAGATTTTAAGAAAATGTTTGATTTCTGCGATGATAACAGGATGTATCTGAATATTAATTATCGGGTCAAATATGTAGATACAACACTGTACATCGCATATCTGCAGGCGGCGTTGATCAGATTGTATCTGTTTGCCTGTCTGGTGGGAGAACCCTTTATACTGGATCGGGAGTATGTGGAGTATTCCATGATCAAACCATATCTGAAGCTGCCGCTTGACGATCAGGATGACGGGAGAAGACTGCATGAGAAAGTCCGTCTGGAAGACTATAGAGACAAGTTTGACTCTGTGGAGAGCTATCAGAGGATCATGTGGTATATCCTTAGGGAGGAAGTGGAGGAACTTTTGCATGACCACCAGATGCTGCAGTATTCCCTGGGGAAGATACAGAATAAGATTCGGTATATGCAGAGCCAATATGCGCCAGATGAACTGGATTATACGATCTGCCGAAGGCATTTGTCTAAAAACCCTGACAGGCATCTGAATGAGGTGATCAGTGGTGAGCGCTGGTTTTTGTATGAGATTTTCAAAAAAATCTATTCGGAAGATGAAAGTTTTCTCTACAATACGAAGCTGTTTTATGCATATTTACTGGTCAAGGAAAGTATACGTGCAGAATTGATTCAGGTAAATCATAATGTAGGATTCCAGAATTTCCTGCTGTATCAGAACAGGAAAGAGTCCTTTGTCGAAAACACGCCGTTTGAAGAAGTCTATTTGAGAATGGCAGTGAGGGATACCATATTAAATCAACATATTACGAAACTGGAAGCGCGGATCACACCGAAAGACAGCGTGGAGAAAATAAGGAGTTCTATTGAAAAAAACGATAAGACAATCCTGGCATTAGAGACGAGTAAGGAGAAGAGAAAAAAATTACAGGACAAATTTTTCTACGTGTGCCATTTTATTAAGGAAAAGGATTTCGCATTAGAGAAACTGGATTCAATGCAGGGAAAGCTGTCACAGTTTGAAGCATATTGCAGACATGATAAAATTCGGAGGGATGTAAAAAAGCAGGCACATGCTATCCTGGAATTCCGGCGCAAATATGAGAAGCTGGGACAACGGATCAGAGGGATAGATGCAAGTTCTGAAGAGATCGTATGCCGGCCGGAAGTGTTTGCGCAGGCCTTCCGGTTTCTGAGGAATAGAGCTGTCAGTCACATAGATCACATCACAGGAGTGGTACGGCAGATGCCGGATTTGTGTATTACGTATCATGTTGGAGAAGATTTTCTGGATCTTATCGATGGGCTGCGTGCGATTGATGAAGCGGTATCATTTCTGAATATGCGGTGTGGTGATCGTCTTGGACATGCCCTGGCATTGGGTGTGGATGTAGACGAGTGGTATGCGTCTAAGTCAGGCCGGATACTGATCACGCAGATGGATTATCTTGATAATCTGGTCTGGCTGTACTCTATCATTCGCAAATACCGCATCGAGGGTTGTGAGGACGCAATGCATTATATCGAGAAAAGATATGATGAATACTTCCGCATTATCTATCTGAACAACATGGATGAGGCGTATTATTCCATGGTAGTGGAAGATGCAGTGAAGTACTATGATGAGAGAAAGATTCAGAATATGTATGGCAATAAGACGTGCCTGTTCCCCATCAATACCTATTATGACTCCTGGAAACTCCGCGGAGATAATCCAGAATATTTCAGGAAAGGATTTTTTGATCTGGAGGCGAGTACCAGAACGGAATGGGACGAGTACGGTATCAACAAAGAGTTTCCGGAAAACTACCGGATCCGGTATAATCCAGAAGCCGCCTATCTCTACCACATGTACCACTATAATCCCAGAATCAAACGGGAGGGAAATAAATGTGTGGAGATCAAGGTGAATCTATCTATCATAAAGGCGGTTAGGAAAGTACAGAAGAAATTACAATGGGTGGTTGCACAGAAGGGAATTGGCATAGAGACGAATCCTTCCTCGAATGCGCTGATCGGCACATTTAAGAGATATGATAAGCATCCCATCCAGAACTGGTATAACAATGGTCTGGTCACCGACCATAAGCAGCTGGCAGAAGCGCCGCAGATCCAGGTGTCGATCAATACAGATGATCAGGGAGTTTTTGCCACTTACATTGAGAATGAGTATGCCTACCTGGCGCTGGCGCTGGAGAAGATGAGGGATGAGGATGGGAATCCCAAATACAGCAGGACCATTATTTATGAGTGGATAGACAATATCCGCAGGATGGGGTTGGCGCAGAGCTTTGAGGAGGCGGATCTTCATGATTAACAGTATATCATCGCAGAATAACGATACCACGTTATTTTGCGGTGTTTTTCTTTGTATAAAAATTGGGAATGATTTACATAACTTTTTACTAGAAATATTTAAAAAATATGGTATTATGATTATTGCAGGTAGACATAACATTCCGGCAAAAGTTCCAAAGCAATTTCAGCCCATCGGTCTGCAGTAAAATGAGACCAGGATAATATGGCCGGATGCAACTAATACACAGAAAGGCTCTAGTGATGGAGAATGGTATCTACTTCTATGATCAAAGGACAACATAGTAAAATATTTCGTTACCTGGCCGGTTTCCTCTGTCTTGTCCTGTGCTTGACAAGCAGTCCAGTACAGGTGTCTGCGGCAGATGTCTCTATAACGGACGGGATTGGTACAATAGGGAATATAGCGAGTGGAGATGAACTGAACAACATAGATGTACCCTCGGACAGCGGCGCCCCAAATGATAGTGGAAATTCGAATGGGCCGGCAGGCGAAGATGAAAATTTGGACACTGATAATTCTGATTCTACCGAGGGTGATCCTGGTGATGATGGTACAGAAGATGGCAAGCCGGAAAATCCAGATGAAGGGGAGGATGGCAGTGGGGAGCAAAGCGATGCGGAAAATCCTGGAGCTGGAGATGTTGACAATGCGGATGGCGATTCTGAGGATACAGAGAATTCTGATCCAGATCAAGGGAATACGGAAACCGGTGACGCAGACAATGCGGAACCGGATCTTGATGATGCCCAGGAGGACCAGAACCTTTCGGATGACATTTCTGACAGTGAACTTGATGTAGATAGTGTTTCCGGGAACGATTTGTCGTCTGTTTCTGAAAATGATCTATCCTCTGTCTCTGAGAACAGCCTGGATGAAGAACGTGCAGTTATGATCGATGCGGCGGAGGAAGCCTTTCTGGGGCTGCTTTCTGAGAAAAATCTGATGGCGCTTCTCTATCATACGGACACGTACAATGTGTGCAGCGAACCGGCGGAGGAAAGTGAGAGCGATGCGCTGCTTGAAATTGGCCAGACATTGTATATGAGAGGGATCAAGATTACAGAGGACGATGTATGGTATGAAGTACAGTTCTGGCTGAATGGCGTAGAAGGTACGGGTTATGTACAGAACTATTATCTGGCATATTCGGATGAAGACTGGCTCGCGTGGGAGGAGGAGTATCTGTTTCCGATTCTGGAAACGGGGGAGGAATATGGAATCTCCGCCTATGGGATGCAGTCTTCCTCTAGGATGCCGTATAGTGTAAACACTTCTGATATCTCGGCTTTTCCGGCCTCTTATCAGAGTGCGCTCAGAAGCCTGAAAAATGCACATCCTAACTGGACTTTCGTACCCATGAAAACAGGATTGGATTTCAATACAGTGATATCAAAAGAAATGGGTCTCAAAAGCCTGATTCAGAAGACGACAAGTAATGTCTCTAAAGGATGGGTAGGAGACATATGTCCAGCTGAAAAAGGCTGGTATTATGCGACCAGACCTGCAGTACAATATTTTATGGATCCGCGTAACTTCCTGACAGAGACTTATATTTTCCAGTTTGAGCAGCTAACGTTTAACGCTTCTTATCACACACAGTCAGCGGTACAGACCTTTTTGAATACAACGTTTATGAAAGGCATACTGCCGGACGATTCCGCGAAGCGTACTTATGCCCAGGCGTTTTATGAGATTGGAAAGAAGAGACGGCTAAGTCCTATTCATCTTGCATCCCGCGTATACCAGGAACAGGGGCAGGGGACTTCTGGATTGATTTCCGGTAAATATCCAGGTTATGAAGGATATTACAATTTCTTTAACGTAGACGTCTATGGGGCTTCCACAGCAGAGAAAATTACAAGAGGACTGACTTACGCGAAAAGTAAGGGCTGGAATACCCGCTATAAATCTCTTGAGGGAGGCGCCGCGACAATCGGCAATAATTACATTCTTAAGTATCAGGACACGCTCTATCTGGAGAAATTCAATGTAGATAAGAACAGTCCTTACGGGCTTTATGAGCATCAATACATGCAGAATATCCAGGCGCCTACCAGTGAGGCTTCCAGCACGAAAAAAATGTATACCAGTGCAGGTACATTAAACTCGGCGTTTGTATTTAAGATTCCAGTATACAATAATATGCCGAATGACAGCGGCGTGGAGGAACCAGAGGAACCGGAACCAGAACTGCCGCCTGTGCTGAAATTGAATAAAACGGCGCTGAAATTGGATCGGAGCAAAGCCAGCGATTATGAGGTTGGTCAGCAATTAAGGCTGTATGCCGATGGTATTGAGGTGACGGATTTTGAAGCGCATCCGGCAGCTGCGGCAGAAGATCTTGCTCTGGCAGCAGATTCGCCTGAGAAAGTCAAATGGACCAGCAGCGATGAAGCCGTCGTGAAAGTTGTCATTGAGAATGGACAAGTTATGGTCAGGGCAGTGGATAAAGCGCACGGAGGAAAACCGGGGGAAGCTACTGTTACGGCGTCCTACAAAGACGTAGAGATATCCTGTAAAGTGACAGTGCAGGCTTCTTTACAAAGTATTTCTCTGGATAAGACAAAGATTGCACTCCGCAGGCCGGATACGGTGGTGGAAGATGTTACAGGACTTAGTGTGGCAGAGAGGGCAGAGAATAAAGATACGGAAGTGTTGCAGGTGTCGTTTGACCCTGATGATACTACGTCGAACAAGACAATTGTGTGGACCTCGTCTAATACCAGGGTAGCAAAGGTCACGGTTATTGCGAATCCAGACGATCCGACGGATTGTTCCAGGGCCACTGTGACTGCAGTGGGCAAAGGAGAGGCTGTAATTACAGCAAAGGCCTCGAAGGCAGGGGTAAGTCCAGTCAGGACAGCTGCTTGCAATGTAAAGGTGAGCGCACCGATTTACCAGGCGGCATTATCCAATCCGAATGCGAAAGAGACGGATTCGGAAGAGCGGACGACACTTCTGGCAGGACAGAGTGTGAATCTGGCAGCAGAGTACTGGCCGAAGGACACCACGTCTGATACACAGGTGTCCTGGAGCAGTTCTAATGAAAAGGTCGCTATTGTCAGGAATGGCAGAGTGGAAGCAAAGAGCAAAGGAACAGCTGTGATCACAGCGAAGGTGGCAGGGTGTGCGCAAGGGTATACAGCGAAGCATACCATTGCAGTGGAAGAATGCTATGTTGCCTTTATGAAAGAAAATGGTGACCCTGATAATAGTAAGGATATTTTGAAGAAGCTGCCAGTGCTTTATGGCACAAGAGTAACAGAGCAGGAATTTCCTGAGAAGCCAGGGGAGGAAGGAACAGATAACAGAGTTTTCATCGGATGGTATACAGGAAAAAATGGGACAGGAAGCCGGTTTGACGCCGCCACAGTGATCCATGAGAAGGAGACTTTTCTGTATCCGTATTATGAAGAACAAGGTCAGGGATTCTATGTACTGCCTGTGGGAGATCAGGTTTATACAGGCAGTACCATAAAGCCGGTGGTGCAGGTATATGACAGTGTACGCTATGAGGATGGCAGCAGGGAGCTGATTGAGCTTGTTTTGAATAAGGACTACACTGTTTCTTATAAGAATAACAAGAACGTCAATCTGGAAGGGAAAGCGGTACCAACCGTTACAGTCAGAGGTAAAGGCAATTATGCAGGAACAGAGACAGTGCTTTTCAATATTGTGCCGAAAGCATTGACGGATACAGACATCACGGCAGATGATATTACGGTGGCTTACAGCGGCAGAGCGATCAAAAGTGTGCCGGTGGTCTACCGGAATGGAAAGCGGCTTGCGCGGAATGTCGATTATACGCTAACCTATCCTCAGACGGGAACTGGCGCGTACCAGACTGCAGGCACTTATCCGATCCTGATCAAGGGGAAAGGCGGTTATACCGGAGCGATCACAGTTTACGAGACAATTACGCAGAACGTGCTGATGAGCAAAGTTTCGGTTGCGAAGATACCTAACCAGACTTACAGAAATGAGCTGGTCGATAAAGAACAGGGAATCGGTATCAGCCCGGAGAGCCTGAAAGTGACATACAAGAAAGAAATATTGACAGAGAGCACAGATGGCGGTTTGACGGGGGATTATACGGTATCTTATAAGAATAATACTGCAGTGGGAACTGCTACGGCGACGATCACGGCTGTAGAAGGAAGCGGATTCAGCGGCAGCAAGAGCATCACCTATAAAATTGTAGGGACATCCATCTCCAGAGCGAAGGTGGAAGGAGTGGAGAACAAGGAATACACGGGAACAGAGGCAGATGTAAAGCAGGATCCTGATTCCTATACGCTGACATTAAATAATCGCGTGCTGACAGAGAGTGAGGACGGCGGTGTCACGGGAGATTATATTGTCTCTTATTCCAATCTTTCCAAAGCAGGTACGGCGACGATCCTGTTTAAGGGGATCAACGAGTATACAGGTCAGATTAAGAAGAGCTATAAGATAACAGGCTACAATATCAGCCCGGATGAATCGGGTAGAAATCCTGCTATTGAAATGCAGTATTATACGCAGGATGCACCGGATAAGCTTCTGGGGATCGAAGATTTATCCCAGATTGTGACACCTTATATGAAAGGGGGAAGCAAGCCGGGAGTGCTCCTTCGCTTCAACGGAATGGAGCTGCAGCCAGGCAAAGATTATACGGTTAAATATGTGAACAACAATGCAGTCACCACAGTGGAGATGGCGGAGAAGAAGCTTCCGAAGATCACGATCACCGGAAAAGGAAGTTTCAAGGGAACTATTACAGGTTATTTTAAGATTACCGATGGACAGATGTCGCAGGGGAATGGCAAACTGACGATGACAGCAAAGGATATCGTGTACAGGAAACGGAAGAATGCTTATAAAAGCTCGGCGATTCTGACAGACTGTAATGGCGCGAGACTGGCAGCAGGCAGAGATTATGAGAAAACACTTGTCTATACGTATGTAGATGACAGTATGAAGATGGAATATGACAAGGGTGTCATATCAAAACAGGGCGCTGGACCTTCCAATGTGGACAATTCCCTGGGGACAGATACGCTTACAGGACAGGAAGGACTGATCAACGGAGAGGTGCCAGTAGGAGCAGACGATATTCCGGAAGTTGGGACCTTGATTCGTGTTACCGCATATGGCAAAGGCTGTTATGCAGGAGATGGAACTGCCGCAATCTCGACGGTTTACCGAATCGTGGCGGCAGATATTTCCAAGGCCAAAGTCAAAGTGCAGGCTAAGGAATACCGCAACGGACAGCCGGTAACCTTGAAGGAGGAAGACCTGCAGCTTACGATCAGTGGCAGTCCGGATTCTTTACAGTACGGGATCGATTATGTGATTGACGCAAATACCTATACGAAGAATCAGAATAAGGGCAAGGCGACGGTGGTCATACGTGGACTAGGGAATTATGGGGGAGAGAAAAAGATTAGTTTCACGATTGGAAGCAAAAAACTGGTGTGGTGGAAAAATTTGCTGTTATAAAGATTAATTTTTTCTTAAAACACTACATCTTGTAGCAAAGACACTTGTGTCATACAATTAGAAATGCTATACTAACTAACATATGGTATTGTTTGTCATAATATACATTTTTTGAGGGGCAAACAATGGCATGCGATTATGCGATGCCTGTTTTTTCACGCACAGATGTTAAAAGATAGGGCACGAGTGTTTGGTCAAAAGATTCTTGACAATAATGTCAGATTCTGGACTGCTATATGGGAGGATTCAGCAGGATTCTATCGATATAAATGTTGCTAATAAGTGACAGGAGAGCAGGACTGCAACACAGTAACACGATTAGGTTTCAGGAAGGTACAAACAGGAGAAGGTAAGGAAGATGAAGAAAAGAAGAGCACTTGCATTGCTGTTGGCGCTTAGCCTCTCGGTAAGTATGAACGGAATGACGGTTCTTGCTACAGCGCCTGATTCAGGGAGTCTTTCCGCTGTGACGGAGGAAGAAAGCAGTGGGGCTGGAAAAGAAGAGACGTCTGATTCCCAGGGAACAGAGGCTACTGGTAAGGAAGACCAGAAGGAGGATCAGACTGACGGGGAGAATACTGGCGGTGAGACGAATCCGGGAGATTCCGCAGACGGTAATGGCACTTCTGGGGAAGAAAACAATGAAAAGGATCCGGGGGCCCAGGATGGTACAGACAAGGAAGATGGTTCTGGAGATCAGGATAATCAGGGAGACTTGAACCCGGACGGGGATAATAACGGCGGAAAGCCTTCAGGAGGAGAAGAAGCAGATCCCGGCGAAGAGAAACCGGATGACAAGGATCCTGATCTGGAAGGAAACCTGGATACAGAAGAGGTACCGGGGGAGAAGGTTGATGAAAGTGTCTCTGAGAATACGGTAGAGGAAGAGGAGGAAGAGCTTCCGGAAGAAATTCCTGAGGTTAGAATGGAGTCCTTTACCGATGCAACGGGAATGACGATCACTTATGATGCGGTGATGGCGGCCAGTTTTGAGGTAGAGATTGAGAACGGAAGGTTAATTGCGGTGCCTGATGCTGAGGGTGTGGTTGACCTGCGGGAAGAAGAGATTACACAAGTCGACACAGCGTTTAAGGGAAATACAGATGTTAAATATATCATGCTGCCTACCACTGTAAAGGTGATTGGAAGCAGTGCGTTTGAAGGGTGCAGCGCCCTGAAAGGCATTTCCATCCCATCACGGCTGACAGAGGTTGGAGACAGTGCGTTCAAAGGGTGTACTTCGCTGACACAGCTGGCCCTGCCCAATAGTGTTACAACGATCGGCGTGTCTGCCTTTCAAGATGACAGCCGGCTGTTTATGGTCCACATGGTCAGTGCAGAGTATGCTAAGTTGAAGACGATTGGCAAGGAAGCTTTCAGAGGCTGTTCGTCCCTGGAGTTCTTCTGCTCAGATGAGGAGTACCGACTGCCCGACAGCCTCACGACAATTGGAGAGAATGCGTTTCAGGAATGTAGGAAGATAAAGAAGATCAGCATGAATGATACGCTTACTTCTCTGGGAACTGGTGCTTATCAAGGTTGTTCTGGGGTTACAGAAGTTTTGCTTTCGAGTGGGCTGGCAGTTATCTCTGCGGATGCCTTTGCGAACTGTACGGGACTTACGAAAGTGATCTTTGGAAATAATAATATATTGATGACAACTGAAATTGCAGGAAATGCATTCCGCAATTGTTCTAAGTTGGGAAATATAGAATTGCCAGGACAGATCGGGAAAGTTTGTACAAATGCTTTCCAGGGGTGTAGATTGCTCAAAAGAATCCAGGTAAATAGTGACAGGACGATTTTGGAGGACGATGCATTTCCCAACGATAATCCGGAACTGTGTCTGGTAGGATGGGCTGTATCTACAGCAGCGAACTATGCAAAAAAAGCGGGCGTTCGTTTTGTTGCAACGAATGATACCGAGAGTGTGGAATATTATACGTATAAACAGCGCCTTTCGGGTGCTGGTACTGAGACTGGCCAGATTAATTTAAAGATAACGGCTACCAAGACAAATTCTGACGCTACTCCGGATATTAATAAGATCACCAATGGGGAAAATACCAGGAATGGGGTCAAGGCCGGCACGCCATGTTATGTATGGATCACCTGGGGCGGCGTACAGGGTGTACAGCTGGTAGAAGGTTCTATGAAGTGCAATGGCGTACCTGTGACGAAAGCTGGCGGCTACTATACGTTCAATATGCCTCAGGGCGGCGCGACGATTACGGCAGAGTTTGAGTTGACATATGGAAGTGTGCTGATCGAGGGAAATGAGGATAGTGTAGAAGGCAGACTCTCAACGGATACTAATTTTACGGTCAAAAATAAAAAGGGATATGGGAAGCTGAAAGTAGGTCAGTCGACCAAATTCTATTTGACAAACTCCGCAGACGGATCAGGAAGCAGGATCCCTACTTCTAAAGTGAAATATTATGTATCGGGCACTTCACCGAGAGGTATTGTCTCGGTCGATCAGAACGGCACGGTTAAGGCCTTAAAAACAGGTACGGCAGTGGTATGTGCGGATGTCAAGAACATAGAGGGCGATACTATAAGCAGAATGATAGAGATCACCGTGGAACAGGTGAAAGTCGATCATATCAGTATGCTGGTGACGTCTTATGACAGAGAGAATATGACGATTGACAGAGACGAGAATGACGCTGACAAGGTAGTTGGCATTTCCGTTCCGACGAGTGCAGTCACCAAGAATTATACGTTTAATCTCAAAGCGTCTGCTTTTGCAACAGAAGATGATGGAGAAGCTTTGGAAGTTCCTTTTACCTGGTCAACCAGTGACGCCAAAGTGGCTAAGCTTACCAAGACATCCACAACGGCGGCTTCTTCTGTGAATACGATTACAATTCCGGTCAATACGGACGGGGAAGCGACGATCACGGTGACGGCTACGAATGCTGACAAGACCAAGGTAACGAGAAAGTTTGTTGTCAGTGTGCAGAATTATAAGCCAAGATTGACAGCTGCGAAGATTACGATCAATCCGAATCAGGTTGACGGTGCAACAACCTTAGGGATCATCAGTGCATATGGCAGGAAGATTGACAAGGAATCTGTCAAGGTTATTGATGCCAAGGAAGATAAAGATTATGGAGACTTTACACTGGAGGAGGTGGTGTCTGCGGACGTTAATGATCCAGTCACTACCTACAAAGTGTCCGCGCGAGATGGGCTGTCGGACAAGACATATACAGTACGGATTCAGGTGAAAGTGGACAGAACTACTTATGCTATTCCCTTGACGATCGTGGTCAAGAAGTCCGTGCCGAACCCGAAAGTATCTTTTGCGAAGGATCAGAAGAAAATCAATCTATTCTATGCAAAGGACAAGACAGAAGCGGGCGAGCCGATACCAGTTAAGCCGGTGATCAGTAATCTGGGAACTGCGGAAGTCGAAAGTTACAGCCTGGAGCCACTGACAGAGCCGGGAAGCAAGACGTATGAGGATGATGTTAAGTTTACAGAGAATTTTGAGATCAAAGTGGTTGATGGACAGCCGGTCATTACACAAAAGAGTGACAATTTGGCCTGCAATAAATCAAAAAAGCCGGTGGTGACAGGATATCTTGTACTCAAGTTCAAAGATTACAAGAAAAATGGTACTAAGAAATATAAGATCACAATTCCAACCCAGACGGTGGCACCGGCTTATGTATTAGATAAGACTGCCAATACCTTTGGGACAGGATATACGGATACACAGGTAGTTTATTTACAGCTGTTGGACAAAAAGACAAAGACGCCGATCGACTTGCATCCGGTGTCCAGTGTAGAAGAAAATCCTTATCAATTGTTGAAATGGAATACAAGCACCACAGATTCTGCGAATTGCTCGATCGTGGAGGATGATGGAGAGCATGACGGTATGATTCGCGTGGAGATCGCTGCGAACCCGGATAAGGGCAGGTTAGTTATGAAGTTGACTAACAATACCTGGGCACAAGGTAAGGAATTTATGTATACATACCAGATTAACACGGATGCCAAGGCGCCCAGGATCAGTCTTAAGACAGCGACTGTCAATATCAATGCCAGTTATCCGGAACAGACAGCGGCGTTTGAGCTTGTTTCAAATCAGTATGACACAATCATTGAGGATACACAGACATTTGATGCAGTGAATTATGAGAGATTGTCAGAGAGTGCGCAGGAACAGTATGATAAGCTGGATGTAAGTTATGCAGGTGGAATAGGCACAGTATCTCTGGCAGATAGTGATATTAAGCCTGGAACCTATAGATTTATCTGTAATGTGAGCAGGGAAGGCGGTACGCAGTGGGATAAGCATAATGTTACGCTGTCAGTCCGGGTCACCAAGACAGCCCCTACAGTCACATTAAAGGGAACGAATGCCTTTAACCTGTCTGCGTATATGCTAAAAGAGGAGAATGGACAGAATAAGAAAGAATTTATCGAAAAATCAGAAGTGACTTTTACCACCAAAAATCTCCCGGCAGACTATGCGTTCAAGGAAACGGAATCCTTTGATACGATTGCGTGTACGACTAAGGGATATGAAGGGGTCGAGGAATGTTTTGATTTTAAGTGGAATGAGGCAAAGAACGTCATGGAGATTTCCATGAAAGAAGCAGTTCCGGCAAGAACGTATGCTTTTAAGATGATGCCCTTTTATTCGAATCAGAGTAATGAGATTTCGCCATTAAAGTATGTTACTTTTAGTATCAGGGTCTATGATGGGAAAATTTCTGTCAAATTAGGAGCCAGGGGAAAGATGAATCTGGTGGACCGGGGCGGTGAAAGTACAGAGAAAAACGGTATACGTTACACACCGACTTTCGCGAACCTGAAGGATACGCTGAGTGAGGTAGTGATTCTGGATGCCAGTGGGGAATATCCTACCTATGGACAGGACCGGTTTATCAGTAAACAATTTGAGGCAAAAATCGCGGAGGACGGAAAATCATTCTTTGTGGTACCGAAAGATGGAGTTGAGATCGAAAATCGGAAATCTTATCCCGTACGGATTTGGATGAAGACAAAGGCGTACACATTCCCATCAAATGGTGGAGGGATCTACGCTCCAGGCACAGTCAAGATCAGTACGGCGGAAGTTTTACCTAAGGTGAAGACTGACAAGACAGAAGCGAACCTCTACCTGTCGAGTAAAAGTTATAAAGCATCTTTTACGGTGACGAAAGCGGATCTTAACGCTATCGGTGCGATTGAAGAGATTACGTTTGGTGAGAAGGATGATAAGGCGAACGAGTCGTTTGAGATCACTTACGACCCTCCACAGAAAGACGGATCCCTCAAAGTGTACTTAAAACTTAAAAATACAGTTTCCTATGGATGTAACACAACCAACAGGGTTACAATGTATATTAAGTTTAAGAACCAGGGAACGAATACAGCTGGTACGGCTGTCAGCATGAATGTCAAAATCAATAAGTAAGAATGCAGCAGGCACAGCGGCCGGGTTTCCGGCCGCTGTTGTTTTGTATAGATATTGCGTATAACTGTTGTATTGTAATTCGTAACTGGATATACTATAATTAGAAAGAATATCGCTACCAATTTCAACCAAACGCAGGTACAGAGCAGCATAAATGCACTGCGTACCATGTGCCGGCACCTATCATGCAGAAAAGAGAAGTTCATGAACACTAACATATTAGAATGGCTTGAGGCGGCAGCAAGGCGAAGCCCTTCCCAGACAGCGTTTGCGGATCTGGACAAGCGGATCGATTATTTAACCTTCTTGCAGCAGGCGAAAAGAGTTGGCTGTAACATTATTGCCAGATCCCGCCGGAACGGAGAAGTATGGCATAACAAGCCGATTGCGGTCCTGATTGACAGGAATATTGAGAGTCTGATCCTTTTTATGGGGATTGTTTACAGTGGTAATTTCTATGTGCCGTTGGATGATACGATGCCCCGTAAGAGGATTGACTTGATCCTTACTACCTTAGACCCGGTATTGATCCTGAATTCTAAGAATGAGACAAACTTGTCTTTGCAGAAGGTTGACATTATATCTTATTCTATGATGACAGAGACAGGAGAGATACAGGATGATATCTTGCAGCAAGTCAGACACAAGTGTCTTGACACGGATCCGCTCTATACGATCTTTACTTCCGGCTCTACGGGCGTTCCGAAAGGGGTGGTGGTCAACCACCGTTCGGTAGTCGATCTGGTGAAACAGTTTGCAGCTGCCTTTGCCTTTCCGTCTGCTCCGGTTTTCGGGAATCAGGCGCCATTGGATTTTGACGTCTCCACGAAAGACATTTATTGCAGTCTCTATTTGGGTGGGACCGTGCAGGTAGTGCCAAAGCAGTATTTTGTATTGCCGGTCGGGCTGATTCCGTATCTGAATGAGCGGGGCGTCAACGTGATCATCTGGGCGGTTTCGGCGTTGCGGATTGTTTCGAATTTCAAGGTATTTGAGAAGTTTATGCCAAAGTTCCTTTCGCTTGTCATGTTTTCGGGTGAGGTCATGCCCGTCAAAGATCTGAAATATTGGCAGAAAGCGTTACCTGCAGCACAGTTTGTCAATCTTTATGGTCCAACGGAAATTACCTGTAACTGCGGATACTACATTGTCGACAGGGAATTTGAGGAGACAGAGGCGTTGCCGATTGGACGGGCATTTTGTAATACGGAGATGTTTTTAATCGATACACAGACAGGGCATTTGGTGACGCAGATGGGACAGAAAGGCGAGATTTGCGTAAGAGGTGCTTGTCTGGCTATGGGTTATTACAATAATCCGGAGAAAACGAGAGAGGCTTTTGTCCAGAATCCCTTGCAGAATCTCTATCCTGAGTTAGTGTACAAGACGGGGGATCTGGGATTTTATGGTGAACGGAGAGAACTGTACTTTGCAGGGCGCAAAGACTATCAGATCAAGCATATGGGACACCGGATTGAACTGGGTGAGATCGAGACGGCAGTCAATGCACTGGACTTTATCGATGTGGGATGCTGCATTTACCAGGAGGAGAAAGAGAAGATCATTCTGTGTTATCAGGCGAAGGAGGCCTGTGACAGAAGAATTGTGAAGGCGCTGGGCGATTTCTTGCCGAAGTTTATGTGGCCGAATCAGTATATTTTCTTCGAGAAAATACCAATGAACAAGAATGGCAAGATCGATAGGGTATTGTTAAAGAAGGAATATTGTTAATAATAGTATAATAGTGAAAACAAGGGCTGGATTGATGGCAGGACCGGTCGGGGCATGGAATGACAGGGAAGGTTTGGCCGCTGTAGAACAGCCAAAATAACGCAGGTGATACGGCGGAGCAGAGAGGAGTATTTTATAAATATGGAAGAATTACAGAGAATTTTAGAAGAGATCAGACAGGATATTGATTTTACTTCACAGGACAGATTGATCGATGATGGCGTGCTGGACTCGATCGATATCATCGCGATCGTCACAGCGGTCAATGATGCTTTTGATGTGGATATCAATGTGCAGTATCTGCTGCCTGAGAATTTTAATTCTATGGAGGCGATCTATCGGCTGATCTGCAAATTGCAGGATGAATAGCGGGAGACACCATTAAGAAACTCTAGAGTGTCAAAGAGCATGGGCTAAAGCAGGAAAGAAGAGAGGGAGTATGTCACTGATATCGATACAATTTTTTGCATTTCTGGCGCTCTTACTACTGATTTATTATATGGTACCGGCGAAATGGCAGTGGATGGTGCCGCCGGTTTTCAGTATCGTATTCTATTTGTCGTACGGTGTGGGGCAGATCATCCTGATCTTATCTACGATCCTGCTCACTTATGGGTTAGGGCTTAGCTTAAACTATGTGGAGGAGAAGTTTAGCGCGCTGAGAAGTGCGTGCAAGGATCGGGAAGTGCGTAAGGCATATAAAGCAGAGTGCACAAAGTTGAAGAAAAGAATGATGTTGGCAGGGCTGCTGCTCAATTTTGGAATCTGGGTAGTTTTCAAGTTTACGTCTGTTTTTCCGTTTTCTCCGCTGGGTATTTCGATCTATACTTTTATCGCGGCTGGATACTGTATCGATGTATACAGAGCAAAATATCCGGCGGAGAGAAATCTGCTTAGATATTGCTCGTTTATTATGTTTTTTCCACATATTGTACAGGGACCGTTCAGTCGGTATGATGCTCTGGGGAAGACTTTGTTTGCCAGACATGCATTTGACTTTGATCATCTGGAACAGGGAATGCTCCGTCTGGTGTGGGGCTGCTTCAAGAAGCTGGTGATCGCGGATAGGATGTTGGCTGTGATCAATGTGATTCTGCCAAAGGACTCTGGTTATGGTGGAATTTATGTGTTTCTCCTGTTTATACTGTTGCCGGTCCAGCTCTACGCGGATTTCTCCGGCTATATGGATATTGTGGCAGGAGTGTGTCATATGATGGGCATAACGCTGCAGGAGAACTTTGCACAGCCTTTTTTTGCGAGATCGGTCGATGAATTCTGGCGAAGATGGCACATTACGCTGGGGGCATGGTTTAAAGATTATCTTTTCTACCCAATTTCTATGGGTAAGAGTGTTCAGAAGTTTTCCAGCAGATGTAAGAAAATCTGTCCGCCTGCGGTGGTGCGTATGATTCCTAGCTATATTGCCCTCTTTTTCGTTTGGAGTGCAACCGGGTTATGGCATGGCAGTTCTCCTAACTTTCTGCTTTGGGGGTGGATTAACCTATTCTGCATTGTATCCAGTATGCAGTTAAAACCGGTTTATACGAAGATCAGGCAGAGGCTTCATCTTTCAGAGGAAAACAGATGTTGGCATTTGGTGCAGATGATCAGGACGTTTCTGATCTTTGGCTTTGCGGAGATGATTTCTGATCTTAGGTCTGTGCACGGTATTATGATGAAGTGCAGGTCTTTATTTCTGGAGCATAACTGGCGTCTGCTCTATAGACCGATGAACCTTTTTCCAGGACTGGAAGAAAGAGATCTGCTGATTCTGGCAGTTGGGATAGTAATGATGATAGTATTGGATATCTTAAAGGAAAAAGGTTACAACCCCTATGAGATAATAGCCCGCATTCCAATACTGCCAAGATATATCTGTTATGTGTCCCTGCTCTATGCAGCCCTTTTGCTTGATTATGCGGGAGCCGGTGCGGCGGGAGGATTTATGTATGAACAATTTTAAGAAGGTCCTGCTTCTAGCTGTACTTTTGATCCTCTTTGAACAGGTGCTTGGATATGTCTTGGAACCAGTAACGTTTCAGCATTATCTGGAGTTGGAGCTGCGGCAAAAGAACGTGGAGGACAAGCAGCCTGATATGGTGTTTATCGGGAATTCCAGGGTAAGCACGACCTTTATTCCCTCGGTGTTTTCCGATCGGATCGAGGGAGTCTCCTGTGCTTTTAATGCAGGAACAGGCTCACAGGGAATCGAGGGGACGTACTATTATCTGAAAGACATTCTGGATCAGTATGACCTCAAGTATGTAGTGCTGGGAGTGGATTATCAGACCTTTTTGTGGGAGGAAAGGGTGCCGGAGAGGGACCTTTTGGTATTAAAAAGGATTAAATCACCTCTAATCCGTGCAGCCTTTATCAGAGATATTTTTGAACCGTCTGAGTATGCCTATTTTCTGAAAAGTTATCAGTACAGGAGTAAAATTGGCAGTGCAGGCAGTAATTTGAAGAAGAAGTTATCGTTAGAATACCGTCAGGGAATCGATACAGGTGATAGGACAGTATATGAAGATCTGGGATTTACCAGGGAGACGAAGGTGTTCGGTAATAAAGCGGGGATCTATCTATCCCAGCCATGGACGGAGGAAGCGGTGGATCAGGATAAGCTGGCTTACCTGGATAGGATTGTCGGGCTTTGCCGGGAGAAGGGGGCGGCGCTTTATGCTGTTTCTACGCCGCTTACGATCAGTACGGTATACGCCACGCCTGGATACGGGGAATGCACGCGGTTTTTCAAAAGCTATCTGGAGGAACGGGGTGTGGCTTATGATAATCTGAATCTGATGAGGGACAGGGAAAACCTGCTGCCGGACGCCAAAATGAACAGCATGGAGCATGTAGGAGCTGATGGAGCGGATCTGGTCAGCGATTTTTACTGTGAAGTTTTATATAGGCGCATGAGACAGGAAAATGTAGACGCTTATTTCTATGATTCCGTGCCGCAGATGAAGGAGGCTATGTCGGATGTGGTATGCGTCGGACTGCATACGGAAAAAGTGGATGAATGTGGAAACCGTCAGATCATAGGAGAAACATTGGGGAAAGAAGGTACGAAACTGGTGTACCAGTTTGAGTTGGTGACAGAGGAAGAGGTCCGGATTTTACAGGAATATAGTGAAAGGGACAGATGTCCGCTGCCTGTGGAAGCGATGGTATTTCCGATGACACTGCGGATCCGCTGCCGCCAGGCGTCAGGTGGCGTTTTGGAGAGAGTAGCGGAAGTGGATGTTGATGAGACAAGCTGGGAATAGTATGGGAAAACGGCATTATGGAGGGCAGTATGACACAGGAAGAAATCAGGCGGCTTACAGGGACAGATTCATTGCAGACGCCTTGTTATATTTTTGATGAAGAGGAGCTGGCAGGAAGAGCACAACAGACCAAAGAGGCATTAGCGTCTTGCGGCGCAGAGTTGTGCTTTGCGGTCAAGGCGAATCCCTTCCTGATTCCTTTGTTGGATCCGGTCATCGGGAAATATGAGGTTTGTTCACCAGGCGAATTGGAGATTTGCCGGAAGTACGGGGTTGTGGGTGAGAAGATCATCTTCTCTGGGGTGGTAAAGTCCTATGAGGATATGAAGACGGCGCTGGATTATCCGGTAGATGTGATCACCATTGAGTCAGCCCGGCACTGGCAGCTTCTGAAAACATGCGTAGTTACGACTGGAAAGAAGGCAAAAGTACTGTTGCGGCTGACTAGCGGAGCCCAGTTTGGTATGGAAGAGCAGACTGTGCATACCGTTATGGAAGAGATACAGCTGATGCCGGACATCACTTTTGCAGGGATTCATTTTTTCGCAGGTACACAGAGGAAAGGCAGCAAGTATGAAAAGGAGTTGACAATGCTTGCACAGTTTATGACTTCCCTGCAGGAAAAGTATGGTTTGGAGGATATGAGACTAGAGTATGGACCGGGACTTGGAGTAGCGTACTTTGAAGGGGAAACTGTGGAAGAGGGGGTAGAGGAGGCGCGCCGCCTGGCTGGATTTATGGGCAGACAGTCATTTCCCTATCCAGTCACAATAGAACTGGGCAGGTATATCGCGGCTTCCTGCGGGCACTATGTGACCAGGATCATGGATGTGAAGCAGGCGGGAGAACGGAACTATTGTCTGATTGACGGCGGTATTCACCATGTCAACTACTATGGACAGAATATGGCGATGCGCACACCGGTCATTCACCATATCCCAGCGGGAGACCGTGGACGGGAAGGTGTTCTTGAGAGCGGGGAATATATGGTTTGTGGAGCGTTATGTACTTTTGCAGATCTTGTGGCGCGGGGACTTATCCTGAGAGATCCCAGAATAGATGATTTGCTGGTGTTTGACCGGATTGGGGCCTATTCGGTTACGGAGGGAAGCTATCTCTTTCTAAGCCGGGATCTGCCGACGATCTATACTTACAGGAAAGATACAGGAGTAAGAAGGATGCGGGAGGGGATTGCGGCGTGGAAGATGAATGTAGCCGGGAGTGTGGAGGAAGGGAATGCTTTCTGTACTAAGAAGTGAGTTGAAATACTGGATCAGCTACGGCGATAGTTTGCGTCTGCAGGAAGAGCTGCACAAGCTTCTGCTGCCTGACCGGTATTCTGAGAACGGGTTTTACCGGGTCAGAAGTCTATACTTTGATTCGATTGGTCAGAAGGATTATGTGGAGAAACTGGATGGTGTAGAGCGGCGGAAGAAGATACGTATGCGCATCTATGATGAGAGCGCGGCTACGGTTAAGCTGGAGTGTAAGCAGAAAACGGGAGCACTGCAGCAAAAAGAAAGCCTGTTGATTGACAGGGAGGATGCCATCCGCATTATAGAAGGAGATTATGGCAGGCTGCTTGATCGACCGGAAGAACTGGCATGGAGACTGTACTGTGATATGACACTGGGATGTTACCGTCCTGTGGTCATCATAGAGTATGACAGATGCGCCTATCTGTATGGAGAATACAATACGCGTATCACAATTGACCGGCATGTGCGCAGTTCAGAACTGGAGCTGGATTTGTTTGACAATAGCCTGCCCTGGATCAATACGATTGAAGATGCAGTAATTCTGGAAGTAAAGTTTAATGAGACGCTGATCGAACCGATCAGGAAACTACTGGCCAAATATCATTTGACCAATGTAGCGGTGAGTAAGTATGGCAGCGGCCGGCCGGTCCTGGAAAGATATCTTGTATGAAGAGACAAAACATTGGTACTGCCAAGGCAGATCGAAACAGTATCACTCCCGGCCGCGGCAAGAGTTAATGCTGCAGGAAAAAACGGAATGCGCCAAAGAGCCTGTACCGGATGCAGAGGGCATAAAGCTTATTGTGGATACCAGTGATCTCTTTGACGGGAACGTGGGCAAAGGCCTTTTGGAGTAAGGGGAAATCACATTCCTCACAGAAGATCTGTTTCTGAACTGCCGGGGAGGCAGTCATATTTCTGAAAACAGGCGGATAAGTCAGAAGACACTGGTATACGAAGTAATAGTCCAGCTGCCGCTCCATGCAGGGATAGGCGGTGGTGTCGATCACGTCGTGAAGTGTCTGGAACAGCTTATGGTTGTCCTGCAGGCGTCTGGAAGGCATAGCCTGGTGGCTTACAGAGCTGGCATTGCTTCGGTAATAATAGAAAGCTTCCTTAAGGATAAAGATGGAATCAGCCTCCAGCAGACAACTGTAGGAAGCCATCGCGTCCTCTCCGACGACTACATCATTGGGAACATGCAACAGATGGCGGCAAAGCAGCTTACGGCGGAATATTTTATTGCACAGACTGGGGGCCAGACCGTACTTATAGAATACACCGGAGTATAACATGAAGGGATAGACTTCTCTTTCCAGTCGGGCTTTATCATAGAAGCCTGTGGAAAAGGGAGTTGTGCAGACTTCCTTCCGGTCGGGCATGGCAGCGATATAATCGCAGACTACAACGTCCGCCTGGGTATCATGGATAGCCTGGCACATCCTGCAATACATATCGGAGGAGACCCAGTCGTCGCTGTCTACGAAAGTCACGTACTGTCCACGACTCGCCTCAAATCCGTATTTTCTGGCGGATGGAAGCCCGCCGTTAGGTTTATGGACACATTGGAAGACGGAATGCAGAGCGGCATACTGATCGCAGATTGTGCCGCTGTTGTCTGTAGAACCGTCGTCTACCAGTATGATCTCATAATCGGAAAGATTCTGCGCAAGAAGGCTGTCAAGGCATTGGCATAGATAGTTTTCTACGTTATAGACGGGAACGATAATGCTTAACAAAGGGGAAGTGGACATGGAAAACTCCTTTTGAAGATAGTAGGTTGCTTGTTCCTACCCAATAGTAACGTATTTTGGCCAGAAGCGCAATAGAAACACAAGAGGAGCAAAGAGCCTGGGGAGCCTCAGAAGGATAGTGGCACAACAGATGCGCCTGGGGCTGATTGCATATCTTGCGGAAATAAGGTAAAATCTAAATTATGTGGAAAGTATCGTTGTTGGTTACAACTTATAATGTGAGAGAGAATTTGAAGATAACCTTGACAAGTATTGAACAGCAGGATTATCCGTCTGTGGAAGTTATCATTGTGGACGGACAGTCAAACGACGGCACGCTGGATGTGATTCGGGAATTTGCAGGCAGACAGGAGAAGCGGGAGGATGCCTGTACGGTGCGTTGGATCTCAGAGCCGGATGGCGGGCTGTATGATGCTATGAACAAGGCATGGAGCATGTGTACCGGGGAGATTGTTGCAGTCTGTAATGACAGGCTCTGCAAGCCGGATGCCGTCACGAAGCTTGTAAAAGCGGTGGAGCGGGGCGGCAGGGAATGCATCGGCGCGCATGCAGACCTGGTCTATGTGGAGGGGGAACACGTCGTCAGAGCATGGCATATGGGAGAAGGAAGATTGTCGGAAGGTTGGCTTCCGGGACATCCGACTATGTTTTTGAAGCGGGAGATTTACGAAAAGTATGGCGTCTATGACACGTCTTACCAGTGTGCTGCAGATTATGAATTTATGGTGCGTTTCCTGAAGGAGGAGAAGAACCGGCTTGCCTATGTGCCGGAGGTGCTGGTCGAGATGTTTTATGGCGGGATCAGCAATGCCGGCCTGCGCAACTATCTTGTTTCTTTCTGGGAAGGGTGCCTGGCGCTCAGAAGAAACGGTGTACGGCATCCGCTTCTGATTTCTATTAAGAGAACAGTCCGGGTGCTCAGGCAGTTTAAGGCATAAGAAAGAGAGAGACTGCTGGCAGTCTGCAGATCGAGAGAAAGGCATGAACAGAAAATGAGATCAGACAAAATCCAGAAATCAATCTATGCTGCTGCGAATGCTGTTATTCGTATGATCTTGATACTGATCACGTCAGGATTGTGCCTTCAGAGCGTGTTCAGCACCAGTTTTATCGGCACGGTGGCAAGAGAAGATGGGAGCTTGCAGGAGCGGACGCTGAACCTGGCGGACAACCCATGGAGACATTTGCTTGTGTTCCTATGCTTTACGGTTATAGGAAGTCTGCTTGTTGGCAGAGTAGCAGCTAGACAGGGAAGGCAGATTCAGACGGCCGGAGAAAGAGACAGGGGAATGAAGCGGAAGTTTTGGTTTCTAAGCGGACTTGTCCTGGTGATGGGAACGCTCTGGATCCTGATGACACAGCTGGCTCCTGGCTCCGATCCTGCTAAGGTATACAGCATTGCCATGCAGTGGCGGCGTGGGAATTTTTCTGCATATGCAGAAGGGGGCTATCTGTTCCGCTATCCTTTCCAGGCAGGAATCATCTTATTTTATTATTTCCTGTCCTTTGTCTTTGGCATAGACAACTACGTAGGCCTGCAGCTTGTCAATGTGCTTGCACTTCTGGCAGTGTATATCCTGCTGGCGAAATTATCCGCTATATTTTGGAAAAGGGACAATAGACTGCCAGTTATCGTGTATGTGGCTCTGGTTTTGTGGCTGCCACTTGGCTTTTATGTTACCTACTTATATGGCATTCTTCCAGGAATGGCGCTATCCCTCGGCGCGGTATTTTTTGCAGCCAAATATCTGGAGACAAGGAAATACCACTGTCTGCTGCCGGCATGTGTGTGCATAGGGCTAGCGACAGTGATCAAGATGAATTGTCTGATCTATCTGGTTGCGATTGCTTGTTTCCTACTGTATGATGCGCTTATGCTTGCGCTGCGTGCCGGGAAGGAAACTGGAAAGCCTGCCGGGCATTGGGCGGGTTCTTTGGCGGCCATTGTGCTGATGGGACTTAGCGTAGCAGGCTGCAACCAGGCGACAGCCAGCTATGTGGAACATTTATCGGGTTATGAGGCAGGAGAAGGGGAGGCAATGGTCTCCTGGGTCGTCATGGGACTGCAGGAGACACCTCTGGGACCAGGAGGTTACAGCGGTTACATCGGAGATGTTTTTGTCAGGTATGCATATGATACGGAGAAGATTACAGAGGCCTCTATTGCAGATATCAAGAAAATAATGACAAGAATGTCAGAAAATATTTTGGACGAAGGCGTAACTTTTTTTGCGCGGAAAAATGCGTTTCAGTGGAATGATCCAACGTTTATCAGTCTGGACCGTACAAGAGGGCGTACCTCTGCAGTAAAGCTCCCTGCGTTTGCAGTGAGTCTGATCGAGGGCCGGGGGAGCGTTATCCTTTCCGTACTGCTGAATTACGCGCAGACGTTGTTGCTGTTGGGCATGCTGCTGTATTTGGCATTAAACTGGCGCAGCGGTAATCTGTATGAACTGTTGGGTGCAGTCGTTTTTCTGGGGGGTTATCTGTTTCATTTCGTCTGGGAATCCAGTGCATCCTACACGATTCCATACTTCGTGATTCTCATTCCCTATGCAGTCAAGGGACTGGCAGACTGGATCCGGTGTATAGTGGTTCTGCCTGCCTGGTGCAAAAATTATCAGGAGAACAGAAGGACAGCCTGGAATTTGTTGTGGAGAAATAAGATGGCGGCCGGAAGTGGTATTGTTATCCTGGCGTTTTTGTTTGTGTTTAGCAGGACGAATCTTTTTGACAGGACAATCGCGCTGGATGATGGGAAGGAAGCGCGGGCACAGTTCTATCATGAGAGCATGGCAGCAGAAGAGACGAAGGAAGCGAGAGCGGTAAAACAGACAAGCTATGTAGAGAAGAAGACAAGTACGGAGCCGGTGGCAGGGATACAGGATGGATATTACTATCTGTCACCTTATACAGACCAGGAAATGAGTATAGCGGAAGAGAATGGGGAAGTGACGGTTAAGGAGATCCTGCCAGTGACGACGGCTAAGAAGATTGTCATGCCAGTGTCTGCCGTGGAGGACATAGAGCATAAGCTGTTGTTAAATACAGAGCAGATCCCTGTTTCTGGGCGTAAGGCGGCAGGAATCAGCATACGTTTCCGCAGCAATGAGCAGGTTCTGGCGGTCAGGAAAGAGGAGGAAGAGCTGCGTGTAACAGTGTATCTGGATGATGATATGAATTTATTCTATGAACCGGACCATGGGATCTCTTATGTGTGGGAATTCTATCCGGCAGACGATGTAGGCTATTATATTGTAGTTGATGGTATGGCGCTTACGTATCGCGATGGGGAGACAGGATTGGAAGAGTTGACCAGAAGCGAGGAGCAGTGCTGGGTACTGCGCTGGTGAGCGGGAGGTAGTAAGGTGGTGTTTGCCAGATGAAAACAGATACAAGTAAGAAGATCGTATTCGTGATCCCTGACATGCCTGGAGGAGGAACAGAACGGGTAGTGGCGCTTCTGGCCAACGAGTATGCCGGGCGCAGGATTGCTGTCACGATCCTGCTCTTTGCAGGGCATCAGACGGCTTACCCTTTGCATCCTGGGGTGGAAGTAGTCTGCCTTGGAGAACCTTCCGGGGGAAAGGTTATGGAGAGGCTTGCAAGGATTAGGCGGATGCGGGAGTATTACAGACAGAATAAAGGATGCCGGATATGGGCCTTCAGCGTAATGGGGGCAGTGTTTTCTGCTGCCGCGGTAGGCTTACACAGAAAGGAATACGAATTTCTGGTTTCGGAGCGGAATGATCCTAACCGGTATGATCACCCCTTCATCCGTAATCTTGCGTATCGGACGGCGGACAGAATCGTCTGCCAGACGAAGGACGCTGCGGATTCTTTTCCGAAAGCAATCCGGTGTAAGGCACGGGTGATCCCGAATCCTGTGGAGATCGGGGAGACGGAAAGATGGCAGGGGGAGAGAGAAAAACGGATTGTCGCAGTGGGGCGGTTGGAGGAGCAGAAGAATCATAAACTGCTTTTACAGGCCTTTGCACATTTTGTCAGACAATATCCAGGGTATAGCCTGGAGCTGTATGGGCAGGGGGCGTTGGAAGAAGAACTGCATGCCCTGGCAAGAAAATTAAGTATTGACACATGTGTCGTATTTCGCGGCTTTTCCCGGCACATAGGAGAAGATATCCGTAAAGCAGCGATGTATGTCCTGTCTTCTGACTATGAAGGAATTTCTAATTCTATGCTGGAAGCGTTGGCATTGGGGATGCCGGTGATCGCTACGGATTGTCCCTGTGGAGGATCTCGGACCTATATTCAGGATAATGTCAATGGACTGCTGGTGCCCACAGGAGATGACAAGGCGCTGGCGGCGGCGATAAAGCGTCTGGCAGAAGACAAGGATCTGGGGATTCGCCTGGGCGAGGAGGCAGCGAAACTGAAAGAGCAGTTGAGTGTGGCGAAAATCGCAGAGCGTTTTCTCTGCTCCTGTAACAGCCATATTCAGAAGGGAGATGCCGAAAGACAGAAGCCATGAGCAATATATTGATCATCAACCCGATTTTGTATACAGCAGAGACGAATGAAATTCCAAAAGTAGATTCCATCAAGGATACGATGATCTATGCCCTTTGTATGGGATTTATGCATGGGGGCCATAAGGTGACACTGATTGCGGCGCAGGATTACCGTCCGGTGAAATCAGAGGAGTATCCTTTCACGGTCATCTATATGAAGACAGTCTGGCACCGGGTCTTTTTGCCCCGCTGCTTTCCCTATATGCCCCAGCTGCGGGAGTTTCTAAGAGAACACGGGGAGTACGATTTGATTCTTTCCAGTGAAATATTTGCCACATGGTCTTATACTGCAGTCAGAACGCGTCCGGCAGAGACATTGATTTGGCATGAGCTGGCGGCACACAATCATATGCTGCGGCAGATGCCGTCAAAAGTATGGTACAATATTGTGGCAAGATGGCTGATGCGCAGGGCGCTGGTAGTACCGCGCTCAGAGGCGGCGGCATTGTTTATAAGTCAGTTTATGCGCCGGGTGTCGGATACGCTTGTCGACCACGGCGTTGACCTTGAGAAATTGGAGAGGATTCTTTGTACAGAGAATGAAGTGGCACCGGAGAATGTTCTGGCGCAGACAATGCCAGAGAAGCAGTTTGCAGTGGTTTCTCAGCTGATTGACAGAAAGAGGATTGACAGGATTATCGAAGCGTTCGTGGAATTTGTCAGTGGCGGTCAGGAAGCATACAGACTATATATCATCGGAAGCGGAGAGCAGGAGACGAAACTGAGGGCGTTGGTGAAAGAGCGTCAGGTACAGGAGCAGGTCGTTTTTTGCGGCCGGATGACACATGAGCAGCTTCTTCCCATCGTCGCCGCTTCGCAGGCGCTGCTTGTCTATACAAGCAAGGACAACAATATGGTATCGATTGTGGAGAGCATTGCGGTAGGAACGCCTGTTGTCACAACCGCTGTTCCATATAATGCAGCCTATATCCGGCGGGAAGCGTTAGGGATTGTGCAGGATGACTGGACAGCCCAGGCGCTGCGGGAGATTGTGGAGAACAATGCATTTTACCGGAAGAATTGTCTTGGCTATCGCAATAGATTATCGAATGATTACTGTGCAGAGCAGTTCTTAAATATCTGCCGAAAATACATGTAAACGGCAGGTTTTCACAGATTTTTGGCAGGTTTTTGCCGAAAATATCCAGGAACGATATCGCCACAGCAGAAGTTTTTTGTTATAATATGGAAGTTAGCGTTTATACATGTTCAAGTCTTACAAGAAGAAAGAGGCATAAGGTAAGGAGAAACAGATGCAGAGGAATATAGCGTTTTGCTTTGATCATAATTTGACCAGCCAGGCACAGGTGACAGTTGCTTCTCTGTTAGATTTTGCCAGGCCGCATCAGGTACATTATCATATATACTGTATCTGCACAAAGGAAGCGGCGCAGGTTGAGCATAAGCTGCGCCAGATTGTGAAGGTAAGGGACGAAGAGTCGGAACTTATCATGAAGGTGATGGACAATCCATATGAAGGGGCTTATGAAGTCAGGGGAATCTCGGCTGGAACTTATCTGCGTTTGGCTTTGCCGGGGCTTTTGCCGGAGGTAGACCAAATTCTGTATACAGACGTGGACATTCTCTTTCAGGATAGCCTGGAAGAGCTTTGGCGGACACCTATGGAAGGGAAAGTTCTGGCAGCAGTGCGGGGCGGGGCGAATCTATCTGACCAGTGGGAGCAGAACAGCGCACAGCCTTATTGGCATCTTCTGGAGAAGATGCGGGGAGATTACATCAATGCCGGCGTGACGCTGATGAATCTGGACAGAATCCGGGAAAGAAATCTGGAAGAGCAGTGGCAGGAATGGGCGAAGCAGAAACTTTATTACCAGGATCAGGATATTTTGAATCTCACCTGCCAGGGGGAGATCGCCTATCTGCCCTTTAAATATAATTATCTTGCCTATATGACGGACGAGGATTGTGCTAAGTGCATCAGGGAAGGCGTCCATCCGGCGCAGGAATGTGAAGAAGCCAGGAGATGTCCCGTGATTATCCACTATGCCGGCTATAAGCCATGGAAGCAGTATGATACGAACCTTGGCTATCTGTGGTGGGAGTACGTGAATTCGCAGCCGGATCTGCAGGGGCTTTTCGATGAGGCGGCGGCAAGAAGATATCATGGTCCGACGCTTTTAGAGAGAGGGAAGCGGAAACTAAAGAAGATATTCGAGAAAAATACTTGCCAGTGAGAAGTTTGTATTGTTAAAGAGCTTGCTGCGGGCAATTTTGCGTGGAGAAGAGTATGTCGAAGAGAGAGATTTTAGATTGGTTTACAGGTAACAGCGACGCGCTTGATGCGGACAAGATCCTGTTTGTCCTGTGTACGGCGCTGCTGTTAGGGATTGTTATTTTTGTCACATACCGGATTGCCTATACGGGCGTCAGCTATAATGGGCGGTTCAATGCGGGAAATGTGGTGATTGTGCTCATCACGTCGGTGATCATGCTGATGATCAGCAGCAATATGGCAATCTCGTTGGGGATGGTGGGAGCCTTGTCAATCGTCAGATTCAGGACCGCGATCAAAGATCCGTCCGATACGATTTATATTTTCTGGGCCATCGTTGAGGGACTCTGCGTCGGCGCACAGATTTATAAACTGGCGCTTCTGTCTACGATCGTTATCGCAATCGTGTTGTTATCATTCAGTTATTATACAAGCATGCAGCGAAAATACCTGATCATTATACGCGGCACCAAGGAAGTGGAGTTAGAACAGATCAAGGAGAAACTGAGCGCATATTACCCAAAGATGGGAGTGCGTGCATCTAATTATATAGAGGAGCGGTGCGAGATCATATGTGAAGTGTCGGCGCGGCAGGAGATCAGGGAGGAAGCGGTCCGGGCATTGCGGGACTGTGCCCATGTAAGAGGGGTTAACTGGCTGCTGGAAATGGGAGACCGTGTTGGATAATGAAGAAGAAACAGATTTGGATGTTGTGTCTGATCACGGCGCTTTTTGGCTCTTTGCTGTTGATCGACAGAACGGACGCTATGGAATTAAATGGTCTGTATGTGATGTCGGAAGAAGAGCTGACACAGATGGTGGCAGATCTTCCCAGAGCGGATCACCTAGGTGAGAGGCTCCGGTTTGAGGGGAAACCGGTTCCCTATGATCAGTCGGAAAACACATTCTATGTCAGTCAGAAGATAGAGGAGAAAGCTTACGAAGGCACTTTTGATGCGGTTGGAGAAGACTGCATGATCTGCCTCCAGGCTGATGAAGTCTTGTGGGATAAGCAGGAAGTCGTCTCGCAAGGACATGTACTCAGGATCTGGTTTGTGACGAAGGAGGCCTATGCGGTTGCAAACCTGATCTTTACAGGACTTCCGGTGATCGACATTGATTCTGATGAGCATGCCTTGTCTGAGAAGTATGCCAGAGGAAACATGGTAGTGCAGAATCCGAATGACCATGATGTGGTCACTATGAGCGCCAAAGAGTCTCAGATGGAAGCGAAGATCAATGATCATACAGGAACGATCAGCTTCCGGTTGTATAAGAAAGATTATACGGAAGAAAGAAATCTTTCCCTGCTGGGACTTGGAAAGAGGAGCGCGTGGAAGCTATATCCGGTGAGCGAGAAGGACGAGGCGGCTTCACGGGAGATGATGGCTGTCTATCTATGGAATTGTGTATGTGAAGAAGATACCCTGAGAAAGGGAGTGGAATATGCAGAGCTGATCGTAGATGGGGAGTATAAAGGATTGTATTATGTTGCGCCGAAGATTGGCCGGGGTTATCTGAACCTGCAGGAAGAGGACTTTCTGTATGAATGCGAAGCACTGCAGGAGGATGGGAAGAGGCGGTATAAGGTCATTGGCGGCGGAAACCTCCCGTCAGAAAACAGCGTGCTGAAGGCATACGAGGATATATGGAAGGAAGAAGGGCAGGGATTTTCTCAGATAGATGTAGAGAATTATATGAATTATACAATCTATCTGCAGGCAGCCTGTGCGGTCCAGAACAGTGTGGAAGAGTACTATGTGGCGGCGCAGCAGGTCGACGGAAATTACCGGTTTTTGAAACTGCCGGAAAGAAGCCGATTTGTTTTGGGAATGTATCCTTCTGAAATTGGATGGCAGTCGCTTTTCGCATCGGAAAACATCATAGAAGATGCAGAGTATGATGCATTGAGTTCCCGGATCCAGGATCTGGACTCCAGAACATCAAAGCGTTGGGTGGAATTGCGAAAAGATGTTTTGTCCACGGACACGCTGCTGCGGACAGCCTATTTGTATGAGCAGAGGCTGGCTGATTCAGGTTATATTGTCAGAAGAGGAGAAGTCAATGCCTATGTCATGGGCTGTAATGCGCTGCATGATATGATAGAAGAGCGTATGGAGTATCTGGATCACTATTATGGGGTTGTTAACGAATAAGAAAATCTATTTGGATTGAAGGGATATATGCTGTTTGACCAGGAACATAGAAAGAAAAACAGAATAATTAATACCACGATAGCCGTGCTGGCGCTTTGTGCAGTGGGTTACTGTATCTTTTATCTGTTAGAGAACAGAGAGCATGTTAGGAAAGAGGACGATTATCAGGTAGTCATAAGTGACAGCGTTATCCCCGAACCAGTGGAGGAGGCAGAGGATCCTTACGAGAAAAGTTTTCTTCCCATACAGATATTGGTAGAAGGAGAGGAGCAGGACAGAGAAATCAGCCTGTATGTCACAGATGGTATCTGTTATGCCTTTTTGCCAACTTATGCGCAGATGGCTAAGGTGTCTTATGTGTTTGATGAGGCGGCGTATGAGATCAGGTTGTCCGGCAGAACAATTATTTCAGGAGAAGTGATCCCTGATCTGGAAACAGAGACGGACTATGAACTTGAGGTGATAGATAAAGAACAAGGCGTTCTCCGCTATACAATGGTCTTCTTACAGTCACAAAACCTGCCGGCTGTGTTTATCGATACTCAGTCGGGCTCTATGGATTATGTCGATGCCTACAAGGGAAACGAAGAGTCTGGACGGTTTCTGTGTGTAACGGCGGATGGAAAGATTGACAGTGAAAGCGTCATGGAGCGGATCAAAGGACGGGGTAATACAAGCTGGGATGGAATTGGCGCAAAGAATCAATACAATGTGCGCATGCGTGACAGTACGGATATCCTGCATATGGGAAGCGCGCAAAACTGGGTGATACAGGCAAACCGACTGGATGTCTCTATGATGAGAAATAAACTGGCATATGATCTCGCCAGGGATCTGGCAATGCCTTATGCGGTGGATTCTGAATTTGCAGATTTATATTTTAATGGGAATTATATGGGTACCTACCTGATCTGCGAGAAGGTAGAAGCGGCAAAAAACCGGATGGATATTCCAGAGGGATATCTTCTGGAAGCAAATTTCCGGGAAGAGGATCCGGAAAGAGTGCTGACTACGGAGTTTGGGACTTTTTTGATTAATAGTCCGAAGGAAGTGACCAGGGAACAGTACGAAGCAATCAAGGGATATCTGGATAAGGCAGCTGCCTGTCTTTCGGAAGCGGCGAAAAACGACGCTTACACAGAGTATATAGATTTGAATTCTTTTGCAAAGCTGTTTCTCATGAATGAGATCAGCAATGATCCAGATGCGAATCTGCTCAGCGCTTTTTTCTATAAAGAGGACATGACGGAGGCAAGTAAGCTGACAGCGGGTCCCGTGTGGGATTTTGATCTGGCCTTTGGAAATGAAGAAAGAGGAAGCAATCCACTGATCAGCGCATTTGGGGAATCCTGGTATAGGGAACTATATCAAAGCGGCTGTTTTCGTGCGGAAGTGTCTGCAGTGCTGCGGGATTTTGCAGAAGAGCATGGAGCGAGATATAAGCAGGAATATTTCGAGAATATGAAGCGATATTTGAGGCAGTCATACCGTATGAATGAAGTCAGATGGGCAGAGAAGCAAGGTTATATCGCGTCCTTATATCCGGAGTTTGAAGAAACGATCGGCTACCTGAGGGATTACTACACAGTACGGTTTGAGAATCTGACAGATGTCTTTATAGAATCCGGGAAGATGCACAAGGTAGACTTTATCAAGGACGGCCAGACGACTCATATTTTTGTGGAAGATGGTGCGGTCATTCCAGCATCGGTGCTGGAGAGTATGGGATATTTCTGGAGGGAAGAAACTTTTCGGCTGGTGGATGGTCAGAAGATCGATCCAGAGAGGTATCAGGTTTACGGAGATGTTCTGATCCGGTGCAGCGATGGGGCAGATTCTGAGGAAGAGCATCTTCAGGCAGAAGAAGCATATCGTATCGCAGAAGAAGAACAGGGAAGAGAGAAAGGGGATTTGGCAATGCAATGGATCAGTTTTATTATGTTGATGGTACCTGGCTTACTATCTGTATGGATCAGCGGAAATACGAAATTAAGCGCAGAGAATGCTTTTGCAGTTCTGACGCAGTATTTTCTGAACAGTTTCCTTGTACTGCTTCTGGCGTATGGAATTTTTTATGTGCTGTACGGAAGTGTTGTTCTGAGTTTTTCGGATCATTATAATGAAGCGTATGATTACAGTATCTACAATATCAATGTGGCGTTTAAATATTTGCTGTTAGTTGGAATACTCTCCATAGGTCTGGGGATTGTTGAGAGAATCGTCATGAAGATGCGGGACAAACGGAAATTGACGAAAGAGCAGATTGGGATATAATAGTAAAGGAAAGTAACGCGCAGACTCAATAAACTGGGTCAAAAGCAGCGTAGAAATGAGGAAAAGATGAAAATAGCAGTTGCGGGAACAGGGTATGTAGGACTTGTCGCAGGGGTATGCTTTGCGGAGAAGGGACATGACGTCACATGTGTGGATGTGGATGAGAAGAAAGTGAAACTGATGGAGTCCGGCATTTCCCCCATCTATGAAGAAGGTTTAGAAGCATTGATGCAGAAGAATAATGCTACAGGCAGACTGCATTACACGACAGATTACAAAAATGCATACAAGGATGTAGATGCCATTTTTATAGGAGTAGGAACACCGGAGCAGCCGGATGGTTCCGCTAATTTGAGTTATATTGCGACAGTGTCGAGGCAGATTGCAGAATCTGTGGAGCGGGACTGCCTGGTGGTTGTGAAATCTACGGTTCCTGTCGGAACGAATGATAAAGTGGAGCAGTTTATCAGAGATTTTCTGATCAGAGATGTGAAGGTGGAGGTGGCTTCCAATCCGGAATTCCTGGCGCAGGGATCAGCAGTCCATGATACGCTGCATGCGGCGCGGATCATCATTGGTACGGAGAGTAAGGAGGCAGAAGCGGTCTTAAAGAAAATCTATGAGCCATTCGGCCTGCCGATTGTTTCCGTGGGCAGACGTTCAGCGGAGATGATCAAATATGCGTGCAATGACTTTCTGGCGTTGAAGATTTCTTATATGAATGATATTGCAAATCTGTGCGAACTGGTGGGCGCAGATATAGATGCTGTGGCAGAAGGAATGAGTTATGATGCCAGGATTGGTTCCAGATTCCTGAATGCCGGTGTCGGATATGGCGGAAGCTGTTTTCCGAAGGATACGAAAGCGCTCAAGTATCTGGCCAGAAAGAATGGATATAAACTGCGGACTGTGGAGGCGGCAGTGGATGTGAATGCAGAACAGAAGACGAGGCTGTTTCACAAGGCCAGTAACCGGATGATTACGTTTCAGAATCTTCGGGTAGCGGTGCTGGGCCTTGCCTTTAAGGCGGGGACTGACGATTTGAGGGAGGCCCCTTCGCTTGACAATGTACAGCTCCTTTTGGAGAGCGGCGCGGATATTTATGCTTATGACCCGGTGGCTGCGGATAATTTCAAGAAGCGGTATCCTGAGGGCAGGAGTGAGAGAGGAACGATCCAGTATACAGCGACGCCGGAAGAAGCGCTGCAGGATGCCAACATCTGCTTTATCTTCACCGAATGGGGCGAGATTAAGGCAGTTGCGCCTGAAACTTTTAAAGAAAAAATGCGGATTCCGCTTGTGTATGACGGGCGTAATCTATATGATTTGAAGGCTATGAAAGAAGCCGGTGTGGAATATTACAGTATTGGACGGTAGGCCGGCGTGTTTGTTGTGGAGCGTAGTTTTTCATAACAGGAAGAGGGGAGCGGTTACCCTGCAGGTGCTTTGTAGAACGGAAGTGGCCGGAAAAGGCTGGCTTGTACGAGATTGTAAGAAAGGTATGACTATAGCATGAACCCATTGGATATCAATAAAACCTATTTGGTGACAGGAGGAGCCGGCTTTATCGGATTCCATCTGTCTAAGAGTTTGCTTGAGAAGGGGGCCAGGGTAGTTGGTTTTGATAATCTGAACGATTATTATGACGTGAAACTGAAAGAGGACAGGCTGTCTATTCTGAAAGAATATGGGAATTATACTTTTATCAAAGGTGATCTGGGGGATAAGGGAGATGTCTTCCGGCTGTTTCAGGAATATGCACCGCAGATTGTGGTGAATCTGGGGGCACAGGCAGGGGTGCGATACAGTATTGACAATCCTGACGCCTATATGCGGTCTAATATGATGGGATTCTTTCATGTTCTGGAAGGATGCCGGTATTTTCCGGTAGAGCACCTGGTTTATGCCTCTTCCAGTTCGGTTTATGGCGGTAATGAGAAGATTCCTTTCTCCACGCAGGACAAGGTAGATGAGCCGGTGAGCCTGTATGCGGCTACGAAGAAATCCAATGAACTGCTGGCGCATGCTTACAGTAAGCTTTACCATATTCCAGTGACAGGACTTCGCTTTTTTACGGTATATGGGCCTTTTGGAAGGCCGGATATGGCGTACTATAAGTTTACACAGAAGATACTGGCAGGACAGCCAATCCAGATTTATAATAATGGCGATATGTATAGGGACTTTACCTATATAGATGATATTACCAGGGGAGTAGCGAATATTCTCTGTAATCCGCCGCAGCAAAACGACAAGGGTGTTAGTTACAAGCTGTATAATATTGGCAACAACAAACCGGAGAAGTTGATGGACTATATAGAGGCGCTGGAAAAGTGTCTGGGGAAAACAGCAGTGAAAGAATACCTGCCAATGCAGCCGGGTGATGTATACCAGACCTATGCGGATGTCACAGACCTGATGAGAGATTATGATTTCAAACCGGAAACTACGATCGAGGATGGGCTGGGTAGGTTTGTGGATTGGTATCGGACATATTATGGTGTGTAAAGGAAAGTCTGGCGGTGCTGTCAATAGAAAGGTACGATGGAAGAATGAGTAATAGAACAGAAAGAAACATCCCGGTCTTGTATCTGGTGGTTCCCTGCTATAACGAAGAAGAAGTGATAGAGAAGTCGGCGCAGGTACTTGGAGACAAGATCCGGCGGCTGCAGCGGGAAAAGCGGATTGCCACGGGCAGCAAGATTATGTTTGTCAACGATGGCAGCAAGGACCGCACGCTGTATTTGCTTCATGGGATTGCAGAGAAGGATGCAATGTTTGCGGTAGTCAGCCTGGCGGGCAACTATGGACATCAGAGCGCGATTCTGGCAGGGATGATGACGGCGAAAGAGCATGCGGATGCGGTCGTGACGATTGACGCGGATCTGCAGCAGGATATTGAAGCCCTGGATAAGTTTATTGACAGTTATATGGCGGGCAGTGAGGTGGTCTATGGGGTGCGGAACGACAGGCATTCCGATGGATTTTTTAAGAAGGAGAGCGCCACACTGTATTATGGTCTTATGCATCTTCTGGGAAGCAGGGTGATTACCAATCATGCGGATTACCGGTTGCTGTCTAAGAAGGCGCTGGATGCGCTGGCAGAGTATCGGGAGACAAATCTGTTTCTCCGTGGGTTGATTCCTACGATGGGCTTTCCCTCTGATGTAGTGTATTTCGATGTTAAGGCCAGAGAGGCAGGACATTCCAAATATACCCTGAGTAAGATGATGACGCTGGCGATGGATGGGATCACCTCTATGAGTACAAGGCCGCTCAGAATGATCAGCGTTCTGGGATTCATCGTGTTTGTATTCAGTGCGGTCATGAGTGTGATTAGTCTGGTGGATTGGGCAAATGGAAATAATGTACCGGGCTATACGACGACGATGATCGTTTCCTTGCTGATCGGCGGCATCACGCTGCTCTCTCTGGGGATCATTGGAGAATATATCGGTAAGATCTATATGGAAACGAAGCAAAGACCCCGTTATATTATTGATACCCTGGTGTGGAAGCGGGAAGACGCTGCAAAAACGCCTGAAAGTGTGGAGGGAAAAACAGCGGATTAAGGATTGTAGCAGAAGAGACGATGACAGAGCGTCGGAGGAGGGCGGATTACGTGATCAAGATAGATATCCATGCAGACGATTATGCGCTGACAGTCAATACATCCAGGGACATGTTGGCGTGTATGGAGAAAGGACAGTTGGACAGCATCAGTATTGTGCCGAATATGTCCTGTTTTGATGCGTGTATGCAGATGTTATATGATGCAATACCGAAGATGCCGTTCCTTCCGAAGATGTCTGTACATTTGGACTTCGTGGAAGGGCATTGTCTTGCGGGAACAGAGAAGGCCCCGTTACTTGCGGCAGGGAAAGGTTCTCTGATGGGATTATCCTGGGGGAACTTATTTATATTGTCGTATCTTCCATGGAAACGTGCGGCGGCTAAGCGGCAGATCAAACAGGAGATCAGGGCACAGATCGCAGCTGTAAACGCAGCTGTACAGAAAGCGATGCAAATAGCCACACGGGCAGGCGTTTCCTGCGGGCAGAAGGGGCTTAGGATTGACTCCCACCAGCATGCCCATATGATTCCTATCGTGTGGGAAGCTTTAACAGAAGTCATTGCAGAAGAAGGGTATTCCATAGAATATATTCGAAATTCCAAGGAGATGATAGGCATATTTCTGGCGGAGACGTCCCTCTGGAAAACTTACCGTCCGATCAATTTCGTGAAAAACCGGCTGCTGGCGTTCTATTCCCATAGAGCGGACCACTATGCGAAGGCGCACGATTTGCAGCAGATGTATCTATGGGGACTTGTCATGAGCGGCCATATGGATTATGAGAGGATTGCAGTGTTATACCCTTCGGTCATAGCGAAGGCAGAGCGGAACGGCCGAATGTTGGAGATTCTGTTCCATCCCGGTCTTATGCTGCCTGACGAAGTGACAGAGGAAACCGGGGAGGAAGCCGCCAGGGATTTCTATCTGCGGGAGGACCGGCATGTGGAGATGGAAGCGGTAAGCCGTATCCGCCAGCTGTTTACCAGATAGGCTTTCTTGTTTTAGTGGTATTGTTCAAGTTCCGCTATTTCATCCCACAAGATTCCCATAAAGTAGGCGGCGCCCGTATCGTTCAGGTGGTCGGAGTCGGAGAAATATTCCAGGCTATCCCGAAATCTCTCATCGCATGAGTAGTCATAGTAGCGGGTGTTTGTTTCGGACGCGATCGTGGTGACGGTGTTGCTAAATTCCTGCAGGAATTCGTCGGATACCAGGTCCTGATAGTATCTGGAAAAGGGTGTGGTAATCAGAACAGGTATCACATTGTGCGCATGACAGTAGTCTATGATCGCATATAGTTCGTCGATTCGTTCTGGAAGGAAGTATTCTTCCTTGTTGTCGAAATGCCGGCTGTACCGTTGCTGCGCTCTTAGGGCGAATTCTTCTACATTGATACCGTCGTCCGCCGCGTGGGCGACCAGAGCAGGGTTTATGTTAGGAAATAGCTTTAGAATATCTTCCCCTGCAGTCAGGATGGGAAGTCTGTTGGTAAGAAGATCTACATAAGGATCATAATCGGGGATGTTCTCCGGCGATAAGAAGTGATAATAGCGCAGACTCATTGCCTCGGCTTCTGAGGCATTCACCACCTCATTGTTAAAGGAAAAATAGGAGACCGGGATAAACAGGACGCAGTCCTCTTCCATGTATTGGGCGTATTGTTTCAGGATTGCATAATCATAGTTATAACTCTGGCTGGTATTAGCAAAGTTAAAACAGGTATAGCCTCTTTCCTGGATCTCACCATAGTTGAAATCATAAGCGCCGTGGGAACTGCCCAGATTGGCAACGTGGATTTCCCAGACCTCCCGGCCAACCGTTTCAAATTTGACGATGTCCAGATATTTCTGTGCATCGATTTTTTTATAGGGTTTATTGATCATGTAGATCACAAAAACCGCCGCTGCCGGGATCAGAATGCATTTCAGTACAAAACGTATCACATCGAATCCTTTTTTCATAGTAGTTTACCTCTTTCTTTACGCTAAAACTGGAAATAAATAAATTCTGTCGCCACACCCTTCGGGGCAAATAAGGCGATCAGGACCAGAAACAGCACATATATGGGCCACCGGATGAAAAACTTCTGTCTCGAAAAGGCGGCGATCACATCGCCCCTAAAGGAAGCAAGATCATAAAGTGTGAGCACCAGAACGGATAATCCCATGGCCATGGCAGCGATGGGAGACAGCTCCAGACAGGTGATGCCAGTCTGGAGGTAATTCAGTGGCCGTTCAATATCCCAGAAAAGTCTGGAGAGGATCCAAAGAGCGTCTTGTATGCTGTTTGCACGGAAGAAGATCCATGTGAAGCAGAGCAGAAGGAAAGTAATAGGAAGCTGCCACCAGTGTCTGCGCCGCTTGCATTCTACGTCCTTTCGTTTCTTGGGGAAAAACAGCGTCTCCAGGATCTGCAGGAATCCGTGTATGCCGCCCCACAGGATGTAGGTCAGGCTGCTTCCATGCCAGAAGCCGCTGACTAAGAATGTCACAAGCAGGTTCAGGCAGTGGCGCCATTTCGCGACCCTGTTACCACCGAGAGGAATATATACATAATCCCGGAACCAGGTGGAAAGCGAGATATGCCACCGGCTCCAGAATTCTCTGATCGAAAAGGAGAAATAAGGACTTTTAAAGTTGGTCATCAGATCAATGCCAAACAATTTGGCGCAGCCAATAGCAATATCCGAATATCCAGAAAAATCACAGTAGATTTCAATGGCAAACATAAGCGTAGCAACGATAAAGATAAGCCCGACATAGGACTGCGCATTGTTATAGATCCGATTGACGGTGAGGGCGAATACGTCAGCGATCACCAGCTTTTTGAAATATCCCCAGACCATCAGCTTCAGGCCGTAGGTCACGTTTTCATAGACAAAGGGCCGCTTCTCCTTATATTGTGGCAGCAGGCTGTCTGCCCTGCCGATCGGCCCCGCCAGAAGCTGCGGGAAAAAGGAGACAAACAGTGCGTAATACCCGAAATGCCGTTCTGCATTGATCTTACCGCGGTAAACGTCGATCAGATAGCCCATGGATTGGAAAAAGTAAAAGGAGACACCTGCAGGAAGAAGCAGGGTCAGCGTCAGGGGCTGTAGAGACAATCTGCCGGCGGTGATCATTTGGTTGAGCTGTCCGATCAGAGGATTGGCAGTCTTGTAGACGAGCAGAATCAGTACGAAAGGCAGGACACCACCCCAAAGGCACAGCTTTTTACGGGAGGAGACGGGGTTTGCTTCCAGTCTGCGTGCCAGGGTGTAAGTCAGCACGGTGGTGAAGAATAGCAGCAGTCCGTATCCAACATGCAGATTCATATAGAAAACATAGCTGGCGGCCAGCAGAAATGCCCAGCGGTACTTATGAGGCACAAGATAATATAAAATAAATACGACCGGTAAAAACATAGCAAAGGTTATGGAATTAAACAGCATGACAAACCTCCAAACGACTATTCCTTATGAAAGTTGATTATAATAGTATCTGTATCTGTGTAACAATCATACACCGCGTTGTGTAAGACGGGCGTTGTATTCTGAAATAATGTTTCTGTTTCTTCTGACATCCCTTCATGCGCAAGATCATACTGCAGGTAATGCTGCAGCTGTGCGCCTCCTATATAGCCGTTGTTGGTAATATACACGGGAATGAGATGCTTCAAGAGCGGGTATTTGGAACAGAGCATGCCAGTCTCCGGGGAATGTGGCGCTCTGCCGTTGATCGTCAGGTACTGGTACTGTCCATCCGCGTTCAGTATGTCGAGGTCATGCACGATCTGGTAAGTCAGATAGTCCTCATATCTTGCCTGGCTCTTTAAAGCGTTGCCGTACGTATAGGAAAAGGTGAAGCAGAACAGCATACACGGCAGCAGCAAAATTGCTGTGAACTTGTCAAACCTGCGCGGCAGGAAAGAGAGCATGACGCCTTCCCACAGTCCGAATCCACACAAGGCAATCAGGGAGTGGGCACTGATAGAGAAATTAGAAGGGGTCAGGACGAACAAAGGCAGCATACATCCCCCCATTACGAGGATAGGAAGAAGTATGGCATAACCAAGTTTCAAGATTCTGTAGGGCTGTCTCGATCTTCCTATTTGGACGGCAAGGCACAACATACTCCCGGCAAGGAGGATGGCAAAAGCGGCCAGGACAGGAGTGGGGACACTGGCGAGATAATTGTCAATCTGTTTCCAGAAAAGAAGCAGGTTCTGTAAAGCAGAAGCAAAAAAGCCAGGTTCGGAAGAGAAAGAAAACTGATAAGCGCTTTTCTGCCACCCGGCGTCCGGTATATAGTGTTTCATGATAATAAAGTAATAGACAAGAACACTGGCGCACAGTGCACCTGCGCGAACGATGATGCGCGTAAACCGGATAGAAGAGTCCCGGAACATAAAGAGGAGTTCCAGCGCCCCAAGGGCAATGTAAATGCCGCAGCATGGCTGGTAAGTAGTCAGCAGAATCATGCAGGCCAAAAAGCATATGCCAAAGACTTTCCACAAGGGATACTGCACTGGCAGAGCATATACGATAATCGCGCCACATAAAGCCAATACCATAGTGATGCAGTCAAACCGATAGGAGAGAGAGGAGAGCATAAAGGGATTGGCAGGTACAAGGAAGCCTATGGCCAGTAACAGAAACAGGGGGTATGATCCAGGCAGGTTATGCCTGATATATAAAGTCAGGACATAAGCGAGGACTATGACAGACAAGAGCAGCGTAAGAGGGAAAATATCCCCGATCGGCGTACCGCCGCAGAGCCATTTGAGTATCCATTCTGTCAGGGGACGGCCATCGTTATTCCAGCCTGTGATACCGCGCAGGCTTCTGGACAGATCATCCTGGTAATAACGGTCGGCGAGTATGATCGGCAGGACATATAATCCGAAAAGAAGTGTTAATGCGTAGAAAAAACGGGTATATTTTTTATCTAGTATCAGCCAGGCTGGGATTTTTACTTGGTCCATTTCAGACGCTCCTTTTTAATATTATTTATTCTACGGTATTTACCAAAAATATGCAAATGGAAAATCCTATATATAAAAATGGTTTCTTTCAAAAGATATCTATGATAAAATAAAGTAATTTTATGAAAATAGGAATGAAGCGGGAATACAGGCTGTTATGGGCATTACATCTTTTTATTTTTTGTGTTTTTTTACGGCAATCTTAATATTATATTACATTATTCCGGGCAGACTGCAGTGGGGACTATTGCTTCTTTGCAGCATAGCGTACTATCTATTGAGCGGCAATGGCATGTTGATCCTGTACCCAATCGCATCAGTGACGGCCTGCTATGCGGGGAGCCGGCTGCTGACGGCGGCGCCTGCAGAGGAAGGGAAGCGGCGCCGGATGATTCTGGCGGTGACGGTTCTGGTGAATATTGGCATACTGGCAGTGCTCAAATATGTGAACTTCGGTATTTACACGATCGACGGTATTGCCAGAATATTTGGAAGTTCCGGGGAGCTGATCAAGAGCGTAGATTTTCTGATTCCTCTGGGGGTTTCCTTCTATACGTTCTCTTTGCTGGGCTATGTGATCGATGTGTATTACGGGATAGCAAAACCGCAGGAGAATTATCTGAAGTTAATGCTTTACGGTATGTATTTTCCGGTGATCCTGTCCGGGCCGATTTTGAAGTACCGGGAGCATGGGGAACAGTTTTTTAAAGCGCATACATTTGATTACCGCCAGGTGACACGGGGGCTGCAGCGTATGCTTTGGGGATTTTTTAAGAAGCTGGTAATCGCAGAGCGGTTAGGCATTCTTGTAGACACAGTTTACGGCAGTTATGTGGAGTATCCTGGAGCGTATATCTGGTTTGCTACAGTGTGTTACGCATTCCAGCTTTATACAGATTTCTCCGGCTGTATGGATATTGTGCTGGGTATGTCGGAGAGTCTGGGTATTCTGCTGCCAGAGAACTTCCAGACACCGTTTTTTGCAAAGAGTGTTGCGGAATACTGGCGAAGATGGCACATCACTCTGGGGGTATGGATGAAGGAGTATGTGTTCTATCCGGTACTGCGGTCGCCGTTTTTTACGAAGCTCAACAAGGCATGGCGGGAGAAGTTCGGCAAGAAGAAGGGCAAGCAGTATGCGACGTTTATGGCGATGTTTCTTCTTTGGCTGACGGTGGGAATCTGGCATGGGGGAGATTGGAAATTTGTGATTGGTTCCGGCCTGCTGCACTGGATTTACATCGTGCTGGAAGAGGTGTTGGAGCCGTCCTGTGGACGGTTCATGAAGAAATACAGGATTGATCCTGCAGGCAGGACGGTGAATGTGCTGCGGATCCTGCGGACGTTCTTCCTGGTCTGTGTTGGGGATCTTTTCTTCCGTGCTGCATCGGTGGGGGATGCCTTCGCTATGCTTGGCAAAGCGGCATCTGTGTGGAATCCGTCGATTCTTTGGAATGGAGCGTTGTTTGAGCTGGGACTTGACTGGATGGAGATGGTCATCGTCTTAGCAGCACTTCTGGTCTTATATGGTGTGTCGCTGCTAAAGCAGACGGGTTCTGTCAGAGACCGGATTGCCTGCAGGGCGCTGCCGGTCCGCTGGCTGATCTGGTATGCATTGCTCTTTGCGGTGATTCTGCTTGGGTGTTATGGGCCGGGATATAGCGCAGGAGAGTTTATTTATCAGGGATTCTAAGAGAAATGTTTCTGTGATTTTCATAGTAAATAAGGCGTATCTATGCTAGAATAAATAAGTAATATCAAAATGTGGTATACCCGTAGGGGAATGTTTTTTTGCATTCCGAAAGGCTCCAGGTGTTTTCTGCGCCAGAGAATGCTGCAAAACCGTCTATGGCAGGACGCTGGCAGAACCAGGGGAATGCGCAGGATTGCTCACAGAAAGATTGATAGAGAAAGGTTGAGACAGAAGAAAATGGACAAGATAGCAGTACTGATTCCATGCTATAACGAGGAGAGAACGATTGCCAAGGTGGTACGGGATGCGAAACAGGCCCTGCCGGAAGCGGTGATCTATGTATATGATAATAATTCCACAGACCGTACCGTGGAACTGGCCAGAGAGGCTGGAGCTGTGATCCGGTACGAGCATATGCAGGGAAAGGGTAATGTGATCCGCCGTATGTTCCGCGAGATTGAGGCAGAGTGCTACATTATGGTGGATGGGGATGACACGTATCCTATGGAGTATGCCAGTGAGATGGTGGACAGGGTGCTTTGCCGCAATGCAGATATGGTAGTGGGGGACAGGCTCTCTTCCACCTATTTTACAGAGAACAAGAGACCCTTTCACAACTTCGGTAATACGATTGTGCGCAGCAGCATCAACAGACTGTTTAACTGCGAGATTAAGGATATTATGACTGGCTACCGGGCATTCAGCTATGGGTTTGTGAAGACATTCCCCGTGTTGTCTACAGGGTTTGAGATTGAGACGGAGATGACTATCCACGCAGTGTATAATAACATGCAGATTGAAAATGTGATTGTAGATTACCGGGACAGGCCGGAAGGCAGTGAATCTAAGCTCAATACCTTTTCGGATGGATTTAAGGTGATCCGGACAATCCTGAAACTGTACAGAGACTACAAGCCGCTCGGATTCTTCGGAATGTGTGCAGCGATCCTCACGGTGATTGCGGTGCTTATGTTTATTCCGATCCTGATCGCCTATGTCGAGACGGGGCTGGTACTCCGGTTTCCGACGCTGTTTGTCTGTGGATTTATCGGTCTGGCGGCGCTGCAGTCGTTGTTTGCTGGTTTAATGCTGTCAAATATGGCACTGAAGAATCGCAGGGACTTTGAGTACAGGCTGACGCTGGTGACGCGCAGAGTGAGGCATGAAGACTAGGCGGGGGAAGTGTGCCGTACTCTGGCCGCAGGGCAGTCTTGCATAGTGTGTGGCGACTTTTGGAGACTGTTATCACAACATTGATGGGAAAAGGATTCAATATGGAAAGAAAAAAGGATTTCTATCAAAATCATAACAGTAGAACACAGCAGATCATAACTGCTGTTTCACTGTTTGTGGCAGCATTGGCCGCAGGGCGTGTTATATTCGTCTGCCATAGCGTTGGCGTGCTTTATACTTTCGGGATCTTTTATCTTGCGGTTCTGATTGGTGGAGTTTGCATTTTACAAAAGGCCTTTTTTTTACAGGAGGTCTTTTTTACTGTCTGGACAAGGATCCTGCTGGCCGTGTTCTTTACGGGATTCCAGGTACTGGGGCTGTATTACAGTATTCCTGGCCTAGAGGAAAAGGCAGGAGGCTGGGAACTCCTTCTGTGGATTTTGTGCTTTACGCCGCTGACATTCGGCGCACAGAATATGCTGTTTGCCTGGGTGCGGGGAGGGTGTCACAAAGCAGCTGAAAAAGAAGGGGATTCTTTGAAGGAGAAGGTTGGCTTTTCCCCCTGGAGGAGTTTCTGGATTGCCTATGCGGTGATTCTGGTTGGGTTTTTGATCCCATTTGCGGCCTATTATCCGGCTATTATGGCCTATGACGTGATTCCGCAGTTAGACCAGATTAAGATCAGCGGATATACAACACATCATCCGCTCATTCATACGCTGATGCTGGCGGGCAGCCTGAAAGCCGGGGAGGCGCTTCCTATGGTACACAATGTGGATCGTGCTGGACTGGCAGTGTACACAGTGCTGCAGATGCTGATTGCTGCTGGATGTTTTGCCTATGTATCTGTCTATCTGCGCAGAAGGGGAGTCCATAAATACATCTGTTATCTCTTTGTACTTTGTGCGGCGTTTTATCCGACACATGGTATGCTGGCGGTGTCGATCACGAAAGATACAGTCTATGCGGCACTTGTGATGCTGTTTACAGTGTATGCATGGGAATTGGTCACAACAACAGGAAGGGAAGAAGAAAGGAAGAGCGGCACAGGGCTGCACAATGGCAGACAGCGCAGCGGGCAGAGTGTATGGATGGTGTCCTATTGCATCCTGACAGTGCTGCTTCTCCTGTTTCGGAACAACAGTATTTATGCGTGGATCTTATATCTGCTTGCAGTGAGCATTGTATTGTATAGGAAAGCCTATAAGGCGTCCGCAAAGATAAAGAAGTTCGCAAACAAGATCAGCCTGACGCATGTGACAGCATTGCTTTTGTATCTGGCGCTGAATGCGGCAATGACAGCGGCGGTGCACGCGACCAGCGCCACCTATGCGCGGGAGATGCTCAGTGTGCCAGCCCAGCAGATTGCAAGAGCAGCGGCATACCATGAAGAAGCACTTACGGAAGAAGACAGAGAACGTCTGGCTGTTGTATGGGGAGAGGATGTCCTGCCCGAATATGTGCCTGCGATCGCTGACCGGAGCAAGAGGGATATAGACGGAAGCAGTGAGGTGTTAAGCGCACTGCTGTCAGAATGGATCAGTCTGGGGGCACGCTATCCGGGTGAATATATAGAAGCATTTTTGTTAAAGAACAAAGGAATGTGGTATTTGGAAGACAGTTCTTATTTGTACGATATCTATTCCTACGCCAAAGGATATCTGCAAATTACGTATCCGAGTGACCAGCAGGAATATGTGCAGGCACTTGTACCTGGATATGCAAGACACCAGAGATTGCAGTTTCTGCAGGCGGTCTACCGTTACTTTGCAGGAGGGGACGCTGTATGGAGGTATTTGCCGCCATTGGCGCTCGTCATGCAGCCTGCTTTCTACTGTTGGCTTCTGTTCTATTATATTGTCTGCTGTATCGGACTAAAGAAGGGAAGATACCTGATTCCGGCGGTTTATCTTGCTGCCCTGGCAGGAACGCTTCTGTTGGGTCCCTGTGTGCTGGTGCGGTACGTATATCCGCTCATGCTCGCGGTAACAGTGCTGGTACTGCTTGGGGCGGCCGCTATGCGGCTGGATCCGCACAGGAGCTGTTAGGTTCAGCGTGTCCGTCTCAGGCTATTTCTGTTCTAAACGGTACACCATATACACTGTGTTTCCGGCAGTGAAGGTGTCTTCTACTTCGCATGTCATATTGTAAGTGTGACGGTAGTACATGATAACAGGATGTTCTTCATTATAGGGAGCATCCTGCAGGAGGAAGTAAACATTGTCATTGGAAGCCAGGCTCTTTCCGAAATCTTCGATACCGTGTTTTTTTAACTTTGTCATTGTATTGGGATTTAAGACAACGCCCCAATTCGTATACACAAAATTATTATAAGTATCCAATGTCATATCAAACGGCGATTCGCAGTAATGTTCCAGAGTTCCCGAATTATAAGTCCATATGTAAAGGTTGTCTTTATGGGAATGGCAGTACTCTTTTAACTGCTCCCAGGTCTCTTGGTGCGCATGATAGTTGGCATCCACATTACGCTTTGTTATGATCACTGATGCAATGCAGAAAGCGGCCACAACCGGAAGAATGAGAAAGTAACGTCGGGGCTTCTCCAACCGGATCAGATTAAAGGCCAGAAGGATGCCAAACAGGATGGCATAGTCTACAGTGATCAAGGGTTGTATGATGCGTTTAGGAAAACGTCCCTCATAGAGTACATACCCCCAACTGACTGTGCGCCCGGCAAGATAGAACAGGTAGACGAAGAGAGCGCTGTGATTGCGCCGCAGCAGGATCAGGAAGAGGGTCAGGATAAGGAGCAGGCCGGCCAGCAGATTGGCAGGCTGCATGCCGTCTTCATAGAGAAATACAAGGAGGCCCCCTGTAACGATATTCCTTATACGGTCAGTGAGGGTAGTGCGTTTCAGATAGCACTCTCTGGCGATATCGTGCATTTGCTTCCAGTCTTCAACTGACATTCCATAGCCGATATGAGGCGCACCATTACGGCGGTATTGATATTCTTCCTTTGTGACGCCAAGTTCTTCCAAATCCTCTGCACACTCTTCATATTCCGGCCAGGTATAGAAATCGCCAACCCGCTCTCTGTAATGGTTAATCTGACGGAAATCGGACCATTGTGGTTCGTGATAGGCGGCGGCATTGATCCCATATAAGATTCCCATCCCAGCAAACAGTAAACCGGCAAAACCAAAGAGTTTAACAGCAATCTGGCCAGAACCGTTCCTGTAGGCGTGGAGCCATTTGGCAAGCCAAAGCATCCCTGCGATAGGCAGCATCAGGTAGAGGATATTCTGCCGCATACTGTAGGCAGTAAAAGCGAAGAAGAAGGTTGGAAGATTTCCTAACAGAAAGGAAGAGATTCTACCGTCACTTCTCGTGGTTGCAAAACAGAAAAGTGCTGTTGCAGCCGCCAGTCCGGCAGTGGTAGTATACTGTGCCTGAGTGAGTACGTTGAGGTTTACAATAAAAATAAGGACACAGGAAATTGTCAATGCTGGTTTCCAGAAAGAATCTGTACTGTTATGACGCTGCCACAGCAGCATACTGCGGTCATAGAGAGTATAAAGGCAGACAATCTGTACAAGATGCATGAATAATCCGTACCATGGAACAAAGCTGCACAACAGATACAATCTGGAGAGGAGAAAAGAGAGCGGATATAGAAAAAAGAGTACATGCGCTTCCGGGTATCCGAGGTAAGCGCCGGATAGAGTACTGTACATACCCCAGTCGTCGTTGATTCCGTCCACTGGTCCGATCCAAAGTATTTCGAGGCAATAAAAGGCTGTCAGAAAGATCAGAAAGAAAATCCGCCATTGCCAGGGAGAGGAGGAATTGGTCTGATTTCTGCGGGCATGGCCGCTGACGAGTATGGTGGTTGACTCGGTTGGTTGGGAACCCTGGACGATAAATGACATGGCAGAATCCTTTCTTTTGTAATGGAGAGGTTAATTTTCATGACTTTGCAGTCTGGAGTAACGTGAATATTTCCAATTTTTTATTATATACTATAATAAGGGACAGTTACAAATAGAAAAACAATCCAATTCTTAAAATTTATGGAAGGATTTTTTAATAAATAAAAAGAAAACTACTCAAAAAAATGAAAAAGTGATATGGTATATAATGGGTTGTAAAAAGGGGATGCCCCGTATGGATCTATGGGAAAGGACAGGATAAGAAAGGATGAGTAGTAGAGAAAATATGAGAAAAGGAAGACAAAACGGGAATCTGCTGCTTCTAGTAATGATCGGTTTCTGCATTCTTGCGATCATTGAAATCATATATGGACAGGCGCAGATCAGGATGCAGAAAGAAAGGCTGGCTTTGGAGCAGGATAACCACCAGGCAGTGCAGGAACTGAAGGCGGAGTGGGATCAACTGAAAGGCGATCCAAGCGTAGGCACGCAAGAGCCTGTGGAGGCAGGTGAGAAGCAGGAGGAAAGCAGCGAGCCTGAGAAGACACTGACCAACGTAGAGCAGGCAGAGGAAGGGACAGAGTCAGAAGAGTCCGATGAGGAAAGCAACGCAGAGCAGGCTGCAGCGCAGGAGGATGATAGGGAGTACGATATGCAGATCGTCTTTCTGGGAGACAGTATTCTTGACAATGAGCGGGAGGATCATGGTGTAGCTGCTCTGATCTCGGATGCCTGTAACGCTAAGGTTTACAATATGTCGATGGGTGGAACAACAGCGGCGCTTCTGCCCAACGAGCAGTATAACTTTGCCACCTGGGAATCCAGATGCCTGCTGGGTGTGGTGAATGCGATCTTAGGAAATATCAACCCTGATATTTTTAAAGACTACACCGCTGGAGAGATTTTGAAACAATGTGATTTCAGTAAGACGGATTATTTTGTAATCGAATATGGGATCAATGATTTCTTGAGCCGGCAGATTCCGCAGAGCAGGTATCTGGAGAATGGGGAAACATTAGGAGTAGATGATGTGCATACTTATTCCGGGGCATTGATGACGGCAGTGACTTTGCTGCAGAATGCATTCCCGGATGCCAAGATTTTGTTGATCGCCCCGCATTTCTGCCAGATGTATAATGGGCAGGCGTTTGTGGGAGATGCCTACAGTCTGAATTATGGGTATGGTACGCTGGTGGAGTTCTCCAGATGTACGGGATATGTATATGAGCAGAACAAAGAAAAGAACGTTATGCTCTATAATGCGATGGAGGAGAGCGGAATAGACGCTTACACTGCCGATAAGTATCTGGAGGATGGAATTCATTTGACTACCGAAGGACGAGAAGTATATGCGGATTATGCGATCCGCCTGATCATGTCAGACTTCTATCCGGAAGAATAGAACAGAATATTAGGAGGGCCTGCAAGGAGTGCGGCAGGCCAATGTGACAGGGTATAGGTATAAGAATCAGGGCTGCCGTTTACGGTAAGCCCTGATTTCATATAGAATCCAGAGAAACAGGAACGCAAGTGAGACAATGGAGCAGACTTTCCAAACAAAAGGTTCCCTGAAAGATACTTGTATATGTGTCAGTGTGCCTGCAGGCGTGATACGCAGCAGACCTTCTGGAGAAGCGCTGAAAGACAACGGCTGCTGATTCTGGTCTGTAATACGATAATCCGGATAATAGAAGAGCGGGATGTCAATAAAGGCATCTGTGACAGCGCTGCTGATGGCAAGATCAGCTTCCAGGCTGGCATATTCCTTGCGGTAATTGCTGACCTGCATGTCTAAGCCATCGGAACCGTGGAGCAGTCCATCATAGGAGATAGCAGATAGATTCACTTCGCGGAGCAGATACATACCATCCCCGGCATCCATTACCTCACAGTATTCCTTGGAGATGCCCTCCTGGTCAAGACAGGAGTCTATGGAATAGAAAGAGCAGAAGATGGCGACAGACACTAATGCAAGGAGGCAGAAACGGTTTCTGCGGCCTGTGACTGCGTATATTGCATGCTGCATGCCGATGGCTGTCACAGGGCTTAAAAACAGGCTGGCAATGGGCAGGAGGCGGCAGAGAAACTGAATACTGAAACGCTCTCCCAGACTGGTTGCAATAATGGGATTCCAGGGGAAATAGATAGAAGACGCAAAAAGTGCTATGATACCGGCGATAAGGCAGTAAATGCCTTTTTTGCGTAATTGTCTTGCATATTTTCTGGAAACAAAAGCATAGCTGACAAAGAGGATCATGCCGATCAGGACGATTGTGCCGACGCTTAGAGGCATTTCCTGTGCAGTGGTGCCGGTCTCATACAGTGAGGTGCCGTTGGACACAAAGGAAGAGAACATCTGTGAGACATAGACACCGGTATAGTGCAGTCTGGAGGAAGGCCGGTTCGCCGACAGGTCCAGATTCATATACTGTAGAAAAGGCACAATAAACCATAAGTTGGCAAGCAGTGTAGCAGTAGCAGCAGTACAAAGAGACAAGAGTCTTCTCCGGTTATGGTATAGTCCCCGCAAAGCAAAAAATAATGCCAGGCAACCGCATACGGCGGCGATCAGAACAGTGATGATGTGGCTCTGTATAATGCCGCTGAAGCCAAGAAAGGCATACTGCCAGCGTCTGTAGTTGCCGTAGAAGATTTCATACATGCCGTAAAACAGCAGCGGCAAAAAGACCATGGCCAGAAATTCCCCCAGGGCACCGCGGGTATAGATGGAAGCAAGACGGTAAATATTGAGCACATAGAGTGCCGCACTTAGGATACCGATCTGTTTGCTGTGAAATATGCGCGTGTAAGAAAAGCAGGCGATATAGGCAGCTGCGCAATTGGCCAGAAAGATTAATAGTTTGTAGGAAAGCATCATGGAACAGCCCATCAGCCGCAGCAGTGCAGAGATATATAAGAACAGCTGGGGGTACATAATGGGGGTAATATAACCATATCCGTTGTGTTCTGCCATAGAAATCCGCATGGTGGAGTAATCAAAAGTCAGATTGCGCAGCCAGTCTGTAATGCCGTTGATGCGGGAGTAATGGAAGAGAAGGTCGTGGGCAGAAACCTGAAAATCATTCAGGATGGGGATCGTGGCGATCAAAGCCACGATGGTCAGCAAAACAAAGTTCCACACGGGCATAAAGCTCTTACCGGCAGTACGGCATCGCCAGATAAGGCAAAAGACAGCCAGCTCAAAAAGGCAAAAGAGAAAGAATATTAGGAAAGCGTCGGAAAAGTTCTGGCTGCCCTGGTTCTCGATAGCGTGAATCTGCAGTTCGCCTCCCTGATAGTAGAATTTAAATTCCGCATTGCGGAGCATTCTGTCAACGGTGTAATGTATCGTGCAGGAGTCGCTTCCGGCAGGCAGTGTTGCTGAAGCAAGGACAGCTCCGGCAGAATTGTTTTCCTGGATCAGGGAGCTGCTGTAAACTTCACATACTGCGTCAGCGCCAGAGGTCTGATAGGAAATGCGAAGATCGTATTCTCCAGGTGCGATCGAAATATAAGGGCCGACTAAGACAAGCCCCTGATAGGCACTGCCGCCTTCTTCTCCAATGGTGATACTGTCATAGGGAGCTTCTGCATCCGGTATGGACGTAATTGCTTCTGCGCCGGGATAAGGCTGCAGATCGGATAAGGAAATGATGCGCAGATTTGTATCCTGCTTATAATTGCTCCATGCGACCAGAAAAAGAATGAGATTGACAAGGAGGATGGATATGATATGTCGTAAGTGAGTTCTGTCTGATAAGATTAACATGTTGGGGTCAGGCTTCCTTTCTATCATAATTATCGTATAAATTAAATGGGATTGTGACGAAAGCAGTTGCGGTGTCCTCGTTCCAGTTACAGATATCCGTTCAATCTGAATAGGATCGGCGGTTACGGCCATCCATATTCTAGCATTATGGATATGGAAAAACAAGGATATAATATGATAAGATAAACGGGAGAGAAGCAGTAGGAGATGCCTGGGCAGCAAAGAATGCCGCCTAAGAATATAAGGTGCCGGCTAAGCGGCATCAGGGAGGTTTACATGAAAGAGTTGGAGTATCCCTTTGACAGTGAATATATTTTGAAGAAATCAAAGAAGATTAAGCGGCAGTTATTGGAGAGCAGGACGGATTTCCTTACGAAAAGGATTGCGGTGCTGGGAGGCAGTACGACACATGATATCATCAGGGTTCTGGAGATCTTTCTCTTGAATCAGGGAATTATGCCGCAGTTTTATGAGTCGGAATACGCACAGTACTGGCAGGATGTGATGTTTGATCATGAGGAATTGACAGCATTTGCCCCGGATCTGATCTATATTCATACATCGAACCGGAATGTCACATCTTACCCGGCGGTGACAGACCAGGCGGGGCAGATTGAAGCGTTGCTGGAGGAACAGTATGCGCATTTCCAGGTAATGTGGGAGAAGATTGCGGACAAGTACCATTGTCCAGTGATACAGAATAACTTTGAGCATCCATTCTACCGGGTGTTTGGAAACCAGGAAGCAGTCTATGTGCAGGGGCGGATCAGTTTCCTGAACAGGTTGAACGAAAAGTTTTATCAGTATGCGAGGGAACATACGGGTTTCTACATTCACGATATCAATTATCAGGCAGCAGCATACGGACTGGACAGATGGGCAGATCCTTTTTACTGGCATATGTATAAGTACGCCTTGTGTATGCAGGCGATTCCAGCGTTTGCCTATAGTCTGTCCAATATCATCAAAGCTGTTTTTGGCAAGAATAAGAAATCCCTGGTGCTGGATCTGGACAATACACTTTGGGGCGGTATCGTGGGAGACGATGGCGTAGAGAATCTGGAAATTGGACAGGAAACTTCCATGGGGCAGGTCTATGCAGAATTTCAAAGCTATCTCAAAACACACAAAGAGATCGGCGTGATGCTCAACGTCAATTCCAAAAATGAATATGAGAATGCCATCGCCGGGCTGGAGCATCCGGAAGGGGTACTGAGACCAGACGATTTTATTCTGATCAAGGCAAACTGGGAGCCAAAGAGCAAAAACATTGTGGAGATCGCCAATGAGATGAACGTTTTGCCGGACAGTCTGGTATTCGTGGATGACAATCCGGCAGAGAGGGAGATTGTGGCGGCGCAGGTGCCAGGAGTGGCGGTACCTGCGATGGGCAGGCCGGAGCAGTATATCCGTATATTGGATCATGCAGGATTTTTTGAAGTGACACAACTGTCAGAAGATGACAGGAAACGCAATGAAATGTATAAGGCAAATCTGGATAGGCAGAAACAACAGCAAAACTTCGGTGATTATAGAGAATATCTGCGTTCGCTTGAGATGAAAGGGACAATCAGGCCGTTTGAGCCCATGTACATGGCGCGGATTGCCCAACTGACGAACAAGAGCAATCAGTTTAATCTGACTACGAAGCGCTGCACACAGAGCCAGATCGAGCAGTTTGCAGTAACCGATGCCTATATTACACGGTATGGAAAACTGGAGGATAAGTTTGGTGACAATGGTGTCGTTTCTGTTGTGATCGGAAGGAAAGATGAGGTGGAAAGCGTACTGCACTTAGAGCTATGGCTGATGAGCTGCCGGGTATTGAAGCGGGATATGGAATATGCCATGATGGACAGTGTGGTGGAAGCCTGCCAGAAATGTGGGATTCGTACGATCCTGGGATATTATTATCCCACAGCGAAAAATGGAATGGTGAAAGAGTTCTATGGAGTGATGGGATTTGTGAAGACTCATGAGGACGAGGAGGGAAACAGCTGCTGGAAATTTGAGATTGGGGATAATTATGGGAAGAAGAATACGGTGATCACGGTGGAAGGATAGATGGCTGGTTTATCTGAACAAGAGGATGGATTATCCTGCATAGAAGGCAATAGTTGCCAAACGACCGAAAAAAGATTATAGTATTGTGGAACGGCCTGTGGAGACGAGCTAGATCACCAGGCAGAAAAGAAAATGGAGAAAAGTGATGAGCAGAGAAGAAGTATTTGAAAAGTTAAACGAAGTATTCAGGGATGTATTTGATGATGAGGAGATCACGGTAGCGGATGCGACAACGGCAGACGATATTGAGGAGTGGGATTCTCTGGAGCATATCAATCTTTTGGCAGCGGTAGAGCAGGAGTTCGGTATGAAATTTAGCATGGGACAGGTGGTCTCCATGAAGAATGTGGGTGAGATGGCGGATATCATTCTTAGCCAGATCAGTTAAGGCGGCCCTGGGATTTTGCAGGACAGGATCGTGCAGTTAGGATAAAGGGAAAGTTGGTAAAGGCGGGATGGCGGATCGGATCATCAACAGAGTAGAGGAATTCTATCATTGGTTGGAGAAACTTGGCAGAAAGAAAGAAGCAGCGCTTGCATGGAGTTTTTTTGCCGTGCTTGTGTTCGGTGTTGTGATGTTTATGGGAACGCTGACGTCGGGGTTTCATCTGGTGGACGATTGGGAATTCGCCAAATATGTGGATTGGATGACGCTGGAAGGAAGAAGCCTTTGGGATTGTCTGAAAGAAGCAGTAGGATACGACCTGACCATGCGGTTCCGGCCTCTGTATTATATCAACCGCGTGCTGATGGCAGCGGTATTCGGCATTAATCTGACAGCAATGTCGGTTATTAAGGCGGCAGAGATCGTGGCAGCGCTTGTGCTTCTTTATTATTGTGCCAGGCAGATGAAATGTAACATGGTCTATGCGGCACTCTTTGCTTTGACTGTGCTTGTGGGTTACCAGTCTGCGGTCTGGTGGAAGTTAGGGCCGCAGGAATCTTATGATATTATGATGTTTGCGCTGGGGTTTTATCTTTTGCTCAAATGGCTCAGGACAGGGCGCAGATGGTATTCTTTTGGCAGTATAGGTGCCTTTTTCCTGATGTCGGTTTATAAGGAGCCATTTATTCTGACCCTGCCTTTTGTGGGTCTGTATGTGCTGTATGAGGAAATGCAGGGCAGGAAAGTGACATTCCTGCATCTCTGGGAGGCGGTGAAGTGCAGACTGCCGTATCTTCTTGCACTGGGACTTATTTTTGTAGTGGAAATGTTTCTGATCGTGTTTGTGATCGGTACGAACAATTATTCCTATGTGGGGCTGGATGAGAGTGTCACCATGGAGCAGTACGTGCAGGCGTGGAGTCTGGCGGCGCATACAGATCTGAAATGGTATGTGAGATTCGGAGTTGTGCTGGGGTTGATCTTCCTGACTTATTGGGAGCAGTTTAAGAAACTTGGCTGGGAGATTCTGCTGGCGCTTGCGGTAATCGTCCCGCAGTGTGTCAGTTACAGTAAGACTTCCATGACAGAACGGTATCTGTTGCCTTGTGTTCTGGGATTTGCCTTTTTCTTTGTGATCGTGGGATGCAATTTCAGGCCATTAAGCGGAAAGAGAAGAATCGTCTATGTACTATGTCTGTTTCTGATGCTGGCGGCACATGGAAGGGTTGTGCTGCGGGAAGCGGCGTATTTTACTTACCGGGGAGAGAGCATTAAAACGATGATGGAGTCTACGCTGGAGCTGGTGCAGGGGACAGATCGAAAAGTGCTGTCGTGCTTTGCGCCAAATCTGGAAGGAAACAGGACCATGTATTACTGGTTCCGGCTCCATGGATATGATGAAGTTTTCTATTGGGAAGAGGAAGAGAATAAGATAAACCGCTCATTTGGTCCAAGGGAAGACGAACAGGCAGCGTTTGAGGAGATCGACGTTGTGGTGATGTACAACCAGGAAGACCGGCACTGGTGCTATGAGCCGAGTCTTGACCTGCATGGTTTCAAAGAAATAAACTGTGGCACGATCACCATGTATGTCAGGGAAGAAATAGCGCCGTGAGAGGCGCGGCGGCCGTAGCGGACGCAGATTCGTCTAGGAGGAGAGATCCTTTTCGAGCAGTTCGATCATGCCGGCGGAGGCGCTTGTCAGGAAGACAACACGGCGGCCGCCTAATGCCGGGGCCGGGGTGGGCGTGTCAATGGCAAGGAAACCGTCTGCGGTCAGCTCTGCAGCGGAAGCGTCAAGATCAACGGTTTCGTAGCAGATATGATAGGGACTGTTCTTATATTTTTTCATGAGACCTGAGACAACGGAGTCCGTTGAAACGGGGGAAATCAGTTCGATGCGGTAGCCGTCTTTTATCAGAAAACAGATCTTGACATTGCGGAGATCGTCCAGAACGGTGTCCTGTTCGATACGGTAACCGAGGGCGAGGAAAGCCTGTTTGGCTTTTTCTATCTTTTTGACTAAATAGCCGATATGGTGTACGTCTAAAGACGGCATGGGCAACTCCTTATCTGTCTGCGGCATCCGCTGTCTGTAGAGGCAGGACACCTTATTCTATCCATTATTATAAGGGGATCCATAGGGAAATGTAAATAGGAACAATAGACTTGTTACAGGGAAGCTGAAGGCTGAATTGCTGCGGCTGGGAGAAAGGCATGGTCTGAACAATGAAAACGCTGTTTATGAAATACAAGGATTTTATCATGGAAGTGATCCATTTTGGCATGGTAGGCGTGATTAATACTTTCATGGGGTGGGTTATTATGGCAGTGCTCTATAACCTGATCCATATGAATTACTGGCTGTCCAGCGGAATCTCTTACTTTATCGGGAGTGTTTTTTCCTATTACGCAAACAGCAAGGTGACTTTTAAGGTAGAGCATAAGGATAAGTGGCTGCCCTGGCGCTTTGCGTTAAACATTATCGTATGTTATCTGGCGGCGTTTGGTGTGGCGCAGCCACTTGTGGAAAAGGTACTTGCAGCGCAGCCGAAGGTGATCGTGGACAATGTAGCGATGATCCTTGGGATGGGTATCTTTATTGTCATGAATTTCTTTGGCCAGAAATTGTTTGTATTCCGGAAAAGAAAACAGCAGGCATAGAGAAAAGCAGAGGGAAAGGGCAGAGCGTCCATGAGAAAATTGACGGAACAAAGATGGTTCCTTTGGACAACAAAATATTGGTTTCTCTTTCCAATTGGCGGCTTTCTGCTTCTGACAGCAGGAGTCCTCTTCGGATATGGGGAACACAGCTACATTGCTGTACATGATAATATGGATCTGTTTCTTGCGCAGTTCCAGATGTTGAAGAATACGGACAGTTTCTTACGACATGGCGTGGAGATTCCCTTTTTGGGTGGGATTGACAGGGATAATCTTCCCTCGGAACTTTCTCTTTACAGCATGTTATATATGCTTTTCCCTACGTATACTGCGTATGTGGCAGGCATTCTGGGTAAAATATTGTTGGGGATGTTTTCTTTCCGTCTGTTATCGGGAGAACTTTTTCCTGACAAGTGTGTCGTTTACAGGCCTGTCATTTATATGACGGGATTTGCATATGGCATCATCTGGTTCTTTCCGGCGTTTGGATTCGCATTTGCCTCGATCCCGTTGTGTATCTATCTGTTAGTCAAGATTTACAGGCATGGGGGGAAGGGATGGTATCTGGCGCTGTTTATGTATCCCCTGGTGTCTTATTTTTCTTATCACGGAATTTTTATACTGGGTTACCTGGTCATTGCGATCCTGTGGCTGTCTATCCGGGACAAAAAGCCGGCGTGGACGCTTATAGTGGCTTTGGTGGTGCTCTCGTTTGGCTATGTGGGATGTGAGTACAGGCTGTTTGGGCAGATGCTTCTGGGGGAGGAGGAGACAATCCGGTCCTCCATCGTCAATGCAGACTTAACGGTGACGGAAATCCTGCAGGAGATTTACACGGTCTGGAAAGAAGGGATTTTCCATGCAGACGGCGTGCATGGGAAGGTAGCGCTCCCGGTCTGTATGGTCTATTTTGTGATTCTCAATGGCAGCTATCTGTATGAGAGACAGTGGAAGAAGATTTTTCGTGACCCGTTTAATTTCCTGATGGCATTTCTTGTGTTTAACAGTATTATTTATGGACTGTATGATTTTGGCCCCCTCAGGAGGTTGGTGGAGATGCTGATCCCGCCGCTGGAGGGGTGGCAGTTTAACCGGACGATCTTTTTCAATCCTTTTCTCTGGTATGCAGCGCTGTTTCTTGTACTGATCCGGCTTTATGACAGAGGGATCTGGGCGATGTGGGCGGCGAATGTCATTATCTGTATTGCAGTCCTGGCGGTGATTCTGACGCCCAACCGCTATAACGACCTGTATTTTACATGTTATAACAGGGCTTATGAATATTTTCATGGAAGTGAAGTGGACGAACTGGATTATGAACAGTTCTACGCCCAGGAACTTTTTGCCAGGATCAAGGAAGAAATCGGGTATCAAGGGGAATGGTCAGCAGCCTATGGCATGCATCCCGCGGTCTTAGAATATAATGGCATCGCCACATTGGATGGTTACCTGGGGTTTTATCCGCAGCAATATAAAGAGGATTTCCGCAAAATCATCGCACCGGCCTTAGAGCGGGTAGAACAGACGCGGATATATTATGACGACTGGGGCGCCAGGGCTTATCTGTATTCGGGGACGGATTTAAGCATTGTCAGCGCGACGAAAACGGTGTATGCTACGGATAATGATATTTATATTGATGGAAACGCTTTCCAGGAGCTGGGAGGGGTCTATATTTTCTCCCGGATTGCGTTGACCAATGCCGGGGAGGCTGGATTGAAGCTGCTGATGAGCGAGACGGCGGAGGATGGCAGCTGTACGGTCTATGTGTACAAGGCTGCCGGACTGGAGAACTGACCAGTCCAGAAAGGGAACGGCCGAGGAAAAGCAGAATCCAGAGGGGCAGACGGAGGTCTGCGTTGCTGATACAAAAACAGGAAAGTGATTTATCCCTGTGGCCCCAAACCGCAGGGAAAGAGAAAGGCATGGTGATCTATATGTCAATAAGAGTACACAATTTTGCAGGCGTGCTGGGTTGGAATGCCAGAAAATTTCTTCCCAGACTGTCGAGCGAGAGCTATTTAAAACTGCAGTTTATCTCCAGGAGGAGGCAGCAGCGCAAGTATATTGATTATTTTTACAGCCAGAAGGAGACGCCCCATCCGGTGGTGGTGAATCTGGAGACGGTCAACCGCTGTAACAGCACATGCGAGTTCTGTACGGCCAATATCAATGCGGAGAAGCGTCCCTACAAGAAGATTGACGAGAACCTGTACTATTCCGTGATCGACCAGCTTCGTGATTGGGGATATAAGGGACATCTGACACTGTACGGCAACAATGAGCCGTGGCTGGACAACCGTATTGTGGAGTTCCACAAGTATGCCAGGGAGCAGCTTCCAGAGGCTTTCATCTTCGTATCGACCAACGGATTACTGTTGAATGTGGATAAAGTGAAGGAAATCGTACCCTATGTGAATCAGCTGATCATCAATAACTATGGCATGAGTATGAAGATGCATGACAATGTACAGGTGATATACGAATATGTGAAAGCGCATCCGGAGGAGTTTAAGGATGTGGATATTCTGATCCAGATCCGTTATCTGAAGGAAGTATTGACAAATAGGGCGGGCAGCGCGCCGAATAAGCAGTCTGCAGGTAAGGTGATCAAGGAGACTTGTCTGATGCCTTATACGGATATGTGGATCATGCCCAACGGTAAGATGGGCATCTGCTGCTGTGACAATTTCGAGACAACAGAGCTGGCGGATCTGAACAAAGTTTCCTTAAAGGAAGGATGGAGCAGCGCCAAATACCGGGAGCTGCGGGATGCGGTGCGGGATGGCAGACAGAATTATCCTTTCTGTAAATACTGTGACTTCATCGACGCCGGACTGCGTATGGATGCGGTGAATGACGTGCTCAAGCATCATGATCAGATGCATGGCGCCAGACAGTCGGTATTCAGAAAGTAAGGAAGCGCCTTGTTTAGGGAATTTTCCAGTGTGAGAGAAGCAAAGAAAGTGTGAAGAGACAGATGAAAAGAAAGAGATGGATGTGTGTGCCGTTTTGCCTGGCGGCGATGTTGTTGTCATCCTGTGCCTTCTTACAGGAAGCGGGAGACAATAGGGAGGCGGAGGAAGAGAACGAAAGGGAGGATAGCGCTGTACCAGGAGAGTTGTCAGGAACGGATCCGGTCAGACTTTCTATTCTGGGAGACAGCATTTCCACCTTCGAGGGGTGGATCCCGGAGGGAAACAGCGTTTTCTATCCACACAATGGCGCGGTAGAAGATGTGTCACAGACTTGGTGGAAGATTGTGCTGGAAGAAGCAGAAATCACCTTGTGTGCGAATGGCTCCAGTTCCGGCAGTACCTGTTTCGGAGATTCCAGGGTGCAAGACCCCATGATTGGCAGCAGTGACCACAGGATTTCCCAGTTGGCCGGGCCAGAAGGAGAAGAGCCGGATATTATTCTTGTATATATGGGTTCCAACGATGTGGTGCAGAGTGCGCCGGTGGGAGACAACGATGGTCTTCAGGCAGTGGAAGAAGGGCGCGTGGAACAATTCAGCGATGCATACACGCTGATTCTTGATAAGCTGGGGCAGGAATATCCTTCGTCACAGATTTACTGCTGTACCTTGCTGCCCCTTGGAGATTGGGGAACGGAGGAGCAACCTTTTGTACCCTTTGTCAACGGACAGAATCTGACATCGGAGGAGTATTCTGACCGGATCCGGGAGATCGCGTCAAACAGAGGGATACCGGTGATTGATCTGTACCACTGTGGGATTACGTTTGAGAATATGCCGGAAATGACATCTGACGGCATACATCCGACGCCGGAGGGAATGAATAAGATCGCAGATACAGTGTTGGAGCGTATCGTGAAATAGAAGACGGAAAGAAGCGGTGTATGATCAGCTCTGACGTATTTCCAGAAGAACTTTTGCAAGAAAGAAAACTTCTGGGAATCCGTCAGAGTTTTTTTATGGTATAGGAAATTTCTACGCTTATTCGAGTTCGCGAAGCGAATCTCGTAAACGAGCTATGCTCGTTTTTTTATTGGAGAGGTGTAGTTTGGTTTTTAAGACAATAGAAAGCTTTTTTAAGAATATCTTAATAAAAACTTGAAGAAAACTGGAAGTTTTTATCGTTATGATAAATAGAAAGAACGAGGAACAAGGACACAACAGCAACAAAAAGGTCATAATGCGCATATGATAACTCACAAAAATAGAATTTGGAGGTATAACCATGAAATACATAACATTTACAGTTCCCTGCTATAATTCACAGGATTATATGAAGCGCTGTATTGATTCGCTTCTGCCTGGAGGAGATGAGGTTGAGATTATTATCGTGGATGACGGTTCTACGGATGGCACAGGTGCGATCGCAGACGAGTATGAGAAGCATTATCCAGGCATTGTGAAGGCGGTGCATAAGAAGAACGGCGGCCATGGTTCCGGTGTCAATACGGGGCTTGCACTGGCGGCAGGGGTTTATTTCAAGGTAGTGGATTCTGACGACTGGCTGGAGGAAGACGCATATTTCAGATTGCTGAACAGGATTAAGGGATTCTATGTCAAGAGGCAGGCATGTCTGATCAGTGAAATCCCGGATCTGTTTGTGTGCAACTATGTCTATGACCATCTGGATGATGGCACGAGCCGGGTTATGCAGTACAGTAATGTGTTTCCGATCGAGGAAATGTGCGGCTGGAATGACATTGGAAGATTCCATGCCTCCCAATATCTGATCATGCATGCGCTTATTTTCCGGACGCAGGTGCTGCGTCAGGTTGGGGTTGTCCTGCCAGAGCACACTTTCTACGTAGATAATATTTTTGCCTATCAGCCGCTGCCTGCTGTCAATCATATATATTATATGAGTATTGATCTATACCATTACTATATTGGAAGAGCGGACCAGTCCGTCAATGAAAAGGTGCTGATGAGCCGGATTGACCAGCAGATCATGGTAACACAGATTGTTTCGAAATGTGTGGACCTGCATGAAGTGAGAGAGATCTATCCGAAACTGGCAGAGTATATGTGCCGTAACATATCGATTATGATGGCAATTTCCTCGATTCATCTTCTGCTGATTAATTCCCAGGAAGCATACAGCAAGAGGAAGCAGCTTTGGAGAGGAATTAAGGAAGAGAACGCACGACTGTATTACCGGTTAAGATGTACGACGCTGAGCGGCTTTACGTATCTGCCAGGAAGATTAGGCGGCATGCTGACCAAGAGCGGCTACCGGGCGGCGAGGAAGATCTACCAGTTCCAATAAAGAGGGAGTTATACTGTGGCAGGAGGCATACATTCTTCCAAGGCGGAAGGGATAGATGAGGCATATTGAGAAGTTTGGAAAGGGGTTGCTTTCATGGAGCATATTTATATAGCGATGGTGGATACGCCAGGGATCTTTGCGGCGGTGATCAGGAGATTTCTGGGACAGAGATATATTCATGTGGTGATTGGATTGGACGCAGGACTTGAGGAGGCGTACAGTTTCGGAAGGAGAAATCCCAGGGTGCCTTGGTTTGCCGGATTTGAGAGGGAAGATAAGGAGAAGATTCTGCGGGCCTTTCCGACAGCAGTGTATAAGATTTGTGAGCTGGAATGCACGAAAGCGCAGAAGGCCGGCATCCAGAGAAGACTGCGGCAGGATTACAAGAAGCGGTATCATTACCATTATGCAGTGCCTGGACTGCCGTTTATCGCACTCGGACGTCCTTTCTATCTCAAAGGCCAGTACACCTGCTCTTCTTATATTGCGCGGCTTTTGGAGGAGTACCAGATCAGCATCTGTGGAAAGCACTTTTCGTTGGTGACGCCGAAAGATTTCTGCCAATATGCTTATAACAGGGTGATTTATGAAGGAAGTCTGGCCAGGTTTGTGTGGGCTGTACCGGAGAAGGCAGAGGTGGCTGCGGCAGCAAGTGTGCAGTTGGCACAGACCGTTGTGACAACAGAGGAAATAGGAAAGTACAGGCTGCCGGGAATACAGGGTGGCAGCAAGCGAAATGATAAGGATAGGGAACGAACACAGCCAGGGCTGTATGGTGCGGGGGCGTCGGAAAGGGTGGTGGCATATGGAAGTTAGCCAGAACCGGGTAAAAGGAATAGTGGTCGATCGGAAAAGGATTCTGGAAGGAATCTTTTTCCTGGCCGTGATGGCCCTGTCGTTCTACACGATCTTTCGTGGACAGGATATGGGGCGGATCCGTCAAGCGCTTGGCAGGTTATCGCCGTTTTCTTTGTGTGCAGCGCTTGGGGTGGCTCTGTTTTTTGTCAGTGCAGAAGGTATCATGATCTTTTACCTGCTGCGATCTTTAAATGGGCGAAGCCGTCTGGGCAGATGTATCTGTTATTCGTTCATTGGGTTTTTCTATTCAGGGATTACGCCGTCTGCAACGGGAGGACAGCCCATGCAGCTTTATTATATGAGTAAGGACCGCAACAGCCTGTCGGAATCGTCAGTCGTTTTGATGACGGTGGCCCTGATCTATAAGCTGGTGCTTGTCGTGATCGGCATTGGTACGCTGGTGTTCTGGCATCGGCCGCTGCGAGGCTATCTGGAAGAATATTTTCCGCTGTTTCTGCTGGGCCTTGCGCTGAATGCGCTTTTGGTCGCGCTTCTCCTGGCCGTGATGCTGGCGCCGGAGAGCATGAAAAGAATCATTTTCTGGATGGAAAAGCAGCTTGTACGCGCAGGGCTGTTGAAGCGGTCTGAAACGCGGCGGGACAAGATCATTCAGTTTGTGGATGGGTATCAGGGGGCGGTGCATTTCCTGCTGGCGCATAAGGGCAAAGTACTGGCTGTGTGTTTCTTTACGTTTCTGCAAAGAATGAGTGTTTTTGTATTGACCTGGATCATATATTGTGGATTTTCTCTGGAAGGAGTGGATGCACTGACTGTCATGCTGCTGCAGGCGACGGTCTATATTGCTGTGGATATGCTACCTGTGCCGGGGGCCCAGGGGATTACGGAGATTATGTATAGAAATGTATTCAGCGGTATTTTCACAGGAGAATATCTGATGCCTTCCCTGTATGTGACGAGAGGGATCAATTTCTATTTTGTGCTGATAGTCAGCCTGGGGGTGGTGGCGGTGAACTGCTTGTATGTGCGGCGCAGAAAATACAAGTAAGCAGTTAGTGTTAAGGCCGCTGATGGAAAGCAGGTGATTATATGCCGGGTAGTACAAAAACAAGGAAGGATATAGAAATACCCCCTTACGAGAAGAAAGCCATAGCAGCGGTTTCTTCCTGCAAGGGGGTAAAGACGGTTCTTCTATGATTTTGTTTCGTGGTACACTTTTTCGGTATTGACATTCCAAATATTGTCTTTGTTTTTGATTCCGTGAAGGATATTCTTTACAGTCTCGAAAGAAGTGACCATGGAATGGTCTATATTGTTGTAACGGTGCTGGCCATTACGGCCTACGCAGTAGAGGTTATCGATGGTTTTCAGGTAATCGACGAGGGTATCGATATCCTTATAGGTATCAAAATAGGCAGGATATGCCTTCTTGACGCGTTCCACATGGGAATCCATCACATCTTCTGGCGAGTTAATCAGTCCCATGCGGACAATTTCTTCCACGGCAAATCTGGTAAAGTCTTCGTCCGACATACACCAATACTTGTCTCCTTCAAAACAGAAGTATTCCAGACCAATCCATACGGTGTGCTCCAGATCTTTGATCATGTAGGGAGACCAGTTGTTGTAGATCTGGAAGCGGCCGAGCTGTACATCGCGGTCATGGACGTAAACCCAGCAGTCAGGAACGATATTGCCAATTGTCTTAAGCTTCGTTTTATTTTTCAGGTTAAGCTTCGGCAGCAGAAGTCCTACAGTCATGTAATCGCGATAGGGAAGTCCAGCGGCAATTTCAGCTGGTTTCTTTGGTACATCGTTCATACCGGCGACTAAGTCTTTGACAGGCATGGAAGAGATAAAGATGTCCCCATCTACAGTAATGGATTTTCCATCATGAAGATAAGTAAGGGAGGTAATCCGGTTATCTGCATCCTTGTGAAGCTTGGTTACAAGACATCCTGTGAGGATGGTGCCGCCCATTTTGCGGATTTCATCCGCAGTCACATCCCATAACTGGCCAGGGCCAAGTTTGGGGTAGCTGAATTCTTCAATCAGGGAAGTTTCCACGGCCTGATTCTTCCTGCCAGGGATCATCTTGGAGAAAACATCCTTGATAATGGCGGCTATGGACAGGCCTTTCGCACGCTGGGCGCCCCAGTCAGGTGCAATCTCACTGGGATGACGGCCCCAAAGGTTTTCGGTATAGTACTCAAAAAACATGGAATAAAGTTTGCGTCCAAAACGGTTGATATAGAAATCTTCCAGGGAATTTTCTTTCCGCTTATGGATTACAGAGGCAAGGTAGCTGCACCCTGCCTGGACTGTGTTGACCAGTCCCATATTCATAAAGGTCTCCGGTTTAAAAGAGATAGGATAATCAAAAAATTTCTGTTTAAAATAAATACGGGATACTCGGTGGCGGCGTAACATGACCCGGTCTTCCTTCTCAGGATCAGGACCGCCAGGCGTCAGCGTCATCTGGCGGTGAAGTACGATATCGTCATAAGTGGGCGCACCCTGTAAGGGCAGCATATTATTCCACCATTCATTTACTTCCGGAACTTTGGAGAAGAAGCGGTGGCCCCCCATATCCATGCGATTGCCTTTATAATTGACGGTTTTGGAGATGCCGCCCATAGCATCGCTTTCTTCCAGGACGGTGACATCGTATGCATCGCTTTGCTTTAATAATTCGTAAGCGGCGGTCAGTCCTGCAGGACCAGCGCCGATAACGTATACTTTCTTCATGGGATACCTCACATTCTGCCTCTGTGGACAACAAATCCAGTTTACCATATTCAGGTATGATTGTACAGGGACATCTTGCCGCATTTCTATTGTAATGATATACTGGGATAATGTACATGGGATATTCCGAAACGGCATGCTGATATCTGCCGGCAGATCTCCACAGGGTCGTTATGCAGGCAGAGGGGCACATTCGCTGTGCGGACTGTATTTATAGAGTAGAGAGGTACTAAATGATTCAAACAGCAGGTTTATTTTTCTGGCTTGTGATCATACCGTTTTGCATTGGTCTGATTCCGGCTCATTTTACAGCGGAAGCAAGAAAAAGGCCCGGTTTTATTTTTCTTGCGGGTTATTTTACGATGTGGGCGCTGTATGGGATCGAGACGATTCCAGTGGTATTGTTTGTCAAATATGATAATTTTATTTTGGCTTCCAATTTGTTTCTGCTTTCCAGCATATTATGTGCTGCTGCCGGAATAGCGATTACCTGGCGAGGCAGGAGAAGGGCGGTATCCGGGCAGGAGGATTCTTTGGGAAGCCGGGAGAGAAATGGAGGAAGGACTGCAGGTGGTATAGCTTCTATAACGGGCGGCATCCGCAGGATGTCCTGGGCGGAGCGGATCGAGTGGCTGCTGTTTTTGGTTTTGCTCGCTTTTCAGCTTTACAGAGCGGCGGCTTATGCTTCCATGGATGGAGACGATGCTTACTATGTAGTAGAATCCCTGATCGCACAGCAGGCCGACACGATGTACAGTATTCTGCCGTATACAGGGCGGCATACGGGGTTGGATATCCGGCATGCACTCGCGGTATTTCCGATGTGGATCGCTTTTGTAGCGCAGAAGAGTCAAGTCCATGCGACAGTGTTATCCCATACGATCATGCCGTTTGTCTTGATCCCTCTGACCTATCTTGTATATTTGGAGATCGGCAGACAGCTGTTTGATCGGCAGGAGGATTGGGAGGACAGAAAGAGAGGAGCAACGGCGGAGAGGCTGCCGCTTTTCATGATCCTTATGGCTGTACTTCAGATTTTCGGGAATGTATCGATCTATACCAATGAGACCTTTTTCCTGACCAGAACCTGGCAGGGCAAGGCTGTGGCGGGCAGTCTGGTCATTCCGGCGCTGCTATGGCTGTTTGTTTTGCTTTACAGGGGCAGGAAGAAGTATGTTTCTGATGGTCAGCCCAAAGCAGACGTGCAAAGGACAGGTATATGGATGCTGCTTGTCTGTGTCAATATCACAGCAGGTATATGCAGTTCCATAGCGGTATTTCTGGTATCGATTCTGATGGCGGTGACGGCATTGTGTCTGGCGTTTGTGGAGCGGGATTATAAAGTGGTGTTTAAGATGGGGGCAGTCTGTATTCCCAATGTGATCTATGTGCTGTCCTATCTGATCATGGGGTATAGCTATCTGATGCGGTAACAGCATGTCAATGACATAAGTGCGGTCAGGTAATACCGGCGCATGGGAGTTGATTGGAAAGTGTAGGAATAAGATATGTGGGGTATCTTTTTAGAAAGTGTTGTTATTTTCAAAAATTACATGGGGTTCCACCAGAATCATTACCTGGCGTTTCTCTACCTTGGTATGTTGCTGTATTTATGGTTTACGGAGAAAGACAGGCATAAACGGGCGGTTTTTGTCTATGTGCCCACACTGCTTCTGGCAATGTTTTTCTGTCCCCTGTTTCGGAAAGTGTTTGTAAGGCTTTTGCAGGATTCGGAAACCTATTACAGGCTCCTGTGGCTTCTGCAGATGAGTCTGGTCAGCGCCTACGGGACGCTTAAATTATTCGCGAAGCATTGCAGGATTGGTGTTGCAGTTATGTGCGCACTGATCGTTTTGGGCGGCGACTATGTTTATGACAGCGAACATATTGTGAAAGCGGAGAATGCCTATCATCTTCCGCAGGAGGCGATAGATCTTGTGGATCTGATCGAACCGGAGGAAGGACGGATCACAGTGCTTGTGCCGGCGGATCTGCTCACATATGTGAGACAGTACAGCACGAATATTGAGCTGCCCTATGGACGGGAAATGCTGATCTCCAGGTGGGATTACTATCATGCCATGTATGAGGCGATGGAACAGGCAGAGGTGATCGAGACGAAGACTTTTGTGGAACTGGCGAGAGAGTACCCTTGTGCCTATATTGTGCTGAAAGAGGACAGGGAGATCACAGAACCTCTGACGAAGCATGGCTTTGAAGTGTATGGGCAGGTGGGAGAGTTTGTGATCTACCGGGATATGGAAACCGGGAATTGAGGTAGAAATGTTATTTAATTCATATATTTTTATATTTCTGTTTTTCCCCATATGTGTGCTTGGTTATTATAGTTTTCTGCATCTGCGCAGGGACTGGCTGGCCAGAGTGTTTTTGGTAGGGATGTCCTTCTGGTTCTATGGCTATTTCAATCTTTCTTATCTGCTGATCATGGTGTGTAGTATCGCTGGAAATTATGTATTTCACAGGATTTTGTCGCGCAGACAGGACAAAAAGCTGATGATAGCAGCCGTGGCGGCGAATCTTGGCGTGTTGTTTTATTTCAAGTATTTTGACTTTTTTCTGTCTACTGTGAATTCTGTGTTTGGCAGTTCCATTTCCATGCGAAATATTTTGCTGCCTCTTGGAATCAGTTTCTTTACGTTCCAGCAGATCTCTTTTGTGGTGGATACCTACCGGGGCGAGGTGAGGGACTGTTCTCTTCTTAACTATGCCTTGTTTGTGGCTTTTTTCCCGCAGTTGATTGCGGGTCCGATCGTCAACCATAACGAAATGATTCCCCAGTTTGAGAAGATTGGCAGAGAACGTGTGCAGTGGGAGATGATTGCAGAAGGATGCGGCCTTTTTGTCCTGGGGCTTGCGAAGAAAGTACTGTTAGCCGATACGTTTGGGGCGGCAGTGGATTATGGGTACGCCAATATAGAGGTTCTTGGCAGGGCGGATGCGGTTCTTGTCGCGCTGTTTTATATTTTGCAGCTTTATTTTGATTTCAGTGGATATTGTGATATGGCCAGGGGGATTGGCAAGATGCTGGGTATGGAGATCCCCGCTAATTTCCGTTCGCCTTATAAGGCAGTGAATATTGTGGATTTTTGGAAAAGATGGCATATCACGTTGAGCCGGTTCTTTACGAAATATGTGTACATACCGTTAGGCGGAAACCGAAAAGGCAAGGCCAGGATGTATCTGAATCTGATGGTGGTATTTCTGCTCAGCGGCTTGTGGCATGGGGCCGGCTGGCATTATCTGGTATGGGCTGTGACACAGGGAGCGCTCTATGTCATCACAAGATTCTGGCAAAGGTGCAGAGAGGATCGCAGCGTCTGTAGGAGCGGATCCGCATCTGACAGAAGCAGCTTGCGTTATAGAATTATGACAATCGTGTCACATGTGTTGCTGATAGCCTATGTGGCAGCAGCAGAGGTGTACTTCCGGGCGGAGAGCGTCGCGCAGGCGAACCAGATGCTTCTGACTGCCATAAAGGGACCGGTACAGAAGATCTCCACGGAGTTAGCGGATTGTTTCCGGTTGGATGAATTCTGGTATGTGTTGAAAGTACTCCGCCTGGACAATATGGCATGGAGCAGGTCGATCCTGATGTGGCTGATGCTGGCGGCAGGGATCTATCTGACGATGATTGGGCCGGATGCGGCGGAGCGGATGAAGCGGATGAAGTACCGCGCGGGCTCTGTTGTCGTTTTTGCGGTGCTGGCAGTATGGTGTGTGCTCACTTTCTCTGAGGTGAGTATATTCCTGTATTATAACTTCTGACGAGTGTGTCATATTTTAAGAAAGGCTCTGTTTTCAAGATGAATCGATTCAAAAAATGGCTCCTATCCATAGTATGTGTCACGGTTTTATTTTTTGCCATGACAGCGGCGCTGGTGATCTATGTAGATCCTTTTTTTCAGTATCATGCGCCTCTTGAGAATTTTCCTTATCTGGTGGATAACCAGCTCAGCCAGAATCCTGGTATGGCCAAGCATATGGAGTATGACAGTGTGATCCTGGGTTCTTCCATGACGGTTAACTTTAATACCACCTGGTTTGAACAGTTAATGGGCTTGCATACAATTAAGCTCAATTACAGTGGTGCCTATCCAAAGGACCAGTCGAATATCATGGAGCTGATTTTTGACAGTGGTAATCAGGTCAGTACGGTCTTTCTTGGTGTGGATGTGGCGGCTTATACCGGCGGAGTGGAGGAGACGAAATATCCAGTTCCGTATTATCTGTATGATGATGAGCTGGTCAATGATGTGCAGTATCTCTTTAATAAAGATGTGCTTCTCAACTATATTCTGCGGCCAATGGCGGATCCGGATAAGACGGATCTGGCTACGGTCTATCAGAGCTGGTGGACAGATGAATATTATAACATCCAATGGGTTATGCACAATTATGAGCAGCCAGAAGCGGTGGAAGAGGAGACACTGGTGGACGCTTATCTTGAGAATACCGGCAGGAATCTGGATGTCAATCTTTGTCCATATATCGAGCAGAATCCAGAAACGGTCTTCTATGTTTTCTTTCCACCAGGCAGTATTCTGTACTGGAATGACATTATGAGAGAGAACCACCTGGAGGCAACGATGGAACAGTATCAATATATTGCCGACAGGATGCTGGCATATGATAATGTGAGGGTGTTTTTCTTTCCGAATCAGGAATGGATCGTGACAGACTTGAACAATTATGCTGATGAGATCCATTATCACAGCAGAATTAATCATTATATGACGGAGTGCTTTGCAAATGGGGATTGTGAGGTGGAAAACAGTGCGCAGATGGCGGAAGAGCTGGAGAAGATGAGAGACGTGATTGGACGGTTTGATTTTGAGGAACTTTTTTCTGTAGAATATTGACGTTGAATTTTAGGTAAGAGAATGTTTCAGCCAGTAAACAGGGGGCCTGCAGTCAGCAGACCCCCTGTGAAATAATCTGTTATACAGTTCATGGCAAAGGATTACTTACTCAGGTGCGTTCAGTTTCGGAAAGATACATTGCACGAAGCGGCTTGCCACCAGCTCCCGGCCGGCATCATTTAAGTGGATGTAATCCGTCATATAATCCAGATAATTATCCTCATTGATAGAACCATAGAAATTATCGATAAAGGAAACGCCGCATTCGCTTGTAGCATCCAGTTCTTTCTGCAGGTAGTGGCTTAAGGTACCATGTCCCAAATCGACCCGGTCGCCGTTCTCAAAATTGCCCTCTTCATTGATGTTATGGCAGAAAGTATGAGACATCACGACGATGCGGATGTGTGGATAGGCTTCCTGGATAGCGGTAATACCGGCTCTTAAGGCGCCTGTATAAGTGATGATAGCATAGGGATCGTTAGGATCGTCACAGGGTCTCTTGTTGATATAATCGCTGGCATCGTACATGATGCAGAGCATGTCCACGGTATTCATGTCTAAGGATTCGAGCATGGCTGTATTTTCCGCGAAGGATTCGTCGTAACTGTAGGTGGCGGCAGTCTTCATCAGGTCGAAGTTGCCGGAAGCCAGACTCTGGGCGACATAGGAAAAGGAGAATGCGTCCAGGATATAGCCATCATTGTAGTCTTCAAACTGCGCTGCTATGGTGGTGCCTGTAAAGGAGCCGTTGTAAACAGACGCGCCCGTCTTAGCCGCAATCTGTTCAGACAATCCACCCTCTCCCCGTTCCAGGGAAAAAGGATCATCACCGAGACACAGGATTGTGGTCACACCATCGTCCTCATGTCCTTCCAGCTTGTCCGGGGCCAAGGGAATAATATTGTCCATCGCTTCCGTGTCAAAATCTGTGGTTTGGTAGTCCGGGTCATAATCAGAAGGCACGCCCTTGTTCCATTTATACAGGCGGTAACCAGAGAAACCCACGATCAATGCGATAGCGGCCAGGAGGATCAGGTGTATATTTATCTGGAATTTTTGGGGTTCTTTATGGGGGGTGTGTTTGGCGGACAAAACATTGTTCCGTGCTTCTTGCTGTTTGTTCTGCTTCATAATGGTCTACCTCTTTAATATAATCATAATGCAAAGCTTTCTACCAATCAGTTTACTATGAAATACTATAAAAATCCATGCTTTTGCATTTTTTTAATAAAATCTTATGTTTTCCATGTAAAAAAAAGCGCTACAAAAAAGTTGATTTTTGTAACGCTCTTCTAAATGGTCGCTGGGGGAATATTGCTTTTGCACTGGTCTTGCCGCATGGAATGGCAGTAGCTGCCTTACAAGACCGTGCATGTTTGTGTTGAGATATCATGGCAGTATTGTTATCTTTTTATCCCGCGTAGAATTGTCGGTTAGTGGGTAAGTAAGTATCGTGGTCTGGGGCAGTTGGGTCTGCAATTCCTTATACCATTTACTATACTTATACATACGATATGTAGTGCTTAGCATTTGTAGTTGTTCATCATCTGCACAACAGTTGCAGAACTGTTGTCTTGCTTCCTGATTCATAGTGACATAATCCATGTAAGAAATTTTTAATTCGCGGATTCCTTTGTGGCATTTCGGACATTTTTGCTTATGTCCATTAAGCATATAAACTCGTTGGCAACTATTGCAGTAATGCATATACATCATGATAAGACATCCCTTCCTCAATATGAAACGTTGAAAACAAGTGACTGGTGTTGAAATTGTAAGCTTGTTCTTGTATTGTGTCAGTTATGGTTGATAAAGTCAAGCGATTCTGACGTAAAATAGCATATTTGGCGGTGTAAACCATCGCGAAATGTACTGATATTATGTAAATCTCTCCAAAATAAGTGCAAAAAGGACACAAAGCCAAAAAATCTTGAATGTAATGCGGTTCTATGCTATAATGTTACAGATTTGTTAAGTTGAAAGTTTACATAAGACACAATTCACAGGCAGGATAAAGTGCACTTGAAATCAGGTGGATATTCGACGGTATGGCGATAAGAGGATGTTGTAGAGTAACAGTATGGAGATTGACGGAAGAATGTTTAAAAACATACATTTTCCGTTTTATCCTGAGATGCCGATTAGGTGACATATGGAGGTTAGCGTGCAGAGTAAGAATAGAAAAGGAAATGGAACGAAAAGAGTACACAGGCAAAAAAGCAGAGAAGATGCAGTGATAGAGGAGTTCTTTGCAGGAGAGGATGGCGGTTTCGACGAGGAAGATGAGGACTATGTGACGGATGATACGTTGGAATTCTTAAGTCTTGATGATGAGATGATTGAGAATTATAATCGGGAGCAGAGCGCGGCAACAACAAGAAAGCCCTCTGCAGGCAGAAAACCAGTCAGAGCAGCCTATAAAGAAGAGGAGTATGAAGACGACGAATACGAGGAAGATGAAGTATACGAGTATGATGAATACGAAGACGAGGAGTACGAGGAAGATGAAGTATATGAGTATGATGAATACGAAGACGAGGAGTACGAGGAAGATGAAGTATATGAGTATGATGAATACGAAGACGAGGAATATGAGGACGACGAATACGAAGAAGATGAGGAATACGAGTATGACGAATATGGATATGATGAGGATGATGGCGTCATAGAACGTGTAAAATATTTTCTGACGCATATGAGTACGCTTGATATGATGGTAGCCATGCTCGGCATTGTTGTCCTGGCAGGTGTTTTTCTGGCAGGTGGTCTCTATGTGAACGCGAAATCTGTTGAGAAACAGGTGGATGCTTTTGCAGCGTTGGGAACAGAGATGGAAGGGATTACTGTGATCGGGGAGAGCGGCCTGATTGCAGTGTCAGAATCGGCGAAGCTGTCGGGGATGATTGATCTTGAAGAGGAGGAAGAGCAGGAAGAGACAGAACAGAAGTCCGATGAAGATGAGAAGGGAGCAACCGAGGTGGTGTTGAATCTCACCACGATCAAATCTGACTTAAAAATCAAATTTGTCAATAAGTCTACTGGCAAATTGATTGGCGGTGTGCCTTTCGAGGTTGAAGTCGTAAGCAGTAAGAAGACCTTTGAACTGAAAGATGAGGACAAGGACGGCGTTATCTATCAGACTGGAGTTGCTGCTGGGGATTACAGCGTAAAGATTAAGCCCTTTGCAGATGAGAAATATGCAGATTACAAACTACCTTCTTCTGCAAGCAGTGTTAAAGTTACAGATACGATGACATACAAGAAAGTAGATGTTGCAGATGAAGTAAAGACTGAGGCAGAAGTAAACGCTGCAGCGGAGGATACGGCGAAGCCAACAGAAGTAGAATCTGTTCTGAAAGACACAGTGGAATGGGTGGAATCCACCAAAACGCCAATAGGGGAAGGGAAAGACAAATATACAGAAGTTGACAAGAAGAATATTCCTGATCCTTGGACCGTCAGCAGTGCCTTCAGAAAACTTGTGGAAGAAAGGACGGAAGAAACAGAACCCGAAGGAGAAACAGAAGAAGAGTTTGCGATTTCTCTGGACCAGAGCAGTGTTACTCTGAAACAGGGAGAAAGCGTCACTGTCAATATGTATGTCAGTGGCAGCAGCGCTTCTCCAAATGTTGCCTGGACGAGTAATGCGCCCAGTGTTGCGTCAGTAGATGGAAGCGGTAATGTTACTGGTATCAGCGAGGGAGAGACGACGGTCACTGTGGAGGCAACGATCAATGGGGTGACGAAGAGGGCCTCCTGCAGTGTGAAGGTCACAGCATCGGCAGTAAATCCAGGAGAGAGCCCGGAAAAGCCGGAGAACCCGGATGAGACGGAGCAGCCCGATCAGACAGAGAAAACGAAAGTTGCGTTAAACCATAAGAGCCTGACGTTGAAAAAGGGAGAGAAAGCGTCTCTGATGGTACAAGTAACGGCTGGTGAAGTACAGTCGGTAGATTGGAGCAGCAGTAATAAGTCGGTTGCAACGGTGGATGGCGGCAGCGTTACCGCAGCGGGTACAGGGAAAGCGGTGATTACGGCCAAAGTAAAGGCTGCCGATGGAAGCAAAGAATTGACCTGTGATGTGACCGTACAGGATACCTATTCGAAGATCAGTATAAGTGGTGACAAGGAAGTGGCCGTCGGCAAGACAATTACATTGACGGCGCAGACGGAACCCAAAGACGGTAAGGTGACGTGGAGCAGCAGTAAGAAAGAGATTGCCACTGTAGATGAAAAGGGTGTCGTTACTGGTGTGGCGGAAGGCACTGTAGAGATCAAGGCGGTCTGTACGGATGCGGAGAAGGTTTCTGCAACGCATACGGTAACGGTCAAGAAGAGCACGGCAGTGGACGGCAAAGCGAAATTGAAGGACAAAGATGGCAATCAGATGTATTATTTGGATGCTTCCGGTTCCTACCATGAAGCGGTCTACGATGATTACAAAAAATACGATAAGTTTTACAAAAAATCGACAGAGGCATCAGCATACCGGTATACGGGATGGCAGACGATCGATGGCAGCGTATATTTCTACGATAAAAACGGAAATTATGTAACAGGGGAACAGGTTATTCAGGGAGCCAAGTACAGCTTCGGCAGCGATGGCAGGATGTCGTCTAATTCTGGCAGCATGGGAATTGATGTATCGAAATGGAATGGTAGCATTGATTGGAATGCGGTGAAGAATTCAGGAGTCTCTTATGTGATCATCCGTTGTGGTTACAGGGGTTCTTCTACCGGTGCGCTGATTGAGGATCCGAAATTCAGGAGTAACATCAAGGGGGCGAAAGCGGCAGGCTTGAAGGTAGGGGTTTACTTTTTCAGCCAGGCGGTTAATGAAGTTGAAGCTGTAGAAGAAGCCTCCATGGCGCTCAATCTGGTGAACGGCTATGGGTTGAACTATCCGATCTTTCTGGATGTGGAGCCAAGCGGCGGTCGTGGGGACGGCGTGAGCAGAGATGTCAGAACTGCAGTATGTAAGGCTTTCTGTGCGACAGTACAGAATTCTGGCTATTCTGCAGGCATTTATGCGAACAAGACGTGGCTCAATGAGAAGATCAATACCGGAAGTCTGACAGGATATAAGATTTGGCTGGCGCAGTACGCCAGTGCGCCGACTTATACAGCCACGAGATATGATATGTGGCAGTACTCTTCCAAGGGAAAAGTCAGCGGGATCAGCGGTGATGTGGATATGAATATCAGCTATCTGCATTATTAAGGGTTGAATTTAGGGGAATGTGGCAGTATCATTACTATTAGGTTACTGTATCGATTTATAATCAACAAAATTTGGAGGAAACTATGAGAACCTATCTAGTGACAGGGGGAGCCGGTTTTATCGGATCCAATTATATTCATTATATGTTTCATAAGTATGGAAATAAGATTCGGATCATTAATGTAGATGCGTTGACGTATGCGGGCAATCTGGAGAACTTGAAAGAATTTGAGAGCTGGGAGAACTATACCTTTCTGAAAGCAGATATCTGTGACAAGGAGGCAATCTCAGCGATATTTAAGGAGAACGAGATTGACAGAGTAGTACATTTTGCGGCTGAGAGCCATGTGGACAGGAGTATTCGGAATCCTGAGATTTTCGTGCAGACCAATGTGCTTGGCACGGCGGTTATGCTGAATTGTGCGAAAGCGGCATGGGAACTGCCTGACGGCAGTTTTAAAGAAGGGAAAAGATTCCTGCATGTTTCTACGGATGAAGTGTATGGTTCTTTGGAGGAAGAAGGCGGCTATTTCTATGAGACAACGCCCTATGCGCCGAGAAGTCCCTATTCGGCCAGCAAGGCAAGTTCGGACATGCTGGTAAAAGCTTATATGGACACTTACCATTTTCCAGCCAATATTACCAACTGTTCCAACAATTACGGACCGTATCAGTTTCCAGAGAAACTGATTCCCTTGATTATTAATAATGCGCTCCAGGGAAAGAAGCTGCCTGTTTATGGAGATGGCAGAAATGTGCGCGATTGGCTGTATGTGGAGGATCATGCCAAAGCGATCGATATGGTACAGGAACAAGGAAGGCTGTTTGAGACTTATAATGTAGGCGGCCACAATGAGAAGCAGAATATTGAAATTGTAAAGATCATTATCAGAACGCTGCAGGAAATGCTTCCTGCAAGCGACCCGCGCAGGGCGCTTGTTAGTGAAGACTTGATCACGTATGTGGAAGACCGTAAAGGACATGACAGAAGATATGCCATTGCGCCGGATAAGATCAAGAAAGAGATCGGCTGGGAGCCGGAAACAATGTTTGAAGAGGGGATTCGCCGTACAATCCAGTGGTTTTTTGAGAATGAAGAGTGGATGAAGAACGTTACAAGTGGTGATTACCAGAAGTATTATGCGGAGATGTACAAAGACTAATGTAGGAAGGACCTCTGAGGCGTATGCCTGCGGGCATTTTGTCAGGAAGTATTAGGGTCTTGTATTGGCAAATGCCAAAGAACCGGGTGTTCTCCATATAGATCTGAGATTTTGTAAGAAGGAAGGTAACTTCAATGAAGGGAATTATTCTGGCAGGAGGTTCGGGTACAAGGTTGTATCCGCTGACAAAGGCAGTCTCTAAGCAGATTATGCCAATTTATGATAAACCGATGATTTATTATCCGCTTTCTACGCTTATGCTGGCGGGAATCAGGGAGATCCTGATTATATCAACTCCGCGGGATCTGCCTTCTTTCCAGGAGTTGTTCGGCACGGGAGAGCAGCTTGGTTTGCGGATGGAATATGCGGTACAGGAATACCCAAGGGGATTGGCAGATGCTTTTATCATTGGCGCTGATTTTATTGGAGATGACAGAGTGGCGCTGGTGCTGGGAGATAATATTTTCTATGGACAGAGCTTTTCCAGTGTGCTGCGGAGGGTGGCGTCCAGAGAGAGCGGAGCAACAATCTTCGGGTATTACGTCAGAGATCCGAGGGAGTATGGGGTAGTTGAGTTTGACGAGGACGGCAAGGCGCTCTCAATTGAGGAGAAGCCGGAACATCCCAGAAGCAATTATGCTGTGCCGGGCCTATATTTCTATGACAATGACGTGGTAGAGATCGCGGCGAATGTGCAGCCATCTGCCAGAGGTGAGATTGAGATTACAAGTGTCAACAATGAATATCTGCGCAGAGGGGATCTGCGCGTGGAGACTTTGGGACGAGGCTTTGCATGGCTGGATACAGGCAATCATGATTCTCTGTTGGATGCGGCTGATTTTGTTGCAGCTTTTCAGAAAAGACAGGGGTTGTATATTTCCTGTATTGAAGAGATTGCCTATAAGAGAGGCTTTATTTCGAAAGAACAGTTATTAAAGCTGGCAGAACCATTGATGAAGACAAACTATGGCCAGTATATGATAGAGGTTGCAAATGGGCTCTAAGAGAATCAAAAGACTGCTGTTTTTTATCATATTTCTGTTTGTGGCGCTGGTGGGTGTGATTGCAGCAGCCAATCTGGATCTGGTAAAACGCAAGCTGGGGATTTCGACGGATGAACTGGTGCAGGAGACAGCGGCATTGGAAGAGGCAGGAGATGGGGGACAGAGAGGAAATGATCTGTCTGCTTTCTTGCGCGACGAGACTTTTTTTGATCCGGAAGTTAAATTTAAGAGTGTTGAGACATATTCTGGAAGAAGTGTGTCTCTTATGATGAGTTCTGTGGCGAAGGACTTAAGGATTATGATTGTGGACAGCGTTGGCAGATTGGTGACAGGAACGCCATTTGTTGTCGAAGTGCGCGGTGCAGGCGAATATACAGATACAGATGAAGACGGTATTATCTATATTGATGGTCTGCGGGCAGGTGAATACAGTGTGTCACTTAAGGAGGCAGAAGGGTTCCTTATACCTAATACCCTTACGTCAATCCAGGTGAAGCAGGAAATTGAATATCGTACGCTGGATGACATCGAGTATCTGATTATGACAGAGGACGATATTGATGTGGAGGAAGAGGATAAGGAAGTAAAAGGAGCTGAAGAGGCAGCAGATGGCAGTGAAAATACACAACTGCAGTTTGCCAATGGCAGTGCAAAACTGGGGATTGATGTTTCCAAATGGAATAAGACGATCGACTGGGATGAGGTAAAGGATGCGGGGATAGAGTTTGCCATTATACGATGCGGTTATCGGGGAGCATCCAGCGGTGCGTTGGTTCTGGATCCTATGTATGAGCAAAATATTAAGGGAGCGATTGAAGCGGAGATTCCTGTAGGGGTGTATTTCTTCACCCAGGCGGTGGACGAAGTGGAAGCCCTGGAGGAAGCCAGCATGGTGATCAGTCTGATCGAGAACTATGATGTAGATTATCCTGTATTTCTTGATAGTGAGAGTGCGGGAGGTACAGGAAGGGCAGACGGACTGGAGGTTGACGAGAGGACGAAGATCCATAAAGCATTCCTGGAAACGATTGCTGCCGCTGGTTATGAGACAGGTATCTACGGTTCCAGAAATTGGCTGAACGATCAGGTGGAGATGAAAGAACTGTCTGCATACAAGACATGGCTTGCGGAGTACGCAGACATTCCTTCCTATGATGAATATTATCATATGTGGCAGTATACTTCCAAGGGAGTTGTAGATGGTATTGATACGCCGGTAGATCTGAATCTGTGTTATATGAATATCGATACATCGATTAACCATGCAAAGGGTGCGGCGGCTTATTCTGGAGTAATTGACGGTGACAGCGGCAATGTACCTGTTGTGGAGGAAGAGGATTGATCGAAGAAGGGATCTATAGGACAAAATAGCGCCAGAATAAAAATTTGATATAAAAATATGCAGAAAACACAAGGATAGAGAGGAGATAGGTACAATGGGCAAGATAACAGTAGAGACATGTGAGATTGAGGGATTGAAGGTGATCGTACCGACTGTGTTCGGTGATTCCAGAGGTTATTTTATAGAGACTTATAACTACAATGATTTCAAGGAGGCCGGTATAGACCAGGTCTTCGTGCAGGATAACCAGTCCGCTTCGACGAAGCATGTACTTCGAGGCCTTCATTTCCAGATCCAGTATCCGCAGGATAAGCTGGTCCGCGTTTTGAGCGGTGAGGTCTTTGATGTGGCGGTGGATTTAAGGCCAGGCTCTGCAACTTATGGCAAGTGGCATGGTGTGGTGCTTTCTGCGGAGAATAAGAAACAGTTCTTTGTTCCTAAGAATTTTGCACATGGCTTCCTTGTGTTATCAGATTATGCGGAATTTGCTTATAAGTGCACAGACTTCTATCATCCGAACGATGAGGGTGGTATTCTGTGGAACGATCCTGACATTGGGGTTGAGTGGCCGATTCCGGAAGGAGTTTCGCCTGTTATGTTAGACAGGGACATGAAATGGGACGGTATTGCGGAGTATACAGAGAAGTATTGCAAAGGATGAGATGGTATAAGCTGTTTGATAGGATGAAATTTTCAGTGAGGCAGCATTGCAGGAAGAAGTGCAGTGTACACAGGTATAGCGATGAAGTTGGAAAAGACGGAGTATATCAATCAATCTGACAAGAAAATAAAGACACCCAAAAAGTCCGCAGGAATCGCTACATTCTGGGGACTTGGTCTGATTCTGGCGTTGGTGCTCGTGCATCATCACAATCCGCTGGCAGACCAGGTGACAGAGCAGATGAAGAAAGTCAGCGGCTGTGTTTTGATTACATTCACCTGCATTATTTTTACGATTTATTATGAGAGAATTCTGACCATTCCGGTGGAGCTTTTCCAGAGTAGGAAATTGATCTGGAAACTCGCAAAGAATGATTTTAAGAACCGGTACGCAGGTTCTTATCTAGGGATCATCTGGGCGACAGCGCAGCCTATTGTTACGGTGGTCATGTACTGGATTGTCTTCGATAAGGTGTTTGACACCAGGAGCCAGATGGTGGCAAGTGGCTTAGAAGTGCCTTATGTTCTGTATTTGACAGCGGGGCTGGTTCCCTGGTTCTACTTTTCGGAGGCGATCACGCAGGGAACGATGGCTTTACTGGAATACAATTATCTAGTCAAAAAGGTAGTTTTCAACATTAGCATTCTGCCGATCATCAAAGTGATTTCTGCTACCTTTATCCATATATTTTTTGTTGTGGTACTGTTAGCCGTATCGGTCGGATATGGCTATTATCCTAATATTTATACACTCCAACTGGTCTATTATAGTATGTGTCTGTTCCTGCTTGTGCTTGGTATGAGCTATCTAACCTGCGCGGTAGTAGTTTTTATCAGGGATTTGCAGCAAATCATTGCGATTGCACTGCAGATCGGTATGTGGGCTACGCCGATTCTGTGGAATATTACAATGTTGAAGACAGACAATATGAAAATGCTTTTCAAGTTGAATCCTCTCGTTTATATCGTTAACGGTTATCGGAGTGCGATCTATGAGGAAGTGTGGTTTTGGGAGCATTTTTATTCCTCTACTTATTTCTGGATCTTTACGATCAGCCTGTTCTGTATTGGTACATTGATCTTTAGAAGAATGCGGGTGCATTTTGCAGACGTGTTATAAAATAGCCGAATGATTACGGGGAATCAGGATAGATTATGGATAATATTGCAATTCAGGTGACAGATGTTGAAAAAGTTTATAAATTATATGATAAGCCTTCGGACCGGTTGAGAGAGGCGCTTGGGATCGGACGTGGCAAGCATCACACGGAGCATCGTGCCCTGAAAGGGGTTAATCTGACGATCAGGCAGGGAGAATGCGTAGGAATCATTGGGACGAATGGTTCCGGGAAGTCTACGATCCTGAAGATTATAACCGGTGTTTTGAATCCAACGAGGGGAAGCGTGACGGTCAATGGACGTATCTCCGCTCTGTTAGAGCTGGGCGCTGGTTTTAACAACGAATACAATGGAATTGAAAATATCTATCTGAATGGAACCATGATCGGTTTTACAGAGAAGGAGATTGATGAAAAACTGGATTCTATTCTGGAATTTGCAGATATTGGGGAATATGTCTATCAGCCGGTAAAAACTTATTCCAGTGGTATGTTTGTGCGTCTTGCTTTTGCGGTAGCGATCAATATCAATCCGGAGATTCTGATTGTGGATGAGGCGTTGTCTGTGGGAGACGTTTTCTTCCAGGCGAAATGTTATCATAAGTTTGAAGAGTTTAAGGAAATGGGCAAGACGATTGTCTTTGTAAGTCATGATCTTAGCAGTATCAGTAAGTATTGTGACAGGGTTGTGCTCTTAAACCAGGGAAGCAAACTTGGAGAGGGTTCGGCGAAGGAGATGATTGATACCTACAAGCAGGTACTGGTTGGACAGTATGCTGCGCCAGAACCCGAACATGAGCGGCTGTTGGATGATGAACAGCTTCGGAATGCAGCCAAAGGAGCGAAAGATAAGGGAGTGCAGACGACAGTATCTTCTGCGGCGGAGCAGTCAGAGCCGGCGGAAGGAGCGGCGGCCGGCGGCATTGCTGAGAATCCGGAACTGTTGGAATATGGTTCCAAGAAGGCTGTAATCAAAGAATATTATATTACAGATGACAAGGGTGTCATAACCTCAGCAATCATAAAAGGAAACCTGTTTACGATTCACATGAGGGTGCAGATGGCGGAGGATCTGCAGGCTCCCATTTTTGCGTTTACGATTAAGAACGTGCGTGGAACAGAGATCACGGGAACCAATACGATGTTTGAGAAGGCTTTTTTGGAACCAGTGGCGGCAGGGGAAACGTATGAGGTGAATTTTACACAGGAAATGAATCTACAGGGTGGGGAATATCTACTATCCCTGGGGGTGACCGGATACGAGGAGGATGATTTCACGGTATATCACAGATTGTACGATGTATTGAACCTGACAGTGATATCAGATAAAAATACGGTCGGCTTCTATGACATGAATTCCAAAATAGAAGTACAGAAGAAATAGGGCAAGGGCTTTGCGGCCAGTCTGCATGACGGGAGCGGGAAGCGTGAAGGATGGCAGATAGAAAGGTATGGATGTCAGGATGGCAGAGAATAGGATGGAGAAGATCGGAAAAGTGAAACTGGATCTGACACATTACCCAGGGGAGGATTATTACTGCGATGGGGAGGTGGAAGATGAACTGTTAGAGATCGCACGCAATTATTCCACGGTAGAGTACCAGCGGATTATTGAGGAGCGGGGAAGCTGGCCAATTCTCTATCATTTGTCTTCTCTGCGGGAGAACATTGTTGAATGGCTGCCAATTTCAAAGGATATGAAAGTATTGGAAGTCGGGGCAGGATGCGGGGCAATCACAGGAGCGCTGGCACAGAAGGCGGCGGAAGTGACCAGCATTGATCTGTCAGGCAAGCGCAGCAGGATCAATGCATATCGGCATATGGATGCGGATAATGTGACGATCCACGTAGGAAACTTTCAGGAGATTGAGCCAGACCTGCCCTGTGATTATGATTATATCTGCCTGATTGGGGTATTCGAGTACGCACAGGCGTATATCCAGTCTGACAGGCCCTACGAGCGTTTTCTGGAGATTTTGCGCAGACATGTGAAAGCGTCAGGGCATATCGCGATTGCCATTGAGAATAAGTTTGGCCTGAAATATTGGGCGGGATGCAGGGAAGACCATCTGGGAACCTTTTTCTCCGGACTGGAGAATTATCCGGAAGGTGGTGTAGTGCGGACTTTTACAAGAGAGGGACTGCTTAAGATCGCAGAAAACTGTGGATTTACGCAGACACAGATGTATTATCCCTACCCGGACTACAAGTTTATGACCAGCCTATTTTCAGATGAAAGATTGCCGCAAGTAGGGGAGTTATCTGCGAATTTGCGTAATTTTGACAGGGATAGGCTGCAGTTGTTCGATGAGAAGAAAGTATTTGATGCGATTATAGAGGAAGAGAAGTTTCCGCTGTTCTCGAATTCTTATATGCTGCTGTTAGGGCCGGCGTTAGAGGAAGAATATGTGAAATATTCGAATGACAGGAGAGCGGAATTTGCAATCAAGACAGTACAGCGCAGGACGCCGCAGGGAAAAATTATAGAAAAGCACCCGTTATCAAAACAGGCATGGGAACATATCGCAAAGACGGCAAAGATGGCTGGCCGGCTGGCAGAGCGGTTTGCTGACAGCGGGTTGACAGTCAACCAGTGTACACCGAGAGAGACGGCGGACGGCACGCCTTATCTGGAGTTGGAATATATCGAGGGTGTCAGATTAGAGGAGCTTCTTGACGGATGTCTGGAACGGAATGATGTGGAAGGGTTCCAGAAACTGTTTGACGAATATGTGCGCAGGATTTCTTGTGGGGAAGAGATGCCTGTGGCAGATTATGATCTGATTTTTGCCAATCTGATCCTTTCCGAGGGTGTTGAACGGGAATGGCATGTGATCGATTATGAGTGGAGTTTTGAGAAATGTATTGAGACGAAAGAGATCGCTTTTCGTGCAATCTATTGTTATTTATTGGAGAATGAGAAGAGAAATTCATTAAATCTTGGTTTAGTGATGGATAAATTGGGGATTACGCAGTCTGATGCGGAACAATACCGGAGACAGGAGATGGCCTTTCAGCAGTATGTGACCGGGAAACACATGTCTATGGCGCAGATCCGCGAGGCGATCGGGCATCCGGTGTATACCGTGGAGGATTTCTGTAAGGGACAGGAGAGAGCGGGACAAAGAGACCGGATCCAGATCTATGAGGATACTGGAAAAGGATTTCAGGAAGAACAGTCGTTTTTTATTGACGAAACCATGGATGAGCAGGTACAGATCACACCGGAAGGCATGACGGAGTTGGAAGTGATGATCGCCAGGGGCAGGAGCGCACTGCGGATCGATCCATGCAACGATTGTTGCCTGATCTACCTGCAGAAGATCCGCTGGAATGGAGTGGAGATACCTGTCAAAGGAAGACAGATCCAGATGAATGGATTTAGAGTCGGTGAAAATACTTATGTATTTCCGACAAAAGATCCCAATATTACGTTTTCTTTGGCCGGAATGCAGGGGGAGGAGCACAACCTGCTGCAGATTGGCATGGCAGTGACAAAGCTGCCGGAAGAGACAGTGAAACATATGCAGAAAAGAGGATTGTTTTAGCGTATGAACAGAGGGGCGAATCAGTATGATTGGGCTGCATATTATGCAGCAGCTTATGAGAAAGAGCGGAAACAAAATATAGTGCTGGCGGAGAGGATTGCTGATGCGGAGAGAAGACAGGCGGATCTTAGAGATAATCTGGATCGTATCTGTGCTACGCCTTTCTGGAAGATGACGGTGCCGTTTCGCAGGCTGGCGGAGAGGATCAGGCAGCGACGGGAGCAAAATCAGGATCTGGACAGGTGTTCTAAGCAGAACGCCTGTCTTGTGCGTTATATGAGAGAGGTACAGCGGCAGAAACAGCCTTACCAGGAATGGCTGCGGGAATATAATAGCGAATGTTATGAAAAAGCGGCTCCGCTGGCGGAAATGACAGAGAATGAGAAGGTGTTGTCTGTCGCTGGATGGGAAGCCGTCAGGGTGCCAGAGTCTGATATTATGCTGCTGACGTATGGCGGCGGTGTACTTGCAGAAAATATATTTTCAGAAATTAAATCTTATTTTAATAATAAAAAATCATGTGTTATAGCCTATGCTGATGAGGATTTCTATTGGGAGGATCTTTCGCAGCGTATGGAGCCATGGTTTAAGCCCTGTTATTCACCAGACACACTGTTATCTTATAATTATTGGGGACATCTTGTGGCGGTGAGAGAGAGTCTGTTGATGGATGTCTTAAAAGAGGAAGTGGTGCGTAGTTTTCTGGACGAGAATAGTGACGAGCCGGAAAGCGTGAGACAAGCTGTGAGATTTTATCATCTTTGCCTGTATTTGGAAGAGTCAGTGATAAGAGAGTGCCAGTTTTGTGGCAGATCTGTTTCTGCTTGTATCTGCCATATCCCGTTAGTGCTTTTTCATCGGCCGTATCAGCCAGATGATAAGGTAAGGGAGACGATTGGGGAATGCCAGACCAAAGAGGAGAAGTATATCAAAGCACAGCAGTGTCTTGTACAGGAACTGGAAGCAGGAGAACATCTGACTGGAGCCGGCGCAGAGTATGTGGCTGTGCGTGAAGCGGCGTTATACAGGAGGGGAAGCAGGGCAAGCCTGCAGTGTGGATCGGAGCGTGATGTGTATCATGTGGTTTATGATACGGCGATATCGGGGAGAGAGCGGTGCGCCCGTGCACAACGTACAGGCAGGAATATCCATCCTCATCCATTGGTGTCAGTGGTAATTCCCTCCAAAGATCATCCGGAAGTATTGGAACAGTGTCTGCAGTCTTTCCGAAAAAAAACACTGTACGATTGCTATGAGTGGATTGTGGTGGACAACGGAAGCAGCACAGAGAACCGCAGCAGAATAGAAGCATTACAGAAAGAATATGGATTTTGCTATCTGTATGAGGAAATGCCCTTTAATTTTTCGAAAATGTGTAATAGAGGAGTAGCGAAGGCGCAAGGGGATCTGATCCTGCTTCTAAATGATGACATCGAAATCATAGAGAAGAACTGGCTTGGCCGGATGGTAGGACAAGCGCTCCAGCCACATGTGGGTGCAGTGGGGGCTAAATTATGGTATGCGGGTACCAGGCAGATCCAGCATGCAGGCATTACTAATCTGCGGATCGGGCCATCCCATAAACTGGTAACTTTTCAGGATGACAGAGACTATTATTATGGACGCAACCGTGTGACCTACGATATGGCGGGGGTGACGGCAGCTTGTCTGATGGTAACGAAGGCGAAATACGAAGAGGTAGGCGGTCTGGATGAGACGATGGCAGTTTCCTATAATGATGTGGAGTTCTGTTTTAAACTGTTGGAGGCTGGATATTATAATGTACTGCGCAACGATGTAGTGTTGTATCATCATGAGTCGTTGAGCAGGGGGTTGGATGAACAGGATGAGGGTAAATGGGAAAGGCTTCTTTTCGAGAAAAAAAATCTATATGCGAAACATCCGCAGATGGATGGCTGGGACGATTTCTATCACGAAAATCTGATCGATAACGCCTCAGATTACCGCTGCAATTACAAGTTTGCCTATGAAGATCCACTGCATACGGCAGAAGTTCTGCCGCTGCAGGAGGAAGATACAGTGCGGTCGAAAGAAGAAGGCCTAAAACTGATCGTGGACAGAGCGGAGGTACAGCATAAGATCCATGAGGAAGAGCCGGATATTATCTGGATCATGGGCTGGTGTTATGTGACGGAAGAAGATAACGCTTTGTATGATAAGAAAATATTGCTGCAGCGTGCAGATGGATCTGGCTATAGTGCAGTACCGGCAGATTGGAACCGCAAAGATGTGGAGGAGAGTCTGCGGGGGGAAATGCATATTGGATTGGCAGGATTCGTCCTGCGCATATTGGAGCAGGATTTGGATGCCGGAATCTATCAGATTGGAATGCAGTGTACGGATCAGGTGAGCGGTGAAAAGAAGCTTGCGTGGAGTGATAAAGGAATAACGGTTGATATTCATGAGGTAGGATGACTGGCCGGGGGCCAGTCTGTCAATGTGTAGGACAGGAAGCAGCGATCAGAAAGGAATCATGCTATATGGAGCAAAGAGAGACAAGCCAAAGGACCGAAGAAGAGGCTCTGCATTTTTACAGGGATGCCTATGAACGGGAGAGGAAGAAGGCCCGGTTTCTGGCAGTTCGGCTTTCGGATGAGGAGTATAGGAACCTTGAATTGGAAAAGAAACTTGCCGTGATCAAAGGAAGCTTTCTGTGGCGTGTGTCCAAGCCGCTGCGCAGCCTTGTGCACTGGGTTCACCGCACGAAAGAGCGGGTCAACCGTTATGGTGACCTGAAAGGGATCTTGCGTAAATTAAATGCAAAAGGCATTGAGCGCAAAGCGCGGATCCAGCATGGAACTGCCAGTTTTCCTGATGTAGAGGAGGCAAAAAGGCAGCGTGGGACGAAGTTTGACAGGAATATCAAATTCAGCATTTTGGTGCCGCTTTACAATACACCAGAGAAGTTTTTGCGGCAGGCAGTGGAATCGGTAACAGCCCAGACTTACGAAAACTGGGAATTGTGCCTTGCAGATGGTTCCGATGCAGAACATGTTGAGGTTGGCAGGATCTGCAGGGAATATATGGTAAAAGATGGCCGCATACGATATCGGAAACTGGCTAAAAATGAAGGGATCTCCGGGAATACCAATGCCTGTCTTGATATGGCTACGGGAGAATACATTGCGCTGTTTGACCACGATGATGTGCTGCATCCAAGTGTGCTATACGAATATATGAAAGTGATCTGTGGGAAAGGTGCTGATTACATTTATTGTGACGAAGCTACTTTTCAGGGAAATAAGACAATCGACGATATGATCACCCTGCATTTTAAGCCGGATTATGCTCCGGATAATTTGCGTGCCAACAATTATATCTGCCATTTCAGTGCTTTTGACAGGAAACTACTGGAATGTATGCCGCTGTTCCGTTCCCAGTTTGACGGTAGTCAGGATCATGATATGATCCTGCGTCTGACGAACAGGGCTAACTGTGTGGTACATGTACCTAAACTGCTCTACTACTGGAGGTCGCACGCAGGAAGCGTGGCTTCTGATATCAATGCTAAGAGCTACGCCATTGAGGCAGCGAAAGGAGCTGTAGCAGCCAGCCTAAGACAACAAGGGTTCAATGATTTTGAGATCACGTCAACAAAGGCTTTTGAGACGATCTTTCGGATTAAGTATGAGATACAGGCAAACCCTCTCGTGAGCATCATTATTCCGAATAAAGACCATGTGGAAGATCTGCAGCGTTGTATTCTTTCGATCCTTGAGAAGAGCACCTACGATCATTACGAGATTATTGTGGTAGAAAACAACAGTACTACTGATGAGATCTTTGAGTACTACAAGAAGATACAGCAGAACGCGAATATCCGCGTGATCAATTACGAAGGTGAGTTTAATTATTCCAGGATCAACAATCTGGGAGCAGAGCAGGCGAAGGGGGAGTATATCCTGCTTCTCAACAATGATACGAAGGTGATCAGCCTGGATTGGATTGAGGAGATGCTCATGTATGCCCAGCGCAGTGATGTGGGTGCAGTGGGTGCGAAGCTTTATTATGAGGATAGGACGATCCAGCATGCCGGCGTGGTGTTGGGATTAGGGCAGCACAGGACGGCTGGGCACAGCCATTACCGTGTCAGCAGCAATAATCTTGGATATATGGGAAGACTTTGCTATGCACAGAATGTCATGGCAGTGACAGGTGCGTGTCTGATGATGAAGAAAGCGCTGTTTATGGAGTTGGGCGGATTGGATGAAGAATTTGCTGTTTCTTTAAATGATGTAGATTTGTGCGTGCGTGCATGGAAAGCCGGGTATGTCAATGTATTTACGCCGTTTGCGGAGTTATTCCACTTTGAGTCTATTTCACGCGGCTTGGATGATACAGGGGAGAAGGCGAAGCGGTATGACAGGGAATCAGAAGTTTTCCGGACCAAATGGAAGGATCTGCTGGCCAAAGGAGATCCCTACTATAATCCCAATTTCTCGCTGGACCGGAGCGATTTTGCGTTGAAAATCTAGGCAGACTTAAAAGGGAAGAATTGTGAAAAGAGGTTTACGCACAGAATGGCGATGTGGTAAAATAAGGATGTTGATTTATTTATGTAGGAGCGTGAAAGGAGTCTGAAAGGGAGCGCTTCGGAAATGGAGGAAAAGATGGGATATCAGGAACAATTTAATTTCTGGGTGGAGGATTCATATTTTGATGATGCGACCAAGCAGGAACTGCTGGCAATCAGAAATGATGAGAAAGAAATCGAAGAGCGTTTTTATAAAGAGCTTGAGTTTGGTACTGGCGGTCTGCGAGGAGTGATCGGGGCTGGCACGAACCGTATGAATATTTACACGGTGCGCAAGGCGACACAGGGTCTTGCTAACTACATAAAGAAACAAGGCGGCGAGGAGAAGGGCGTGGCAATCGCTTATGATTCCAGAAGGATGTCTCCTGAATTTGCGGACGAAGCGGCACTCTGCCTGGCGGCTAACGGCATCAAGGCTTATGTGTTTGATGCATTGCGGCCTACTCCAGAACTGTCTTTTGCCCTGCGTGAGCTTGGATGTATTTCTGGTATTGTTATCACAGCAAGCCATAATCCACCAGAGTACAATGGATACAAGTGCTATTGGGAGGACGGCGCACAGGTGGCGTCTCCCAGAGATAAGGAGATCATCACAGAAGTTAATAATGTAACGGATTATCATGCAGTCAAGACGATGGATAAGGAAGAGGCGAAGAAAGCGGGCCTCTATGTTGTGATCGGCAAGGAAATCGACGACAAGTATATGGTAGAATTAAAGAAACAGATCATTCATCCTGAGATCATCCAGGAAATGGCAGAGGATATGAAGATCGTGTACTCTCCTTTCAATGGTACAGGAAATGTGCCGGTAAGAAGGATTCTGTCGGAGCTGGGCTTTAAGAATGTCTATGTCGTTCCGGAACAGGAGATGCCGGATCCTGACTTTACCACACTGGATTATCCGAACCCAGAAGATCCTAAGGCATTCACGCTGGCGTTAAAACTGGCGAAGGAGAAACAGGCAGATATTGTTCTTGCGACAGATCCGGATGCAGATAGACTGGGGATCTATGCACTGGACACGAAGTCAGGCGAATATGTTCCTTTTACGGGCAATATGTCCGGTATGCTGATCGCAGAGTATATTCTGCGTGAGAGAACAGCCACTGGCAAGATGCCGGAGAATCCGGCGTTAGTGACTACGATTGTTACCACGAATATGACGCGTGCCATTGCGGAAGACTATAAAGTAAAGTTTATTGAAGTGCTGACAGGATTTAAGTATATCGGCGAACAGATTAAGCTGTTTGAGCAGAGTGGTTCAAACAATTATGTATTTGGACTGGAAGAGAGTTATGGCTGCCTTGCAGGTACACATGCAAGAGACAAAGACGCTATTGTTGCGGTGATGTGTCTGTGTGAGATGGCGGCATGGTGTAAGAAGAATGGAAAGACTGTATGGGATCAGATGATCACACTGTATGAGAAATACGGTTACTACAAGGAAAGCCAGTATGCGATCACTATGAAGGGTATCGACGGTGCGAAACAGATCGCGGAGATCATGGACAAACTTAGAAACGATCCGCCGAAGAATTTTGGAGATCTGAAGGTGAAAGAATTCAGGGATTATAATACGGGCAAAACAAGGAACCTGGAGACTGGTGAAGATGGTGTGACAGGACTGCCGCAGTCGAATGTACTGTATTTTGACTTGACCAATGATTCCTGGTGCTGTGCCCGTCCGTCCGGTACGGAACCTAAGATTAAGTTCTATATGGGCGTGAAGGGAACAAGTCTGGAAGATGCACAGGAGAGGCTTGATAAGCTGACAGAGGATCTAAAAGCATATCTTTGATCGAAGATTGAGTGGTACGAAGAAGAATCATGCAGAACAGATAGACGAATTGGAATGTCGCCCTGCAAAGGATGCAGGGCGACGCCTGTTTTACTGTATAGGAAAGTATGCCTGGTTTTTTGATCCGCGCAGCAAAGCAAGCAAATCCCATGAAAGGGATGTGCTCGTTTTTTATAGGTGGCAGGGAGATGGGAAATAGGATAATTAACTGGAACAATTTAAATAAAACCATGCGTTATTTAAAGAAAAATGGAATCCGGCATGCCTATTATGCAGCAAGAGAGCGGATAGAGGAGGAACGGAAAGAGGATTACTGCTACCGGCCGCCATCTGAGGAAGCTTTGGGCAGGCAGCGGCGTGAGACAGCGGATCTGCCGTATCTGTTCAGTATCGTAGTGCCGGTATATGAGACGAGAGAAGAATTTCTGAGAGCTATGATAGATTCTGTAAGGCAGCAGAGCTATGGCGGATGGGAACTGCTTTTAGTAGATGCCAGCAGCAGCGACGCGGTGGAGAAGATTGTCAGGGAAATCGTGGAAGAACAGCAGGACGACCGTATGAAATATTGGCATTTCAGAGAGAATAAGGGTATCTCCGGGAATACCAATGTGGGAATTGAGAGGGCGTCAGGAGACTATATCGCACTGTTAGACCACGATGATCTGCTTGCACCGGATGCCTTGTACCATATGGTCAAGGCATTGCAGACGGCAAAACAGCGGGGAAGAAATCCGGTGTTGCTTTATTCCGATGAGGACAAGCTTGAAAGCAGTGCCTCAGGGCAGTTATACTATGGTTCGCCACATTGGAAAGAGGAATTTAATCTGGATTTGATTTTATCCAACAACTATATCTGTCATTTTACGGCTGTAGAGGCAGAGGTGATGAAAAGCTTACAGCTGCGCGGGGAATACGATGGTGCACAGGATTATGACCTGGTGCTTCGGGTGATAGGAAAGCTATATGAGACAGGACCAGTGCAGGATTTCATGCATGATATTGTGCACGTGCCGGGGATCCTTTATCACTGGCGGTGTCATGCCGATTCTACTGCCGCAAACACGGCCAGTAAATCGTATGCTTATGATGCGGGAGCTGCGGCGCTGCAGGATTTCTGCGACAGACGCGGATGGAAGGGGAAGGTTGGACACAGCCTTCATCTGGGGTTCTATCAGATCCACTATCTGCCCGACATTCTGACAGCAAGACAGGATGTAGGAATTGTAGGCGGCAGGATCTTAGACAGAGGTAACCGGATCTGCGCAGGTGCATACCAGGAAGACGGGAAATGCATGTATGAGGGGCTGCACAGGGAGTACAGCGGCGGCAGTACGCACCGCGCTGCGTTGAAGCAGGATGTCTATGCGGTGGACATTAGATGTATGCAGGTACGGCCGGAACTGCGGGAAGTGTTTGCCCAGATCACAGGGGCAGCCTATCGGGAGAGGCGGATTAGCTGTAGAACAGAAGGTGGCAGCAGAGAGAGACAGATCGCGGATGTATCAGGGCTATGCTGTGATGAAGCAGGGTACCGTAAGCTTAGCCTGGAGATCGGCAGGGCGGCGGCGCAGAGGGGATATTTGGTCTTGTGGGATCCGGGACTAACCTGCAATACCCGTGTTAATCTTTAAATAGACCGTTTATAACAGCTGGACGCGAGTATATGACGTTGGCGTGCTGCAGAGCAGAAAAGAGAAGAGAGTAAGGCTGGCATATGAACAGAGAGATAAAGTCGACAGTCATTATTCCCAATTTTAACGGGATACAGTATATTGAAAACTGCCTGCATACATTGGCAGAAGAACCAGCACACTTGATTGTGGTGGATAATGGTTCCGTGGATGGAAGCAGGGAGCTGGTCAGGGATAAGTTCCCGTCAGTGAAATTGGAGTGTTTAGACCGCAATTATGGGTTTTGCAGGGCGGTAAATGTGGGAATACAATGCAGCAAAACACCATACGTTATTTTGCTAAATAATGATACGGAAGTCGAAGCTGGTTTTGTGAGAGCGCTGGAGAGGCCGCTGGAACAGCACAGGGATATTTTCTCAGGAGCAGCGCAGATGCGCAGCCTGCGGCAGCCAAAGCTGATCGATGATGCGGGCGATTATTACTGTGCGCTGGGTTGGGCATTTGCCTGTGGGAAGGATAAGCCAATAGACGGATATCAGAGAGGGCGTGAGATCTTTGCTGCCTGTGGAGGGGCGGCGATCTTTCGCAAGAGAGCGCTGGACCAGATTGGCTTGCTGGATGAGAACCACTTTGCTTATCTGGAAGATATTGATCTGGGATACCGCGCAAGAATCTATGGCTACCGTAACATCTATATTCCAGAGGCAGTGGTATATCATGCAGGAAGCGGTGCATCAGGTTCAAGGTATAATAAGTTTAAGGTAGACATGTCTTCCAAAAACAGTATTTATCTGATCTATAAAAATATGCCGTTTTTCCAGATTGTGTTGAATCTGCCGTTCCTATTTGTTGGTTTTACCGTAAAAGCATTGTTTTTCCTGAGAAAAGGGCTGGGCATTGCGTATCTGAAAGGGTTGGGCAGAGGATTTCGGCTGTGTGTCTCTAAGGAGGGCAGGAGACATAAAGTACGGTTTCAGAGAGAGAATTTACACTGCTATGTCATGATCCAGTTAGAATTGTGGCGTAACATATGGTACCGGATCTGCAAATGAGAGATGACTGGTTGTGTTTTATGCTGAAATATTGTAAGATGAAGTAGCGGTCTGGTCTGCGCACGGACTACTGCGCTTTCTATGCCATAGAGTTGAGCAGGGAATGTTCCATTACAAAGATAAAGTCTAAACCGATCAGATGTTTTAGTTGAATGATATGTGGTATGTACAGGGATTGGTATGATCAAAGATAATCAGAAATATTTTAATAGATTGCACGTAGTGCTGGATGCCCTAGTGGTGGCGGCGTCCTATATGCTGGCATGGTATTTGAAGTTTGCCGGTCCTTTTTCGAACAGCGATCCAAATGTCGGTGCTCTTTCTATGGGCACTTATTTTGAGATGCTGATTTTGATTGTGCCAGGATGTCTGATTCTCTATTATACTTTTAATCTTTATACGGCGAAACGTGCGACGGTCCATAAGTATGAGATTCTTAATATTTTCCAGGCCAATACGGTAGGCTTGATCATTCTTATGGCTGGCTGGTATATGGTTTCGCAGATTCATTTCTCCCGTCTTATGATGGGGTATTTCTATATTATCAATATTACTCTGACAGCGCTTGTACGCTCTCTGATCAGGGTTCTCCTGCAGTATTTCCGTGAAAAAGGCTATAATCTCAAGTATATTCTGTTGGTTGGTTATTCGCGTGCAGCGGAGGAATATATAGGCCGTATCAATTCCAATCCACAGTGGGGGTACGTCGTGAGAGGCATTCTGGATGACAGTGTGCCAAGCGGGACGGTGTATAAAGGAGTCAAGGTACTGGGGCGGATCGATAATCTGCATTACATTCTGCCGCAGAACAAGTTGGATGAGATTGCAATTACGCTCTCCCTGAAAGACTATGACCATTTAGAGCGGATCGTGGATATGTGTGAGAAATCCGGGGTCCATACGAAGTTTATCCCAGACTATAACAGTCTGTTTCCGAGCAGACCGTACACGGAAGATTTGATGGGACTTCCTGTGATCAACATACGTTATGTACCGTTATCCAATACACTAAACTGGATCTCCAAACGTATTGTGGATATTGCGACGGCACTGGCAGGGCTGGTGGTGTCCGCCCCGGTTATGCTGGGAGCCGCCATTGCAGTAGGATGTACATCGAGAGGCCCTATTATTTTCAAACAGGAGAGAATCGGTCTGCATAACAAGCCCTTTAAAATGTACAAATTCCGTACAATGGAAGTACAGAAACCCTCTAAAGAAGCACAGGGATGGACGACGAAAGATGATCCCAGGGTGACCAAAGTCGGTAAGTTCTTAAGAAGGACAAGTATTGACGAGCTGCCGCAGCTTTTTAATATTCTGAAAGGAAATATGAGCGTGGTGGGACCAAGGCCGGAACGGCCGCAGTTTGTGGAAAAATTTAAAGAGGAGATTCCCCGCTACATGGTGAAGCATCAAGTAAGGCCTGGATTGACCGGATGGGCGCAGATCAATGGCTATCGGGGAGATACATCGATAAAACGCAGAATAGAGTATGATATTTTTTATATCGAAAACTGGACGATGTCTTTTGACATTAAGATTATGTTCCTGACAATTTTCAAAGGCTTTATTAATAAAAATGCCTATTAGTGAAATAATAATCTGAGAAATTCTTAAGATTTATGGAATTTCTATGTATTTTGTTGCAAATATATCAGAATGCCGTATAATAATAGACATGCATACGCTATGACTTGCTTTTTGGCGCAGTTTATGAGAAAATATTTGTTGGAATTTTTTTGCAACAGAAAAACCGTTTGTTTTAAGGAGTACATTATATGGCTAAATACAGGGATGAGGCATACGAAGAAGAAGAGTGGGAAGCGCCGAGAAAGAAGTCTTCCGGAAATAAGAGCAGTGGCAAGAGTGGAAGTGGAAAGAAATCTTCCGGTCATTCATCAGGACACAAAGGAGCAGGCAGGAAACCTTCTGGCAAGAAGAAGAGCAGTAAGAAAGCACAAGCTAAGAAGCAGAGGAGAAGGATCATTCTCTTTATCATAGAGATCATCATACTGGTACTGGCTGTGTTTGTGTTGTACAGTGTATTGTCTGGTACGAAGAGTGGAAAGCTTGATCTTGATGAGAGTGAGATCATCATCAATGAGCAGGTAAAGGAAGCGCAGGAGACAACGATGAAGGGTTATCGTAATATAGCCTTGTTTGGTGTTGATTCCACAACGGGTGCGCTGACGAAGAATACGAGAAGTGATACGATCATGATCGCTTCGATCAACCAGGACACAGGAGAGTGTAAGCTTGTGTCGGTTTACAGGGACACTTATCTGAATCTGAGCAATGATTCTTACAATAAATGTAATGCAGCATATGCGAAGGGCGGCCCTGAGATGGCAATCAATATGCTGAATATGAATCTGGATTTGAATATCACGGATTTTGTCACGGTTGGTTTTGCAGGTCTGACGGATACGATCGACGCGCTGGGTGGTGTTTATATTGAAGTGGACGATTCGGAGATCAGTCATTTGAATAATTACCAGCTGTGTATTGCAGAAGATCTGAAGCGCACTTATACACCAGTGTCCAGTACTGGGTATCAGCTGCTGGATGGGTTACAGGCAACAGGATACTGCCGAATCCGTTATACAGCTGGAGACGACTTCAAACGTGCAGAAAGACAGAGGGAAGTATTGTCTGCAGTGGCTGACCAGGCCAAGAAGGCGTCACTGCCGCAGTTGACAGACACAGCCAACGCAGTATTTGATAAGGTATATACTTCGCTGGATTTGTCTGAGATTGTAGATATGTTAGGAAATGTGACGAATTACTACATTTCAGATACGGCAGGATTCCCGCAGGAGTCTAACCGTACCACCGGAACGATCGGTTCAAAGGGGTCATGTGTTATCCCGGTGAATCTGGAGGATAATGTAAAATGGCTGCATCAGTTCCTGTTCGAGGATTACGATTATGAACCTTCAGCAACTGTCAAGGAATGCAGTGAACGGATCTACAATGAAACAAATGGATATTTAAAGAAATAAGCAGAGCAAAGGGGCCGGTCTTATATAGAATCGGTCCCTTTTAGTGATGATAGGGAATTTATGGCAACGGAGGATAACAGTGTGGAAAAGGTCGATATTATTATCCCTGTCTATAAGCCGGACGCACGGTTCTTGACTTTGCTTGAAAAGATAGGACAGCAGAGTGTCCCTGTGAATCGGATTATTATTATGAATACGGAGCAGAAGTATTTTGATCGTATGACTTATGGGACGTCCTTTCAGAAAGATCACAGGGATATGATCGTAAGGCACCTTTCTAAGAGAGAATTCGATCATGGCAGGACCAGGAATCGTGGTGTACGGTATTCGGACACGGCTTATTTTATCATGATGACGCAGGATGCCATTCCAGCAGATAACTATTTGGTAGAGGAACTGATTGGACAGCTGCAGAAAGAAGAAGCAGCTGTCGCCTATGCCAGGCAACTGGCACCTGAAAACAGCAGTGAGATAGAGAAATATACAAGAAAGTTTAATTACCCGGAACAGTCAGTGGTCAAGACCCAGGCAGATTTGGAGCGGCTTGGGATTAAGACATTCTTCTGTTCCAATGTCTGCGCGGCTTATGACCGGAAGATATTCGATGAATTGGGTGGATTTATCAAACATACAATTTTTAATGAGGATATGATTTATGCGGCGAAGGCGATCGAAGCGGGATACAGGATTGCCTATACTGCTGAGGCAAAAGTTTATCATTCCCATAATTATACGAACAGGGAACAATTCCACAGGAATTTTGATTTAGGAGTATCCCAGGCGGAACACCCGGAAATTTTTGCAGCATATCCGTCTGAATCGGAAGGAATCAGATTTGTCAGGCAGATGATAAAGCATCTTAAGGCAGAGGGGTTAAAAAGACAGATCCCACATGTAGTAGTACAGAGCGGATTTAAGTATCTGGGTTATCTGGCAGGAAAGCACTACCGGAACCTGCCTAGAAAGCTGGTGGTGAAATTGTCTGGCAATAGGGAGTATTGGGGGTAATGGGTATTCTCTGCGTGCATTGGAGCTGGATAAGGAAAGTCAGAGTGTCTGCGCGGCAGACAGATGGAGGGAACTATGTGTGGAATTGTAGGTTATATCGGAACAAAGCAGGCGGCGCCTATTATTCTGGATGGATTGGCTAAGCTGGAGTATCGTGGTTATGACTCGGCGGGAATGGCGATCTATGATGGCGAGAAGATCAATATTACCAAGTCTGTGGGAAGATTAAAGATCCTAGAGAATCTGACACATGGAGGGGAGACGATGTCCGGTGTCTGCGGGATCGGCCATACTAGATGGGCTACCCATGGTGTGCCGAGCAATGTCAATGCGCATCCACACTTTAATATGGATGGAACGATCACGGTTGTACATAATGGCATCATCGAGAACTATATCCAGCTTCGCCAGATGTTGACGGACAAGGGATACCGGTTTGTTTCGGAGACGGACACGGAGGTACTGGCCCATCTGCTCGACTATTATTACAAAGATAATCCGATGGAGACTGTGACAAAAGTACTGCACAGGGTGGAAGGCTCATATGCATTGGGCATTCTGTTTGCGGATTGTCCAGATCAGATCTTTGCGGCAAGAAAAGATTCACCATTGGTGGTCGGACAGAACAAGGATGGCTGTTTTATCGCTTCCGATGTACCGGCTATCCTCCGGTATACGAGAAAAGTATATTATGTAGATAATCAGGAGATCGTCCGTCTGCGTGCCGATCACATGCATTTCTACACTGTGGATGAGGAGGAGATCCACAAGGAACCTGTCACCATTGAATGGGATGCAAATGCGGCGGAGAAGGCCGGCTATGAGCATTTTATGTTAAAAGAGATGTATGAGCAGCCCAAGACTGTGACAGACACCCTTTTGCCCAGGATCAAAGATAATGACATTGAGATTGAAGAATTGAATATGACACAGGAGGAGCTTCGGGCGATCAGGAAGATCCATATCGTAGCCTGCGGTTCAGCCTATCATGCCGGGATGACGGGGAAGTATGTTATCGAGGGATTGGCGCGGATTCCTGTGGAGGTAGATCTTGCATCGGAGTTTCGCTACCGCAATCCAATTCTGGAAGAAGGAGGAATGGTCGTGGTGATCAGCCAGTCCGGAGAAACTGCCGATACGCTTGCGGCACTTCGGGAAGCCAAAGCGCGCGGGTTTAAGGTACTGGGGATTGTCAATGTGGTGGGCAGCTCTATTGCCAGGGAAGCAGATAATGTGATGTATACCTGGGCAGGACCGGAGATTGCAGTGGCGACCACCAAAGCATACAGTGCGCAGCTCGTCGCGTTATATCTGCTGGCGATGAAACTGGGTAAGGTTAGGGGACAGATCAACAACAAAGAGTTTGCTGCTATGCTGGGAGACTTGAGATGTCTGCCGGATCAGATAGAACTTCTGCTGAACAATAAGTTAAAGATACAGAAGTTTGCGAACCGTTATATTGGTGCAAAGGATGTTTTCTTCATTGGCAGAGGGATCGATTATGCGATTTCTCTGGAAGGATCCCTGAAATTAAAGGAAATTTCTTATATTCACTCAGAAGCTTATGCGGCTGGGGAGTTGAAGCACGGAACAATTTCCCTGATTGAGGAGGGAACGCTGGTGGCAGCCGTGTCAACCCAGCCGGATTTATACGCGAAGACCATCAGCAATATGGTGGAAGTGAAAGCCAGAGGCGCCTTTGTTCTGGCGGTTACCTGCGAGGAAAACAAGGAAATTGAGAAAGCGGCAGACTATGTGATCTATATTCCAGAGACCAATCCGTTCTTTGCAAATTCCCTGGCAATCATACCGTTACAGTTATTCGGATATTATGTGGCGGTTGGTAAGGGATGTGACGTAGATAAACCGAGAAATCTGGCTAAATCAGTGACTGTTGAATAGGAGACAGAACACAGTTTTTATAAAATTTTGTCACAGTTTGGACACAAATAAGAGATATACTGTCCTCAGAGTCAAAGAAAACAAGAAGGTATAGATATAAGATCAGGAAAGGGGCAGGAATTATGTACGACAATAATTATCCAAACAACGACAGATTACCGCAGGATAATCTTTCAGAACAGAAGCAGGATACGCCAGTACACAGCCAGTCGCTGCAGAGCCAGCCAACACAGAATCAGGGCGGGTATGGTGGATATGACAGGAACCAGTATGGCAGGAATCCCTATGGCAGTCAAAACTATGGACAGAATCTGGCGCATAATCCTTATGGAAATCACCAGGGATATTATAGAGGCCAGAATACAGCAGGCACTTCCGGAAGCGCAGAGAACGGGAATAGAACAGAAGCCGGTACAGGAAGTTACCACTATGGCAACACCTATCCCAATTATGTGCAGATGGATGCAGACAGACATAAGAAAAAGAAAGAAAAAAGACAGCGTGGCAAAGGCACTCTGAAAAAAGTGGCTCTGTGCATGGCACTGGGACTTATGTTTGGACTCTGTGCTGGCGTTGGCGTATATGTAGTACAGACTGTGACAGGCGTTGTGATCGGCAGGTCAACGGCTGAACTCACGCAAGAGGACAAGGTGCTTGAGGCAGGAGAAGAGGCGGTAGAGGCAGCACAGGCTATGGCAGATGCAATCGAACAGGCTGATACAGAGAAGACAGACGGCGGAATCCATGTGACAGAGAGCATCAATACAGTCGTAGCAGATGTATCTGAGGTGGTCAAAGAAGTTATGCCGGCTATTGTGTCGATCAATAATCATTATACTGAGAAGATGTCGTATTTCGGACAGACTATGACCAGTGAGGCAGATGCCAGCGGGTCAGGTATTATTGTAGGACAGAATGATACAGAATTATTGATTGTCTCCAATTATCATGTCATCGCAGAGGCAGATGAATTGACAGTTCAGTTTGTGGAAGGCAGCGAGGCGAAGGCGTCAGTCAAGGGAACAGACGCGGATATGGATCTGGCGGTAATTGCAGTGCCGATTGCTGATGTTGACAAGGCTACGCTGCAGGAGATCGCGGTGGCTACGTTGGGAGATTCTGATTCCCTGACGGTGGGTGAACCTGCGATTGCGATTGGGAACTCTTTGGGGTATGGACAGTCTGTGACTACCGGTGTGATCAGTGCATTGAACAGGAGTATTCAGCTTTCAGATGGTACAGATGGTACTTTTATACAGACAGACGCAGCAATCAATCCAGGCAATTCTGGAGGCGCGCTCTTAAATATCAAGGGAGAGGTAGTCGGCATCAACTCTAATAAGATTGGCGGAAGCGCAGTAGAGGGCATGGGTTATGCGATTCCGATCTCAGCGGCAAGCCCGATTATAGCAGAGCTGATGTTAAAAGAGACCAAGAATAAAGTAGCTGAGGAGGAGAGAGGGTATTTGGGAATCTCTGGGATCAGCGTTACCCAGGAGGTATCGGAAGCATACGGAATGCCGGAAGGCGTATATATCTCACAAGTATATGAAAGCACGGCGGCAGCGGCAGCAGGACTGCGCAAGGGGGATATTATCGTAGAGTTTGATGGAGATAAGATTTCCTCTATGGACGCGCTGCAAAAGGAGCTTGAATTCTATGCCAAAGGCGATACCGTGGAAATTACTGTCATGTCGCCAGGTGTAGGAGGCTATGAGAGCAGAACGGTCAGATTGACGCTGGGGAATAAAGCATAGATGACAGTTTATGCCGGTACAATGATAAAATAACATTGGGAAGAAAAAGAGATCAGGAGAAAGGCAGTTGTAAAACGGCCTTTTTTCTGTTTAGAAATTGTTTACTTGTGGGGGAAAGGGTTTTGTACTATGATAAAAGAGTATAATTACAAACAGATCTATTCCATATGGAGAAGAGCAAGGTTACAGAAGGGATCGGACCGATCATTAGAATGATAGAAAGAATAGACAGGAGCGGTTATGAAAGACGACAGATTTGATGAGAAGGATGGACAGGAGAAGTCACAGTCATGGGATTTCCGGGAACTGGAAGATGGTGAAGAGCAGCGGGAATGTCTGAGAAAGCAGAGAAATGAACGCATGCAGGAACAGGCTGTGGTGATGGAGCCGGTGGACCTGCAGGGAGAAAAAGAAGAGACAGAAAAGACTGCAAACATGCAGAAGCATGATAATCTGGAAGAGGATCAGGAAGCGGATGAGACCAGGAAAGACAAGGAAGAAGAATTTGCAGTGAGTAGTGCAGCCGACCGTAAAGCGCAGGAGAATGGGGAGGATGATCCCAACAAAGAGTATGAGGACGTCTGCTTTATCTGCCGCAGGCCGGAAAGTAAGACAGGGAAGATGTTCCGGCTGCCGAATCATATCTGCGTCTGCAACGACTGTATGCACAGGACGATGGATACAGTGAGCCAGTTTGACTATCAGGGGATGCTGAATCCACCTAATATGTCGGATATAAACAGCGGCAAGGGATTTCCGAAGATCAGTTTCGTGAATCTGGCGGATCTGCAGGGGGATGGCGGCATTCCAAATAAGCAGAAGCTTAAGAAAAAGAAAAAGGATGCGAAGCCGGAGATTGATATCAGGAATATCATGCCGCCCCATAAGATCAAGGCGAAATTAGACGAGTATGTAGTAGGGCAGGAGCATGCCAAGAAAGTGGTATCTGTGGCGGTCTACAATCACTATAAGCGGGTGGCGACGGGAACGATGGATGAGATTGAGATCGAGAAGTCCAATATGCTGATGATCGGGCCGACGGGATGCGGCAAGACATATCTTGTCAAAACGCTGGCAAGACTGCTAGATGTGCCGCTTGCGATCACAGATGCCACTTCCCTGACAGAGGCAGGATATATTGGTGATGATATTGAGAGTGTGGTATCTAAACTTCTGGCAGCGGCCGAGAATGATGTGGAGAGAGCGGAGCAAGGTATTATTTTCATTGATGAGATCGATAAGATCGCGAAGAAGAAGAACACCAATTCCCGTGACGTCAGTGGGGAATCTGTGCAGCAAGGTATGTTGAAACTGTTAGAGGGCGCTGAGGTAGAGGTGCCAGTCGGGGCGAACTCCAAGAACGCTATGGTGCCGCTGGCTACCGTCAATACAAGAAACATTCTTTTTATCTGCGGCGGTGCTTTTCCAGATCTGGAGGAAATTATTAAGCAGAGGCTGAATAAGAAGACATCGATCGGATATGGTGCCGAACTGCGTGACAAGTATGATAAAGAGAAGAATATCTTAAGCAGAGTTACGGTGGAAGATATTAAGAAATTTGGCATGATTCCAGAATTTATTGGCCGTCTTCCGGTGATTTTTACCCTGGAGGGCCTGGGGAAGGAGATGTTAGTCAAAATTCTGGGAGAGCCAAGAAATGCGATCTTAAAGCAGTATCAGAAACTGCTTGAGCTGGATGAGGTGAAGCTGGAGTTTGAACAGGGTGCACTGGAGGCGATCGCGGAGAAAGCAATGGAAAAAGACACTGGCGCCAGGGCACTGCGTGCAATCATTGAGGAATTTATGTTGGATATTATGTATGAAGTGCCGAAGGACGATAATATCGGCCGGGTGACCATAACCAGGGAGTATATTGAGGGTACAGGCGGCCCAGTCATCGATATCCGCAGCAATTCTCTGGAGCACCCTGATAGGCTGAACGTGGTAGAGGGATGAGATTTGGCTTAAGGGGGATCATAGAAGAGAAGGTAACAGGAACGGGGAGGCAGCGGCGGCACGGGACAGCCGCAACAGACATAAGATGGTAAGAAAGAAGATAAGAGATTTAGGAAATGACTTGTAAAGAAAAGATCTTATCGAACGACTATGCTGACCTGATCACGGATTATGTGGTGGCGGAAGAACTGGCAGGGACTTCTCCTATTGATTTTTGCTTCCATGGGATTGATGATGGCTATGGGGTGGCGAATGTCAACCGCAGTATGTTTCCGCCTATGTCCATTGGGTATTATGGTTACTCTGCGATTCCGGCTTTGTATGGTCTGATGCAGAGTGCAGAAGTTGTGTTTGCTCCGGAGAATCTGGCACAGACAGGCAGTATCCGGGTACAGGATCCACCTTTATCCCTGCAGGGTGCAGGTGTGGTATTGGGTTTTATCGATACCGGCATCCGTTATGAGCTGGATGTGTTCCGCAGGGAGGATGGGAGCAGCCGTATTAGATCGATCTGGGATCAGACGATCCAGGATGGAGAGCCGCCAGAGGGATTTCTATATGGCACGGAATATACCCAGGCAGACATTGACCAGGCGCTGAGGACAGAAAACCCGGCACGACTTGTCCCCACTACCGATACTGATGGACATGGCACACAGATGGCTTCTGTGGCGGCAGGAAGTATTATTGATCAGGGGCTGACTTTTCGGGGAGCAGCGCCGCAGGCGGATATTGCGGTGGTGAAGTTAAAGGAGGCCAAACAATATCTGAGAGAGTACTATCTGGTGGCTGATGGTGCAGCAGCCTATCAGGAAAATGATATTATGGAAGCGGTCAGGTATTTGGAACAGATGGCGATCGCACTGCACAGGCCGGTGGTGATCGTGCTGGGGATTGGCACCAATCTGGGAAGCCATAATGGCACTTCTCCTTTGGCATCCTATCTGAACAGCGTGGCAAGGCGCAGAAGCCGGGCAATAGTCGTATGCGGCGGTAATGAAGGTGACAAAGAACACCATTATGAACATACTGTGCCGGATACAGTAGAGATCCGTGTGCCGGAGAATACGAAAGGATTCTGTATGGAACTGTGGGGGACGCTCCCGGATATCTATGCCATCAGGCTGCGTTCACCGGGCGGTGAGACCTCTCCAGAGATTGATTTCAGGAGCAGAGAAGACAGAGTGATTGACTTTATCTTTGAGAGAACCGTTATCACGGCAAGCAATCTGATTGTGGAGCGGGATGCGGGAGAGCAGCTTGTCTTTTTCCGGTTTGAGGATCCTACACCGGGAATTTGGAATCTGCAGGTCTATCCGATGGAAGGGCAGAAAGGAATGGGGATCTTTCATATATGGCTTCCCATTACGGAGTTTATGGAGCAAAATGTGACTTTTCTGGAGCCAAGCCCGGATGTGACTTTGACGGAGCCGTCCAACGCGGAACGTATTATTACGATATCTGCTTACAATGGGCTTAACGGCAGCTGGTTCACGGAATCTGGAAGAGGATATACAAAGAGTGGCTTGATCAAACCGGATTTGGCGGCACCTGGTGTACAGGTTCCCACGGTTTTAGGGCCGGCTACGGGTTCCAGTATGGCGGCGGCACTGACCGCTGGATGTGTGGCGCAATTTATGGAGTGGGCAGTTGTGGACGGTAACACACCGACAGTGGAGAGCCGGGGAATCAAGAGCTTTCTTATTCGTGGCGCTGACCGGTCAGAGAATATCGTGTACCCGGATAACCGGTGGGGGGCGTATGGTAATATAGTGTCAAGTTAGCAAGGAGCCAGTAAAATCAAGGGCTTCCGCTGATTTAGTCCTATGAAAAAACTGCTGCGAAAACAGCAAAATTGGATAAGGACGGGCCTGTTTTTAACCAGAAAACCGAAAATCAAGCAACTTGACACTAATATACCACAAAGCCGAGTGGTGTTGTAAAAAGTGTGCCTAAAAGGGGTGATAACTGAATATTTTTGAGTTTAGGTAGGACTAAATTAGCTTTTCATGCGGACAAGTATCGTGTCTGCGCGGCTGATTTAGTCCTATTTCTTATTGCATCATTTTAACAGGAGGTACGAATGAAATCAAGAGAAATGACGGTTTACAGAGCGAGGGGGAACGGTAAAGACTTTACGGTTCCAATGATTATGATGCAGGGGAAGTGGCTGCGCGATATGGGTTTTACCGTTGGCGACAGGATATCCGTAACCTTGCAGGATGGAAAACTTGTGGTAGAGAGGACAGGCCGGATGTGGTCTGACCCGAAAGGGATTGCGGCTGTGAAAGAAAGAGCCGGAATGTGTGATGGAAAGGCGGTGTAAATATGGCAGATTTAAACATGGTATTAAAGGAGTCCCAAAAATTGAATGGGAACATCAGGAGCCTGCTGAGGCTGTCTACATATGACGATTATGATGATCTGAGCGGGCTGCATATAGACTATGAGGACGGGCAGCAGCTTTTCCTCCAGTCTGAACTCCGGGAGGTCATGGAAAAACTTTCGGATGTGGCGGACAGGATTGCATATCTTTCCCGCCCGGTTATGGAAACAAGCCGCCTGCATAAGAACCGGAGCGGAAGGTATGAGACAAAAGGCGGTCATTATTATACCAGTGGGAGCGGCATTGAGGCGCTGATAAAAGACGATTATCAGGAAGTGCCCTATTGGGTGTGGACAAGCGTGGAGCATGACGGAAAAGACTACTATCTGGTAGGACATAAAAATGTACGTCTGGACGGGCTGACTGTCCGGGTGAGAAAGGCGGTGTGAGTATGGGGGCGACAATCTATTGCTTATGTAACCAGAAAGGGGGCTGTGCCAAAACGGTAAGCTCCATCAGTATCGGTGTCGGCCTTGCCCGTGAGGGCAGGCGCGTCCTTCTGGTGGACGTGGATTCGCAGGGTTCCATGACCGCCAGCCTGGGATACCAGCAGCCCGACCAGATGGAGACCACGCTTGCGACTATCCTGGGCGGGATCATCATGGACGAGCCACTCCCGCCCGGAAGCGGGATTCTCCACCATGCGGAGGGTGTAGACCTGCTCCCCGCGAACATTGAGCTTTCCGGCATGGAGGTTACGCTGGTCAATACCATGAGCCGGGAGACCATCCTGCGGCAGTACCTGAATACGGTGCGTGGGGAATACGATGCGATTATCCTGGACTGTATGCCTTCTCTTGGTATGCTGACCATCAACGCGCTTGCGGCGGCGGATCAGGTGATTATCCCCGTCCAGGCACAGTACCTGTCCATAAAGGGGCTGGAGCAGCTTATCCGCACGATTGCGAAAGTAAGGCGGCAGATCAACCCGCACCTTTCCATATCGGGGATACTTATCACAATGGCGGACATGCGTACCAACTATGCAAGGGATATTGTGGAACTCCTGCACATCAATTATGACGGGAAACTGCGGATATTCGAGAGCATTATTCCCCTTTCCGTGCGGGCTGCGGAGACCAGCGCGGAGGGAAAGAGCATCTATCTCCATGACCCCGCAGGTAAAGTATCGGCTGCCTATGCCGCACTGACGAAAGAGGTGATGGAGGGATGAAAAGCAGCGCAAAGAATATTCAGATGACTTCCTATGAAGAACTGCTTTCCGGCGGGCCGCCGCTGGAAGCAGGGGGGAAGGGGAACGTGCAGGAAATCCCGCTCTCCGAACTGTTCCCCTTTAAAGGCCACCCGTTTAAGGTGCTGGATGATGAAACCATGCAGGACACGGTGGAAAGCATAAAAGCATACGGCGTCCTTGTCCCCGGCATTGTAAGGCCGCGCGCAGAGGGAGGCTATGAACTGATTGCCGGGCACAGGCGCAGGCACGCCTCGGAACTGGCGGGGAAAGCCACTATGCCGGTGATCGTGCGGGAACTGGATGATGACGAAGCCACGCTTGTCATGGTGGACAGCAACATCCAGCGGGAAAACCTGTTCCCCAGCGAAAAGGCATGGGCGTATAAGATGAAGCTGGATGCATTGAAGCATCAGGGCGTAAAGGACACTTCTCGACAACTTGGCGAGAAGTACAGCGTGGATGCGCTGAGTGAAAATTCCAATGACAGCGCCCGGAACATCCACCGTTTTATCCGGCTGACAGAACTTCTCCCGGAACTGCTCCAGATGGTGGACGATAAGAAGCTGCCCTTTAACCCTGCTGTGGAACTGTCCTACCTGACGCGGGGGCAGCAGGGGGAACTTATGGAAGTTATGGGGGAATTGCAGGCCGTCCCTTCGCTGGAACAGGCGAAACGCCTGAAAAAGTACAGCCAGGAGGGGAAACTTGACAGGAACGTGATGGATGCCATCCTGACGGAGGAGAGGCCCGCGCCTGTGCAGGTGACATTAAAGAACGACAGGCTGAAACAGTATTTCCCCCAAACCTATACTACGAAGCAGATTGAGGAAGTGATATTTTCGCTTCTGGAAACATGGAAAACACAGAATACATAAAACGCATTAAGCCGTCCGGCGACTGACTGACAGTTACCGGGCGGCTTTTTTGCGTTTAGCAGACAGATCATGCCCCGGCGACTATAACCCTGCCGGGGCTTTTTTGTTGCTCCAATGAAGGGAAGGAGGCAGTAAGGATGCCGTTACAACTGGATTATTACTATGGGAATGAAGCGGAACAGTACAGCTTTTACCGCATCCCGAAGATATTGTTTACAGACCCGCTCTTTAAGGGGGTGTCGGTGGAGGCGAAGGTGCTTTACGGGCTTCTGCTTGACCGTATGGGGCTTTCGGTAAAGAACAACTGGCTTGACGGGGAGGGGCGCGTGTATATCATCTTCACGATTGCCGATGTGATGGAAACACTTGGGTGTGCGGAGCAGAAGGCAAACAAGCTCCTGAATGAACTGGACTGCGCAAAAGGCGTGGGGCTGATCGAGCGTGTCCGGCGCGGCCTGGGGAAACCCAATGTCATATACGTTAAAAACTTCATTTGCAGGATAAAGCCGGGGCAGCCGGAATCACAAATCAAGAATTGTGAAAATCACAAATCAGGGGATGTGAAAATCACAATTCAGGAAATGCGAAAATCACAAACAAATAATACTGACTTAAATAAAACTGATTTTAGTGAGACTGATCCATCCATCTATCCGGCAAAGGCCGGGGCTTTTCCTGTGGATAACGTTTCTCCTGCGGGGTATGGCATGGATGGGATAGATCAGATGGAGGCTTACCGGGAACTGATAAAAGAGAACATTGATTATGACTATCTCCTGCATGACCATCCATACGACAAGGAGCGTCTGGACGGTTTTGTGGAACTGATGGCAGAGACCTGTTGCAGTAACCGGAAAAGCATACGCATCAACCAGGGGGATATGAGTACGGAGGTGGTAAAGAGCCGCTTTTTGAAGCTGGACAGCGGGCATATCCAGTATGTCATGGACTGCCTTGACAGGAACACGACGCTGGTGGGAAATATCCGGGCGTATACCCTGTCAGCCCTGTTCAATGCGCCTGTGACCATCAGCCAGTATTATGCAAGCCTTGTGAGCCACGATATGGCCGCGGGCTTCGGAAGCGGTTAAGCATTTGGTTTTCCTTTTCCGCTGGTTATTTTTTCATTGCTGTGAAGCCTTTTACGGGCTGCACATAGACAAAAATTTTAAAGGAGGACAACAAACATGAAGCAGAAAATGGACATTCTGATCGTGGAGCCGGGGAAGGCCCCGCGTCCCGCCGCGCTGCCGGACAACACGCTGGAAGCTGTGGAGGCGGTGTTAGGGGGCGCGGCACAGGTAGGGTGCTTCCTGCCCCAGAGGGTATTGCTGATCAGCCGGGAGGATACGGGCGGGCTTGCCCCGAACCGCTGTATGCCGGGCGGGAAAGGGTTTGTAAGCGGCACATTCCTGTTGTGCGGCATACCGGAGGAAGGGTGCCTTTTTGATTCCCTGACACCGGGGCAGCAGAAAGAATTTCAGGAACTGTTCGCAAGGCCGGGGGAGTTTATGATGGTGGGCAGTGAGGCATATGCCGACCCGGATGATGTGGCGGATAAGGTTTACGGCCTGTGGGACACTTTGGGGAACGGGGAAACCGTGGTGCTGACAAAGTGGGGCGGCCAGGATCGGGGCGCAGCCGTATGACAGGATAAAGGGCACGGGAAGCTGTGGGAACAGCCTGTGCCGGAAAAGATAGTGTATAGGATGGGCCGGTATCCAGACTGACAGGATGCTGGCCTTTTGTTATCCAGGAAAGGAGAGGACTATGGCACGAAAAAAGAAACGGAGTAAATTCCTGCCCCGCCTGCTTGCTGCGGCGGTGGCAGTAACAACGCTCATTGGTTCCGGCGCTGCCGGAGGCATGGCCGCTTATGCGGCGGAGATGGGCACAGCGGAGGTGGGGGATGCAGTACCCGCTGATGTGGAAGAAAATGGGGAGGCAGAAACAAAGCCGGAGGTATGGGATGATACCGGCTCCGGGGAAGGGCAGGGAGAGACACCGGAGGGCGGTGCGGAAGAAGGGACAGAACCGGAGACGCCTGCTGTTGTGGTCTGGTATGAGGACGGCGCAGAAGTGGATTCCCTCAAATCCCCTGTGGAGATGTTCGTGGAATACGGGAGCGTTGGCATGTCCATTGACCCGGAAGTTTTCGGGATACAGGCAGCGGCTGACGGGGACGAGGTGGGTGTCCTTGTGGAGCAGGTCTGCCGGGTGAGCGGGGAACCGGAGGAAATCAGGCTGACCGAGGACGGCAGGCAGGGGGTATGTATTGCCTATGGCTCCTTAAAAGACCGCGTCACCTATGAAGTGACCTACCGTGCGGAGGGGACGGATTCTACCATGAAGAAGCAGTTTTATGTGACGCTCTTGCAGGAGGAGATAGAGGTTTATTACCCCGATACATCCCCTTCTGTCCCTGCAACGCTTGAAATCTCAAAGATTGACCTGGGGCAGTTTACGGAGGGGAACGGGCTGAAGATCAGGCGGCAGAACACCACGTCAAGTTACAGTGTATCGGGCGCTTCCTGGGGGAAAGCCTCTTACGGCGGCGCGGACACAGGGGCAAGCACGGCCCGTTTCACAAACCTGAGAAATTCCAGCGTGGTTCAGATCACCTATGCGGATATCGGCACATACAACGACAAGGCGGTGGGGGCGAGAGTGACGTTTACAGAACTCGGCTCCCTCTCGGCGCTTTATTACTGTGAAACCAGTTTTTATAACGGGTGGTGGTTCATAGGCAATGAAAGCGCATCAAGGGCGCAGGTCAAAGTAGATTATTTCTATGTGGATACACAGGAGACGATACGCTTTGACGGAAATTCTTTTATGACGTTCAACAGCCTCAATACCGGTGAATATGCTTCGCCTTTGAGCGGGACTACCACCGGGTACACGGCAAGCTCCACCAATGTAGCCGTTACGAAGGTCAGCGGCGTGCCGTCTTTCCGGGGCAGCAACAATAACTTCACTGATTACCTGGGCGGCTCCACTTTTTATAAAAACAGTGTTTCCATACCGCTGTATGCGACAGGCAACACTTTTTATCTGGGGTGCAACACCCATACGGGGTACTGGATTTCTCCGAGTTCCGCATCCATAGCAATCCCCAGGCCGGAGAATCCCTGTAAAACAGAAAACGGGGTGACATTTCTGGAGGAAACAGAGGAAGGGCAGCAGATCACCTACCGTATCAGCCAGAAGGTGCATACGCTGGGCGTGGATACGGTCAGCAGATATTCAGCGCTGCGGTTTGTTGATAAACTTCCGGCAGAGGTCGATTATGTGTCCGCATGGCTGGAGGATGCGGCGGGGAACAGGCTGGATGCCGGCACTGTCTCCTACGATAAGGACAGCCATAAGGTGGAATACGCCTTTTCATCTTCCTATCTGGCCAGTTCTATGGCATATCAGGGGGAGACGTATACGCTTGTTGTCAACACTACCGTGAACGGGACAGCAGAGGCCGATTATTTTTTTAATAGCTGCAAGGTGTATTTCAACAGTATGTCGGTGGAAAGCAACGAGGTAAAGGCGGCTTCTCCTTACCGGACAGTGGAGGCGCAGGTCATAAACGGCGGGATCGGCATTTATGACGCGGACGGGAATGAGACGGTAAAGGGCGAGGAGGACATCAAAGTGGATGACCGCGTGAAATTCCACCATGACCGTACTGTCCGCTATGAGCCGGACGAGGGGTATCTGCTGGATACCGTCACGGTGGACGGGAAGAACGTGGATATTACAGAGTACCCTTCTTCCTACACGTTCAGTGATGTGACACAGAACCATAAGATTATCGTGTCCTATGTGAAGCCGTCAATGGATAAGGAGGTAAGGATAGAGGACAGCGCCTGCCTGCACAATTACAGTGACGGGCAGGCAATCGACAGGGCTGTGATTAAGGACGGGGATGTGGTGGCATACACCATCAGTTTTGAGAACCCTACCGGGGCAGCGCGGGCGGTGGAGATCATAGACAGGGTGCCTGCGGGAATGGAGGTAATCACAAATTCCATCGGCAGCGGCGGCGTGTATGATGCGGAGAGCCATACGGTAGCCTGGAAGGGCACAGTGGTCGCTTACGGCAGGGGGGAAGTGTCCTTTCTCTGTAAGGTGGAAGCCGGGGCGCAGGGGGAAGTGCTGAAAAATACGGGGACAGTATGCTTTAAGGCAATCCCGGACAGTTCGGAAAAAGATGTGCCCCTGTCAGATGTGACAAGCTCCCCCATTCTGGAAGACCCGGTAAAATCCGTATGGAATGAGGATGGGGCGGATATTACAAACAAAGTGATAAACGGGGAGGAAACGGTCACATATACCGTAACATTCCGGAACCCGGCAGAGGAAGAAAAGGCATTTACCGTAACGGATGAAATCCCTGCGGAGGTCTCCCTTGTGGAGGGGACAGTATCGGACGGCGGCACAGTGGACGGAAAGAAAATCACCTGGAAGATGGCGCTGGCGGCGGGGGAGGAAAAGACAGTCTCCTTTGGCGCATATGTGCCGGCTTTTGACACGGAATATACCAAAATATATAACCAGGCGGAGATTTTTGTGGACTGGACGCAGAAGGTTTCCATTTCCTCTGATTCCGTATTGGATGGTACAACGCCGGTTTATGTGCTGGATAAGCCCTTTAAGGCGGTCTTATGCGTGGACGGCCACGATATAGGGGCGGACAGTGAAGGAGGCAGCATACAGACCGTAAAACAGGCAGGGGACATTCTGGAGTACCGGATCACCTTCCAGAACCCCGCGGATGACGGGCGTGAGTTTACCGTCACGGACGCGCTCCCTGAAAATGTGGAATTTGTCTCGGCAGACCATGAGGGCAGTTATGAGACGGGCACCCATACGGTGACATGGAAAGTGGCTGTAAAGGAGAACTCACAGGAAACCGTATCGGTGAAAGTAAAGATACTGAAAGAGGCGGAGGACACCATCCTGAAAAACCGTGCCGCCGTGTCGGTTGATTTTGCCCGGAAAGAGACAAATGAGGTGGAGACGCCGGTTATCCCGACCCCTGAAAAAGATGTGTTTTCCAGACTTGGGGAGCCGTCCATCAACACTTATCCGGTGCAGACCGGGGAGAACATCATTTACACCGTTTCCTATAAGAACCCTTCGGATTATGAAAAGACAGCGGTGATTACGGACAGGCTCCCGGAAGATGCTGCTTTCGTGTCTGCAAGTGACGGCGGTACATATGATGCGGATGCCCATACGGTTCAGTGGTCAATGGAAATCGGGGCGCATGAGGAAGGGACGGTATCCGTGGAGGTTAAAATCCTGGATTCTGCAACCGGAAAGACGGTGGAAAACCAGGCTTATGTGGATATGGATGAAGCCCACATCGGCACGGAGGCGGAGAACGGGGAGAAGAAGGATGAACACACCAGAAATTATGTGCCCGCAAAATATGTGCTGGATGCGGACGGCAGAGACATAAACGGTGAGAATGTGGCGGCGGGTGATATTGTAACCTATAAGATTACCTATAAAAATGACAGTTATACCGTCCGCACCGTGGAGGTCAACGATATTCTTCCCGCAGGTGTGTCTTTTGTGGATGCCTCCAATGACGGACGGGTGTACAGCGTTGTCAAGGGCGATAACGTGCGCTGGTGTTTTGATGTGGAGCCGGATACGGAAGGATTTGTGATAGTCCGCGTAAAAGCAGGCGCAGAACTGTCCGGCGAAGCCTTTGCCAACAGCGCCGCCGTCACAGTCAGTGACAGGGAGACAGGGCAGTCCAAAACAGCCGGAACCAACCAGGTCGTCAATTATGTGCTGGAGGAACTTTTAAAATCCGTAAAGAGTGAGAATGGGAAAAAGGATTTGAACGGGGAGACGGTAGGGAGCGGGACGAAACTGCAATACCAGATCACTGTGAAAAATACGGCGGTGGAGGAAAGGACTTTTGAAGTCACGGACGAAGTGCCGGAAGGGTGCAGCTTTGTGTCTGCGGGAAATGGCGGTGCCTGTGAGAACGGGGTTGTTACATGGACGGTCACGCTTGCAGGCGGGCAGTCCCGGACGGTAACTTTCCTTGTGCAGGTCCTGAAAGAAGCGGAAGGAGGCAGCGTACAGAATGTTGCCAGTGTTTCGGGAAATGATGTTACGCTCACAAGCAACCGCGTGGGGACTTATGTGGAAAAGCCGGATACCCTTCTGGATGACATAAAAGAACTGGTTGACGGGCTTCCCGGCGATTCCGGGGGCGGCGTGAAGGTGAACGTGGATAATTCCAATAAAAATGAAGCGGCAGGAGGAAATGCTTCCGGGGAGAACGCATCGGGAAAGGATTCATCAAAGAAAGATTCTTCCGGGGGCGGTTCGGAAAAGGCGGGAGCTGCCGGGAATACGTCCCAGAAAGCAGGGCAGTCTTCCTGGTCTGCAAATGTACCAAAGACCGGTGACAATTCCAATATCGGATTATGGGCGGTGATCGCTGCCTTTGCGCTCCTTGCGGGAGGCGCGTCTGCCGGCTATGCAATCTATAAAGCCCGGAAGAAAGACGGTGAAGATGCGTAAGGCGCTTGCGGTGTCCTTTCCGGCATTACTGGCGGCGGTATGTATAGGTACAGCCTTATTTTTTGGACTGCGGATTTACGATACATGCAGGCAGGATGCGGAGAGCGAAAGGGCGTATGGGGAAATGGCACAGTATGTGGTGCCCTGCAAAGAACAGGGGAAAACTGCTGTGCCGGAAACACCGGCACCGGACGGGGGTAAACCGGAAGATGCGCCGCGTATCCTCAATATTGATTTTGCCGTTTTAAAGGAAGCCAGCCCTGATCTTGTGGGCTGGCTTTACTGCCCGGATACTGTGATAAGCTACCCGCTGGTGCAGGGACAGGATAATTCCTATTACCTGTCCCACCTGGCGGACGGGAGTGAGAACCGGAACGGCTGTCTGTTCATGGACTGTGAAAACCGGCGCGGCCTGTCGGATGAGAATACCCTTGTCTATGGGCACCACATGGCAAGCGGGAAAATGTTTGCCTGTCTGGTGTCCTATGCAGAACAGGAATACTATGAGGCCCATCCGGTGATGTATCTGGTTACGGAAGAAAAAGACTACCGGCTGGAACTGTTTGCAGGGTATACGGCTTCGGTGGATTCGGACGCTTATACCCTGCGTTTTGCTTCCAGAGAGGATTTTGCCGCATGGCTTGTGCATATAAAGGAAAAATCGGATTTTTCCTCGGCGGTTCAGGTGGGGGAGGACGACCAGATCGTGACGCTCTCCACCTGCGCCTATTCCTTTAAAAACGCCCGGTATGTGGTGCATGGGAAGCTGACAGAAAATTGAAAGAAGGGAGGTTATCGGATGCAGGATGAAGTCAGGGACAAATCCGTCGCACTTGTGATACGGGTAGGCAAAAACGGCGGAAAGCTGACCGCAGAACTTTTAAGGTGGGCGATACGCCAGTACCAGAGGCAGGCAAACGCGCCGCAGCATGGGAAACAGAGCGTAAAAAGCCTTGTGGGGCAGGGGGACGGCGTACAGAATATCGAGATCACGGACAAAAATATCAAATCTTTTGAGCGGGTTGCAAGAAAGTACGGCGTGGACTTTGCGCTGAAAAAAGACCCGACGCAGGGCAGATACCTTGTATTTTTCAAAGCCCGTGATGCGGACGCCTTGAATGCCGCCTTTGCGGAATATACCGCGAAAACGCTGAACCGGCAGAGGGGGAAGCCCTCCATTAAAAAGCAGCTTTCCCATTTTAAGCAGCTTGTCGCCGGGCAGTCCGTGGACAGGGAGAAGCACCGGGGGAAAGGGGGGATTGAGCATTGAAAGGCAGTATTGACATAAAAAAGTATGTTGTACCCAACCTGCCCTATGTGATGATGTTCTGGTTTTTCTCGAAGATCGCGGAGGGCTACCGGCTCAGTGCAGGTGCGGACGCAGTAACAAAGGTTATGGCGGCAGTATCCGGCCTGGGTGCAACGATTACCGCAAACCCGCTTCCGAGCTTCCATCCCCGCGACCTGCTCATAGGCATTGCAGGCGCGGCGGCAGTCCGGGCGGTGGTGTACTTTAAGGGGAAAAATGCAAAGAAATACCGCCACGGCGTGGAGTACGGCAGCGCAAGGTGGAGTGCATAATCTTAACTGTAAGCAACGCCTATATTGACGCAGGAGGATATGCACATGAATGATTACAGCAAAATCACAGCCCTTTACTCCCGCCTGTCCGTGGGGGACGAGGACAGGGACGGCGGCGAGAGCAACAGCATACAGAACCAGAAGAAATTTCTGGAAAGCTATGCCAGACAGTTAAAATTAACCAATATCCGGCACTACATTGACGATGACGAAA
>CATOJY010000005.1 GCA_951800685.1 uncultured Lachnospiraceae bacterium
CTCTGTTGTATTTTCAAGCGACAGGGGCAGTATTACTATATCTTGTGTCTGAGGTGGCTCTCAAGGAAGAAATTTCCGGGTGGCTCTGAAGCGGGAAACTGGTGGCTCCCAAGGGGGATAATATTCAATCTTAAGGGCTTCGCCCGTCTTCCGGTCTGTAAAGACCACATATTCCAGAGTGGGCGCTTCCACGTCGCTGGGGGAGAACCAGTCTGCCATAGCGTAAATACATGCAACGATATTCTCTTTATAATAAATCTTCTGCAGGCCGTCTTCATAGTCTGCCACCCAGCGGCGGCTGCGCAGGGCGCCGACCGTCTTCTGGGGCTGGATCTGGTTGCCGGAGAAGAGCATGGACGCTTCTTTCTCCAGTTCTTCGTCCAGCTTCACGTACAGCTCCCGGAAGACCTGTTTAAAAGGCTGTTTGAGCTGCTTCTCGAAAAGCAGTTTCTGGTATTCGTGCCAGCGGCCGCTCCGGTACAGGTCGAAAGGGTGTGCGATCAGGATCTGGTCTTCCGGATCTACCTGGTGGACGGCGCCGGCAAGGTCCACAATGCCGTCCGCGGTGAGAAAGCCCAGCGTTGGAGCGTTGGCCGGACTTTCGGCAGGACTCACTGTCTGCGCTGCCGGTTCCTCTGTGATGGTACGCACGACCAGCCGCTCCGTGATCGGGCGGGCTACCGGATTCTGATACATCTCCAGATATTCCCATACTTCAAAAGCGGTTCGGTCTTCCATGGCCTGTTCCATCATCTGCCTGGTGCGGCTGTACTGTTCTTTAAGCTGTTTGTTGACGGCCTGCAGGTGCAGCACGGTCTCGTCTTTCTTATATCTGGTGGGAACGGATTTCAGGAGTTTTCCGCCTTTGCGGCATTTTAAGGCGCTCCTGCCGTTTGCGTCCACGTCGATCATCAGCTCGATGTCACCGGCCGGCTGCCAGTCAAAATACTGTGCGGACTGTCTGGCCAGCTGTCCTTCCATGCGCAGCACAAGGCGGGTCACGTCCGTGAATCCGGCGTTGACGCTTAAGTTGCGCAGGGCGATCTCCACGGCCCGGCCTTCGCTGGCCCGCCGCTGGGCGCCGAACTGGCGGCTTTCCTTCTTGTATTTCTGGATAAAATGATAGCGCAGAAGCATTTCCGCCTCCCGCTGCTTTTTGTCATCGGAGAGGGGCAGCAGGCCCAGACTCATCAGCAGGTCTTTGTTGCGCTTTTGCCCGATCTCTTCCATCAACGCATCGGGGTTTACTTTGCCCAGGGCGGCGTCCGCGTATTTTCTGGCGCGGCCGTGGGCGATACCGTAGGAGGAATATTTGGCGGCATCGTAGAGCAGCTTGAAATTCTTCTCGCCAAGTTTTCCGTAAGCCTCGAAGAACCAGTGAATGTCGAAAGCCCCGTCCTTCAATTCCTCCGGGGAGAGGGGCGTGTATCTGGCGATGATGGACAGTACCTGCTCGTCATACAGATCACTGGTATGGGCCATGAAATAATAGCAGGCGCTGGCGAAACCGGGCAGGGCCAGATATTCCTCCAGCAGGGGGATCCACTGCTGGGCGTACATGGCAAGTTCCACAAGACGCTTTTTCGTGATATCCGTACCCTGCAGGGCCTTTTTCAGGTCGGCGGCAGTTTCCTCCGGCTTCGGCAGGGAGATTTTCAACAGATGGCTGAGCACTGTCTTCCGATCCGTGTTGCTGGAAGAATAACTGTAGCCGTAGCCGCGCGCCAGCGGGTCTTTGCCGAGGGCGGTCAGGATCTGGATCATATAGTCGATGCCGTAGATGGCCTGAATGTGGCTGATCTCCGGGGAAAAAGGCGTAGGCTGTTCGCCGCGCTTAAGCTCCACCGCAAGCACCATGGGCAGCGTTTCCCGATAGAGTGTGTGGGCAAAGTCCATCTCCGGCATTTCCGCGCCGATCGTATCGAAGTGCTATTTGCCGTCAACGGGCTTTAACACGTTCAACCCGAAAAAGGCGTTTAAAGCCTGTGGCCTGGCCCTGCGGGAGGTCACGGCGCCTTTCTGTTCCACGGTGCTGACAGGCTCCAGAAGAGCACCCAGCCGGAAGAACGTGAACACCGCTTTATAGAACAGATCCTTATCCCAGAGGCCCCGCACATAACACTGTACACAGTCGGAAAGCTGCAGGTAGCTGTTCTGGCTGTTGTAGGCGTAGCGGGATTTCTCCCGCGCTTTCTGTTTGTTGTAGTGCAGCTGCAGGCGGAAGCGCAGAGCGAAGGAATCCGGCCAGTCTTCCCTGCCGGCCTGTGTGATCCAGCGGCAAAGGCTGGAAAAGACGGGCAGCTCCACGGCACGGCGTGTATAAGTCTCCACGACACCGTTCCAGCTCTTCTCCTGTACGGAAAAAAGGTCGTTGGAGGTATCCAGGACTGCCAGCAGTCTGGCAATTCCGCAAAGCCCGAAAGAGCTCAGAAGGGACTGCGGGACATACTGTTGAAACAGGGTGGTCAGGACCGTAGTCACCTGAGGGCTGTAGGCGAGTCTGACGGACAGACTGGAAAAAGGCGGTTTCTTAAAAAGCCCGCTGCCGAATACTTTCTTATAGAGGGCGGTATGTTTCGTATAGAGAGTTTGCTGCGCAAGACATTGGCGGTAAAGCTCCACCTCGATCATAAGCTGGGGCGTCTTGATCTCCTGTTCGTAGAATTGTTCCCACAGTTCCCGGAAAGGATAAGCGTCCAGAGGCCGGGCCTCCGGGTCGTTATAGGTATAGCGGATACGCTCCAGTTTGCTGCCAAGCAGCAGGTCTTCGTTCCGGACCGTGGTGTAAGCGCGCTCTCGGTTGACTGCGATCAGGGCATCCAGCTTCATCAGAACGCGGACGCAGGCCTCCTCACCGCTGATAAAAAGCCGGGACGCGTCGGCGGCATTGACGGTCACAGGCGGCAGGATCCAGTCCTTCTCCACATCGTACAGGCCGTAGCCGGGCGTGTTCAGAATATCCTGGGCCTCGCTTTCTGCGCCCAAAAGCTCTTGAAGCAGTACCTTTTCCCTGCCGGTTGGATCCGAATCGGAGGACTCTGCGAAAGCGCGCAGTCCGGGCAGGATTCCGGCAAAGGAGGCAGCATCTTCCTTTTTCAGCTGCAGGGCCAGATCCAGGGCTCCCATGTGGCACTCTTCGGATTTTGTGGCAAGCAGCCTGCCGATGCAGGCAGTCAGATCCTTCTTATCCTGTCCTTTCAGGAGGGCAAGCGTCTGCGCCCGGCCTTTTTTATATTTCAGGTTCTCCTCGATAGCCCGGTAGTCCGCCGGAGTCAGTTGCATGTCTTCCACCAGCCTGTGGGCGATGCGGTTGGTGCCTTCCTCCGCGTTGTGCAGAAGCTCGAACAGCGCCTTCCTGCGCGTTTCGGTGGCGGGACGGTAGAGCAGCACCCGGGCCACCGCCGGGCGGGATGCGCCGTAGTAGCTGCTTTCGCCCTGTCCCACCAGCGGGATCAGCTCAGCGGCCTCGTCAAGCAGGGCATCCTCTTGCAGCATCCAGGCGATCAGGCACAGACGCAGAGCCACGTCGGACTGGCTCATGGACACCTGATGCCATGGGAAAATACAGGGCGACAGCGTCAGCCCCTTTTTGGGAATCCGATTCAGAAGGTTACGCAGGATGTGGTAAAAGGCAGCGGCCTCTTCTTCGTTTTGAAAAAAGGTTTCCGGCGGCAGGTGTATTGGCATCCGGATACGGTCGTCCTGCATGCGGAAGCTGTTCACTCCTCTGGCAAGGTCATGGAACTGTGAATTTGCCGAGGCCAGGAAACCGGGCAGGAAGCAGGCCACAAGCTCCAGATCTTCCGGACAGGAGCGGATGACCTCCTTCGCAGCCTGCATCTGCAGATGGGGATCCTGTAGGGACAGGTTGAAGTAGGAAGCCGTCATTTTCTGCTGTCTGGTGCCGTTTTGTATGAGGGCGAGGATGGCATGGATGGCATCCTGCGCGTTATAAAAGCCTTTGGCCCAGAGCGCGCAGCTGATCGCCACGGCATCGTTGGAAGTAAGCTGTTCCTGTACAAATGCATCATCCCGCAGGCATTGTCCCATCAGGCGCAGCAGCTTGTCGCTGATCCGGTCGATGCTCTTTTCGTCGAAAATACCGATCCACGTGCTGACAGCCCGCTTGACGGAAGAATAACGGATCAGGTTGTTGTCCTCGATCACGGAAAAAAGATGCAGGAAAGCCTGTGGCCGTCCGGCGTCCATGGTCTCGCAGACTGCCTGTCTGGCCCCTTCCTGAAGTCTGGCTGCCAGCAGGAATTTACCCAGGGCTTCGTAGAGTTCATCGCACTTGCTTTTCACAATGCCAAGGATCATTTCCCGGCTGAGCATGAGGGTATTGCTTTCCCCGAAAAGGATATCCCTGACGGCCTGCAGCGTCCGGGTATCATGCCGGTCTATCTGGGCGGCCAGAATGTCAGAGCAGGCGAAATACTCGTTGCGGGCGTGGTCGTAAAGCTCTGGCGTAAGATTGCCTGTCATAACATCCGCAAGTTCCGCATCGTAGAAATCCAGACGCGCAAAAGCGCGAAGAAGCTGTATGCTCTGCTCTACAAAGGGAGCGTAACTTTCGGAACGCAGGCTGCGGCGAAACCACCCGGCAGTCATCTGATAGCTGTTCATCTGATCCAGCGCATAGTAGAAATCTTCCTGCCATGCCTTCCGCACACAGACATCCACCAGATTTGGAAACTGCTTCCGGTACAGTTCGCTCAGTGTCTTATACTTGCCGCTGTTAAGAAGCTGCCGCATAAGAGTACAGACATCCTGGGGGATTATGTAGTAGGATAGCTCCGGAAGCATCTTCTGCTCGCGCGCGGAGAGATGTCCGGCTTTCGTTTTCAGTTGGCTCAGCCATGTTTCGGTTAATTTTCTTCTGGTTTGGTAGGTGAATTCTGCCATGTGGGACTCCTTTCTTACTTTTTATCAGTAGCGCCAGCTTCTTATCTACTCTGAAGCGTTTTACGCTGAGGACATGAGCAGAATTTCAGATTCAGCTCTGTGATTAATAGAATTTGTGGCATTTTGGCATTAACTGAACTTGTTCAGTTTGCTGAATTAAATTGCTTATAAGAGAATTTATGCAACCTTACCAGCCGGACAGCATTGTCAATCTGATGAAAGTAAAGACCATATCGTCAGTCCACGGGATTGTCTCTTCCAAGGCCGTCAATTCATCTTCCCCGGCAAAAACACGGAAGATGCCATCCTCAAAGCACTGCAGGGTGTTCTCGACGGCCTTTACTTCCACGGCATCTTCGCCGCCCCGCAGGCCCAGGGATATTTTGCCGCGTGCGGCCTGGTCTGCGATCTCTTCACGGGTCAGAAAACGGAGAACCTGGCCCTCATCCTTTCTTGCGTTATAGTCTCTGACGCTAAGTGCAGTCAGACTGGTGAGCAGATCCCGGACGGTTTCGGGCTTTTGGGCAAGCTCGAAAGGAACAGGCTGTAAGTCTTGACTTCTTTGTTTTCCGAGTTTTTTCATGCGGACTTGAATTGTAAATGCCATGGAATCTCCTTCGCGGTCTTGTGCAGATGTCGTATTGCGCCTGGGAAAAGTATCTGTAATTACTATATTAAATTATAGTGAAAGAACTTTTAGAATGCAATTACTATAGTTAGAGTAAACGATATAACAACATGAGAAATTTCACTGTTATTGTTCACGGAGCCATGAACCCTGCGGCAAGGGCATTGAGTACGTAGTACTCGCCGATAGCTTTACGGTTTCAGGCATCCGGTCCCAATACATCAATACAGAGCGAGTATCTTCTGCGCTTTTTCTTTCAGGAGCATTCTGGCCTCGACAGGCTCAATGATCTCGACATACTCGCCAAAAGACAGCAGGTAGAGGAAGGTCCAGTCGCTCAGCTGGTATCTGAAAGTTACTTCCAGCGTACCGTCCTCCAGCTTCTTAATGTATTTCTCCTGAAATTCATCATAGACTTTATAGGCGATCTTTTCCGAGAAGTGCAGTTTGAACAGGGGGATGTTGTATTCTTCCTGATAGGCAGGAGTGAAGGAAAAGTCCGCCGGCAGGGTGCGGTCGAACAACTGCTCCGTGATCTGCAGATTCCTGATCCGGGACAGCTTATAGGTGCGGATCTCTTCCCGGCGCCGGGAAAAGGCGATCAGATACCAGGAGTGGGATTTGAAGAGCAGCTTTAACGGTTCCACGGTCTGCTCGGTTATGGTCAGTTCCGAGTTATAGTAAGTGAATTTGATCACGTACTTATTGATGACCGCGCGCTCTAAGGCCATCATATTGCGGCGTTCCTTTTCGGGGCTGCCCCAATAGGAAAAATCGATCTCCAGCCAGTCGGATTGCAGCGTGTGACTGAACAGCCCGGCAACCTTATTCAGGGTCCTGTCTGCGTCTGGGTAGTTGGATGATTTTAAGATCTGCAGGGCCTGGATAATATTACTCTGCTCTTCCTGTGTGAAATAGGACTTGTCCAGGGCGAAGCCCTCCAATAAGGAGAGCCCGCCGCCGTAGCCTTTTTGGGAAGTGATGGGAATGCCGGCGGTCGAAAGCGTGTTGATGTCCCGGTAGATTGTGCGGGTAGAGACGCCAAGCTCCTGCGCCAGCTGTTTCGCCGTGATATTCTCATGCCGCAGCAGGAGAAAAATGATCTGGATCAGTCTGTCTATCATCAAAATATCACCTCCCCTAAATATTTGTCATGAGGAACGACCAGACACTTTTCGACGGCCTTCCAATAGCTGTCGTAGAGATTCTTCTGTGCCAGGCCGTAGTTTTCCTTCGTGTCAAATTCCCAGTAGAGCATGTATTTGACGCTCTTGACGATGCGGGTGAGTTTCAGCGGGGGAAGCCCTTCTTTTATCTGTGCAAGGTCGATGTGGTAGCCCCGCCGGATCAGGCGAAGCGAAAGTAATCCTTCCTGTTCTTCCAGATAATCCTTTGCTGTGAGCATCAGCGCTTCAAATTCTTCTGTTTTCTGCGGCTTGACCTGGTAAATGCATATCTCGGTAAATGGCATTGTGGCTACCTCCTGGTTATGTTGTTTAGAGCAGTTTAGCAGTGGGAATATGACATAAGTATGGCGCATTTCTCTATTTTTGTCTAATATATTTGCATAGAGCAAGATCGTATAGTTGATTAAATCGCGAAGAAAACTCTTATGATACTGATGCAGCCAACGAATCCACCAATTTGGAGAATAGGGCAAAAGAACAGCAAAGAGAAATTGAATTGTGTGTTTATTTGTGTCAGAATAAAAGTGATAAGCAATTTGACGGCTGGCGTCTGCCAATCAAATTATGTTGTATTTCAGCACAGGCAGAGACGGCAGCTTTTGGATGATGGAATATTCTGATGAATTGAAAAAAGTAATGACAATAACTAATCGGGAGGATGCCTAATGGAGACTAAGACAATCAAAGCATATCTGGATGCGGACGGCTGTGTCACGCAGATGCCGTCGAAGAAGAAAAAGAAGCTCTGCGTGCTGTCCTATCTGGCAGACCGCATTCCGGAAGACCGGGAGTACACGGAGCGTGAATTTAATGAGGTGCTGAACGGTCTGCATACGTTTGGGGATGCGGCCACGCTCCGTCGCGAGATGTATGACTATTTTCTGATCGACCGGAAACAGAACGGAAGTCTGTATGCGGTGAAGAAGGACAGGCTCTCGGCGGAGGCGTTGATCGAGAAATACTGCTGATCAAGAAATATGGCTGATCAGCAGGCTTGTTTCGGGTGGGATTTCAGGACGTGAAATATTTCAGGTGAGCCGTCCGGCAGACAGTGTTTTCTCAATAGCCGCCTCATAATCCTGTATCCGATGAAAGATGCGGCAGGCATCCTGGGCGTGCTTTGTATCCTGCGTGCCGGTAAAATAGGCGACAAACAGGATCTCGATACATTCCATCACGCAGGGTAAAGCCTGGATTTCAATATCCGATAGTCTGTTTACGCTTTCATAGCCGGTTATGACTGCATGGACAAGCTCCAGCCACTGCTCTTTTGTCAGGGGCGTTTCGGTCTCTTCGGCCAGCAGTCCGGCCAGAAAGTAACAGAGGTCAAATATCCGTATATTTTTCTGGGTCAGGTCGAAATCAATGTAGCCGGATAAGCGGCCTTCATGAAACAGGAAGTTTCCGAAGTGTACATCGCGATGGATCAGTTGTCGGGGCAGGCGGTCGGATATCTTTTCCAGCATACATACGAATCTGGCGTGTTCCGATTCGGTTATATGAGGCCAGTTATGGGCGCTTAATGTTTCCGGAATCCAGCCTTTCATCTCCGCAAGCAGACTGTTGTCCCAGAACTCCATTTCTTTTTCGCATTGGACAAATGCCAGATGAAGCCTTGCGATGGCACGTCCCATTTCGTAAGCAGCTTTTTGATCTTGCAGATCAAAGAGATTGCTTCCCGGCAGTTTTTCCGACATCAGGAAATAGGCGTCCTGTGCGGTGGCGTATTGTTCGCCTGTTTGGGTGTGCGTGATCTGTGCGACCGGAATCCTGCAGTCTGCCAGGATCGAGGAAATCCTGATATTCCTTTCCAGCTGATCTTTGTCGTAATATAGTTTGATTACATGGGATGGCGCGATCTCCCAGGCGGAAGGATAAATCTGTGTTACCTGTCTGTTTTTCATGCCCCATAAGGGCAGAAGCTGTTCTATTGTCTTTTTCATAGTTTGATGTTTCCCCTTTTGTCTTGCAATGATCCTCCGGATACAAGTAATTCTTTGGGAAGGATGTCGTTTGCATTTTTGTATTTCATGGGTTCGCTCCGCGGATTTGATACTTCATTATAACATGGCGCTCCGAAAGAATGACGCTCATATTTTGTTCTGGGCATAATGTGATCAGGGGAATGGGGAATGCGCGGAAGCAAAAAGAAAGGTGGAAAAGCGGAAGTATGCATGATAAAATCAGGACATAACAGGGGATATAGGATGCAGGTAAAGTATCAAAAAAGTAGCATATTCCGGTAAAAAGAAGACGGTGGAGAAACAAAAACAAGGAGAAAGAAGCAGGATCCTATGATAAAGCATGAGATCGACAACATAAAATTTCACTTAAAAACCTGTCACGATCTGACGTGGGTGAAAAAGTATGGCACAGTCTTTTCCGTGATCGATGCGACTGGTTCAGGTTGTATCAGCTTTGGCGTGGCGGATGAGAACGGCCGGGACAGGTATTTTATTAAAATTGCGGGTGTAGATACAGTGGATGCGGAAATATCACCGGCGGAATCGGTGGAAACTTTGAAAAATGCAGCTGAATTATACCGCATATTAAAGCACCCGGCACTGGTGGAACTGATCGAACACTATCCACATGAGCAGTATTATGTCGCAGTATTTCGGTGGGCAGATGGGGAATGTCTGTTTGATTACTGGAATTTTGACAAGTATGACAGGGAGCCGGATTTGATCAGGCCTTCGGTGCGGTTTCATAATCTGCCGGCGGACAAAAAGCTGTCTGCCGTGGAGTGCATTTTTTCCTTTATGGAAGTGGTGGCCGCCAAACGCTATGTGGCGGTGGATCTCTACGATGGAAGCCTGCTTTATGATTTCGGGAATGATCGGATGATGCTTTGCGATATTGACCTGTTTCGGAAACAGCCTACATGTAATGACATGGGTGAAGAGTATTGGGGAAGTAAGAGGCTGAAAGCCCCGGAGGAGTATGTTTTGGGTGCGGTTGTCGATGAGAGGACGAATGTTTTTACGGTGGGAGCATTGCTCTTCGGCTTTTTCGGCACCTATACACAGGAAGAAATCGAGGACAGATACCGGTATTGCAGGGTTTTTCCGTGCAGGATAGAACGATGGGAGCTGTGCGGGGAGGCATATGCGGTGGTTTCGCAGGCGATTAGTCCGGATAGGGAGAAACGGTACCGGACGATGGCGGAGTTTCATGATGCGTTTCGGCGGGCGGTTGGGAAAGGTGAGGGCAGGCTATGCAAAGAGACAATTACTTCATAGAAGGTCTGCAGGGGGCAGGCAAAAGCACTCTGGTACAGAAACTTTCGGCGCATTTGCCGGAGCATATAGTTTTTCGGGAAGGAGATTACTCGCCTGTGGAGCTGGCGTGGTGTGCCTATACGACAGAGGCGCAGTACCAAAATGTGCTGGCGCAGTATCCGTCGCTTGCGGAAGAAATCAGGGCCAAAACGGTCACGGAGGGGCAGCATAAGATCATCTGTTATACGCAGATTCTGACGGATGTGCCGGATTTTCACAGGAATTTGGAGAAACTGGAGATTTACAACGGGAATCTGGACAGGGAGTCTTTTGAGGCGGTGGTTCTGGAGCGGTTCGGTAGATGGAATGGCGAGGGGCAGATCTTTGAGTGCTCGATTTTTCAGAATATTATTGAGAACCAGATCCTGTACCTTGGCATGAAAGATGAGGAGATTCTGGATTTTTACAGGAGGCTGGAGAAGATCCTGCACGGCAGACCGTATAGAATCCTCTATCTGGACGTGGAGGACATTGCGGGAGCGATTGGCGTGATCCGAAAGGAACGGTCCGATGATGCGGGAAATGAGCTGTGGTTTCCGATGATGCTGCGCTATCTGGAGGAATCACCCCACGGGAAGGCCTGCGGACTGAGCGGGCTTGCAGGATTGGTGGCGCATTTGGAGCACAGAAGGAATCTGGAACGCCGGATCATCGACGAGATTTTCAGGGAGCAGACGGTGAGGCTCAGAGCCAAAGCGTACAGATTCGATGAAGTGGCGGTGTTATTATAGTGTTTCGGGCAGCCGGTTTTATTTTTTCTTTCGTGTTAAGAAAACGCCAATGATTGCACCAATAAGGGCAATCGGTGCTGCTCTGACAAAGAGCCATTCGAATGAGTGAAAGGCCACTCCAAGAACAGCGGTTTCGGGGTCGCTATAATTCCACTCTAAGTAAAAACTTTCTAGTGCCAATAAGATTGCAAAAACGAATACTATGATTGTACATAACAAAATAAGCGACCAATGAATCATTTTTCTTTTCATGGTTTTCCTTTGTGCCAGCTGCAAGTTTATTACTTCCAATTTTTCGGAAATGGCTTTTAGTGTATCAATCTCCGTTTCCATAACAGTTTCTCCCAGCAGTGTGCTTACAGGGGTTTCAAACACTTCCGATAAGGAAATTAACATATCAGAATCGGGAACGGACAGTCCTTGCTCCCATTTAGAAACTGTCTGTCGCACGATGTTCAGCTTGACAGCAAGCTCTTGTTGGGAGAGTCCTTTTGATTTTCTGATTGCTTTAATATTTTCGTTGAGCATTAGGGATAGCCTCCTTTCCATTTTCACCATTATTGTAGGCTAAACTGCCCGTTGCCACAAGCAATGCATTTTAACATTTTCAGAAAAAAGCAGAATTTTCTTTGTGTTACGGAATAATGAACTGGCGTTTTTTTATTTTTCTGGGCTGCTTCTGTATACAGTCTGTTTTGAGGGGAAATAGATCCGGTGCGGTGTTATGTCCACTGTGTCACTCTTTTCAAGATTTCCAATCATTTCTCTGCGGACGCCTACAAGTTTGTCCAAATCTTCCTGCTTCATGTCGTATTTTGCTCGATATTCTTTAATCCGGTTTTTGAGCATTGTCTATACCCTCTCTGGCTCTCCCTTCTAAAGAAATAAGAGCGATAGTAAACGCAATTTGTGTCACAAAAGCAAAAGAACATTGTCTAATCTAAGTAGGAGGTAAAAATCTATGAATAAAAAAATGAATGAAGACTTACAGGCCTTGGTTGCGCAGGCCACATCAGGGGACAAAAACGCCCTTGAAGCGCTCATTGCAGGGGTGCAGGATATGGTATTTAATTTATCACTGCGGATGCTTGGTACATTTGCAGATGCAGAGGACGCTACACAGGATATTCTGTTGAAAATGATTACGCATCTTTCTTCTTTTCGAGGCGACAGTGCATTTACAACATGGGTATTCCGCATTGCGGTTAATCACTTGAAAAATTACAAAAAGCATATGTTTGCCCACCATCCATTGAGCTTTGAATATTACGGAAATGACATAGAGAACGGAAAAATACAGGATGTGCCGGATTTAACACAGAGTGTGGAAAAAGATATATTGGCGGAAGAACTGAAAATGTCCTGTACCAATGTAATGCTGCAATGTCTTGATACGGAAAGCAGATGCATTTTTATATTAGGGACAATGTTTCGGATTGACAGCCGGATTGCGGGAGAAATTTTAGAAATGACACCGGAAGCATACCGGCAGCGGCTTTCCCGGATACGCAAAAAAATGGCAGATTTTTTGGGCGAATATTGCGGAGAATACGGCAGTGGCAGATGTAAATGCAAAGACAGGGTAAATTATGCAATAGAAAGCCACAGGTTAAACCCATTGCAGCTGGATTATATGGAAGCTGTGGAAATTCCTATTCAAACGATGATCGAGGTGAAAAATGCCATGGAGGATATTGACGATTTGTCGCAGGAATTTTCGTTCTGTAAATCCTACCAGTCGCCGGAGCGCATGAAACATTTGATACAGGAGTTTTTGGATTCCACGCAGCTTTCTATTATCCAGAGACCATAAAAGGAGACGACAGATTATGAATACACAATTTATACTTGACTACTTATCGTCATTAAATATGAATAATAATCGTGAATGGTATCATGCGAACAAGGACGATTACAAAAAAGCAAATGCTGAATTTGAAAACCTATTACAGACGTTGCTATTGGAAATTGGGAAATTTGACAGCAGTGTTTTGCAGAATAATCCAAAGGACCTTACGTTTAAGATTGTAAGGGACACACGGTTTAGTCATGACAAATCGCCATATAATCCTGCGTTCCGCGCCCATATTTCCGCAAAAGGTAAGCTGCCTGTCCCTGTCGGTTATTATCTTATGATAAAACCGGGCGATCGCTCCTTTTTAGGTGGTGGATTGTTTGCAGATGTGTTTAAGGATGCAACAACGATGGTACGGGATTATATTTCTAGGAATGGTGAAGAATGGGAGAAAATTATCCACGAACCAGATTTTGAAAAATATTTCACTGTGCAGGGAACGGCATTGAAGAATGTTCCTGCCGGATATGAGAAAGAACATCCGCAAGTGGATTATCTAAAGTTTAAGAGCTGGTACCTGGAATACCCGCTGCAGGACGAAGAAGTAAAAGATGCAGGAATATTCCTTGAAAAAGCAGCAAAACTTTTCCAAATCATGAAACCTTTTAACGACTATTTGAACAAGGCGCTTGCAGATTTTAAAATGCCCACAAGATAAAGAAAGCATGACAGCATTGCATTGCGGATGCTCTTGAGTGCAAGGATGGGTTGGCGGTTTATAACGGGAGTAAATCAGTATTTGTGGGTGAGTAATCGTCCGTCGGTTTACATGCCGTAAGATAGTGTGATAAAATAGGCTTTGATAAGAGAGTAAGGATTGCTGTAGATGGTATAGGAAAAGCGGTATGACTTTGCGCATTTATACAGGAGAATAGCAATGATATATGAGGCGGACAAAACGGATAGTGTTGCAGCCCTTTTTGGAGAGTGGCAGGATACGATGATCTGGTCGTGTCTGCAGGGGATTATGGGACATATTTATGTGGATAATCTGGAGGAGCCAGTTTCTGCAATGGCGTTATTGGGGGATTTTTGTTTTCTGGCGGGAGAACCGGACCGGGAATTGGCGGCTTTTCGGCCGGAATGGTATACAAAAGACTTTATGATTATCATTCCACAGAACCAACAGTGGGGAAGAGAGATCGAGAGATGTTATGCTGGCAGGTTTCATAAGGTAGAGCGGTATGCAATGAAGAAAGAGGCGGACGTTTTTGACCGGGACAGGCTGGAGAATATGATCAGTCGGCTTCCAGAGGAATATACGATCCATATGATTGATGCGGAAGTCTTTGATTATTGCAGGAAGGCAGCTGAAGAGACATTGTCGGGCAGCGGGCAGAATGGCACTTCCTGTTGTGAAACCTGGTGCGTTGATTTTGTGTCGCAGTTTCCTGATTATTGTGCGTATCAGAGAAATGGATTAGGCGTAGTGATCATGCATGAGGGAATGCCTGTTGCGGGCGCTTCTTCTTATACGGCTTATTGCGGGGGAATTGAGATCGAGATTGATACGAAACAGGAATACCGCCGTAGGGGGCTGGCAACAATCTGTGGCGCGAAACTGATCCTTGAGTGCCTCGCGAGAGGCCTCTATCCAAGCTGGGATGCGCAAAATCTGTGGTCAGTAGCTTTGGCGGAAAAGTTGGGGTACCATTTTGATCATGCATATGAGGCTTATGAGATTTATACCTGAGAGTGATGGCGTATGTGCCGGGATTGAGGTATATAGACCAGGTTCGTGTAGGTGGAAACAGGGAAGATGACAGGCGGATGCCGGAAAGAGATAACAGGAGAAGGAAATGGATGATATTAGGGTAGGGTTTTTGCAGATTGCACCGACAGGATCGGTAGCTGGGAATTTGGAAAAGGGAAAGATTTATTGTAAGAAGGCAAAGGAGAAGGGCGTAGATATAGCGCTTTTTCCGGAGATGTGGAGCAGTGGCTACCGGATTCCAGAAGATGTGGAGGAACTGAAGGAGTTGTCTGTTGGCAGAGACAGTGATTTTGTGCTTTGTTTTCAGGAACTGGCGAAGGAATTGGATATGGCGGTCGGTATCACATACCTGCAGACATGGGAACCACTTCCCAGAAATACGATCACATTGTTTGACCGGCATGGAAAGGAAGTCTATACGTATGCGAAAGTGCACACCTGCGATTTTGGGGAGGAGTGCAGACTGACGCCCGGAGACGATTTCTATGTGGCGGAGCTGGACACAGGGAAAGGGATGGTTAAAGTCGGGAGTATGATCTGTTACGACAGGGAGTTTCCGGAGAGCGCCAGAATTCTGATGTTAAAGGGTGCAGAACTTCTGCTTGTGCCAAACGCCTGCCCGATGGAGATCAACCGTATTTCCCAACTGAGGGGCAGAGCTTATGAAAACATGGTGGGTATTGCCACCGTAAATTATCCAGAGACACAGCCGGATTGTAATGGACATTCCACAGCTTTTGATGGAATTGTGTATCGGCCCGACGAGGCTGGATCGAGAGATACCTTGTTTATGGAAGCTGATGGATCGGAAGGGATTTTTATAGCGGATTTTCCAATTAAAGAGATACGAGAGTACCGCAGCAGAGAAGTGCATGGCAATGCATATAGGCATCCGGCGAAGTATAAACTATTGGTAGAAGAAGAAATCTGCGAACCTTTTATAAGAAAAGATTATAGGAAATAGCGGAGCATAAATTTACTGCCCTGAAGTTACATCAGGGCAGCTCCTCCACAACGGCGATGGCTTGTTCAATAATATTCTGGAATGTTTCGATCAGAACCCCTTTCTTGCTGTCATCGATGTCCATCTTATCGATGATATCACTGTAGATGCCTGCGGTTCCCATAAGGGAATCTTCAACAGTCTGTACATAGGTACGATTCCGTTCTACAGCGCTTTCGATTGCTTCCCGTACTTCTACTGTACCGGAAACACTTTTCTTCACGTCATCAAAATATTTCCCGGTCTGTTCAATACTCTTGATGTTACAGAGCATTGCCTCGTCGGATGCCTGGATAAACTTATTCAGTTCATTGCTCTGGCGTTCAACCTCCATAATGTTCGCATGAATGCCCTCAACCATGTCCCGGCTCGTCTTTGCAAGATTTCCTACTTCCTCTGCAACAACTGCAAAGCCTCTTCCCTGTTCCCCGGCCCTTGCAGCTTCGATGCTCGCGTTGAGCGCCAGAAGATTCGTCTGGTCGGCAACCGCCCTGATACCCACCAGGCTATTGCTAATCTTATCCAGTGCATCTTGCAGCATATCAAATGTTTTCGACATATTCCTGAAATTTTCCTGCAAAGAATTGGAGTCCTGTTTCAGCTGGTCCATCTGCCGTTGTGCCTCTGAGATCGATGCATCAATCTCAGCTTCCACATCGTTAAAATGATCGGCTGCTGTTGTGATATCCCGAAATCCATCTTCCAGCGCACTCACTTCGCCCTGTGGCCCGATCATATCCTCTTTCAAGTCGGAGAGCCGCTCTGTTGCATACCGCATTTTCTGTGTGGTCAGAAAAACATCGTCTGCCAGTTCATTCACAACGCGGTAAACGCTTGTCAATGCGTAGTCCAAAGGATGCTTGTCGAAACCTGTCTGTTTCTCCGACGCCGTCACGGTTACAGAAGTTTTTTCCTTCTCTTTATTTCCAGTGTTTCCAAATAATTTAAACACGTTTCTCACCTCCTACTCGAATGCCAGACAGCACATCGTCTGATTGACAAACTGTGTATTGTAATGTTCGCCGACACCGACCATACCTGCATGAGAAAAACTACGGCACATTTCTGCAAGATAGCTGTCCCAATAATGTTCGTCGTTGAACATGATATAACGGAACAGACAGTTGACGGAAAGCACTGCTGATGCGCGGCCAAGGTCACTTTTGATCCTTGAAATGGTATCCTGCACCACTTCCCGGTAGTCACCCATGCTTAAGATTGTAAGAAAGTCCATTTTGTTTGCAGGGCGGAAAGTTGTGATGCTGCCATCTGATTCCACACCTTTGATGGAGACAATATAAGTATCAGAACCACAGACATGACCAAACGGATTCTTGAAAGTCTGTGTTGTAATCTTGTCCCTGCTGATTCCCAGTTCGGAGGTGTATACTTTTTCGGCAGACTTGTTCTCCAAAGTACGGATTTTATATTTCTTGGGTTCTGCCTCCGTTACCATAAACTGTTTCTCATTCCCCTGGGGATGTATGTAAATATTTTCTTTGTAGGATTTTATTTTACCATTTAAGTTCTTAAAGATGAAAAAGGCGCAGGCGTCTGTATAAACTTTTCCATTGCAGGCAACTGATGAGGAATTACTTGTACCGCCGGCAAGATCGTATCCCAGACGGCACAGATAATCAGACAGTGTTGTGACAGCGCGGACGTCCGCTCCTGCCGAACAGATATCAAAACATGCTGTTTTTCCCCGTTCGCCGCCTACTGTTTTTATGGCGTTCTCCAATCGCCTGATATATTTGATCGGCATGACAGATGCCTGTTCCAGAACGTCTGCCGCAACTTTAATGTTTTCTTTCATTGCAATGACAGTAATGCCTGCGTCAAAAAACTGCTTGTCGATATATGCCTGCCCAACGCCTCCGATCGATACAACACCGGGAAAAGTCTTCTCGATCTCGGCGGCTGCGTGTGCAAGCATATCCTCTTTTGCAACAGAAAAAAACAGGGCCGCGGGCTCTGTAATGGTTCTTAATGCTTCTGACACATCGCCTTTCTTGCTGCTGCCGTATGATAATTTCATATCAGTGTCCTCCATTCTTTCCTATTCTTCATGCATAAAATCCATCTGATGATAAGACAGATATAATCATATCATATAAAATGTTCTTTTCCTACTATTTTTTATTGATTATTATAGTCGAAAAAATGTAAAATTTGAAACAAATAGACTCTATTTAATAGAATTGCCGAAAAAGAGTTATTCAGAAATCTATGATGTCAAATTACTTTTTTAGAATCTCAAAACGACGTTTACCTATGGTATGTTTTTCAAGCCTTATCCATCTGCCACCGCTTGTTTTTTGGCTTTTATCCATACAGACAGCCAAAATTGTTTGAGGATGTGATATCTTCCATAACTGCTCTAACATAGCAGTTAGCGCTGCTTTCTCAGTCCAGTCTACTAAGTTTCCATATGGGACATCTGTTATAATGAGATCTGGGTTTAGATCAGGCAGAGTTTTTGTGCAATCCGCTTCAAAAAATTCTGCTGTTATTTCTTTTTGCAGTCTGTGACATATTTTCTCACAGCTCATCAATGCCTCTAAATGTGACTGTTTACCATATGTTTCGTGGAGATGCTTGATTTCGTGTTGGCGCTTCCTTAAACCAGAATAAGTTAACAGCTCCAGGTTCTTTTTTGCAAATGCAACCATGCTTGCGTTCGCATCGCTTGCATAGATCCTGTCAATATGTAAATGGTCGAACATACCAAGTACAGTCAGGGCATACCCTCCTCCGCAGCAAGGGTCGTATAGGATAATATTTTCCTTCTTCTCCAAATAACTTTTGGCCCGTCCGTAAATCTCATTCAATAACCTGACAGGGAAATTAGGAAGGCCCTTCCCGCTATAGATCACTCTTCCGCTGGAATAATCTTCAAAATTATCATTTGGACAATACAAATATTCCATATATCTTCCTACTTATTCTTTATTGTTGCTGAATCAATCTTTTTACATTATAGCACCCTGGTATATGCTTTTCCATTTTTTTTCTGTTTTTCTCTATATAATAAAACGAAAAAGCCGGCGATCTCACATCAACGATCAAAAGGCGTGGGATTGGCCGGCTGCTATAAAGTGTTTATAACATGCTCCAGGTTATACGGATAAAGTTGTTTTGGATAGCAGAATGACAGCTTTTTAAAAGCAGCTGCAGACAATAAATCTGCAGCTGCTTGGATTCGTTGGATTGCTTCACTATAGTTTGTATATTTCTGAATATTTTTGTTTAAAATACCGAACTAAAGGTTCGGCAGATACTTCCCTGCCGCAGACAGCCATAATGGCTTCCTTGGGTTTGCGGGTACTGCCGTACCAGTGGATTTTTTGGTTCAACCATGCGGTGATTTCCCCGATTTTTCCGGTCTTAAGCAGTTCATTTACATCTCCCAGTTCTTCCTGCAGAGTGTCAAGAAGCATGCCGTCATAAATACTTCCCAGAAGGTAAGAAGGGAAGTAGCCGAAGTCACCGCCTGACCAGTGCATATCCTGTAAGATGCCATTGGCTTCGTCTTGGGGCGTGATCTGCAGATACTCCTGCATTTTCTCGTTCCAGAGAGCAGGCAGGTCACTAACTGGTACATGATCCCGAAAGATTGCCTTTTCCATCTCGTAGCGCAGTATGATATGGAAGCAGTAAGTCACTTCGTCTGCATTCACGCGGATGAGGCTGTTTTTCACATAATTGATCTCCCTGTAGAAATCTTCTAATGGTATATCCTGGAAGGGAGGCAGCAGTTCGCCGATCTTATCATATATGGGCAGCCAGAAGTTCCGGTTGCGTCCAAGAATATTCTCATAGAACCGGGACTGGCTTTCGTGAAGACCCATGTAACGGCAGCTGCCCGCTATGGTATTGTCATATTCTGGGTTGACATTCTGTTCAAAAATGGCGTGTCCGCCTTCATGGATGGCAGAGAAGATGGAACTTAACGGATTATGATCATAATAGTGGTTGGTCAGACGTACATCCTTAGAAGAGAAATTCAGGGTAAAAGGATGCTCTGTTTCCCCGACGCTTCCAGCGTCTTTCCGAAAACCGATGTAGTCAAGAAGCAGATCCTGCACTTTGCGCTGACAGTTCGGGTCGAAATAACCTTTCAAAGCCGGATTTTCTGGTTTCTGCCGCGCAAGAATCTCTTTCACGAAAGGGATCAGCTCCTTTTTCAATGTATCAAACAGTCCGTCTATGGTGGCAGAGTCCATGCCTGCTTCATGTTGGTCGAGGAGCGCGTCGTAGACTTCCTTGTCTGGATCGGTATAACCGGTCAGCTCGATGGTTAGGTCGATCATCTTCTGCAGATAGGGTGCAAACAAGCTATAGTCAGATTTCTCTTTCGCTTCTACCCAGACATTGCCAGCTTGTGCCTGTGCCTGCACGAAGGCCGCATACACGTCTGCGGGGATCCGCTTGTTCCGGTCATAATCGCGTTTCATTTCTTTGACGATGAATTTCCATGTGTCTGTGAGCGCATCGAATTCTGCCGGAGCTGTCAGCCCGGCAAGCATTTCCCCCATCTTTTCAGAGGTAGACATGGCGAAAGACTCTGTGGAAAAGTAAGTCAGCGCGTCTACATGTGCTGGCTGCCCAAGTCTTGGTGTGCCTGTTTTCATGTCCCAGTACAGCAGTGTGGTTATATGGTCGTACTGGTTTATTTTCGTCAGATAGTCCTGGAATTCTTCATATAATTTACTCATAGTTGTGTCCTTTCTTCATTAATATTACATTCTATGGATTTCTTTGTTGCCAATGCAGTGGAAGCAGGTTAGTCTAATAATTTCTCAATCTTATCCCGGAAGAACTGGATCAGAGGTCCATTTAAGCAGGCATTCACAATGGTTCCAAGCCCTACGATCGCCCAGATGTTGTTGTGCGCTATTACACAGAACGTGACGCCGATTACGATAACGACAAGATCTGACATGACCCTGGCGAGGCGGAAGGAGATTTTCTCATGGGCGTATTTCACGATGATGAAGGCTACACTGTCGTAGGGGGAGATCCCCATATTGGCGATCATATAGCAGGCGCAGCCCAGCGAGGCGAGCAATGTTCCAAGGATCAGGAAAAAAATGCGAAGCGGCATAGTCACGTGAAGTCCAATCTGGTCTAAAAAGATCCAGCAGAGAAAATCGGCGGTATATCCCACGCAGACCATATTGACAACGGTTCCAAGACCGATGCAGTCTCTGATTGTGAACCACACGACAACCAGAAGGACTGCATTGACGATAAGCTGCCAGGTACCAAAAGTCATCCGGAGAAATCCACTGACTCCAAGGTTCATGCAGGAGAAAGCGTCTACGCCAAAACCGCTTATGCGATAGGATGCGACACACATTCCGATTAATAGGATGCCCATCAACATCAGCAGGATTCGCTTAGGAGAATATTTCTTTTCGTCTTTCATGATTCTGTTACCTCCAACACATAGATTCTGGATTCAAAGTCTGTATAAGGTTCTACGCCGGAAGGAACCTGTCCGGCAGTCTCGTCACTGGTGATCAGTCCCGCGTGCATCAGCTCGTCGCCGAAATGACAGGTGCCGCTGAGTACATTCTTGTAGCAGTAGGATGGATTTAAGCCTTCCAGGCGCACTCTCGTATACCGGTCATTGACTCGGTTGAGTACACGGTACCATCCCACAAGTGCAGTCTTTTGGTCCTCGCTTACGACCATCCAGGCCGTTTCATTTCCTTCGAAGGGGCTTTTGAGCCGGTAAAAGGTGCCGAATTGCAGAACTTCCCGGTATTTTTTCATAAAAGCGACCTGCTCTTTGACTTCGCTGTTCTCTTCTTCGGTCAGCTTATTCAGATCCAGTTCATACCCAAAGGTGCCGAAGTAGGCGACATTTGCTCTTGTGTGAAGAGGAGTATTACGGAACACCTGGTGGTTAGGGGTGACGGAAACGTGAGTTCCCATACTGCTGATAGGATAGCACATGGAAGTTCCGTATTGGATCTTTAGGCGCTCAATGGCATCGCTGTCATCGCTGATCCACCCCTGAGGCGCATAGTAGAGCATTCCTGGATCGAAACGCCCGCCGCCGCTGGAGCAGGATTCGAAAAGCACCTGCGGGAACTGGCTTGTCAACCGGTCATACAGGTCATAGACTCCAAGGATATACCGGTGATAGATCTCGCCCTGCCGGTCCGCTGGCCAGGCTGGTGAATAGCATTCTGTAATACTGCGGTTCATATCCCACTTAATATAAGAAATCCCAGCTTCCTGTAAAATTGCTGCCATCTGCTCATAGATCGCATCTACCACTTCTTTTCGGGAGAAATCCAGCACATACTGATGTCTGCCGTGAGATTGGCGGCGTTCTGGTGTAGCCAGGATCCAGTCCGGGTGTGCCCTGTAGAAATCGGAATCCTTGTTGGTCATTTCTGGTTCAAACCAGAGACCAAACCGCATGTCCATTGCCTCTATCTGTTGCGAGAGTCCGGCGACGCCGTCCGGCAGCCGGTCCCTGTTGGCTTTCCAGTCGCCCAGGCCTGCCCGGTCGCTGCTTCTTGCGCCAAACCATCCGTCGTCCAGGACGAAGAGCTCTACACCACATTTTTTGGCTTTGGCGGCAATCTCGACCAGCCGCTCTTGTGTAAAATCAAAATAAGTCGCTTCCCAGTTATTATTTAAGATCGGGCGTACCCTGTCACGCCAATATCCTCTCACCAGCCGTTTCTGGTAGAGTTTGTGGAAGGTCTGGCTCATGCGGTTTAAACCTTTGTCTGTGTAGACCATGACAGCTTCCGGTGTCTGGAAAGATCCGCCAGGCTCCAGTTTCCACTCGAAAGTTTCCGGGTCAATCCCGGCCAGTACCCGCAAGGTATCGTGGGCGTCCACCTCGGCCTGCAGTCTGAAATTACCGCTATAAATAAGAGAAAAGCCGATGGCCTCTCCCTGCCGCTCGTCAGTATTAGGACGTTTGAGTACAAGGAAGGGGTTGTGCTCGTGGGAGGAATTACCACGCATGCTGCCGATAGCAGTGATGCCAGGTTCTAAATTGCGGGTGCGGATATGGCATTCCCTCGCCCAGCATCCAGAAAGCTGCTGCCACACATAATCCCGGTCGGGCAGATCTAAACACAGACTCATGGCACGGCTAAGCCTTACAGGCTGTTCTCCTCCGTTAGAAAACTGGACGCTGCGGGTCAGGACGCCGCCTTTGGCAAAGATCGTATAGAGCAGTTGTACCTGTACTCTCGTCACAGCGTCTTCCAGTATGACTGTCAGAGTCATGCCTTCATCGACAGATTCTGTATAGGTTGCCGGTAGTCCTGGCAGGGTGGGTTTGCCGGCTGTGATCTTATGGGATTGATACTTAAGATCCGCAATACGGCTGCCATTCTCCTGCCGAATGTCTACTGCAGGCTGGCGGTAATCTGTCGTGCCGAATACAGGATATTCCTGCCGTATATGCTCTAACGAAAAGGTACGGTCATTTTCATAAATATAGGAAGTCATAGGTCTTTCACATGTTTCCAGGAAATACGAAAAGTCTTCCTTGTCCTGGATCTGTTTCCCAAAATACAGCTGTCCCAGATGACCGTTTTGCAGGATCATCATAAGATAACTGATGCTGTCATTGTAAAGATGAAAAATTTTGGAACTTTCGTGATATACAATCTTCATTGGTGCCCTCCCTGAATAAAAGATTCTATGTGTCCATTGTAACGCCTGCCAAAAGCTTCTCTTTATGTCTTTTGGCCAGGGACTTTTCCCTGATCTACCATTATATAGGTTTCTCAAAGTGTCTTTATTATAGCGGGAAAGCGGGAAAAGCTGGGAGAAGATTTTGTTTCCATCAACAGTTAAAATGTTTCCTGTTTCTAAAATATCATCATTTCACCCTTTTCCCTGGTGCAGTTTTTTCAGGGAGTCTTCCCGCATCAATTCCTCCAGAAGTTCTTGGTGATCCTCAAGCTTTTTCCGGTTTGCTTTCCGGTGCTCTGTGCGGTAAACAGATGGAACGGTTCCAGTCGTTCTCTTAAAAGCTTTGGAAAAGACGAGAGTGTTCTGGTAGCCGCAGGAAGAAGCTACGTGTTCGATGGAGAGCTGCGTTGTGGCAAGAAGCTCTTTGGCGCGGGAGATCCGGAACTGTGTCAGGAATTCCTGGGGAGATATCTGCATGCTGTTCTGAAAGAGCTTATACAGATAGCTTCGGTTGATACATAGATAGTTGGCGATATCCGTCACTTTGATTTCGGAAGCGTAGTGATTTCGGATGTAGTTCGTGGCCCGCTCTACATAGAAGTTTTCGCGGGACGGTGTATCCTTGACAGCTTCCTTGGTATTGCGTGACAGGACGGCGAAGAAAGCATAGAGATAACTTTGGAGCTGGTACTGGCTGGCAGGAGAACCATCAGAGCAGCGCATCATCTGCAGGATCAGCCTCTTTAGCTCTTTCCCCTGGTCAGTTTGGAAGGTAAGCTGGTCACTGTTCAGGCCAAGATCCTCCAGATAATCAGCAGCCTGCCTGCCGGAAAAGCCGATCCACAGATAGCTCCAGGGATCTTCCTGGTCAGCCTGGTAGAATGTGAGGACATCCGGTTCGATCAGGAATCCCTCGCCAGCCTGCAGGTGGTAAGAATGATTACCAACCCGATACGTTCCTTTCCCGTCTATAATGTAGTGGAGCAGATAATTAGACCGCACAGCGGGACCAAAACCGTGGAGTGGTCCACATTGGGCGTAACCACAGAAACAGACGAAAAGATCTTTGAATTTTGAATCAGACAATTCTAGTACAAATGCGTTCTCCATACGAGCCCCCGACAGGAAATCTTATAATTTGATTGTAGCATGGAAAAAGAGAAAAGCAATCTAAAAATTTCTATTGATTTTCAACGCACGATCGGTTATATTATATCTATGAGTGAAAACACAAATGCACAAAACAAGACAATGGGAACATGTGTAATACGTGTAAAATTGATGGATGAAATAGAATGTTTTGTACATTTTGCACATTTTAAGAACGGTAATTTACATTTCTGACAGAAGACAGACATATATTTTGGGCATTGTTCCAAAAAGTACAATTTTTGGAAAAGAATAAAAATAAATGATATTCAGTCGATATAAGTTTTCTTTTTGGTCTGTGCGGGAGGCGCCTACAGAGTATTCTGTTTCAACAAAAATAGCACAGCAGAGAGAAAATTTATATAAATAGGGCAGTAGAACTCGATAGATTAAGAGATTCGAGCCTGCCTATACCTAATTAAATCTAAAAGGAGGAAAAGAAATGCGTAAGAAATTAGTTGCAATGGTAATGGCAGTTACACTTACTGCTGTTACACTTGCCGGCTGTGGCGGCGGTGGCACAGATCCTGGTACGGCTTCTACAGATTCTTCTGCCGGAACGGAAGCTTCCGACTCATCTTCAACTGGTACAGGGGGGGGCACTGCAGCAGCAGAAGGTCTAACGACTGAAGTTGGCACGCCTCGTGCCGAGACACTGGTGGTTGAGTGTCAGAATAAGACGGACACACCTGGTCAGTTTAACTCCTATATGTCTGGTACTGCTATGGGATTTGGTATTCACCAGATGATGAGTGCACATCTGTGGGAAATGCAGACTGCAAAAGGTGAGCAGTATGGTGAACTTGCTGATGGCATGCCGGAGTCCAATGATGATTTTACAGAGTGGACTGTAAAGCTTCGTCAGGGCATCAAGTGGTCTGACGGCGAAGATGTGACTGCAGATGACGTTGTTTTCACATTTAATATGATCAAGGATAATAGCACCATCGGTGCGAGTGCAGCAACAAATCTGTATATTGATGCTGTAGAGAAGGTTGACGATTATACGGTTAAATTTACTATGACAGAGCCATTCCCTCGTTTCGTACAGCGTTATGGTATCACTGTATGGGGAACTGACTACCGTATCGTGCCTGAGCATATTTACTCACAGCAGGCAGACGTTACTACATTTAAGGATGAAGCTCCTGTTGTTGCAGGTCCTTATACTGTTAAAGACTATGACAGCCTTGGAATGTGGGTTCTGTATGAACTGCGTGAAGACTGGCAGCAGAGTACTCTGGGTGTAGTAGGTGCAGCAGAATTTGGTTATACAGCAGACCAGGTTCCGCCGAAGTATGTATGGTTCCGTACATTCTCCGATTCTACAACAAAGCAGATGGCAATGATCAATAATGAGATCGATATTCTCTGTGAAGTTACACTGGAAGAGTTCCAGACTCTGAACAGCGCTAACGACAAGATCAAGTGCTGGTATGATGATTTCCCATATGCTAACCCTGATGATCCGGGTGCAAAGGGTATTGTATTCTCACACGGTAAAGGCGCACCGTATGACAATGCAGACTTCCGTTGGGGTATCTGCCTTGCTTTAGACATCGATCAGATTTCCATGAATACATTCTCAGGAGCAGGACGTGCGGCGCCGATTCCGTTGATGAACAATACACAGTTCCTGCAGGATACATACACAATCCCGATGCAGGATTGGCTTGAGAATTTCGAACTTGACCTTGGTGACGGCACAACCTTTAAGCCTTATGATACTGGTTATGCGAAGCGTATGGCAGACTCTCTTGGCATCCAGGGTACAGATGAAGAGCTGGTTACCATGTTTGGCGCTGGCTGGTGGAAACATGATGAAGAAGCAGCTACGAAGTTGCTTGAGAAGGCAGGACTTGAGAAGGTTGACGGCGTTTGGAATTACAATGGCGCTCCTTTCACATTTGAATTAAGCTACCTGGCAGATGCAGAGTTCCAGGAGGCACGTGGTGTGCAGGCTGTTTACAATCAGTTACAGGCATTTGGATTCCAGTGTACGATCGCATCCAAGTCTTCTGCAACATGGGATGTAGATGGTGGACAGGGTAACTTCGACATCGCTGGTTACTGGCCTTCAGGCGGTATTTTGAAAGACTTCTATTCTGCAATCAGTGGTTTTGATGCTGGATTGATCAAACCGTTAGGTGAGACTGGTTCTGGACAGGGTATGCGTTGGAATAATGCACGCGTTACAGAGATCCTTCATGAACTTGCAAACCTGGATCCTAACAGTGACAAGGCTTATGAACTGCATACAGAGTTCCTTCAGGAATGCGTAAAGGATATGTGTGAGATCAACTTCCTTTCCGGTACTAAGTTCGTTCCTACCAACTCAACTTACTTTGAAGGATATCCGAATGCAGAGAATCCGTACGATGGTCCTTGGTGGTGGTGGAGCTGCTTCAAGTACATGCTTCCGAACATTCATCCAGTACAGGGTTAATAAGCGGTGATAGAATAATTTTAGAACGTTAGTAACATGATTCGTGCCAACAGAATAGTTGTATAGCAAGAGTTCTGTTGTATGATCAAAAGAACAGGGCCGTAAGTAAAATGGCTTACGGCCCTTCTTTTCTCTAATCTAAATAGGAAAGTCCGTCGTTTGACGGATGCAATAGTAAAGGGGTGCTGTGTATGAAATTTAAAACATTTTTTCTGCAGCGTGTACTTGCCTGGGCACTGACAATATGGATTGGCGTTACTTTCATCTTTTTTATTCCACGTATGTTCCCATCAGATCCTGTTGAGAACATGATTGCACAGATGCAGACACGTTCAGGCAATATGGACCCAGCTGAAATGGAAGTGCTTCGTCAGCAGCTTCGCGTACAGTTTGGTCTGGAAGGGTCATTGTTGCAGCAATATGGAGCTTTCTTATGGAATGGCCTGCTTCATTTTGATTTTGGGCCGTCTCTTATGAGTTATCCGGAACCGGTTGGCAATATTATCGGACGGTTTCTACCTTATACCTTGATTTTATCATTAACATCTACATTCTTTGCATGGGTGATCGGTAACTTTATCGGTCTGCTTGCAGGTTTTCGTAAGAATAAGCGGTCCTCGAAGATTCTGGAGGGAATTGCAATCTGCATCTATCCGCTTCCGTATTTCCTGGTTGCTTTGGTATTGCAGATCGTATTTGCCTTTGTTCTGAAATGGTTCCCGCTGCAGGCTGTCATTAAGACAGGTGTTGGTTTTGGACCCTGGCTGTCTTCGCTGCTTACAGCATCCGTGCTTCCGGCAATCTCTCTGCTCATGCTCGGTACAGGTTGGTGGATTATCTCCATGAAGTCTCTGGCTGGCACAACGTCAGAAGAAGATTATGTTCGTTTTGCCCGTTATCGTGGTCTCTCTGAGGGTACGATCGGTAAGAGTTACGTACTGCGTAATTCCATTTTGACACAGATTACTGCACTTGCTATGAGTCTTGGCGGTGTTTTCGGCGGTTCAATCATGACTGAGATCATTTTTGGATATCCGGGTGTTGGTTCCCTGATCCAGAGTGCCATCCTGCAGTCAGACTACAACATGATCTTGGGCTGTATCACAATTTCCATCGTTGCGATTTCGACAGCGACGCTGATTGTTGACCTGATCTATCCGTTTATTGATCCGCGGATCCGTTACGGTTGATAGGAAGGAGGGTAAACATGAAGAAATTTTGGAAAACAGCCAATTTCCGCTTGAAAGCGGGACTAATCATTACTGGTATTTTTATGATCGTTGGGTTTGTCGTATATCTTTTCCCACATACGGACCCTTTCACGTTCAATACATACGGGAATAATCTGGGAGCATCGGGAGAGCATTGGCTTGGTACGACCAGCATGGGACAGGATGTTGTGTGGCTGCTGATCGAGGCGATTCATAACTCTCTGCTGATTGGTTTGATTGTTGCGACGATCGGTACAGTTGTCGGTGTTCTTGTGGGTCTTTTGGCAGGATTTGCTGGCGGTGCACTTGACAGAGTGCTCATGGTTGTGACAGATACTTTTGTGGTAATCCCGTCTCTGCCGATCCTGATCATGATGACATCGTTGATGAAGGGTGGCGCTACGGTTATTGTCATGGCTCTTGTGCTTGCAATGTTTGCTTGGGCATGGCCGAGCCGTCAGATCCGTTCTATGGCATTGACAATCAAAGAGCGTGACTTCATCCATACAGCCCGTTTTTCGGGTGAGAGCACCATGCAGATTGTTGTGACGGAGATTCTGCCGTTTGCACTTTCCTGGTCGCTTTCTAACTTTATGAATGCTACACTTTCCGCGATCGGTTCGGAATCCAGCCTTGCAGTGCTTGGTCTGTCACCGGGTAATCTGGTTTCTCTGGGTAATATGATCCAGTGGGCAAGGAACTACAATGCGGTCCTGGCAAAACGCTGGCTTTGGATCGGTGCACCGATCGTTGCAACTGTTATCTTATTCATTGGCCTGTTCTTATTAATCACGGGTTACAATGATTATCAATCCATGAAGAGAGGCAGGTGATAGAATATGCTGAAAATCGAAGACTTGTCAACTTCTTACAAAACCATTGACGGCGATATCCATGTGCTTAATGATATTAACTTCACAATTCATGACAATGAGATTTTCGGTATCGCAGGAGAATCAGGCTGCGGTAAAACAACCCTGCTGAATACGCTCTATGATATCATAGAATTTCCTCTGGTAATCGACAAAGGGCGTGTTGTCTTGGAAGGTGAGAAGAATGGACAGAAGTTTTCTTACGAATCTGGACAGATTCGTAAGACCTGGTGGAATAATATTTCTTATGTGCCGCAGGCGGCACAGAGTGTTTTAAATCCGATCGTTCGTTTAAAGACGCAGTTTATTGACTCGATCCCGAAGGAGGACAGGAAGAACGAGACACCGGAACAGACACTTGAGAGAGTTGCTGCTTATCTGAAAGAGCTCAATCTTTCTCCGGATGTATTGGAGTCTTATCCGTTCCAGCTTTCTGGTGGTATGAGACAGCGTGCGATCATTGCATTGGCAACTTTCATGGCTCCTGGCGTTGTGCTTGCTGATGAGCCGACTACAGCGCTTGACGTTGTGGTACAGAAAGGTATCTTGATGATGTTGATGCGTTTGCAGCAGCAGTTAAAGAATACGCTGATCATCGTCAGTCATGATATGGGTGTACATTACCAGATCACAGACCGTATGGCAATCATGTATTCTGGAAGCGTAGCGGAGCTTGGTAAGACAGAAGATATCTTTAATGATCCGATTCATCCCTATACAAAGATGCTTGTAGATGCGCTTCCTCGTGTGGGTGAGGATATCCAGAGAGTCGGTATCGCAGGTCGTCCGCCTGCATTGAAAAACCCGCCTCCAGGCTGCCGTTTTGCTCCTCGTTGTCCACATGCTACGGATCGTTGCCGTGCTGAAGTGCCGAAATTCCGTGAGATAACTCCTGGGCGGTTTGCTGCCTGCCACTTATTAAAAGAGGAGGTGAAGGCGAATGGCTGAGAAATTGTTGGAAATTAATGGTGTCAGTAAGATTTTCCGCGTAGGTGGTATGCTGCGTGGTAAGAAGCTGGTAGCTGTCGATAATGTATCCCTATCGATTGACAGCGATAAACCCGTTATTCTGTCGGTTGTTGGAGAGTCTGGTTGTGGTAAATCTACGCTGTGTAAGATGGTTCTGCGTCTGCATGATCCTGATCTGGGCGAAATCATTTTGAATGGTAAGTCTTATGCTGATAAGAAAAGCTATGATCCGCAGCAGTTTAAACATGATGTACAGCCTATTTTCCAGAATCCGTATGAGTCCTTCTCATCAAGGAAAACGGTAGATACTTATCTGTATAATACAGCGCTTCGTCTCGGTATTGCAAAAAATCGGGCAGAGGCTGATAAAGTGGTCGATGAAGCATTGAAGAGTGTTGGTATGTCACTGCAGGTTGTGAAGGGCAAATACCCGACACAGTTTTCCGGTGGTGAGTTGCAGCGTGTTTCCATTGCGCGTGCACTGATTACGCGGCCGAAGCTGATTATTGCCGACGAGCCGGTTGCAGCGATTGATGCTTCCATGAAGATGAATATTGTCAATCTCTTCAAGGAGCTTCGCGATAAATATAAGATTTCCTTTATCTACATCACACATGACCTTTCGACGGCATATTACGTATCTGACTATATTGCAACACTTTACCGTGGTTGTCTGATCGAATATGGTCCGGCAAAGGATATCATGGATAATCCGGCGCATCCTTATACGGATCTTCTGATGAGTTCTGTACCGCGTGTTGGTGATAAGTGGAAAGATGAGATCGCTATGCCTGATATGGAAGGTAAGGAGTATGCGGTACAGTATTGTAAGTTTGCTCCACGGTGTCCGTACGCGACAGATGAATGCCGCAAGGATCGCCCTGCACCAAGAAAGATCGGCGAGGATCGTATGGTGCTGTGCTGCCATCCCATGACGGATAAAGCGAAGAAAGCATAAATGGTTTACTGCATGCAATAACTGTGAACCATAAGAGAAATGGCGATTTAGCCTATATATGGATTTGATTTGTGTAAAATGGGACTCTCGGTTCGCCAGGAGTCCCATGATTTTAATAACATGTGATAGTATGATTTGCTGTCAGGCAGTGGCAGTATACCGTAAAGAACGGAAAAGTTTGTCATATTCAAGAGAAATTTATATGCAAAGGTATCTGAAAGATTATTTTTCGGATAAACGATGAGAGATGAAAATAGTACAGGATCTTCCCTGCAACTGAAAAATAATCAGGTACAAGGAAGATTCCGGGAGGCTATAGATAATTAAAGAAGAGGAGGAGCTTAAGTATGGAACGAGCATGGTGGAAAGAGGCGGTAGTTTATCAGATTTACCCGCGTAGTTTTATGGATAGTAACGGAGACGGTATTGGTGATTTGAATGGTATCACTTCCCGTCTGGATTATCTGAAAGAGCTGGGAATTGATGTGATCTGGCTCTCTCCGATCTATCAGTCGCCCAATGATGACAATGGTTATGATATCAGTGATTATCAGGCGATTATGCAGGAATTTGGCACGATGGAAGATTTCGACAGGATGATAGAAGGCATCCATCAGCGCGGTATGAAGCTGGTAATGGATTTGGTGGTAAACCATACATCTGATGAGCATCCGTGGTTTGTGGAGAGTCGTAAGGACAGGGAGAATCCATACAGGGATTTCTACATATGGAGAGAAGGAAAGGATGGTAAGGCTCCCAACAACTGGGGAAGTTATTTCTCTGGTTCTGCGTGGCAGTATGACGAAGCGACAGATATGTATTATCTGCATCTCTTTTCCAAGAAACAGCCGGATCTTAACTGGGAGAATCCAAAAGTACGGGAGAATGTCTTCTCTATGATGAATTGGTGGTGTGCCGAGAAGGGAATTGACGGTTTCCGTATGGACGTGATCAGCCTGATTTCCAAACGTCCGGGGCTGCCGGATGGTCCTAAGGCTCCAGAGGCGCTCTATGGATATGCTGACTGTGCGAATGGCCCGCGTGTGCATGAGTTCCTGAAAGAGATGAATCAGAAGGTGCTCTCTCAATATGATTTGATGACAGTAGGTGAGGCTGCTGGCGTTACGATCGAGGAAGCGAAACGCTATGCTGGTTTTGAGGAAAATGAGTTGAATATGGTTTTCCACTTCGAGCATGTAGGACTGGACGGTGGAAAACATGGCAAGTGGACAGATAAGAGAGTGCCGCTTGTAGAATTCAAGAAGGTTATGAGTGATTGGCAGACGGAGCTTGATGGCAAGGCATGGAATAGTCTGTATCTGAGTAATCATGACCAGCCCCGTTCAATTTCCCGTTTTGGCGATGATTCGCCAGAATACAGGGTAGTCTGTGCGAAGATGCTGGGTACTTGTCTGCACATGATGCAGGGAACTCCTTATGTGTATCAGGGAGAAGAGCTGGGTATGACAAATATGCCTTTTGCAGATATATCAGAAGTGAAAGATCTTGACAGCATCAATGCATATCATGAGATGTCCGAGGCGGGATTGATTTCGAAAGAAGACATGATGCGGTTTATCCGGCTAAAAGGCCGTGATAATGCACGTACACCTATGCAGTGGGATGATAGCGAGAATGCTGGTTTCACCACAGGAACGCCGTGGATTGGTGTGAACCCTAATTATACGGAGGTCAATGCAAAAGCGGCGGTGGCAGATGAGGATTCTATCTTCCATTATTATCGCAGGCTGATTGCGCTTAGAAAAGAGACGCCGATTATTGTCTATGGACATTATGCGTTGTTAGAACCGGATCATGAGTCATTGTATGTCTATACGCGGTCTTTAGAGGAACAGAAGATGCTGGTGATCTGTAATTTCAAGAAAGAGCCAGTAAATTATGTGATTCCGGAAGAATTTAATGATGCGGAGATTTTGATTGGAAACTACGATCGTGAAGAAGCAAAGGGAACGATAGAAGTGAAGGCCTATGAGGCATTTGTATTATTAAAGAAGTAATTAGTAACAGAAGAAGACATATTCTTGTGTCTGTCTTTTCTGGAATGATTATGGCAGGGCTGGTATAGGCAGCCAAAAAGATTTATCCCAGATATCATTATAAGAATATAACACGCAGCTCATCAGACAGTGGGCAGCGTGAGAATGGAGGATAACTATGAAAGAACATTTAAAGATTGTAACCAATCCGGTCTCTTGTGCCGGAAATGTCATCCAGGGGGACCGTTATCGGATCACGGTGCTGACTTCACGCCTGTTGCGGTTGGAGTACAGTGAGGACGGTGTTTTTAATGACGCCGCTACGCAGACGGTTCTGAACCGTGACTTCCCGGAGACAACCTATCAGGTGAAGGAGACGGAAGAAGAACTGGAACTGCGGACGGAGCATTTACAGTTAAATTATGACAAGCAGGCATTTACAAGCCATGGCCTGTCCTGTAAATGTCTGGGTGTGAGTGCTGCTTATTTTGCAAGAACCTGGCATTTTGGTGAGGTGGAGGAAGAGGGAGGATTTTTGTCCAACCTGAAGGGAACTGCCCGTACATTGGATGGAGTCAACGGCGCCTGTGCACTGGAAGATGGTATTATGTCAAAGGGTGGCTATGCCGTAATGGATGATTCCACTTCCCTGCTGCTTACAGAAGATGGATTTGTAGAACCCAGGAAAAAGGGCAGCAAGGACTTGTATTTCTTTGGTTATGGACATGACTATCTGGGTGCACTGAAAGATTTCTACTATCTGTGCGGCAAAACTCCTATGCTGCCGAGGTTTGCGCTTGGTAACTGGTGGAGCCGTTATTATCAGTATACAGAGGAATCTTACATGGAATTGATGGAACGGTTTGATCAGGAGAAGATTCCGTTTAGTGTTGCTGTTATCGATATGGACTGGCATAAGGTGGACATCGATCCAAAGTATGGCAGCGGCTGGACTGGTTATAGTTGGAACCGTGATTTCTTCCCGGATCCGAAGCGTTTCTTACAGTGGCTGCATGACCGGGGTATGAAGACGACCTTGAATGTACATCCTGCTGACGGTGTGCGTGCTTATGAGGACTGCTATCCGGAAGTGGCGGCAGCGATGGGTGTGGATGTTTCTAAAGAAGAACCAGTGAATTTTGATATTGCAGATCCGAAGTTCCTTTCCGTTTATTTCGAAAAGATCCATCATCCGATGGAGGAAGAGGGAGTAGATTTCTGGTGGCTGGATTGGCAGCAGGGGACGAATACAAAGATCGAAGGGCTTGATCCGTTGTGGATGCTGAATCATTTCCATTATCTTGACAGCGGCAGGGATGGTAAGAGACCTATGACCTTCTCCCGCTATGCAGGACCAGGATCACACCGTTACCCGGTTGGATTCTCTGGTGATACTTATATTACCTGGGATTCCTTGGACTTCCAGCCTTATTTTACCAATACAGCATCTAACATCGGATACGGTTGGTGGAGCCACGATATCGGTGGACATATGATGGGATACAGGGATGAGGAATTGGAGGTGCGTTGGTATCAGTACGGTGTGTTCTCTCCGATTAACCGTCTGCACAGCAGCAACAGCAGATTTAGCGGCAAGGAACCATGGAAATTCAGTATGGAAGCAGCACATGTGATGGGCGAATTCCTGCGTCTGCGTCATCGTTTGGTGCCTTATCTGTATACGATGAACTATAGGGCGTGGAAGGAAGATGAACCGATCTGTCAACCGATGTACTATGCTGCACCGGAGGATCTTGCCTCTTATAAGACACCGAATGAGTATCTGTTTGGTTCTGAAATGCTGGTAGCGCCTGTGACGACAAAGCGGATTCCGAGTGTACGGCTTGCGAAAGTTATGGCATGGCTGCCGGAAGGACTCTGGTTTGATTTCTTTGATGGAAGAGTTTACGATGGCGGACGTACGATGGAATTATACAGACCGCTGGCACAGATACCGGTGTTGGCGCGTGCTGGCGCGATCATTCCGATGACAGACCAGATCAGTGCCAAAGAGGTAGAACAGAATCCAGAGAGTCTGGAAGTGCGCGTATATGCAGGTGCAGATGGAACATTCACGCTTTATGAGGATGATGGGGTATCCTGTGACTACGAGAAGGATGACTGTGCGAAGACTCCTATGGAATTCCACTGGACGGACGAGAAGACATTCTTTATAAATCCGGTAGAAGGCAATACAGCGCTTATTCCGGCGAAGCGTACCTACCGTATCCGTATCTTTGGAAGCACGGCAACAGAAGCGGTGGTGCTGCGCGGCGGCAGTGAAGTAAAGGTTGAAACAAGCTGCTGCTCCAAACGTCATGTGCTTACTATTGAGCTGACAGATGTGGCAGCAGAGGAGAAGATTGAGATCCGCCTGCCGAAAGATACTTGTATTGCAGAGAATCCGGTTATGGAACAGGTGGATGAGCTGTTGAATATGGCTGAAATTGGTTTCACACAGAAAGAAATCCTGTTTGCTCTTTTGGATAAGCGTAAAGATCAGCTCAGCATTCTGACTGGTGAACTGCAGGCTATGGATTTAGACGACGCACTGCGCGGCGCATTGCTGGAGATTGTGACGGCGTATCAGAAGTAAGAGTGTGCGCTCTATGAAACGAGAGAATATAAGATTAAGATAAGATGTGGTATGGTCAAAATACCTTGCGGTAAAGCGAAATACATTTTCGGGTTATAATACCGGACTTGCAGGCAGCGTGCCGCAGGGTATTTGGCGTTATGGAGATATTGTTAGGAAAAGAAAGGAGTCCATTATGGACATGTTTTTTACTGATTCGAAATTACAACAAAGGATCCAGGAGCTGGAGAAATATCGTTATCGCGATATTATGCCGTTGTCAGAGTTCCAAATGACAGATGCGGATCCAAAAGTAATCAATCCAACGGTACCGACGCCCGATGAGAACTGGGAGCAGGTAAAGACCGGTGATCACTGGTGTGGAAGAGACAGATATCTGTGGCTGATCCGTACTGTACAGGTTCCAGAAGAGTGGCGGGGACGCCGTGTGGTAGGGGTATTCAATTTTGGTAATATGGGCATAGAGAAGAATTCCTCTTTTGAGGCGATGTGCTATCTAGATGGTAAGATCTATCAGGGAGTGGATGAAAACCATAAAGAAGTATTTCTGCCGGAAGCTCTGTGTGGCACAAAGTTCAATCTCGCCTTCCGGTTTTGGTCGGGATTGGAAGGCGGCGGTATTCCCACGCTGCAGGAACATAAGCTGCAGAGGGCAGATCTGGCATGGCTGGATGAGACTGTGGACGATCTGTACTATCTCGGAAAAGTCATGTTGGATACTGTGAAATTGCTTGCAGAGGAGGATCCTGTGGCATATGAACTCAGGACAGCTCTAGACCAGGCATTGCTGCTTGTGGATTGGTCAGAACCGGGCAGTGAAGCTTTCTATGCTTCTGTGGAAGAGGCAGGCAGGAAGCTCAATGAGCTTGTAGATGCAATGGACAAGCATTCACTTGTGACGATTTCCGGTGTCGGACATACGCACATTGATATGGCATGGCTATGGCAGTTAAAGCATACAAAGGAGAAGGCGTCACGTTCTTTTGCTACTGTACTGCGCATGATGGAACTTTTCCCGGAATACTATTTCCTGCAGACGCAGCCACAGCTCTACGCTTATGTCAAGGAAGAATTCCCAGAGCTCTACGACGAGATCAAGAAGCGTGTACAGGAAGGTCGTTGGGAACCAGACGGCGGTATGTGGGTGGAAGCAGACTGTAACTTGACCAGTGGAGAATCCCTGACAAGACAATTCCTCTTAGGAAGAAAGTTCATGCTGGAAGAGTTTGGAAAGGAGCCTACTTTCCTGTGGCTGCCTGATGTTTTTGGTTATTCCTGGGCACTGCCTCAGATTCTGAAGAAGTCTGGGATCGAGCTTTTCATGACGACGAAGATCAGCTGGAGTCAGTACAACCGGATGCCGCATGATACGTTCCGGTGGAAAGGTCTGGACGGTTCGGAGATCCTGACCCATTTCATCACCACACTGGAACCGAACCCTGACTGTTGGTTCTACACCTATAATGGCCAGCTTACCCCTGAGACGGTATTGGGATCCTGGAAGGCCTACCGGGAAAAGGCGGTGAATAAGGATATTCTAATCTCTTATGGATTCGGTGATGGCGGCGGCGGTGTGAACCGGGATATGCTGGAGCTTCGAAGACGCTTAGACCAGATTCCCGGTGTTCCGAATGTGAAGACAACGAAAGCGGGCGACTATTTTGATAAATTAAAAAATACCTTTGCGAACACAGACCAGTATGTGCACACATGGGATGGCGAACTGTATCTGGAATATCATAGAGGTACGTATACCAGTCATGCGCACAACAAACGCATGAATCGGAAGATGGAACTGCTGTACCGCAAGGCAGAGTGGCTGACAGCGATGGCGGCGCTTGCGAAAGGAGATCTTAGCGAAGCACAGCAGGAAGCTCTGACAGATGGATGGCATCTGATCCTGGTAAACCAGTTCCATGATATCATTCCGGGATCCTCGATCCGCGAGGTATATGAGGATTCGAAGGAAGATTACGAGAAGATCAGACAGATTGGAGAGGCGGTCGCTGACAAGGCGGTGAAGCAGGCTCTTGTGGATGAGAAGGCAGTGACGGTATATAATGCGTCGGGATGGTCTATGGATGAACTGATCGAAGTTCCTGTGCAGGAAGGTATCGTCTACCGTGAGGCAGATGGAGCAGTGTGTCTGTCACAGAAAGCAAATGATAAGCAGTATGTTTTGGTAAAGAATGTGCCGGCGATGGGATGTAAGACATTGTATGCGGCTGAGGCACAGGAATCCAGGACACAGGAAGATCTGTTTACAGTCAAGGATCGGGAGATTGAGACACCGTTTTACAATCTTTCCTTCAATGAGGCGGGACAGTTGACACGCATCTATGACCGCAAGGAGAGTAGAGAAGTCCTGGCCGTGGGTGAGCGGGGCAATGTGCTGCAGATGTTCGAGGACAAGCCTATGAATTATGATGCGTGGGATATTGACTTGTTCTATCAGCAGAAGATGCGGGAGATCACGGATCTCACAGCTTTTGAAGTGACAGAATGTGGGCCTTTGCGCTTAACGCTGCATCTGGAATGGAAGTATGGAAAGTCAGTCATCAGCCAGAATGTGATCTTGTACAGCGGCGACAGACGTATTGATTTCCAGACAGAGGTAGATTTCCATGAACGCCAGCAGCTCTTAAAAGCGGCGTTCCCTGTAGATGTGCGCAGCACGTATGCAACCTATGATATCCAGTATGGCAATGTGCGCAGACCGAATCATTGGAATACAAGCTGGGATCAGGCAAGGTTTGAGTCGGTGGGACACAGATTTGCCGATTTGTCAGAGCACGATTACGGTGTGGCACTGTTGAACGACTGCAAGTATGGCTATGATATCAAGGACAATGTATTGCGTATATCTCTGATCAAGTCGGCGGTCAGCCCAGACTATGAGCAGGATCAGGGGATGCATTACTTTACCTACTCCTTATTTCCGCATACAGGCGATTTCGTGGAAGGCGGCGTGGTAGAGGTAGCGCATGCGCTGAATAATCCGATGGATGTCTATGATGGAAGCAGCGCGATGTCAGGAAAGAGTTTCTTTACGCTTGATAACCGCAATGTGGAAGTTGATGCAGTAAAGAAATCAGAAGACGGGAAGTATCTGGTTATCCGTCTGCATGAATTTGCCGGTGCCCGCCAGCAGGTAGAGCTTAAGCCGTCCTTTGCTTATATGGCATGGACAGAAGGTGATTTGATGGAGCGTCCGGTCGGAGAGTTCAAGAGCGGCGCTGTACAGCTTACTGTACGGCCTTATGAGATACAGACGTTACTATTCAAGATAAAAGAAGACTAGAACGAATAGAAAACCGCTGCAAGGTTTAGATAGGCGAAACCGGCAGCGGTTTTTACATTATGGTGTCTCTAGTTTGCGTACATCAGAAGGGGTGTGCCCATATAATTTCTTAAAACTTGCATTAAAGTTTTTCTGATTTGTAAATCCATTCATTTCCATAATTTCTGAGACAGGCGTGTCTGTGTGCAGCAGATCCTGATAGACATGATTCAATCGAATTCCTGTCAGATATTCCTGAAAAGTGATCCCCATGCTCTGTCTGAACAGACGGCAGAAATATTCCCGGCTGATGCTTAACTGATCCGCAGCTTCTGTCAGGGAGATGGGTTCGCCATAATGTTCTTCAACCCAGGGGAGGATTTCATGAATCCGGCCGATGGAGGACTGTTTTGATTCTGGTTGTTCCTCTTTGCTATGTGTTCCGAAATGGCGGAGAAGCCGGGCCAGAACCTGTAGAATGATCCCTTCCGATTCCAGACATACTTCTGGGGTTTCCAGAATATACAATTTGGTCAGCTGGGACATCATCTGACAGATTTCATAATAGACTGGAAACTGTGTGTCACTGATTTTCTCTGGGATACATACAATTTGGTATTGTCCGATGTCTGGAAGATAACTTTTCAGTTTTTCCTTTGAGATATGGACGCAGATATTCATAGCAGTATCACCGTCAATCTGTGTGCTATGTGCCTGACGGGACTCAATCACAGTAAGATTCTTTTTCGGAAGGCTGTACCGTTCTCCTTCTAATAGAAGATTCATATTTCCATTGAGTGGATATAAGATCTCCAATGTTTCATGCCAATGCAGGGGATTGAAGCCACCGGGAAGCGTCTGGTAGAGAATGCGGATTCCTAAAGGGCTGCTCTGAATAGGAGCCTCATAATAGCTATGGTACATAACGTATCCTCCTGTAAATGTCAATATTGCCTTACAAGAAGTCAAAAAAATATCTAGTTGCAAGGCTCATAATGGGGTATGCTCTGTATTGTAAACGGAACAGAGATAATCATAACATCTCTGAAAAGTAAAAGCAAATCCGAAAAGGAAGAAAGGGTGCTGATTATGAAAAGTTATATGAGAACTATGGTGGCAAATTACTTTGTTAAGAATCTGGTTGCTTTGAAGCATGTAGAAGATAGTTCTGCAGAAGTGCTCAAAAGGAATTCCTACACATTGCTGAATGTATCTCCCAGAGCTTTCTAGAGATCGCCCAGACAGCCGGGGAGGAAAAGCAAATGCGCATGTAAGGATCTTACAGCATAGCCTGCAGGATCAATAAAAAGATAAATAGATAAGCAGAGAAGAAGAACAAAGTAATAGACCAGTAACGAAACAAGATGGAATCTGAATTGAAAAAAGAAAGGTGAATTGATCATGAAAAATTATATGAAAACTATGGTAGAGAACTATTTCACAAAGAATCTGGTATTTTTTAACCAGGTGGGCGACGAGAACGTACCAGCAGAAGTGCTGAAGAGAAATTCTTATACACTGTTGAACGTATCTCCAAGAGCTTTCTAAGGCATCTTAAGGATCGCAGAAGAAAAGCTTCAAATATCTGGACAGAATTGCGAGGTATCGCTTGTAGATACTGTTTAGATGAAATGCTAAAGCGGGTAAAAGTTAGAGTAAGACAAGAAACAGACAAATAATATGACAGAATAGAAATCTGAATTGGAAAAAGAAAGGTGAGTTTAATTATGAAAAATTATATGAGAACTATGGTAGAGACATACTTCACAAAGAATCTGGTTATCTTCAATCATGTAGGCGATGAGAATGTGCCGACAGAGATGCTCAAGAGAAATTCTTACACACTGTTGAATGTGTCTCCGAGATTCTTCTAAGATGAAGAAGCAGATAAGAACTGAACAATATGAGAAATGACCGGTGTGCCAAGTTTTTGGCAGGCCGGTCTTTTTGATATGTCAGGTGTCTGTCATCGGCGGCAGCGTCAGATAATTGAGTGCGCCTTCTGGGACACCCGTTCCCCGTTCCAGGAGCGCCACAAGTCCCCGGATCGTATCTTCTGAATCCTCGGCGGTAGAAGACAGGAAGGTGTTGTTCAGCTTGACGGCCAGCACGATCAGTACGATTTCGGCAAGGGCTGCCGGATATTCAAAATGGATCTCGCCCGCAGTAATGCCCTGCCTTATGATTTCTGTCAGACTCGGTTTTAATTCGGCAATCAGATGATTCATATATTTCTGGTGAAGAAAGGCGCTCTCCTGGGCATTAGCCATGATAGCAGCGCTGTTGTCCTGGTTCAAGAAAGCGTCTGAAGAGTTGCGGCATGCCTGCAGGATCATGGCCATGCGCGTGAAGGGCGAGATCTCTGTCTGGCTGGCAAGCGTTTTTGCTGTTTTCAGTGGTTTCTCATAATTTCTTTCGATCAATGCATCGAGGATTGCTTCTTTAGAAGGAAAGTAGTAATAGATACTTCCCTTGCCAATTCCTGCTTTCTCTGCAATATCACTGACGGAAATATTCTGTATATTCTGATCCTCCAGAAGCTGATGGAGTGCGTCTAAAATTCTGTCATATTTCTTTGCGTCTGGCATAGGAAACCTCCGTATTAAATGTATGCTTGCGTTTCGAGAATATTATAAGCAATCATATCACAAACAGCATTTGCGGACAATTATAAATAATGCCACAAAAAGAAGAAAAAGTTCTCAACTAATTAGCTAAAAATATAGTTGACCATTGGTCGAAATGTATGGTACTGTTTCTTTAGAGATATTCGACCGACGGTCGAAACTATGGTAATGCAAAATACATGCATCATGTCAGTCAGATTGGCGCATTCTAAGAAGATAGGACAATAAGATAACAGATTGATAATCTGAGGGGAGAAAAAGGAGGAAAAAGTATGACTTACGCAGATTTATTTTATGAAATTAAAGGTAAATTTATGGGAGCTGATGTGAGTGATATTCATGAACATCTTGCGTTCCAGTTTAATATTGAAGATGAGGAGGCAGGCGGTGCTTTTTATGTGGAAGTGAAAGACGGCGTACTTTATGTGGAGCCGTATGAGTACTATGACAGGGACGCTATGTTCATCTGTGCACCAGATGTACTATTTTGTATTGCTGACGGGACGATGGATCCGGTAGCAGCCTTTACGGAGCAGAAATTGCGTGTGGAGGGCAATATTGAAAAGGCGCTGCGGTTGAAAGAAATCATTGAAATGAAGAAGAACGCAGCACAGGAAAAGAGCATCGCGAAGAAGGCAGCTGAGAAAGTAGTAGATACAGTTGCAAAGACAGTGGCCAAAAAAGTGGTAGAAAAAGAGACAAAAAAAGGTAAAAAGTAAGACAAAAGCAGAACAGAGTTGGAAGGAAAGATAACAGGCAAGGAAGCAGAAATGCTATACAAAATAAAAAGAAAGAAGATGATGAAACGATGGGAGCGTTGAAGAAAATCGTTGCAGCAGTCGGAATCCTGGCTGCAGCAGGAGTAGGCGAGACGGTGTATTTTTACAACAGGACCATGAAGCGGGGAAATGCGAAAACGGAGCGGACGACGAAGATGTCCGGCACGGACTGGCAGCAGTACTTTCCACTGATGGAGGAGAGAAAAGAGTTTGTGATGGCCCAGCAGCACAGCGATGTTTATGTGACATCGTTTGACGGACTTAAGCTCCATGCAACCTACTTTCCAGCGCTGGAAGAGGAAGGTGATAAGGAAGGGGTAAAGCCATCTGATAAAGTTTCCGGGATCAAGAAAGCCGTGATCTGTTTCCATGGCTATACGGGAGAAGGTCTCAGCAATCATATGGCGATCGCAGATTATTTTCTGAAACACGGTTACACCATGCTTCTGCCAGATGCGCGGGCACATGGAGAGAGTGAAGGCGAGTACATCGGGTTTGGCTGTCTGGACAGAAAAGACGCCCTGGGCTGGATCAACTGGGTGATCCAGGAGTGTGGCGAGGACGTGGAGATCATGCTTTTCGGTACTTCTATGGGCGGCGCAACGGTGTTGATGACGAGCGGTCTGGAGCTGCCTGGCAATGTAAGAGGCATCGTATCCGACTGCGGGTTCACTTCCCCTAAAGAAGTGTTCACCCATGTATTAAACAATATGTATCATCTGCCAGCATTTCCAGCTATTCAAGGAGCAGATATAATGAATAAGAAACTTGCAGGTTACGGGATGGATGAGTGCAATGCCAAGTATGAAGTGCAGAAGGCCCAGGTGCCGATTCTTTTCATACATGGTTCGGCGGATACTTTTGTACCATGCAGTATGTGCGATGAGATCTACGAGAACTGCCGTTCGCCGAAGCATAAGTTGATCGTGGAAGGGGCAGCTCATGCAGAGAGTTACTATAAGGATATGGAGAGCTATGAGAAAACGCTGGATGAGTTTGCGGAAGAGATTTTTTGAGTATGAAAAGGAGATGTGGCTATAAATATGAAGACAAGAAAAGGTTATAAGACTTACCCGTTGACGGTTGCACAGAAATTCCATAACTATTATGCGAAGTACTGTCCGGGAAAAGAAGTACTGAATGTAGGTACGAGTCTGACAATAGAGTTTGAATTGAACATCGACGAGCTTCGGAAAGCTATTTATAAAGCGTATGAACGCTGTGAGTCCATGCGTGCACGGCTGGCCTATGACAAGAAAGAACAGGAATGGTACCAGTATATTGTGGAAAAAGAAGACCGTGAAATTGCATTTGTAGATTTTACGGGCAAAACAATGGAAGAGGCCGAGGCTGAGATGACGGCCTGGACGCGGGTGCCTTTTGACAAGGAAGATGAGCCGATGAACAGGGTTGCCATCATCAAGACACCGGACGGCTTCGAAGGCATGTTTCTTGTGGGAGACCACAGATTTCTGGATGCGCAGTCATTAATCGGATTTATGAAGGATGTGATTGAGTTGTATTGTAATGCAAATTTCGAGAACATTCCTTATCCGGCTGATATGCGTTCCTATATCGAGCAGGTGGAAAAAGATCTTGCGTATGAGAATGGAAGTAAGGCGCAGGCCAGAGACCGGGCTTATTTCCAGAAGCTGATCGAGGAGTCGGAACCGATCTACAACGGTATAGAAGGACCGAAGAAGTTGGAGGAAGCCAGGGCAGTTACGGGCAATCCTAATCTGCGTGCGGCGCCTACGGGATCGGACAGCTTTGCAGCGGCTATCGATGTCTTCCATCTGGAGGAGGAGCCGACGAGAAGACTGATGACCTTCTGTGAACAGCAGCATATTTCACTGCAATGTCTGCTGGTTATGGGAATTCGTACCTATCTGCAGAAGATCAATGCATGTGATGATGTGTCTATGCAGATCGCCTATGCAAGACGGGCGACCCTGCAGGAGAAAAAGTCGGGCGGTACACGAATCCACTGTTTCCCGTTCAGAACAGTGATCCCTGAGGAAAAGACTTTTTTGGAGGGAATTTTTGAAATTAGGGATAAGCAGAATGAGGTGTTCCGGTATGTGAATTTCAATCCGGCTGAATATCTTGCTTACCGGGGTCAGCTCTATAATCCGCCTCAGGGAATGGGTTATGAGACAGTATCGCTCACATATCAGCCAGCTACTTTGCGGGAAAAGGGGTTGACAGATCTGGGCGGTATACGGTATAAGACGAAACGCTACTGCAACGGCTACTATTCGGATGGACTGTATCTTACAGTTATGCACCGGTCTGAGGACAACGGATTAGATTTCAGTTTCGAACATCAGACGAAGGCATATAGCAAGGAACAGTTGGAGTATTTCTATTATTATATCTGTAAGATCATGTTTAAGGGAATTGAAAATCCGGATTTGAAGATTGGAGAGATTATTAGACTTGTGTGACTGGGGTTGAGAGATAAAGGAGTCCTTGAGGCTGAGAGGGCGCAATACGCATGGTGTCCTCTCGAATCAGGCTCCAATCAGGGGTTTGGCCAGTGAGCAACTTATTTTTATGAGAAGAAAGGATGAGAGAAATGTTTGAACAGTTAAAAGATATCATCGTAAATTATGTGGAAGTAAAGAAGGAGGATATCAAGCCGGAATCCCGTTTTATTGAGGACCTGGGGTTTACCTCGTTTGACTTTATGAGTATGTTAGGTGAGATTGAGGATGTAATGGATCTTGAGATCGACCAGGAGCAAGTGGCTGATATCCGTACCGTGCAGGAAGCGGTGGATTATCTGGAGAAATTGGCATAAGTTGCAATCATTCAGCGGAGTCTGTGCATCTGGCGCACTGGCTTTGCGAAAGCAGAGTGGAAAGGATTTGGATTCTGATACGGAGTTTGACGCTAATATGTTGTAAAGGCGTGCAGGGCACGCAGAGGGAGAATCTATGAACGAATTGCGCAGTACTATTTATGAGCTGCTTGTAAAGGCACAGGAAGCTTACGGACCGCAGGATGCTATTCGGTATAAGGTGAAAGAAGCCGGAGACGGCGGTAAGAAGGAGACAAAAGTAGCGGCGAAGACGTATACACAGCTGCGTCAGGACAGTGAATATTTCTCAGCGGCACTCAAGAAGCTGGGGCAGCAGGGAAAACATATCGCACTTGTGGGAGCGACCTCTTATTCCTGGATCGTTTGTTATTACGGGATCGTAAATGGTGGCAGCGTGGCAGTGCCTTTGGATGCAAATCTTCCAGCTGAGGATCTGTGTGAGTTGATTGACAGGGCGGATGTGACCACATTTCTCTATGATGAGTCTAAGGCCAATGTGGCGCTTATGGCAGCAGAGAAGTGTCCGAAGCTGGTTAATATCATTGCCATGGAGGACAACACCGTGGTTCCGAATGCGTTTTCCATGTGGAACCTGATTGGGGAAGAGATACAGAGAGATGATTTTAAGCCCAATCCGGAAGATCTGGCTACGATCATGTTTACTTCAGGGACCACAGGCAAGAGCAAAGGGGTTATGCTCACGCACAGGAATCTGGCGGAGAATGCTACGGCTCTTGATATGGGATATGAGCCGGGTATGGTGGTAATGAGTGTGCTGCCGATTCACCATGCATACTGTCTGAGTATGGATATCCTTAAAGGAACTTCCATTGGGGCAATCATCTGCATCAATGATTCCCTGCTGCGGGTGGCCAAGAATATCAAGCTTTTTGAGCCTAATATGATCCTAATGGTGCCGCTTATGGTGGAGACGCTGGCTAAGAAACTGGAAGAAGCGTCTTTGATTCCCGCACCGCTTGTTAAGATCAAAGTATTTGGTAAGCAGTTTCATACTGTATGCAGCGGAGGCGCGTATCTGAATCCGTCCTATATTGACCTGTTTAAAAAGTATGGTATCACGATTCTGCAAGGTTATGGTATGACGGAGTGTGCACCAGTCATCAGTACGAACTGTAATGGGGCCTTCAAAGCAGGGTCAATCGGTAAATGTATGCCCAACTGCGAGGTGAAGATCGTAGAGGAAGAGATTTGGGTAAAAGGTACAAGTGTGATGCAGGGCTATTACCAGATGCCGGAGGAGACGACGCAGACACTTGAGGACGGTTGGCTGAAAACAGGTGATCTAGGCTACATAGATGAGGATGGGTTCCTGTTCTTGACAGGCCGTAAGAAAAACCTGATTATCACGCCAAATGGCGAGAATGTGTCTCCGGAAGAAATTGAAAATAAACTCAGTGCGAAGCGCCTGGTACAGGAAGTACTGGTACGTGACAGTGAGGGACTGATTGAGGCAGAGATCTTTCCGGATTACGAATATGCGTCTAAGAAGAAAATCAAGAATCTGCAGGCAGAATTGCAGTCGATTATTGACGATTACAACAAGACGGCGCCGCTTTATAAGAGAATTTTTAAATTAAAAGTGCGGGACGTGGAGTTTGAAAAAAATACGACGAAGAAGATTAAGAGATTCTAATCCAGAATAAAGAATGCGGGATGTATAAAAATAGAAAAAGTTGGGAAAGCGTAATAAATGTTTGGCGCTCTCTCAACTTTTTCCATTCTTATAATACCACATAAATGCTGAAAATTCAAGACTAGTAGTGTACGTGGCGAGATGCTATAGTGATAGCTGTTACGTTTTGGTCTCTTGTCAGCCAGTCTGCTGGCTGACAGGAATCAATAAGTAAATTGTGCGAAAGTGTAGTGGTTCAAAGTGTTCATCCTGTTGGAAAGCGATTCAGGATGGACGGGTACGTTTATCTTTTGTGACGTAAGGAGGTATGCTGTTGGATAGGGACTGGATGGTTTTACTGCAGGGGAATCAGTTGGGTAAGGTGGTTGAGACGAACCGGACTACGGCGCAGTATGGGCTTACACTGACCGAGGAGGAAGCGAGGCTGATTCTGCAGGAGCGAAAAAGTGCGCTGCAGGAACAGAAAAGGGTGGAATTCGGGGATTCGATTACACCGAGGATTATCTATGAGTTTTGCGACTCAGACTTCATTGACCAGAATAATTATGTTGAGACGATCGTCCGGCTGCAGGAAATTTTTTACCTGTATAAGAATGAAATGATGGATGAGATCTCAGATGATGAGCTTCTGCATCTGATGAAGGAACAGTTCGAGGAGATCTGTTTTGGAGATCTGGATTATCTGGAAGGCACATGTCTGAACAACTTTGCACAGGCTGTGCGGGCAGGATATCATGGGTATGAAACCACGGAAGGGCGTGGGAAGGCTTCCGCTTTTGATGAAGTAAAGAGGTGGGATTATGATCTGTATCTGGAGACGCTGCGGGATCTTTGCTGGAAATAGCTTATTGCAGGGTGATTGAGCTGGAAAGGAGGCGTGATATGTATACAATGGAAGAATTGGTGCCGCTTGTGGGCAGGCTGGCAGAAAAGTATTGTGCATATGGGAGTTCGTCAGTGACATATGAGAAGGCAGAGCAGTTGATGGGAGCAGTCCTGTACTGCATCCATGAGGCAGAAAATACTGAGCTAGATATGACAGATGTGTCAGATATGTTGGGAACAGTGGAAAAACCTGTGATGGATACAGAAAAGGCAATAGACAACCTGTCATTACGACGAGAAACTTTACCAGCAGCAACGGGAAGCATGTCGGCGGAACAGGCGTATGAGAAGGGGATAAAGCTTGTAAAGCAGAAGACAGAGAACACACTTACAAGGTATAATCATTTTATGCAGAAATTTGACTGGTATGGCAGCAAATGTCTGCATGATACCATGGTGAAAGGAATGCCGGAATTTTTTAAATGGTATGACTGCCAGATGGAGCCGCAGAATACGGTGTTAATGCTGGACTACCCGGTGCTGCGTGATCTGTCCGGTCTTACAGGAATTGATAAGATTGCCGCCTTTTTGGAATGCATTCGTTTAGAGCAGATGTTTTTAGGCAGGTTTCCGAAAGATTATGTGCGTACTGTGTTGTCAGGACATAACCGGATGTATGAAGAAATGATAGAGAATATATGTGAAAATGTTCTTATATCGGTATTGGGACATGTTATGGCAAAACGGCCGTTGGCAGAGTGGAAACTTGCAGAGGAGGATCATCTGCGGATTCAGGCCATATGTGGTCAGAGGGACACACAGGGCATAAGAGAACTTCTGGAAGATGCAGTGGATGCATTGGTAACAGAATATTTCGACAGTGATATGATGTTGTCCAGCTATTTGAAAGAGGCGGTGGAGGATATAGCGGTACGTCTGAAATATGCAGCGGTGTATGGGGAGACGGAGAGTTTGTTTTGACAGAAAGAGAAAGGGAGGCCGATGTGCCTCCCTCTGTGTATCCCATCATTCTTTTACTGCTGCGGCCAGAATTTTGACACATGTGTCAATTCCTAAGTTACCGGCATTCAGATATAGATCGTAATATTCAGGTGCACCCCATTCCCAGTTGGTAACGGAACTGTAGAAACCACCTCTTCGTTTGTCATTTCTTTTCAGGGCGTTTTCAGCCTCGGACTGCTTTATACCTTCCCGTTCGATGGCCCGCTTAATCCGTTTCTGTTTGTCTGCGTAAACAAATACTCTCAGAGCGTTTTCCTGCTCTCTAAGGATATAGCCAGAGGCCCTTCCAACGATGACACAGTTGCCCTTTCTGGCGGCATCCTCAATGATCCGCTCTTCTTCCAGGAACAACTTGTCTGCCAGAGGCAGTTCCCGGTTGCCAGAGAGACCGCCAAGGCCGGTTTTGGCAAGATTCATGAGTATGCCGCCGGAAGTGCTCTCATCCAGATCTTCGATCTGGAAATAGGGAATCTCAAGATTTTTCGCTGCTTTGATGAGAATGTTTCTGTCATAGAGTTTATAGCCGAGTGCATCTGCCAGCTTCTGCCCGATCTCATTTCCACCGCTGGCGTACCGGCGTTCAATTGTTACAATATTATACATAAACACATCCCCCTTTTCTGTTATTTTTCTCTTATCTCTATTATATACACTCTTTTTTCATATAACAATTTATTTTTTCAGAAAATTATATTTAAGCATATACTTGCTGCATTTGTTTGGCGGGATGAATCGGGTATGCTATACTATATTGGATTAGACGTTTGAATCTGCCAGACAGGGAGCTTTTGGGCTGGAGAATGCCTGGAAAATGAGTGTTCTTAGCAGGGAGGATAATATGATAAGATTAGCGATGGAAAAAGATGCAGAAGAGCTGTTACTGTTGAATGAAGCATTTAATGGAAAAGGACTTGCAACAGTAGAATCTATCAAAAAGTCTCTTTTGGAGAATCCGCAGGAAGTGGTTGTGGTAGCGGAGGCAAATGGGACCATTGCCGGTTTTGTGTGCGTACAGATAAAAAAATCTTTTTGCTATCAGGATGATTTGGCAGAAATTACAGAGGTATTTGTTGCGCAGGAATATAGAAGAAGAAAAATTGCAGGTAAAATGGTAGCTTATGCAGAGGAATACTGTATGCAGCAGTATAGGGTTCATGATTTTGCGCTCTTGACTGGAAAAGAGAACGATGCTGCACAGGCATTGTACAGAGCGCGGGGATATCAGGAAGAAGACGAGATCTTTATGACCAAAGTAGAAGGAAGAGAGCAAGGATAGCTGCATACCGAGCAGTGCCCAAGAAACTGGCTGGGAATTGTGTTCATGGTTGGTTGGGACTGTAGGTCTGTGGGGATGGTAAGCTTGCAGGGTTACTGGCGTTTTTTGCCATAAAAAGACGTAATTTACAGGCAGAATTAAAATTTGGCAGGTCAGTTCGATTGAAAAAAGGGGCAAAGTCTGGTAAGATATGTGGTGTCGTGAGACATTACCGAGCAGGTATGCTCTTCCCATTGCAGTGTGGAGATGTACTCGTCAGGTAAATGTCTAGAAAATATTTTGCCGCAGATACCGTGGCGGAATGGAGAGAACTATGGAACGACAAAAGCAGAGACATAAACATAAGGAATCCTTTTCTGTGCTTCTTATTCCAAACACAGGAGGAAAGAGCAGGCAGTTTCATGTGACGCGGTTTTCTTTCCGGTTGTGTGTGGGTGCGCTGGTTCTGATTCTATTGGTGGCTGCTGGGGCTTCTGCCTGGGCGGTATATCGGTTTAGCCGTCAGGAGGGTGGGAACGGACAGACAGTACAGCAGAAAGAGAAGATTGAGACACTGGAAGCACAGGTAAAGGCACTTGAGCAGGAGAAGGGAACGCTTCTGGCAGAGATAGAGACATTACAGCAGGAAACGGCAGTTGTAGTGGATGAGGATTCTGCCGCAGAAGCGGAAGGAGAAGCAGAAGAGGAGAGTGCATCTAAGAAGGATACTTCTGTGCCGCGGCGCTATCCCTATACAGGGATCAGTACTGTGTTGGCAGATTATTCAGAAGAGCAGCCTTACTTGTCGCTGAATACAAGTTCAGATGGTAACGTGGTCGCTACAGGCGATGGCATGGTGGTGGTTGTGGAATCGGATGATACTTACGCACATATCATTGAGGTAGAACATAACAACGGTTACAAAACGCGCTATATGTGCCGGCAGCAAGCCCAGACGCAGATGCAGGTAGGCGCACAGGTGCAGGCAGGAGATATTCTGTTGACGGTTTTGACAGATGATACACAGCTGGATTACCAGATTCTTTTTGAAGAGGAGGCAATCGACCCGCTAACCGTATTCGAGGCGAAAGGATAAAGGCAGCTGCTGGAAAGGTTTGTAATACAGAAGGACAGGAATCGAATCTGTTACAGTAAAAGGAGGAAGAAATCATGTTGGGTAAGAACAAAAGCAGCGCTTCTGATACAGAGGCAAGAGTAAAGGTGAGCACCATACTCGGAGATGGAGCAGTGTTTGATGGTGATCTGAAAGCGCCGGAGGCAGTCAGGATCGATGGCACTGTCAACGGCAATTGTACTTGCGAGAAGGAGTTAATTCTTGGAAAGAACGGGCACGTGAACGGTAACATTTCTGCCCAGCACGTGATCATTTCCGGAAGAGTGGACGGCGATATCGCGGCGCAGGGCAAGCTGGAACTTCTTTCTACTGGTAAGATTGTGGGAAATATTTCAGCAAGGTCGCTTGTGATTGATGAGGATGCGAGCTTCGATGGCAGATGTACAATGACGGCGTCCCAGTCAGAGAAGCCAATGGTGGTGGAGAAATCTGAACCGTCATGAATAACGTTCATCTTGTGGAAGAATATTTTAACTATGGTTCAATTGTATAGGCAGCGTGCTTCTGTTATGATAAGTCTGGCATAGCGAATGAACAGGCCTGGTAAGGAAAATCCAACGGATTGACGGATTTTAAGGCGGCTATGAAAGAATACGCAGGCAGAGGAGGATTGTATATGCAGATTGGACAGGTGATCAGAAAATATAGAAAAAGTAAGAGCATGACGCAGGAAGAGATGGCGCGCCGGCTTGGGATTACGGCGCCGGCAGTCAATAAGTGGGAGAATGGCAATTCCCTGCCAGACATTACGATGCTTGCACCGATTGCGCGTTTGTTGGGCATTTCCTTAGATACGCTGCTTACTTTTCAGGGAAATCTGACAGATGAGGAAATAAATGATCTGCTTGGTATATTGTATGGGAAACTGGAGACAGAGGAATTTGAGGAAGTCTTCCAGTGGGCGAAAAAGCAGATGGAACAGTATCCTGACTGCGAACATCTGCTTTTGTGGATGTCGGTTCAATTGATGGGATATCAGTTGGACGGTTTACGGGCAAGAGGACATGAGGCGTATTTCCTGGCTGTATTCCAGAGGCTGTTAAATAGTGGTGAGGAGTATGTCAGGACAACTGCGGCGGAGTGTCTCTACAACTATTATATGCAGGAGGAAAAGTATGACAGAGCGGAGACGTATCTGTCTTATTTTTCACTCCAGAATCCTGGGAGGAAGAGAAAAGAGGCACTTCTCTATGCGCGAACTGGACGTATGGAGGAATCCTATAAGACTTATGAGGAACTTCTCTTTTCGGAATTTCCTATTCTTCATAGCGCTCTTTACAGTATGATGTCTATGCGGTTGAAGGAACAGGATCTGGAGAAGGCGGCCTATCTGGCGGAGAAGACAGTGCAGTTAATCAGGCTGTTTGAGATGGGGCGCTATCAGGAATACTGTGTGAGGCTGGAAATGGCACAGGCGCAGGAAGATATGGAGGAGACATTGCGGTGCGCGGAAGAGATGACTTTAGGCCTGGGGGAAATGGCATCTTTTCGGGAGGCGCCCTTATATGAACACATACCGTTCCGGCAAATGTCTGATGAATCCTGCGCAAAGATGAAGGAAAGACTTGATGCGCTTTTTCGGGAGGAAGATAACTTTGGTTACATGAAGGGAAACGAACGCTGGGAGCGCTTCTTAAAAGAGAAGGAGAAGAGATAAGGAAGATAAGATATGGTACACACGATTGATCCGGTTTATGATGCAGATTCTAAAATATTGATTCTCGGAAGCTTTCCGTCAGTGAAATCGCGGGAACAACAGTTTTTCTACGGACATAAGCAGAACCGTTTCTGGAGGGTTCTGGCACAAGTACTGGATTGCAGGGTGCCAACAGATATTCCAGAGAAGAAGGCCATGCTGGCAAAGCATCATATCGCTGTCTGGGATGTGATTGCAAGCTGTGAGATTACAGGTTCTTCTGACGCAAGCATCCGGGATGTTAAGCCTAACGACCTGTCGCGCATTTTTTCCTGTGCGGATATCCGGGCAATCTATACAAACGGCGGCAAGGCATACCAACTGTATCAGAAATACATTTTTCCGCTTAGCGGGCGGGAGGCATGTCCGTTGCCATCCACCAGTCCGGCCAATGCAGGTTATTCCCTGGAGAAGCTGGTGGAGGCGTGGAAAGTGATAGGTGATGTTTTGGATTCCTCAATGGGCAAGCCGGTTTAACCTGTTTGTTTTGTGATGCTCTTTCCATACAGTCTTCTTGTAGGCAAACAGATCTTTCCAGATTGTCGGATGGAACAGCAAAAGCAGTGGGAACAATTCCAGACGTCCGGCCAGCATGTCAAACATTAGGACATATTTGGAAAAAGGAGAAAAAAAGCCAAAATTTCCCGTAGGACCCACTAACTCCAGTCCAGGTCCGATATTGTTGATTGTGGCGGCAACAGCGGTAAAGGTCGTCACCAGATCAGTGTCCTCAAAGGAGATCAGGAAGACAGAGAGGACAAAAAGAACCATGAAAGTGATCAGATATACATTAATGGAGCGGACAACGTCGTGATCGATCGGCTTGCCGTCCATCTTAATCTTCTTGATGCTCTTCGGGTGTATATAGGAAAAAAATTCTTTGCGCACCGTCTTAAATAATACCACGAAACGGGATACTTTGATGCCGCCTCCGGTACTGCCGGCGCAGGCACCGACAAACATCAAAAGCACCAGGATCACTTTACTGCTTTCTGGCCACTGATGGAAGTCTGTAGTAGAAAATCCGGTGGTTGTGATAATGGAAGCGACCTGGAATGCCGCTTGTGTCAAGGCATCGAAGATACCTGTGCAGGTTTTCAATATGTTGACGGTAATGACCGCCACGGAGGCGAAAATGATCAATAGGTAACACCGTACTTCCTCCATAAGGAGAAAGTCTTTTATTTTTCGGAATAAGAGCAGGCAGTAAGCGTTAAAATTGACACCGAACAGAATCATAAATATGGTAACTACCCACTGGAGATAAGGGGAATATCCGCCAATGCTGTCATTCCTGATGCCAAAACCGCCAGTACCGGCTGTGCCGAGACTGGTGCAAAGAGCATCAAAGAAAGGCATTCTGCCTGCGACAAGCAGAAGGATCTCTATGACGGTTAATCCAGCATAGATCAGATACAGGATCCGCACAGTATCTTTCATTTTCGGCACCAGTTTGCCTACAGAAGGACCAGGGCTTTCTGCTCGCATCAGGTTGATATTGGAACCGCCGCTCATGGGAATGATCGCCAGCAGGAATACCAGCACGCCCATACCGCCGATCCAGTGGGTGAAGCTGCGCCAGAATAGGGAGCAGTGTGAAAGCGCTTCCACGTCGCTCAAAATACTTGCGCCTGTGGTGGTAAAACCAGATACTGTCTCAAAAAGGGCATCCGTAAAAGAAGGGATCTCTCCAGTCAGGCAGAAAGGAACTGCGCCGAAGATACACAGGAAGATCCAGCTTAAGGCGGTGGCGATGCAGCCCTCTTTCAGATAAAAGACACTGTTTGCCGGTTTCCGCAGACTCATCAATGTGCCTAGCACAAAACAGACTGCGGCCACTGGAAGATACCAGAGTCCTTCTTTTTCCCAATAAATAAGCGCGACAAGACAGGGCAGAAGCATGAGCGCTGCCTCAGTCTTTAAAATACATCCTAAAATATAACGAATAATGGAACTGTTCATGGTTACCTCTACGTGGACCTTGCGGCATGACCAGCAAGATCCCTGCATGCGGAATGAAAGTTTATGGAGTGTCTGTTTCTGGGCCGGCATGAGCGCACGCATAGAAAGCATATGTGTGCATCGAATCTGTGTCAGTTCAGGATATCCTGCAGCACTTTAAAGCCGGTGTGTGTGGTGACCACCATGACCGTATCACCGACTTGGATCGAATCCTGTCCGCTGGGGATGATGATCGAACCCTTCCGGTTGATGAAAGAGATCAGCAGGCCTTTTTTCAGGGAAAGCTGTGCCAGCGGGACGTTTGTCACGGAGGATTCACTTTTTACGCGAAACTCGATGGCCTCTACACGGAAATCAAACATATGATATAAAGTTTCTATGTTACTGCTGTTCATGGAAGCTTTCTTCGCGCGGACATAGGCAATAATCGCTTCGGAAGCGATGTAGCGGGGATAGATGACGCTGTCCATGTTCAGACCGCCCAAAACCCCCTTGTAATTGGTCCGGTTGATCTTGGTGATGACTTTGGCATGGGAGACATGTTTGGCATGGAGTGTCAAAAGGATATTCTCCTCATCAATGCCGGTCAAGGGGACGAAGGATTCCACATACTCGATGCCTTCTTCACGGAGTAGTTCTTCATTTGTACCGTCGCCGTTGATGATGACGGCTTTTGGCAGCAGGATACTCAGCTCCTCACAGCGTTTGGGGTTGCTGTCGATGATCTTGACGGCAATACCCATGTGAAGAAGCTGGGTTGCAAGATAATAAGAAGACTTGCCGCCGCCGATGATCATAGTATTTTTGACGGCATGGGTTTTGAAGCCGATTTTTTCGAGAAAAGATTTTGCATCCCGTCTGGTGGCGACAAAAGAAATACAATCCCCTTTCAAAATACGGAAATTACCGGAAGGAATGTAAATTTCACTGTCGCGTTCTACGGCGCAGATCAGGACGTTGTCAGCGATATTCTTTCCAACAGTCTTGCCAAGGTCGGCCACCATCATGCCATCTAAAAGATTCTCTTCCGGCACCTTGAACTTGATCATTTCGGCCTGGCCATGGGCAAAGGTATCTACCTCTAAGGCAGTGGGAAGATAGAGGATGCGCGCCATTTCGCGGGATGCCTCCAGTTCCGGGTTGATGATCATGGCAAGCCCCAGTTTCTCCCTTAAGTAACTGGCTTCCTTGCTGTAGTCCGGGGTGCGGACCCTGGCGATGGCGGAACAGTTGCCGACACGCTTGGCTACGGTGCAGCACAGCAGATTCAGCTCATCTGAGTCGGTGACCGCTATGATCAGGTCAGTATGGTCTATGTCAGCCTCTTTCTGGACGCTGAAGCTTGCGCCGTTGCCGACAACGCCCATGACGTCATAGAGGTTAGTTAATTCCTGTATTTTCTGTTGGTTCTTATCAATCAGGGTGATATTATGCCCTTCTTTGATCAGCTGGGCGATCAGAGTCTGTCCGACCTTGCCGCAGCCAACGATAATGATCTGTAATCCCTGTTCAACAGGTTTCTTTTGCTTGAACATTTTCTCTCCATTCCGAAACGTCAGATCTACAAAGCGAGTGGGCGTCTCGTTACTGTTTAGACTGTATCATGCACTGGCGGCATGATGTTGAACCGGTGCCTAAATGCTGGAAATTGGCCATCATAAAAGCACTGGCATACGCAACTATATATATCACCTTGCAGGGAAAAAATCAATAGACTTTTTGCATAATTAAAGCTTTCTTAATACCCTTTTCCTGGCAGGACAAAATCAGGCAGCAGCTTTTGGCAACTGATAGTAGCTGTTCTGACACCCAGAATAGGTCGCGCAACCAAAATGGGTTTACTATGATGGTACAAAACGGACTGCACCGGTTTTGCACAAAGCCAGCCGGTGCGGCAGGAAAGAGAGGATAAGAGGATTATCATGGAGAAAAAATTATTTACAAAAGATTTCACGCTGGTGGTGATCGGACAGATCATTTCCTTGTTTGGCAATGCAGCTGTCCGGTTTGCGCTGCCTTTGTATCTGTTGAATCAGACAGGTTCGTCTGCGCTGTATGGTACGGTGATGGCATGCGCTTTCATACCTGCGATTCTGCTGTCGCCGGTGGGTGGTATGATCGCTGACCGGGTAAGTAAGAGAAATATCATGGTGGTGTTGGATTTTACCACGGCGGGAATCCTTCTGGTATTTCTATTTCTGCAGGGCAGGGTGGATCTGGTCTTTCTGCTTACGCTTACGTTGATGCTGTTGTTTGGGATCGCGGGGGCGTACCAGCCGGCTGTACAGGCGAGTATACCGGTGTTGGTGACGCAGGAACGTTATATGCAGGCGAATGCGGTTATCAATATCGTAAGTTCTTTCGCCGCACTTCTGGGGCCGGTACTTGGCGGAGTGTTATACAGTGTCTATGGACTGCTTCCGATTCTGGAGATAGGAACTGTCTGCTTTGTGGTGTCTGCAGTGATGGAGATTTTTATCAGAATCCCTCATGAAAAGCAGGAAACACAGGGCAGTATCTTGCAGATCATGAGTCAGGATCTTGCGGAGAGTTTCTGGTTTATCCGCAGACAGAAACCGGTGATTGGGAGAGGATTAGCCGTGGTATGCTGTGTCAATCTTTTCTTCTCGGCTGTGATCAATGTAGGGCTGCCTTACCTGATCACAGAAGTGCTGCCTTTTACGTCTTCCATGGCCAACAGGCTGTATGGGTATGCGGAAGGGGTGTTGGCGGCAGGCGGTATAGCAGGTGGTATTGGCGCCGGAATTCTGGCACAGAAACTGCAGGTCAGAAAGGTAGGCAATCTACTGACAATGGCTGCTTTGTGTTTGTTTCCAGTAGGGCTAGCGCTTCTATGGGTAAAGTCGGCGATGGTGGTCTATCTGATCATGACGGTATGCTGTTTTGTGATCATGGCCTCGGCAACAATGTTCAGTGTGCAGATTATGGCTTTTGTACAGACGGAGACGCCCCAGAATCTGGTAGGAAAGGTGATCTCAGTGTGTATGATGTTATCCATGTGTGCGCAGCCTTTTGGCAATGCGATGTATGGTGTTTTATTTGAACTGTGCAGAGGACGGGAAGCTATAGTCCTGCTGGCGGCGGGAGCAGCTTCCCTTATGACAGCGGCTTGGGCGCGTAAAGTATTTTCAAGACTGTAGCCATAAGATTTTAGGTGGGATTTGGCGGAAGGATGTGATAGAATAGGAGATGCGCAGGAAATGGGATATAGTAGAATTGGGGGAGGGCTATGTTGGAGTTCTTGATGAATCTGGATGGCAGTGTGTTATTGTTCTTACAGGAACATGTGAGAAACCCGGTGTTGACGCCGGTGTTAAAGCTGATCACAACGCTGGGGAACGGCGGGGCGGTCTGGATTGCGCTGGCGGTCCTATTGTTATGTCTTCCCAGGACAAGGAAAGTGGGCTGCATGGTGACAGCGGCGCTTTTAGGTACGCTGCTTGTCAATAATATAATACTCAAGAATCTGGTGGCTAGGACCAGACCGTATGAGGTGTTAGAAGGTTTGACGTATCTTGTGAGAAAACCAGTAGATTACTCCTTTCCTTCTGGACATACGGGCTGTTCCTTTGCAGCGGCCTGTGTGATGTTCCGTAGACTGCCCAGGCGGTATGGTGTCCCAGCGCTTGTTCTTGCGGTGCTGATCTCAGTGTCCCGGCTGTACGTGGGGGTACATTATCCAAGTGATGTGCTGTTTGGCATGGTCAGTGGAATTTTGCTCAGCTATGCTGCAGAAGCGGTAGTTGATTGGATATACGGTAGGAAAGAGAAGAGCAGACAGGAAATGTGAAAGGAGAACAATCGATATGGAGAAGATTAAATTTGGTATTTTAGCGCCAGGAGGCATTGCAAACTGTATGGCACAGGCGGTGCAGTCCATCAGCGATTTTTCGTGTTATGCGGTGGCTTCCAGAGATGGAGAGAGAGCTGGAAACTTTGCGAAACGATGGGGATTTGAGAAGGCATATGGTTCCTATGAGGAGCTGGCAGAAGATCCGCAGGTGGAACTGATCTATGTGGCTTCTCCCCATTCGCATCATTATCCTTATGCAAAACTATGCCTGGAACATGGAAAGCATGTACTGCTGGAGAAGGCGTTCACCGTGAATGCCGCACAGGCACAAGAGCTTATCGATTTAGCGAGAAGCAAAGGTCTGTTGCTGGCGGAGGCATTCTGGCCCAGATACATGCCAAGCAGAAAGATGATTGATGACCTGATTGCACAAGGGACGATAGGGGAAGTGCGGGCTGTCATGGCGGATTTCGGCGCGCCGCTGACTCATGTAGAACGGCTGAGAAATCCTGAGCTGGCGGGAGGCGCATTGTTGGATCTGGGTGTCTATCCGATTAATTTTGCACTGCAGATCTTCAAGGGTCCGGTGAAAAGTATTCAGTCCGATGCTGTGATGTCGCCTGAAGGTGTGGATTGGATGAATGGGATTACGATTACGTTTGAAGGGGATAGGATGGCAGTCCTTCACAGCAACATGCTGTGCTGCATGGGTAACCGCGGCGTTATTTACGGAGAGAAAGGCTATCTTGAGATGGGAGAGATCAACAACTGCCAGGAAATCCGTGTGTTTGACCAGAAGAAACATATGACAGCATGTTATAAGGTGCCGGAGCAGATCAATGGGTATGAATATGAGGCACAGGCCTGTGTGCGTGCGATCCGGGCAGGACAGGTGGAATGTGAGGAAATGCCGCACAGTGAGACGATGCGGCTGATGAAGATATTAGACGCGGTCAGGAAACAGTGGGGATTTAGCCTTCCCTGCGAGTAAGAACTTTGCGCCGCGATCCGGGATAATTTAGGGAGGAACATTACCTATGACGAAAAGTATGACGGAAGGAAAACCGCTGCCGCTGATTCTGCAGTTTGCGGTTCCTTTGCTGATTGGGAATCTGCTGCAGCAGACTTATAACATCATAGATGCCGCCATTGTGGGACGTATTCTGGGGCCAGATGCCTTGGCAGGCGTGGGCGCTTCCAGCAGCGTGCAGTTTCTGGTACTTGGATTCTGCATCGGGGTTTGCTGTGGATTTGGGATTCCAGTGGCGCGCAGTTTCGGTGCGCAGGATTATGAGAAGATGCGCAGCGATATTTTCCATGGAATGGTGCTGACTGGCCTGTTTGCGGTGGTACTGACCGTGCTTTGCGCGTTACTATGCCCACAGATTTTACGGCTGTTATCTACCCCGGAAGATATATACACGAATGCGTACCAGTATCTGCTGATCATTTTTCTGGGCATTCCTTTTAATCTCTTGTACAATCTGTTGTCGGGGATTTTCCGTTCTGTGGGGGACAGCCGGACGCCGTTTATGTTTCTGGCCTTTTCTACGGTGTTGAATATTGGCCTGGATCTGTTCTTTATTATTGTGCTTCACTTAGGCTGTGCAGGCGCTGCTCTGGCGACGGTGATCTCGCAGGCAGTGAGCGGGATTTTATGTTATTTGTATATGAGGAAAAAGATGCCGATCCTGCGTCTGAACAGACAGGAATGCCGTCTGGATGGGCATACGGTGAAAATGATGCTGGCAATGGGCCTGCCCATGGGTCTGCAGTATTCGATCACTGCGATTGGCAGTATGGTCATGCAGTCGGCGAACAATGGTCTTGGAAGCGTATACGTTTCTGGTTTTACGGCAGGGATGCGCATCAAGCAGTTTGCGATGTGTCCTTTTGACGCTCTGGCGACAGGGGTATCTGTCTTCTGCAGCCAGAATCTGGGCGCAGGCAGAATCCAGAGGATCAAGACGGGTATACGCCAAGGAACGCTGGTGGGTATCCTATATGGTGTGTTTGCTGGGTTGGTGCTGGTATTCTTTGGCAGGACGCTGTCACTGCTTTTTGTCTCTGGAGAGAATGCGGCGATCCTGGATGCTTCCGCTAAGTATCTGCGGTGTCTGGGATGTTTCTACTGGAGTCTTGGCATCTTGAATGTATGCCGGATGAGTACGCAAGGGTTGGGATTTTCAGGGCGTGTGGTCTTTGCGGGAATGATGGAGATGGCGGCAAGGATCGGGGTAAGTCTGATCCTGGTGCCAATGTTTGGATTTACAGCGATCTGTTTCGCCGATCAATCGGCGTGGCTGGCGGCTTGTATCTATATCGTGCCTACTTGTCTGCACTGTGTCAGGATTTGTGAGAAGCGTGCGAAGAAGGAAGCTGAGACATAGGAATGAGGGAGTAACGGTATGCATTTTGTGGAGACTAAGGGCATTTTATCTTCCCATAACGGCATGAACTTGTATCGGGGCTGCACGCATGGCTGTATCTACTGTGACAGCCGCAGTGCTTGTTACCAATTTAGCCATGACTTCGAGGATATCGAGGTGAAACAGAATGCGCCGGAGCTGCTAGAGAGAGCGCTCCGCTCTAAAAGAAAAAAGTGCATGATTGGTACGGGCGCCATGTGCGATTCCTACATGCATTGCGAAGAGCAGCTTAAGTTGACCCGCAGGTGCCTTAAGTTGATCGATACCTATGGGTATGGCATCGCGATCCAGACGAAATCAGACAGGATCCTTCGGGATCTGGATCTGCTTGTCAACATTAACCGTAAGGCTAAATGTGTAGTGCAGATGACGCTGACGACCTATGACGAGGAATTATGCCGCATTGTGGAACCGCATGTCAGCACGAGCAGGAGACGTTTCGAAGTACTGCAGATTATGAAGAAAAACGGTATTCCTACGGTAGTTTGGCTGTCTCCCATCCTTCCATATATCAATGATACCCAGGAGAACCTGCAGGGAATCCTGGAATATTGTGCACAGGCAGGGGTATATGGGATTATATGTTTCGGTATGGGACTGACACTCAGACAGGGGAACAGAGAGTATTTCTATGCGGCGCTGGATCGGCATTTTCCGGGACTGCATGAGAAATACCGCAGCAAATATGGGTATGCCTATGAGATTCCCAGCGACAGATCGAAAGAATTGATGCGCTATTTCCATGCCTTTTGTGCGCAGCATGGCATAGTAAGTGATCATGAACGGATTTTTGCCTACTTGCGTGAATTTCCGGAGAACAGAGTTTATGAACAGCTGTCGCTTTTCTGATTTGCTGGTCAAGGAAGAGAAAACGCCGCCCGGAAGAGGTTCTTCCGAGACGGCGTTTTCTACGGTGTTTGTCTCTATGGCGGATTAAAGATCCAGTTCTGGCGGTACATCGATCTCGTCGGATACATACTTTCCGTTTTTCTTACGCTGTCTTACACATTCTGTGAGGAGATATTCAATCTGCCCATTGACAGAACGGAAATCGTCTTCTGCCCACGCGGCGATCGCATTATAAAGTTTGGCAGATAATCTGAGGGGCACTTGCTTCTTGCCTGAATCGCCCATACTGTCCTCCGTTTTTCGTGTGCCTGTATTGAGAGAGATGGACATCAAGAATACAGGTACGCTTCTTATATTGATTGGTTCCAAAAAGTTTGTCAAGTTGATGCTTATTAATATAAACTGCCAGAGTTGACGACAGGCTGCGCGTCATGGTTGCCGCACAGGACCACCAGCAGATTGGATACCATGGCGGCCTTGCGCTCCTCATCCAGTTCTACCGTGTGGTTCTCACTTAGTCTTTCTAATGCCATCTCTACCATACTGACTGCACCATCTACAATCATTTTCCTTGCGTCAATAATAGCAGATGCCTGCTGTCTCTGCAACATAACTGCGGCAATTTCAGGCGCATAGGCGAGATAAGTGATCCTTGCTTCAATGATCTCAATGCCAGCCTCCTGCACTTTCGTCTGAATTTCATCACGAATCTTGGCAGCGACGATTTCACTGGAACCGCGCAGACTGCCTTCGTCCGCCTGTCCGTCTCCGGTCGTGTCGATTCCCTGGGCTACGTCATAAGGATAGATGCGGACGATATTGCGCAGTGCGCTGTCACACTGCAGTGAGAGGAATTCTTTATAGTTATCCACGTTAAATACAGCTTTGGCGGTGTTGACAATCCGCCATGTCACGGCGATTCCGATCTCAACAGGATTGCCAAGACAGTCGTTGATCTTCTGGCGGCTGTTATTCAGCGTCATGATCTTTAGGGAAATCTTCTTGCTGGGAGATTCCTGGCCGGCGGCAGCGCCGGACGTATTCATGCCGTTGACGTCTCCGCTCTGGCTGAGTCTTGTGCGGGCAGCAGGGTTAACGCTGGAACAGAACGGGTTGAGAAAATAGAAACCCTCGTCTTTCAATGTTCCAATGTATTTGCCAAACAGAGTCAGCACCAATGCTTCCTGCGGCTTTAGCACCTTGAGGCCGCACAGAAGGATCCAGCCGAGGGCAATGACCAGCAGACATAGGAACATGATCAGGGAAAAGAATATTTTGATAAACATATGGCCTGACACAGAGTCCAGCATAATGCCGCTGATCACGGCGCCGAAGACTGCCGCAACGTACAACAGCAAAATGCCCAGCAGCGCGGGTAGACCGTTCTTCTTACCTTGAATGATTTTTTCTTCTACATTTTTCTCTTGCATAGTGAACCTCCATCCCTGTGCATTCCGGACAAGTAGGTATTGTCCTGTCCTTCTATGCTATAAAATAAAATTTATTTGATATCATTATGATATCATAATAGATTAAAATGTCAAGTGTAATGTGGAAAAGAAAGGATTTCTTTTTGGGGAGGGGTCGCTTATAATAGAAATTACGAGAGTTTGATTGGGAAGATAACATCTACAAGAAAGTAATGAAAGACAAGCGGTAACAATATATCGCGGGAATAGAAGAGAATATTACATTATAAGACCGATTGCCCCATCATTATAACAGCTTAAGCAACAAGATGGGTAATTTCTTACTGGCTGTAAGGGATATTAACCATAAATATATTGTAGTAGAAATGAGGAGAAACAACTATGTCAGTTACAATCTTTACAATGACGCATAAGAAATTCGAGGAGCCAAAAGATGCGGTCTATATGCCGCTGCATGTAGGACGGGCTGGCGGTGTGGATTTCGGTTATGCGGGAGACGACACAGGGGATAATATATCAGCAAAAAACTGTTATTATGGAGAACTGACCGGTGTCTATTGGGTATGGAAAAATGTGCGGACCACGGATTACGTGGGGATCTGCCACTATAGGCGTTACTTCTGTACGGAGGAGGGAAGAATCCTGAATGAAAAGGATTATCTTTCGATCCTACAGGAATATGACATCATTACATCTAAGAAATTGAAGCTGAACTATTCTTATTTTGATGGGTATGCCAGCGACTACAATATTTTCGATCTGGTCACTACGGGCGAGGTGATCCGGCAGATGTATCCGGAATATTATGACGCCTTTGAGCGGCTGGTGCATGGAAATGGTACGTATTTTGGCAATATGATGGTGTCTTCCAAGGCCTTGTATGACGAGTATGCGTCATGGCTTTTCTCCATCTTTGAAGAGGTGGAAAAGAAGATCGACGCTACGCAGTACGATGAGTATCACAGGCGCGTCTTCGGTTTTATCTCAGAATTTCTGCTGTATGTCTGGGTGGATGTGAAAGGGCTTAAGGCGTATGAGTGCAAAGTCGGCATGACTACAGAGAAGTACGAGACACGTGAGATGAAAGAGCGGCTGTCTGAATTCTTCGGGCAGGGGAAACTGGAAGACGCGAAGGCATACTTTCTGGGGGTGTTAGAGAAACGGCCGGATGTATTGATGGAGGCATCGGATATTACAGGAGAATTGAAGCTGGCGATGCAAGTGATTGCTGTCTGCGAGTTGGAGCAGCAGGAGTATGGTAGGAGTGTTCTCGACAGGGTCAGGAAGTTTGAAGATCTGATGCGCTATTTTAACGGAGTCAATGAGGCGGTCAATGCCTGTAAGATGGGAGGATTAGAGGAGGCGAATCGCAGTTTCCTGCAGGAGAATCAGGTAAGCGAGGTTGCACTGAAAGCTTCCGCGCGTCTTTTTATCTCGGAGGAAAAAGAGCTGGCGGAGATTACCGCCGCGCTCTTACCCCTTATTTTGAGAAATTGAAATACTACTCTAAAGCGGAAATAGGAACTGAGGGATCCATTGCGTCGCCATTCGTTTTTCCAAGATAAAGCAGTCTGCCATCCTTCGTATAGCGGAAGAAATAGCTGTAATACTTATAATCTTCCCCTTCACCCGCACCGGAGAAGATGACGAGTTCTGTATAGTCGTCATCTACGTTCAGATCAAAAAGAGAAAGCTCGCCCCAAGAGTAGCCTGTCAGCAGCTGACTGAGAGTCTCTGTACACTGTGCGGAGAAATCAACATCGTTGATGGTGAGGTGAAGCAGTGTACGGTACGTATCCTCTTCCGCTGCGACTACTTCCGTGGAAAAGAAGAAGGTGTCTTCCGTGCCGTCGCCGTTGAGATCGAAGCTGTTGGAGGTATCTGACAGGAGCTTCCTTGCGAGCCGGTCTGTGTAGGTATAGCTTTCGTTAAATCCCATGCCGGCCAAATCCGTATAAGGGATGACAAATTCGATCGTTCCGGAGGAGTAGGGTCCAAGGGCGTAAGGATTGCTGATAAAGGTCAGACCGGAGGGGGACAAATACCACGCATCGTCAGCGTACAGTACGGATTCCAGGGAAACGCCTGATAACATATCTTCGGAGAACATCCGCATCTGGTAAGAATCTGTTTTGGCTAGAGCCCGGTTATAGGCCAGCGTGTCCTCATGGAAGGCGTTGATGTCATCGCTCAGTTCAGAAAAGGAGATTAGCTCGCCTGTTTTGGTATTGTAGTTGACGCCCTGCGTGCTGTAGTTGCCGTGGGCCCCGCCTGAAAAGCTGTAAAAGGTCATGGTAAAAGAAATGACATTATTGTCAGATCTTTGCGCGCGAAAAGTCAAATCGCTGCTGTAACCATAGAAGGGATATTCATTCTCCTCAGAAATACTGTACTCATAGCCTTCTTTGGCCCATTCTTCGATTTCAGTGTCAGCCAGAAAGGAGTCGACTCTGGAGCGGATATCAGCATTGATCTTCTCCACGGCTTTGTCGTTGCCGTTGGTCACTTTTGCAACGTGAAGAATAGGATAGGTGTAACTGGAGGTGTAGTAGACGGTGCCGTTATCGGCAGTGCTCTCTTGCGTTTCACTCTTCATCTCAATCCGGATAGGGAATGTAAAGGTGCTGACATAAGTGTCATTTTCTGTATTGGCATTGTCTGTTGCCGGCTCTTCGGATTCAGAAGTATCGGTATCTTCTGACTGTTTAACACTGCCAGTATCGTCTGTAGAGGACGAAGATGTATCTGACTCGGAGAGATCAGAAGGAGCGGATCTATCCGAGTTGGATCCACAGCCGTTTAATGCACAGGTAAGAGTGCCACATAACAGTAACATGCAGAGCATAGATAGCGGTTCTGCTTTTTTTGTCTTTTTCATAGAAAACCTCCTTGCATCCGCTGCCTGCCGCAGTACGGGTGCATAAATATTTTGTCCCAATAGTATTAGGAAGCCTTGCCACAAATATACAAAGGGCAGTGACATGACACAGTATGACACGATACCGTGAAAATAGCAAGGCAGTGCAGATAAATGATGCAATAATGATGCAAGTTAAAAAAGGATGCTGTGAGACTGTAACCTTTTTCGTTTACAGGCAATCTAATCTATGTAAAACAAAACCGGTAAGGAGCTGCCAGCATTCGTTTTTCTGTGCAGGATACAGGAAAAAAGCGTTTTAGCGGTTCTGACAAAATCAGATCATTATCTACGGCCGAATAGAAAGGATAGTGTTCAGACAAGCGCGCACCGGCAGAACATACGAAAGGAAAAGACGAAAGTGAAAGAGGATACGATTCGGCTTGTGAAAAAAGCCATCAAGGGCAATAAATCCGCTTACGGCGAGTTGATTGCTGAATATCAGGTTTATTTATATAAGACAGCTTTTTTATATGTAAAAAATGAAGCAGATGCCTTGGATGCGGTGCAGGAGTGTGTGACGAGAGGACTGCTGGCGATCGGAAAGCTAAGGGAACCGGGATATTTTAAAACATGGATCACGAGAATCCTGCTCAACTGCATCTGGCAGGACAAGAAACAGACACAGACGGTGTCTCTGGATGAATACCGGGAAAAAGGTGTAGAGAATTATCTGATTGAGGAGAAAGTGGATCTCTACGACGCCATCGATTCCCTGAAGGAGCAGTATAAGACTGTAGTCATACTCTTCTATTTCCAGGAATTGAAGATTAAGGAGATTGCCCAGATTATGGAGATTCCGGAAGGAAGCGTGAAAGTATATCTGTACCGGGCCAAAAAGCAGATGCGCAGGTGGCTGGAGGGTGACAGAACAGAATATGAGGAGGAAAGACGCTATGCAAAATGATAAATTTGACGCAATCCCGATTCCAAGAGAATTGAGCAGTGTGGTAAAAGCAGGCATCCAGGAGGGAATCAGAGAGCAGAAACAGTTCCGCAGAAAAAGACTTCTGTTGCGCTATAGTATGGCAGCAGCGGCGCTTGTGTTGGTTTGCGTAGGTGTCCTGTTAGTTTCGGACCCCGCTATGGCAGCTAAATTGCCATTGATCGGACGGATTTTTTCAATGGTGCAGGAACGGGTCAGTTATAAAGGGGATTTCAGCGATGATGCGCAGGTTTATGTGGAAGAAGAAAGCGGAAGTACACAGGGGAAAAAAGATGCGCACACATCGGGGGAAAGATCGGATGGCGTTTCTGGGGCAAAAGCAGATAACCCATATGTACAGACTTCAAATGGGTTGACGGTTACGGTATCCGAGGCGAATTGTACCGGGATGGCATTGTATCTGGCGCTCTGTATTGAAAATGAAGAGGATTTTCCTGCAGATTTCATTAAGACGAAGAATATGGAGGGGTATTTGCATAAATATGACAGTTTGAGTCTGGTAACGGAAAGCTATTATGACTTGCCGGGACTGGGTAAAGAGGATAGGGGAACCGGAATGGGATATTCTTCCCCTTATTATATAGAAGGAAACTTCGTGGACAGCCGCACTTTTACAGGTATTATCAGGGTGTCGCTGGAGGAAGATCTTATGGGCAGCGGCGGCACAGGAAACCAGGAGATAAAAAGTGGTGCGGATCAGAACCAGGGGGGCAAGGTGAAGACGCTGCCGGAGCAGTTTACTTATTATCTGGAGATATCTGATATTTACGGTGAATTAATGGAATATGAAGATATACAGGTCCGCGATCCGGAATCCAATGGGATGATAACGATACCGGAAGTAGTGATGAAGCACTATGAAGGTACATGGAAGTTTGCAATTAAGGTCAATAAAAACCAGACAGAGATACAGAACGTGAAGGTAAATAAAACCAATGAGAAAGGAGTGGGGATTGCCTTTGTGGAAAGGACAGAGTTCGAGATCAGGGCACAGATCCTTCTTCCAGAGGGAGCAAAGCCTTATGATTATGTAATTACGATCTTTGATGCAGAGGGAAAACAGTTAGACAGCCAGGGAGAAAATGCAGAGGTATTTTCCACTTATGGCAGAGACACGGATACGGTATATGTCTATGTATGCGATTATATGCAATTCATGGACGAACTGAAAGGAGACGAAAAGAAGATCATGGAAGGTGCATTATTTGAAGCCCAGGTGAATTTCTAAGGAGTGTATTTTATAACAGTCCGTTCTGTGTACATAAATATGCACATATTCATTCTTGAACGTCGATTATTCATAAATTAACTTATATTTATGCTTTTCAACCCGCATTGTTTGTGTTATAATGCGGGTTGAGTTGTTAAAGGGAGGCAGAAATTTGCCTGTAAGCCCGAAAATAGCCAGGTTTGGAAACCTGTCGCAAGGATATTGTTGTCTGAAATGCTACGGGTAGAACAAGACTTAGTATATTGTATATGCTGTTGAGCAGCATGCTGGAAAGGATGAACAACAGATGACGGGGATTGAGCTATGGTTTGCCGATTTTGGTGATTCGTTTTATAAATGTTTTATCAGGGAGGACCGCTATAAGCTGCTGATCAGCGGCGTCGGCGTCACGATTAAGGTTTCGCTTCTGGCAGTGATCATCGGTATTATGATCGGTATGCTGGTTGCAATGTGCAATCTTTCAAAGAACAAACTGCTTAGGGCGATCGGCGGGATTTATACGGATGTGATACGTGGAACGCCTTCTGTTACCCAGTTAATGGTCATCTATTTTGTTATCTTTGCTACGGTTGATCTGGATAAATGGATTATTGCGGCAATCGCCTTTGGTGTCAATTCAGGCGCGTATGTATCTGAGATCATCCGGGGCGGCATCCTTTCTGTAGATCACGGACAGACTGAGGCGGGACGGTCACTGGGATTGAATGTTTTCCAGACAATGACAAGGATTGTTATCCCACAGGCGGTAAAGAACATATTTCCAGCGTTATGCAATGAATTTATCGTGCTGATCAAGGAGACGGCTATCGTCGGTTATGTAGGGCTGATGGATATTCAGAAAGCGGGCGATTTCATCAAGAGTGCGACCTTCGAAGCAACGATGCCGCTAGTCGGGACGGCAGTGATCTATTATATTCTGATCAAAATTCTGACGCTGCTGCTTGGCAGGATTGAGAATCATCTGAGGAAGTCGGACGTCAGATAAGGCGGAAGAAATGCAGCATACTGTAGTTTGCTGCGGGATACGTTACTATGAAAGTCAGAGCTGTGGGCAGCAGCCGGATGAGAAGGAGAAGCCTTATGATCAAAGTAAAGAATTTACATAAAAAATTCGGGGACCTGATGGTCTTAGATGGGATAGATGAGCACATTTCACAGGGAGAGGTAGTAGTCATTATCGGCCCTTCCGGTTCGGGGAAAAGCACTTTCCTGCGCTGCCTGAATCTTTTGGAGGATGTAACGGAAGGTGAGATCTATGTGGATGATGAGCTGATCAATACCCCCAAAGTCAATATCAATGTGGTGAGACAGAAGATGGGCATGGTGTTCCAGCAGTTTAATCTGTTTCCCCATCTGACGATTATGGATAATCTTACGCTGGCGCCGGTGCTGCTTAAGAAGATGACGAAGCAGGAGGCAGTAAAAAGGGGACAAGAGCTTCTGGAGCGTGTCAATCTGGCGGAAAAAGCGGATGCTTATCCTGCGCAGCTTTCCGGCGGACAGAAACAGCGTGTGGCGATTGCCAGGGCGCTGGCTATGAATCCAGAGATTATGCTTTTCGACGAACCGACTTCAGCGCTGGATCCAGAGATGGTTGGAGAAGTGTTGGACGTTATGAAGGACCTGGCCAGGTCCGGGATGACGATGGTTATTGTTACCCATGAGATGGGATTTGCCAGAGAAGTGGCCTCCAGGGTGCTTTTCATTGACCAGGGCATTGTCATGGAGAGCGGTACGCCCCAGGAAGTATTCAATCATCCGAAGAATGAGAGGACGAAACTTTTCTTGAGCAAGGTACTGTAATTTGGTATCAAACTGGTCGTCCGTTTTATCTGGTGCAGGGAAATATCTGTTCTATTGGCGGATCCTGTAAGATAGGAGGGAAGATACGGTTTAGATCATAGAGGACTGTGGGAATGTCATACATACAGTCCCAGGTAACAACAATGTTTTAACAGGAGGAGAATATTATGAAAAAGACAACAAAGGTAGCAGCATTGGCACTTGCCATGGCTATGGCAGTATCCACACTGGCAGGTTGTGGAGGAGAAAAGGACACGGCGGCAGATACCACGAACACAGAAACCGCTGCTTCCGAGGAAAACGGAACAGAGGCGGCAGACACAGCGGCTGATACAGAGGCAGCGCCAGAAGAGACAGACACAGATGCAGAGACGTCAGAGACCGAGGCTTCAGAAGATGCTGAGCAGGCAGGAGCTGTTACGACGAAGACAGAAGGAGTTCTGACCTTTGGTACGAATGCGGAGTTTCCGCCTTTTGAATTCGTAGCAGGCACTGGTGTGATCGATCAGTACGATGGTATCGATATGGCGATTGCAAAACAGATCGCAGAAGAGAATGGCATGACTGCGGCAGTGGAGAACATGGAGTTCGATTCCCTGTTGGTTGCACTGCAGAATGGGCAGATCGATGCAGTGATTGCAGGCATGACTGTGACAGATGAGCGTAAGGAAGCGGTTGATTTCTCAATACCGTATTATACGGCAACACAGGTTATGATTGTAAAGGAAGATTCTGACATTGCAGCGGCGGCAGATATGGCGGAGAAGAAGATCTGTGTTGTACAGGGCTATACGGGCGAGATCTGTGTCAGCGATATGGGTTATCCTTACGAGGCATTCAAAAAGGGTACCGAAGCGGTTATGGAGCTGGTTAATGGAAAATGTGACGTAGTCGTAATTGATTCTGCTACAGCACAGAAGTATGTAGATGACAATGAAGGTCTGAAGATTGTGGAAGATGCAGAAGCTTTCGAGTCTGAGGAATATGCTATTGCAGTGCAGAAGGGCAATACAGCACTGCTTGATATGATCAACAGCGCGATTGAGGCGAAGCTTGCAGACGGCACGATCTCTGAACTGGGCGTACAGTATACGGAGGCAGTTACAGCAGAATAGATTGGATCGATCATGAATGGTAGAACCGATGGCTGGTATAGGAAGAGATTCCTGTGCCGGACATCGGTTTTATTTTTAGGAGCAGTGTATTGATTTTGCGGGGTAAAAGAATATAATAAAAATAGATTCCAGATAACTGATGCGTCAGAAAAGCAGAAACTATCGGAAAAGTAATAGCAGTAAAAGAAAAGAGGCATAAATACGCAGGCGGAGAGAAAGGAATGGGGGATTAGTATGAGTGAAAAATTGACTCCTGAGACACAAAAGATCATGGAAGACCGTTTTGGGTGTGATACGTTATTGGCTCTTGCGACGGTTGCAGAGGACAGACCTTATGTACGCACGGTGAACAGTTATTATGAAGACGGTTCATTCTATATTATAACGTATGCATTGTCCAATAAGATGCAGCAGATTGCCAAACACCCGGAAGTGGCAGTGTGCGGCGAGTGGTTCGTCGGTCATGGAAATGCAGAGAATATGGGACATATCCTGAAAGAGGAGAACCGCAGGATCGCTGATAAGCTCCGGGTCGTATTTGCGGAATGGTATGACAACGGGCATACGAATGAAAATGATCCAAACACCTGCATTCTCCGGGTGCGTTTGACTGACGGGTCTTTGGTAGATCATGGTACATGGTATGAGATTGATTTTACAGAATAAATAGCTTTTTGATCTGGATGGTACAAACTTTTAATTTCCTGTACCCGCGTATCTTTTGACACCTTTCGTCCAGATAAGCGCCGCGATAAGCAGCATGAGAAAAGCAACGAGAGGCGCGAAGTACTGCCAGATCTGTACTTGTTCTGCATTCTTATGCAGCAGGATTACGCTGGGGTAATAGTTGATAAAAGCAACTGGCAGAAAACAGGTTACAAAGATCTGAAAATACTTCCCGAAAATATTGACCGGATACTGCTGCATCAATGTTGTGAACCGCTCGGCAATAGACATGGCAGCGTCGGAGCGCGTAGTCCAGAAACAAAGGCTGGAGCCGATCCAGTTAATCGCCATTTGGATGAGAGCGCCGGATACCACACAGATCACGAAATAGATCCATTGACCAGCCTGCCATTGCAGTTTTATCTGTGTATTGGACAGGATAAAGCCCAGAACGCCTACCAGGAAATCTCCGACGCCGGTATAGCTGATATCCTTTCCAATAAATTGCACAAAGGGGCTGACAGGCCGAACCAGATAGGCGTCAAATGTGCCATTTACGATCATTTCTTCCAAATCTGACAAATGCCAGAAGAACACCCCATAGATTCCACGGCTCAGCATCCAGAAGCTGTAGAGAAACATCAAATCCCAGATATTCCAATTACCCAATGTATTGAAGTTGTATACTAGAATGCCAAGCAGGGAAAGATTTACAGTATTTAAGACCAGAATGCTAATGATTCCCACGAAGAAATCAGCTTTATATTGTATTTTGCCTAAGACAGCTACGCGAAGGAACTGTCCATATAACCGGATGTTTCTCATTTCTCAACCTCCCTGTATCATTACTCTGGTAAAGACACGTTTCATCAGCAGCCGGGAGAAGATCCACAGCAGAAGAATCCAGATACCTTGTACACCCAAAGCCTTGCACATATCTATACCTGCATAATTTCCGATGTAGATTGACGTGGGAATCGCATAGATACAACGGAAGGGCAGAAAATTACTGACGATTCTAAGCACTCCGGGAAAGATCCATAAAGGAACCATCTGACCAGAGAAGAAGCGGAGCACCGCGTTATATCCCCAGTTGATGTTCTTGATATTCAAGGTGACCATACTAAGCAGACCCAGAATAAAATTCAGGAAGAAACTGACGATCACCGAACAGGCCAGGCTGCACAGAAAACCCAGAAATGCTGGCAGAGCTGGCAGTTCCAGGGAAAACAGGCCATAGGCGGCAAGGAAAGAAGGCAGCACCAGAAACAGGAACCGTACTAAGATGCGTCCCATGTTCTTGGCAAACATATAGAATTGGAAGTCTATTGGTTTGAGAAGATCCATCTCGATCGTACCCTTGCGTACCTGTTCCATAATATAAGACTGCGGGCCATTTCTGGGATGCAGGATGGATTCTAAGGCGACGCCCACCACTGCGTAGGAGATCATCTGTGGAAGAGATACGCCGGTAACACCGGGATTGGCGGCATACAAGGCCCTCCACACGTAACCAACACTGTACATCATGAGAAAGGTGTAGAGAATCGTAAGCCAAAAAGAAACGCGGTAAACGCTTAGGTTATAAAATTCATTGCGGAGAAATGCCATGCCTGTCCGCAGATTCACGCCATTACTTGCTTTCATAGAGATTCCTCACAATCCCCTCAATATCAGGCTCAATGATTTCTATATCACGGATGGGAAAGCGTTCATCTATAACATGGAGCAGTCCCATGGGAGTGGCTTTGGAACGGTGGAAAGAAAACCACTTCCGCGTCCCCTCACTCCGGATCAATTCTGCGTTTGCTATTTGAAAATCTTCTACAGGCGTCTCAAATTCTACCATCAGAGAGCGGAAAGCGCCGAACCGCTGTACCATACTTTCCAGGTCGCCATCATACATTAGGTGGCCGGAATCAATTACGATCACACGGGAACAGAGTCTTTCGATATCTCCCATATCGTGTGTGGTAAGTAAGACAGTGGTACCTTTTTCCTGATTGACCTCGGAGATGAAATCATGAAGATATTTCTTGGACACAACGTCTACGCCGATGGTGGGTTCATCCAAAAACAGGATTTTGGGAGAATGTAGCAGAGCTGCACAGATATCTGATTTTACCCGCTGGCCCAGACTCATCTGTCTTACCGGCTTGTGGAGCACTTCTTCGAGTCCAAGCATAGGAACATATCTGTCAAGGTTTTTCTGGTAGATGGTATTGTCAATCTGATAAATCTCCCGCAGCAGACGATAGCTTTCGATCAGCGGCACATCCCACCATAGCTGTGTCTTTTGGCCAAATACCACGCCGATCTGCTGTGCGTTTTCCATTCGCTGGTCAAAGGGACGGATTCCATTTACGGTGATATCTCCAGAGGTGGGCTGTAAAATACCGGAGAGCATTTTGATCGTGGTAGATTTTCCGGCGCCGTTTTTCCCGATAAAGCCTACAACCTCTCCCTCATCGATGGAAAAGCTGATATCGTCAACAGCGTGTTTGATGGTGTACTCACTGGAGAAAAGACTGCGCACGGCGGCGAATCTGCCCCTTTTCTGTATGGGTATCCTGAACTCTTTTTTTAAATGGTTTATGGTGATCATATATACCTCTCAAGTTATTCTATATCGGAGCCGAACAGGTGACATACAGTTATTTTAGCATATCCGACAATTTTGTGTAGAGGGTTTTTAAATTTTCGGAAGATCAGGATTTCTTTGCGGGATATTGTGATTGCATCCTTAAGGCAAGTGTTTTATACTGGAAGTATGATAAAGAGGGGTATCTGTATAGGCTGCGGTCTTTTGCCGCAGTTTGCTACAGCACCGGAAATGGAGGAAAACTATGCAAGATCAAAAATTATCTGCCGCAGAAGCGCTGGCAAAGCTTAAAGAAGGAAACCAGCAGTACCTGTCGGCGTCGTCGAATCCAGGAGATGTATCGCCTAAGATCAGACAGTACACCTGTGAAAATGGACAGAGCCCGTATGCGACTGTGATAACCTGTTCGGATTCCAGAGTGATTCCAGAAGCAGTTTTTTGTGCAGGAATTGGGGAGTTGTTTACGATCCGTGTGGCTGGTAACGTGATGGATCACCATCAACTGGGGAGCGTAGAGTATGCGGCAGACCATCTGGGTACAAAGCTGGTGGTAGTGCTGGGGCATACCAACTGTGGTGCGGTAGGTGCGGCGGTGCACCATGATCCCAGTGGCTTTGTGAAATACATAACCGATGAGATCCGCAGGGCAATCGGCGATGAGAAGGATGAAACCAAAGCAAGTTGTCTGAATGTACGCAGAAGCGTGGCGGTTATCAACGAGAGCCTGAAGGAAATGGTAGAGAAGGGAGATCTTACAGTATGTGGCGCTCTCTACCATATCGACAGTGGAGAGGTTGAATTCCTGGATTAAGAATGGAAAACATATTAGAAAGATAAAAATGAGCCGGTATCATAATATCGGCTCATTTCTTGTGCAATGCTAAATCTTGATTTGTGTCCACTTACCCTTTTTGAATCTTGTAGAAGCAAAGAGAAAGCGGGAAATCTGGTCGGCCAGGACACCCAGCCATATGCCAACGATGCCGAGGCCGAATACATATCCTCCCAGATAAGAGCCGATGGTACGGATAAAAGTAACGCTGACTGTGGAGGCGGCCGCAGTATAGAGTGTATCTCCCGCGCCGCGCAGGCACCCCATGTAAACCACCTGGCTGATCTGGAAGGCAACCACGAAGATGATAACCCGCATGATACCCACGCCGATCGCGATGATATGTTCTTCCTTGAAAAAGAGTCCCATCATCGGCTGTGCACCGAAGAAATACAGAGCGGCGAGACATACGGAAATAATGCCCCCAAACATTCTGCAAATGCTGCCAAACTCTTTCGCCATTTTTTCGTCATTTGCCCCCAGACTTCGTCCGATCAGAGCGACTGCAGCAGACTGCAGGCCGTCTCCGAAAGAGAAGGAAAGTCCCATGATATTCATGCCTACCTGATGAGCCGCCATAGCGTCAGTCCCTTGGTTAGCTGCCATGATCGCTGTCATCATGAAGCCGATCCGCATCAGGAGCTGTTCAAAGAAAACGCTATATCCTACATGGATCAGATTATGTAAAGATCTGGCGGCTGGCCAGATTTTGTTTTTCAGAATATAAGGAAGACTGATAAAACCTTCGGGCTTTAAAATGGAAAGAATACTCATGACAGAGGCGACTACCGTACCAAGAACGGTTGCCAGGGCAGCACCATGGATGCCAAGCGCCGGAAAGCCTAGGTGTCCATTGATCAAAAGATAGTTGAAAATAATATTGATTGTGTTGGAGGTCACGTTGGTACGCATCGTGATTTTCGTGTTCCCGGCGCCTCTTTGCGCCGAATTGATGCCCATTTGGATACAGTTAAAAATCATACCACCCATGATGATGCGGAAATAAGCTACCGCACTGTCATGGGTTTCTGGCGTGGAACCGCACAGCCGGATGATCGGGCTTGCAAAAGTTACAAACAGGATGCTCAGGAAGATCGCGGCTATGACAATAAAGAGGATGGCAGTGCTCAGGATCCGGTTGGCTTCCTCAGGTTTCTCTTCTCCCCGCCGTCTGGCAACCAGGGCGGAGATGGCTACATTGGTTGCAAAAAACAGGGATAACCCTACAAATTTGGGCTGTGTCGTAAGGCCGACAGCAGCTACGGCATAGGAACCAAGAGAGCTTACCATAAGAGAATCTACCAATCCTGCGAAGGCTGTAAAGAAAGACTCTATAATGGAAGGCCATGCCATATTAAAAGTGATACGGATATTTTCGCGGCTGTGTTTAGGGTGTTTCTCCTGAGAGCTTGTTTGTGTTATCATGATGATTTTCCTGCCTGTTCTTTGAATTATCTTGCAGCGAATAAAAAGTTTCTGGCAGTTGACTTTGGGTAAAAGATAAACTGTGATGTGACATCTGTGTCATAATTGACTGTCAGGAGCTTATTGATTGCTGGAACATCTGTTAAGAAGTGATCTTCTTTATTATATTTCAAGAAATTATTTTTTTCAATATATTGTGTGCATGTTGAAAAATCAGAGATTTTTCAATATAAAAATTACTATTTACTTTAGTGTGCTAATGTGATAAAATACAACTCGGACTTGCGGAATGGTGAAAAGAGTGCTGGAAATGGCGGTCTTGGTGTATTCGCTAAATAGAAATCCGCAGATCAAAAGGAGGAGTATTATGAGAAAGAAGTTTGCATTTATGCTGGCAGTTTCTATGACAATCGGTACAGTACTTACAGGATGTGGCAATACATCAAAGGACGCAGCACAGACGGCTGGAATGGGAGAAGATACAGCGGCCAATACAGAAGAAGGTGGTGTGGAAGCCGGTGCGGAGGCGCTTACAGATACGGATCTGGTATACGCAGTGGAAGCTGGATCTGCAGGAGAAGCGGCGGCACAGGAGAATGGTTTCCAGACTAACGTAGTAGCATCCCAAGCAGACGCGTTGATGGAAGTTGCCGCGGGTACATCTGACGCGGCAGTCATTGACTTGCTGATGGCTGGCGCTATGATCGGGGAGGGTACCAGTTATCCGAATCTGACGCATACAACAGAACTGACAACAGAAGAGTATGGTGTTGGATGCCGTAAAGGCTCTGATCTGGCATCCTATATCAATACTGTCTTTGGAGAGTGCTATGCAGATGGAACGATGCAGGAGCTGGCATCCGTCTATGGTGTGCAGGAAGCGCTGGTAGAGCAGGCGGCTTCTGCATTTACAGAGGCAGCTTCGGACAGTGATGTGGCTTATATTAAGGACAAAGGTACGCTGATCGTAGGCATCACAGAATTCGAGCCGATGGACTATAAGGACGAAACTGGCGAGTGGATTGGATTTGACGCTGATATGGCGCGCGTCGTAGCTGAGAAATTAGGCGTGGAAGCAGAGTTTGTGGTGATCGATTGGGATAACAAGATCATGGAACTGGAATCTAAGAATATTGATGTTGTATGGAATGGCATGACGCTGACGGCGGAGACGACGGCGGCGATGGAATGCACGAATGCCTACTGCAATAATGCGCAGGTAGTTGTCGTGCCTGCCAATTAAAGAAAGTCGCTGCACGGACGGCATGGGATGTGTACCGGATGAGTGGACTTATAAGGCACTTGCAAAGGAGAAGTTAGTATGTTTTGGAATGTAACACAATCATTGCTTGACGGTCTGTTGACGACGTTTCAGATTTTTATCTTTACGCTGTTATTTTCCCTGCCGTTTGGACTCGTGCTGGCGTTTGGCTCTATGAGCAGATGGCGGCCTCTGCGTTATCTGATCCAGGTTCTGGTATGGGTCATCCGGGGTACGCCGCTTATGCTCCAGCTTATCATTATCTTCTACGGACCGGGATTGTGGCTTGGACATAATATCTGGAACGGTAATGAGGCTGGACGGATCACAGCTACGGTAGTTGCGTTCAGCATCAATTATGCCTGTTATTTCTCTGTGATTTTCCGGGGAGGCATCGAGGGTGTACCGTCAGGACAAAGAGAGGCTGGGGAAGTGCTGGGAATGACAAAAAGCCAGATCTTCTTCCAGGTGACGCTTCTACAGATGGTGAAACGTGTAGTGCCGCCGATGTCGAATGAGATCATTACACTGGTCAAGGATACTTCGCTGGCGCGTATGATCGCGGCGTACGAATTGACCTTCGCGGGATATTCCTTTATGAAGAGCAACGGTCTGACATGGCCTCTCTTCTACACGGGTGTGTTTTATCTGATCTTTGTAGGTGCGCTGACGTTATTATTTAATTACATAGAACGTAAGCTTGATTATTTCTGTTAGAAAAGTGCGCCAGCCCTTGACTGCGAGGATGCATAGAGAGTGTATGCGCCGCGGTGGGAGAAAGGAGCATGCCGGCAGCGGCAGAGAAGGTGTATTGTGAGAAGCACAAGGAAGATACAGAAGGTCAGTGAGTGAGGAAAGGTGCAGGGAATATGGCAATCTTGGAAGTGAGAAATATTGAGAAACAATTTGATGACACTGTGGTGCTGCGGGATGTCAGCTTTACGCTGGAGGAGGGTAACGCCCTAGCGATCATTGGATCTTCCGGCTCCGGTAAGACTACCTTGCTTCGGTGTCTGAATTTCTTGGAGATGCCGGACCGTGGATCGATTGTGGTCAGGGGAGAGACATTGCTTGATGCCTCTATGCCGCGGAAAGAGCAGGAGAAGGGACTTCGGACGAAAAGACTGCATTTCGGCATGGTGTTCCAGTCATTCAATCTTTTTCCACAGTATACAGCGTTGGAGAATGTTACTTTGTCTGAGAAACTTTTGGCGAAGGAACGGCCGGATTTTAAGCAGAATAGGAAAGAAATTTATGCGCAGATTGAAGCGCACGGCGAGGCGCTGTTAAGGCAGATGGGATTAGCTGACAGAATGATGCATTATCCGCACCAGTTGTCCGGTGGGCAGCAGCAGAGGGTGGCGATTGCAAGAGCGCTGGCTCTCCAACCAGATATTTTGTGCTTTGATGAACCGACTTCAGCCTTGGACCCCGAATTGACGGGTGAAGTGCTAAGGGTCATCCGTGGGCTTGCTGACCAAAAAACAACGATGATCATTGTCACACATGAGATGGCTTTTGCAAGAGACGTCTCCGATCAACTTATTTTTATGGATGAAGGTGTGATTGTGGAACAGGGGAATCCGAAGCAGGTGATTGATCACCCGAAGGAAGAGAGAACAAGACAGTTTCTGACACGGTATGCGCAGGGGTGATCTGTGGCAGAAAGCTCCCCTTCTTGGGGAAGCTATGGGGAACTTCATGGAAAAGACGAGGGTCGTCATAGAAATTGCGCTTCCCGGAAAAGATTGTCGACAGCAATCGAATACTCCGACACACGGTCAGCCTTGCGGATCTTCTTGAGGTGTTTCAGGACGGCATCTGTATTCCGGGACTCAGGAGCGGATGATGTATGCTGCGAGACGGGAGCATGATCTGTAAAACAACAGATCATATAAGTCCACAGGTCTTTCATCTTAAAGAGGACGGGAAGATCACCGGACATGATCTGGAGATAGCCGTCCAGGAGCTCGTCATGAAAAGCGCGGAGCGTCTGTAAGGAATCGCGGTTCATGCGGTCAGAGTCTGTGTCGTGGTTCTGACTGGCAGAAGAGTTTTCCTGCATACGACGCAGCTCTCTGGCCAGTGCCGGATGGCGCAGCAGGCCACGTCCGGTCATGATGCGGTCTGTCCCCCGCCCTGTACTGGTGCTTTTGGGCGGCAGCTGCGCCAGTACAGCCTGCCAGCATTCGGGAGAGGTAATATCTCCATTGTAGCAGAGTGGTATCTTTGTATTTCCAAGTGCTGAGATGGCCTGGCCATAAGCTTCCGGATGGGTGCTGCCAGTATAGAATTCTTCCAGCAGCCTTGTATGGATGATCAGCTCTTCCAACGGGTATTTGGCATAAATGGCCAGCAGTGTTTCCCATTCTTTCAGATCTGCCACACCCAGCCGGGTTTTGATGGAAATTTTCAGCGGACATTTCTCATAGATTTCATAGAGAAAAGCGTCCAGCGTGTCTGGATCGCTTAAGAAACCGGCACCTCGCTTTTTGGCGGTGACAGTACCGGAGGGGCATCCAAGATTCAGATTGACAGTGTGATATCCATAAGCGGCAGTTTTTTCGGCGATAGCCAGGAAATCTGCCGCTTTGTTGGTCAGGATCTGCGGAACCAGCGTAACGCCGGTATTATTTTCTGGCAGGATATCCCGGATCTCACGGGAAGTCAGTTTTCTGCCTGCGATAAAGGGCGTGAAATACCGGTCGATTCCGCCGTACCAGCGGGCGTGTGCCCTACGGTAAATATAAGTAGTGATGCCTTCCATCGGCGCCGCATAGTATAGCATATCTTACAGCCTTTCTGTTATTGGGCTTCCTTCTTCTCTTCAAAAAGATCATCCCGCGTGAGGTTCTGCAGCCACTTGCCGCTGCGGTAACGCTTGATGACCCAGGGCCACTTCACGAACTCGTCAGTGCATAATAAGAAGTAGACGACTAATACGGGCAGTTTGAAAACGAAAGCGGCGATAAATCCCAGCGGTACAGCATAGCACCACATATCGATCGTATCGCAGATCAGGCCGAAACGGGTGTCTCCTCCGGCGCGGAATATACCTGCAATCAGAGTTGTGTTGACGGCAGCGCCCATGACATAATAGCTGTTGATGAGTAGCATGTACTTTAAGTAGTGCATCGCCGTATCTGACAGAGAGGCAAAGTGCAGCACAAAGGGGGTGATGGCGAGAACGATGGCACCGCCTATGGCCCCAGTGATTACGGTCAGTTTTAGCAGGTTGGAAGCGTATTCCTTCGTCCGTGCCATATCGTTTTCCCCCATGACATTGCCAAGGAGGATACCGCCTGCGCTGGCTGTGCCGAAGCAGAGGACCGTACCGAAGTTACGCACTACCACAACCAGAGAATTGGCAGCCACGGCATCCGTACCCAGATGCCCAAGAATAACGGAGTACATGGAAAAAGCGACACTCCATGAGATATCGTTGGCAAGGGCCGGCAGGGACAGATGAATGAAATCTTTCAACAGTACTTTGTTGCGGATAAATAAGTAAGCCGGATTCAACTTAAGCTCACTGCCGAACATGGACACTAAGAGGCAGCCGATCAATTCTATGATACGGGAAATAGCGGTGGCGATCGCAACGCCTGTCGCGCCCAGACGGGGTGCGCCAAACAGTCCGAAGATGAACACTGCATTCAGGAATACATTGAGGGAGAAGGCAATGATATTCAACACCATGGATGTTGTCACCATGCCAATACTGCGAAGAATGGACAGATATACCTCTACGATTGCCCAGCATAGGTAAGTTATGGACATAACCCGCAGATAATCCGCGCCGATCTGGATAAGTTCCGCATCTGTTGTAAAGATCTGCATCATTTTGTCTGGTGCAAATAATGCAAAAGCGGAAAAGGCCAGTGCGATCAGTAAGGAGAAGCGGAGCGCTATGCCTTCGATTACCTGGATCGCCCGTAAGTCTTTTTTGCCCCAGTATTGTGCACTTAGGATTGTTGCGCCGGTGCCGAGGCCATAGAAGACCATGAAAAGAACGCTTGCATAGTTGGATGCAAGCGATACAGCCGAGATGGAAGACTGTCCAACATAGTTGAGCATGACTACGTCCGCCGAGTTGACGGCGGCGCTTAACAGGTTCTGTACAATGATCGGTATTACCAGCTTTAGAATTTGAGAATAAAATCTGCCTTTCGTATTCATAATTGTCCCTCACATTATAATATGTAGATTGATTCTGCGCCTGCTGTACAGTGCAATGTTATATAAGAATACTCTCGCTCAATGGGCTTTGTCAATATATATTTTTTAATGCTATATTTGGGCGGAATAATGTGATACAATGGGTTATAGTTGGTGCCATCCAGAAGGAATCTGGGGATTTAATGGGCATGACTTGCAGGAGCCTGCAGAACCGGCAGGGCTGATGAACGGTGATAAGAATAAGATTTACATGGTTAAGGGTGGAGGTTACTTATGAAGACTGGGAAGAAGATGGAAGAATATGTGCGCAGCATACCGGATTTTCCGGAGAAGGGGATTGTTTTCCGGGATGTGACGAGTGTACTGCAGGACCCGGACGGGCTGGCACTGGCGATCGATTCGATGAAGAAGATGTTAGAGGGAATTGAATTTGACGTGATTGTGGGCACGGAGTCCAGAGGCTTTATTTTTGGAGTGCCTATTGCCTATGCCATGCACAAGGGATTTGTTCCGGTCCGCAAGAAAGGGAAGCTGCCTTTGGAGGTCATCTCGAAAGAATATGATCTTGAGTATGGCAGTTCTGTAGTGGAAATGCATAAAGATTCCATCAAGCCCGGACAGAAGGTGGTCGTAGTGGATGACCTGATTGCGACGGGCGGTACGATCGAGGCGAGCATTCAGATGGTTGAAGAGTTGGGCGGTGAAGTAGTTAAGGTAATCTTCCTGATGGAACTGGCGGGGCTTAAGGGAAGAGAACGCCTGAAAGGCTACGACATTGACAGCGTCATCATCTATGAAGGCAACTAAAGGTGTAAACCTACTTATGAGAAAAGGAGAATAGTGATGTTACAAAAATGGTTTAAACTAAAAGAAAACAACACAAGCGTCAGGACAGAAGTGGTTGCCGGTGTCACTACTTTTATGACAATGGCCTATATCCTGGCAGTCAATCCGTCCATCCTGTCCGCTTCGGGCATGGACAGCAATGCAATCCTGATGGCGACGGCGCTTGCATCCTTCATCGGTACGCTGGCGATGGCGCTTCTTGCCAATTATCCTTTTGCCCTCGCTCCGGGACTTGGCTTAAATGCATACTTTGCCTATACTGTGTGCGGCGCTATGGGATATTCCTGGCAGATTGCGCTTCTGGCTGTATTTGTGGAAGGCCTTATCTTCATTGTACTGTCAGTGACCAATGTACGGGAAGCGATTTTCAACGCAATTCCAATGCAGCTTAAGAGAGGTGTTTCTGTCGGAATTGGTCTGTTTATTGCATTTATTGGCTTTCAAAATGCAGGGATTGTTGTCAATTCGGATGCTACGCTTGTCACAGTGATCGATTTCACGGCGGATTTCCATACGGCAGGCATCAGCGCGCTGTTGGCGATCATTGGCACGTTCCTCATTGTTATTTTACATATTAAGGGAGTGAAAGGATCTATCCTGATCGGTATCTTTGCGACCTGGATCCTTGGAATTATCTGCCAGCTTACGGGATTGTATACGGTGACCCCGGAGGCTGGTTATTACTCGCTGCTTCCGTCCTGGAGCAGTTTCAGCCTGTCATCGATCAGCCTGACTTTCGGACAGTGCTTTAGAGCGGATTTTGGTGCGGTCAGGATCACAGATTTTATTGTCATCATTCTGGCGTTCCTATTCGTAGATATTTTCGACACCCTTGGAACTTTGATCGGATGTGCGAACAAAGCAGATATGCTGGATAAGGAAGGCAAACTTCCCAGAATCAAACAGGCGCTTCTGGCAGATGCCATTGCAACGAGCGCGGGAGCGGTGCTTGGCACTTCCACCACTACGACTTTTGTGGAGAGTTCCGCAGGTGTTGCGGAGGGCGGCAGGACAGGACTTGCTTCTGTTGTGACAGGGTTCCTATTCCTGCTTGCAATTTTCTTTGCGCCGATCTTTACGTCAATTCCCGGTTTTGCGACAGCCCCAGCGCTGTTGTTTGTCGGATTCCTGATGATTACGGCGATTGCCCAGATTGATTTCGATAATCTTACGGAAGCGATTCCGGCTTATCTCTGTCTGTTGGCTATGCCGCTTCTGTACAGCATTTCAGAGGGAATCGCGGTTGGAGTTATTTCCTATGTGGTCATCAATGCGGTATGCGGCAGGGCTAAGAAGATTACGCCGCTTATGTATATTTTGGCAGTATTGTTTGTATGTAAATATATTTTCCTCTAAGAGGAAGCTTTAAGGCAGCCATGAGGCTGCCTTTTTTCTTGGAAAAAGTTCACAGGATCGTCTGAGGAACAGGGTCCGCATGCCTGGAATGAGCGTATTCGGAGGGGGACATGCCGCATTGCAGTTTAAAATAGCGGGCGAAGTGGGACAAGTTGGAGAAACCGGAAAAAGCTGCGGCCTGGCCGACAGGCAGCGCCTCCACGCGCAGCAGGTATTTGGCGCGTTCCAGTCGGGCGTCTAATAACTCTGACTTGGGAGAACGGTTGAAAAACAACTTGTAATAATTATAGAATTGGCTTACACCCAGGTTTGTCAGGGCGGCCATGCTGTCTGTGTCCCACGCACGGTCGAGATGGGTCAGGATTTCGATTCTTGCCTTGCGGAACTGCTCGTAGAGGTCGGCCGGGATGTCGGATTCCCTCGCACAGATATGTACTTGTCTGGAAAAAAGGATGAACAGATGCCGCATCAGCAGATCGATCTGTTCTGGGTAGTAATCTTGTTTCAGTACACTTTCCACATAGATATTTCTGAGCAGAGTGTTGATGGAAGCGGGATCTGGTAGATAGACGATTCTGTTAACAGGCAGATTATAATCTTGCAGGAAGGAGTCGTCGTCACAGGTAAAATGGACGAAACTGTTTTTGAATCGTTTGACGGCCTGATAGATTTGGGGTGTTCCTGGGGTGTAGAGCAGAAATGCATTTTCCCTGGTAGTGATGGTCTTCGTGCCAAGCTGTATTTTCATAGGGGTGATCAGGTACAAGAAAAGATAGTCGCCGCTTCCGCAGGGCCGGCTGATCTCGTCGCGGTCTGGATTAGAGCGGTTGTAGTCGCAGTAGGATGGATGGAACATGGGGAAACTCCTTTGTGATGGCAGTCTCTACAGCCGTGTATTGAACTAGATGGATCCGGTGACACGGGGTAGGCAAGTGACAAAAATATGGTATATGAAATCGGAAAAAAAGTCAAATACTGCGGAAGAAAAGACATAGATTATTTTTGGGGGTCTGTTAGAATGTAGAAAATAACGAAACAGATGGATTTCAGAATGGAGGCAGCATGAAAAAAGCACAGGTCATTATCGACAAGGAGTATATTGTAAGCGGCATTGATAAGAGGATTTACGGTTCTTTTATCGAACACCTGGGCAGAGCGGTATATGAGGGCATCTACCAGCCGGGCAGTCCTTTTGCAGATGAGCAGGGATTCAGGAAGGACACCTTGGAACTGGTAAAGGAGTGTAATGTACCGATTGTGCGTTATCCTGGTGGAAACTTTGTGTCCAGTTACAGGTGGGAAGACGGTGTGGGTCCGAAGGAGAAGAGACCGGCACAGGTAGATTTGGCATGGCAGGTCGTTGAATCTAATGATTTCGGTTTGAATGAGTTTGCCGATTGGTCTATGAAGGCAGGCACGGATATTATGATGGCGGTCAATCTGGGAACCAGAGGAATCCAGGAAGCAAAGGAGCTGCTGGAGTACTGTAATTTCAAGGGTGGTACGCAGATGAGTGAACTGCGCAGGTCTCACGGCTACGAAGAGCCGCACAATGTTAAGACATGGTGCCTGGGCAATGAAATGGACGGACCTTGGCAGATCGGCCATAAGACGGCAGGGGAATATGCACGCCTGGCGCATGAGACGGGCAAGGCTATGAAGATCTTAGATCCTTCCATTGAGTTAGTGGCTTGCGGAAGTTCGAATTCCCAAATGCCTACTTTCGGAGAGTGGGAAGCGACTGTGTTAGACGAATGCTATGATACGGTCGACTATGTCTCCATGCATCAATATTATGGGAACCGGGACAATGATTCTGCGGACTTTTTGGCGTGCAGCGTAGATTTAGACCAGTTTATCAAGACGGTTATCTCTATCTGTGATTATGTGAAAGGAAAGCATCACGGCAGGAAAGATATCCATATCTCTCTGGATGAATGGAATGTCTGGTATCATTCTGAGGAGGAGGATAAGAAACTGGAGAAATGGATCCAGAAACCTCATCAGCTTGAGGATATCTATAATTTCGAGGATGCGCTGCTGGTGGGCAGTATGCTGATTACGATGCTGCGTCACGCAGACCGCGTCAAGATCGGCTGTCTGGCGCAGCTTGTCAATGTGATTGCGCCGATCATGACTTCTGATACGGGCGCCTGGAGGCAGACAATCTTCTATCCTTATATGCATGCGGCAGCTTTTGGGCAGGGAACCGTATTAAACACGATCGTGAAATCTCCTGTTTATGAAGCGAAGACACATGGGGAAGCGCCTTATCTGGACTGTGTGGTGGTTGACAATGCAGAGAAAGAGGAAGTAGTTATCTTTGCGGTCAACAAGGATCTGGAAGAGGATATGGAAGTAACTTTGGATCTGAGACAATATGCAGGTTATCGGATCTGTGAGCATATCGTGCTGCACAACGATGATCTGAAAGCAGTGAATACAGAAGAGAATCCGAATAATGTTGCGCCGAGCGCTAACGGCAATTCCAAGGTAGAGGATGGCGTACTGCAGGCGGTTTTGGGGAAGAAGAGCTGGAATGTGATACGGCTGTCCAGAGTATAATACGGCGGCCGCATACCCCTGGAGGCTTCCTTGCTCCGGGGGTTTTTTGTGCATTTTACAGGGGATAAATTATCATAAAAATTATGATTGAAGTTTTACATCGGATATGCTATGTTGTTCATGTTTTGAATATTTTTGGTGCCGGAAGTGCTTATTGCTATGGGTCCGGCGGGAGGAAAGTTATGGAAAGAGATATGACAAAAGGCAGCCCGATGCGGCTGATCCTGGGGTTTGCAGTACCGCTTCTGCTCGGTCTGCTTTTCCAGCAGTTTTATAGTATGGTAGATACAATTATCGTCGGACATTATCTTGGGGTTGAGGCGCTGGCGGCGGTGGGCGCTACCGGTTCTGTGAATTTCATGATTCTTGGCTTTTGTATCGGTGTGTGCAATGGGTTTGCGATTCCGATAGCACAGGAATTTGGCGCTGGACATGAAGAGAATATGCGCGGTTTTGTGGGTAACTGCGTGCGCCTTTCCGTGATATTTTCGGTGGTTATCACGACTGTAGTGGTAGTGTTTTGCCGCCCAATTCTGCAGGTTATGCGCACACCGGATAATATCATAGACGGTGCTTACATCTATATTGTCGTTATTTTTGCTGGTATTCCAGTTACTTTTTTGTATAATATGACGGCGTCGATTCTCCGCTCGCTGGGGGACAGCAAGACGCCGGTTATTTTCCTGATTATGGCGGCAGTGTTGAATATTTTTCTGGATCTGCTGTGCATCCTTGGGCTTCACATGGGAATCTCCGGTGCGGCAGTAGCTACGGTGGTATCCCAGGCAGTGGCTGGATTGTGCTGTCTTATTTATATGAAGAAGAAGTTCACGATCCTGGAGTTATCAAGGGAGGAGTGGCGATGGAACCGCAATTATGTATGGAAACTGTGTAATATGGGAATTCCTATGGGACTGCAGTATTCGATTACGGCGATTGGCAGCGTTATTTTGCAGAGCGCTGTAAATGGCATTGGTTCTAATGCTGTGGCTGCAGTTACGGCGGGCAGCAAACTGAGCATGCTTATGGTATGTCCTTTTGAGGCTTTGGGCTCTACGATGGCAACTTACGGTGGACAGAATATGGGGGCGGGACATTTGGATCGTATCGATAAAGGTTTGAAGTCCTGTACGATTCTGGGGCTGGTCTATTCGGTGGTGGCGGCTGGAATTGCATATGGGGCAGGACAGTCTCTTCTTCTGCTGTTTCTGGATGCTGGTGAGACAGAGATTTTAAGCAATTCCTTCTATTATATTAGCTGGAATATATGGTTCTATTTCCCGTTAGCGCTTGTTAATATTGTACGTTTCCTGATCCAGGGGATGGGATACAGCAGGCTGGCAGTATTTGCCGGAGCTTTTGAGATGCTGGCGAGAGGACTGGCAGGATTTATACTGGTACCTGTTTTCGGGTTTCCTGCAGTATGTTTTGCAAATCCATTGGCATGGATTTTTGCAGATCTGTTTCTCATTCCAGCCTTTTTCTATGTGCGACAGAGGACAAGGAAGATTATGGGGAATACTTAGAAGAGAGCCTGGCATAATGGCGTTGGTCTGGATTAGGCTGAGTATCTGATACGTAGACAGTGCCAAAGAGTGGCAGGTATCAGCAATGTTACATTGAGATAGCGGCAGATTCATGGTAGAATAAAGGAATCGATAAGGACCAGATCTGCGCAGGGAGGGAACCGCCTGCGTCATGCTGTGGCAGTATAGACAGATCGGATGTGCGAGGTAGAAGGGAGAAGGGAGAAGGTTATGGGATATCAGGAAGCGTATGATAAGCTGAAGCAATACGGACAGCTGCATGTTTTGAAATACTATGAAGAGCTGAGCGGTTACGAGAAAGAGGCGTTGCTAAAGCAGATCATGGATACGGATCTGGCAGTGCTGCAGCAGTGTGAGCACAAGGAGGCGTTGAACCCGAGGGGGGAGATCACGCCGATCAAGGTGATGCAGCTTGCGCAGATCGAGGCGAGGCGGGAAGAGTTTGTACAGATTGGCTTAGACGCTGTCAGGGCGGGCAAGGTGGGCGCGGTGATGCTTGCCGGGGGCATGGGAACCAGATTGGGTTCGGATGCACCGAAAGGAATCTACGATATCGGATTGACGAAGGAGGTCTTTATTTTCCAGCGTCTTGTGGAAAATCTGATGGATGTAGTGCAGCAGGCGGGAGCATGGGTTCCGCTCTATGTGATGACCAGCGATAAGAATCATGAGGCTACGACGTCCTTTTTTAGGGAAAAGAATTTTTTCGGTTATGATGCGGACTATGTGACCTTTTTCAAACAGGATATGGCGCCGGCTTCGGATTATCATGGCAAGGTATATATGGAAGAAAAGTATAAGATGGCCACTTCTCCTAATGGCAACGCGGGCTGGTTTGTGTCCATGATGAAAGCGGGCATAGTGGATCAGGTCAAAGAAGCCGGTGTGGAATGGTTAAATGTATTTGCTGTGGATAACGTGCTGCAGCGGATTGCAGATCCTTGTTTTGTGGGAGCGACGATTGCGATGAATTGTGCGGCGGGTGCCAAGGTAGTGAAGAAGAATGCGCCGGACGAGAGGGTGGGGGCTATGTGCCTGGAGGATGGCAGGCCCTCGATTGTAGAGTATTACGATATGACACAGGAATTGATGGAGGCGAAGGATGCACAGGGCGAACCTGCCTATAACTTTGGCGTCATTCTCAATTATCTGTTCCGGGAGAAAGATCTGGAAGAGATTGCTGCAAGAAAGCTGCCGCTTCATATCGTGGAAAAAAAGATTCCCTATCTGGATGAAGATGGCAGACTGGTCAGCCCGGAGAACCCTAACGGCTATAAATTCGAACAGCTTGTTTTAGATATGATCCATGAACTGGATTCCTGCCTGCCCTATGAGATTGTCAGGAACCGTGAATTTGCACCGATCAAGAACAGGACAGGAATTGATTCCGTGGAGAGTGCAAGAGTTTTGTGCCAGGAAAATGGAATAGAGCTATAGCGGTAACTATAAAACATTTTGACAGGTTTGAATAACATTATCCTCTTGAATAGAAGGGCTGGAAGAGTGTACACTATTCTCAGGACAAGAAACAGACAACGCCTAGAAATGCCAGATAAAATGACTGGTGTATATGGGAAGACAGAAGCTCTGGAAGCGGTCTGTCCTTGATGGGATGGAGGCATGGGGAGCACAGGCGGCTAACATTTTCACAAGGCGTTATCAACAGAAAGGGAAGGTGCATTAGTATGGCAATTTTAGTAACAGGCGGCGCAGGCTATATTGGTTCCCACACGGTAGTGGAGTTACAGAATGCGGGTTATGAGGTAGTGGTAGTAGATAATCTGTCCAATTCCAGTGAGAAATCTCTTGAGAGAGTGGAGAAGATTACTGGCAAGCCGGTGAAATTTTACCAGGCAGACATTTTGGATGAAGAAGCGCTTGAGAAGATCTTTGCACAGGAAAAGATTGATTCTTGTATTCATTTTGCAGGACTTAAGGCGGTTGGAGAATCGGTACAGAAACCATGGGAATATTATCAGAATAATATTGCAGGGACTTTGACGCTGGTGGATGTGATGCGTAAGAACGGTGTAAAGAATATTATCTTCTCTTCTTCCGCAACAGTATACGGTGATCCAGCAATGATTCCGATTACGGAAGAATGTCCGAAAGGACAATGCACAAATCCCTATGGATGGACGAAATCTATGCTGGAGCAGATTCTTTCTGATATACAGAAGGCGGATCCAGAGTGGAACGTAATCCTGCTTCGTTATTTCAATCCAATCGGCGCACATAAGAGCGGTACGATCGGTGAGAATCCCAATGGCATCCCGAATAATCTGATGCCTTATATCACACAGGTAGCTGTCGGCAAGCTGAAGGAGCTGGGTGTCTTCGGCAATGACTATGATACACATGATGGCACAGGTGTCCGTGATTATATCCATGTGGTTGATCTTGCAGTTGGACATGTAAAGGCTTTGAAGAAGATCGAGGAGAAAGCAGGATTGTGCATCTACAATCTGGGAACGGGAACGGGCTACAGTGTGTTGGATATCGTGAAGAACTTTGAAGAAGCGACTGGCGTTAAGATCCCTTATGTAATCAAAGAAAGACGTGCAGGCGATATTGCAACCTGCTACTCTAATGCCGACAAGGCGAAGAGAGAGCTGGGATGGGAGGCACAGTACGGCATCAAAGAGATGTGTGCGGATTCCTGGAGATGGCAGAGCAATAATCCGAATGGATATGAAGAGTAAGAGAGACATAGAAAAGGGGCAGCCGATTAACGGCTGCCCCTTTAATAATACACTAGGTTAATAATCTTCTGGCTGCAAATGGCCAAGATTCTGGATCTCTTCATTCAATGCCAGCATCCTGGCATCGAGATCTGATACCATCTGTGCACATTCGACCAGCTGCTCCTTGATATGTTCCGGTGCATTGCCTTCGAATTTATAGTGGATCTTATGCTCCAGGCTGGCCCAAAAGTCCATAGCGACTGTCCGGATCTGGATTTCAACCTTCGTGTCTGCGATCCGGTCGGACAGATATACAGGTACGGTTACCAGCATATGATAGCTCTTATATCCGCTGGCTTTCGGGTTAACGATATAATCTTTCACAGAAATCACCTTGATATCACTTTGGTTACTGATCATATCCGCGATCTGGTAGATGTCCGATGAAAAGGAACATATGACGCGGATACCTGCGATATCGTTGACATAGCGAATCATGTTGTTGATTGTTGATTCATATCCGTGCTTCTTTAGTTTTTTCACAATGCTTTCTGGCGTTTTGATACGTGACTTAATGTGTTCGATCGGATTATATCTGTGTACATGCTGAAATTCGTCATTCAGGATCTCCAATTTCGTGGAGATTTGTTTGAGTGCCGAATTATAGATCAGAGTCACTTCCTTCCAACTGTCAATGTCACCGTCTCGGTCGATTCTCAGTTCCATTTCATTCCCCTGGGTCTCAGCTATGCGCTGTGACCGCTTACCTTTACAATAATATTGTTCATAAGAACGGATGCCTTATGAAAAAATGAACTGTGCCCGTTAATTAGCACAAACTTGTGTATATTATATCATATCTTACATAAAAACACATATTTTACACAAATATTTCATAAATATTTAATTTTTCTTGTATATTTTTACGACTCATGTGTTTGACAGAACAGCAGGCAGCATAATACAGGTACTGTCACCACGAACGGGTACATATACCGGATGAGTACTGCGGGTGACAGAAGCAGGGTCAAGTAATAGGCAGCCAGAAAGACTGCCGGCAATAGAAGAAAGTACTTCTTTCGGTAGAGTACTACTGCGGCGTACAGACACAGGAGCCACCAGTAAAACGCAGGTGCAAAGATGACGCGCAGGAGAGGAAGCTGCTGGTATACATTGTCTGATACGATCTGTTCCATGAGACGCCGCAGTCCAGGCAGAAGGCTGTGCTCTATAATCTCGCAGCCTGCCGGCATGGTCCTGTTATCGGTAGAGAGATAGCCGAAACCGCTGTCTGTACCAATACCATAGATCTGTGCATGGGTATGATCCTCCAAAAACCAGTAGCCGATGGAATTATCCAAGAAGGCATCCAGGTAGATCTGGGGATACTGTAATCCCAGGCGTATCCAGGTTTTGATTAATCCTGCAGGATCATCGTGAATAATGGCGCGGTTCTTCACTGGGTCGGCCAGATAGGGGTTGTAAGCGGCAAAAACCCATTCGGCGGGAAGATACCGCTCTACCTCCTGCTGTAAATCAAGCGGCATAGTCTCCTCTGCTTTCACTCTGGTACGAGCCATCTGCTGTAAAGGTATGCTGAGCATTTCCCTTGGGCTGCCGTTATGGGCGTCAAGGGACGCTATTAGTATCCTGTTTCCTGCCACGGACAGCGCCAACGCAAGTAGAGTCAGGATAAGATACCGGCGCCATAGCCTGCCAGATGTTCTTTCCGTCCGGAAAAGAAAAAGGCCTATGACAGGCATACTGAGTGCCAGCGCATACAGGGCGTTATTCCGAAAGAGCAGTAGGAGTATGGTCCAGCATACGTAGAGGATTTCGAGTTTTATGCTTATTCCTGCAGCGGTGTTCTGATCGATCAGGAGCCGGTACAGAAAGAGAGTGTGCAGCAGGACTAACGCAGAGAAGAGGACATCCTTGGTAGTGCTGAGCGCCAGAACTGAGTTCACCGGAAACAGAGCATAGAACAGCAGGAGTATAGAGTACCAGAATAAGGGTAGCCCCTTTTTATAGAGAAAAGCCAGCGTATATCCAAAGGCAGACGCCATGAGAAGCATCTGGACTATGGAATGGATTGCCATGCCGGTAGAGTAGGAACCAAACAGGCTGCCTCCTATCTGAAAAAAGAATCCTAAAAATAGTGTATGCAGAAGCGGATGATGGGTGCTGTAGTCGTGCGCTAGTACCTGATAGAGCTGGCCTTCCGCGTCGTAAGCAAAGACAGAAGGATAGTAGGCGAGAAAAATGGGTATAAAGCTAAGCAGGATCATAACTGTAGAAAACAGCCAGATCTGCCCAAAAGGTCTACGCTGGGGAAGCGCCCTTCTGTCATAATGTTTATATTTGTGGTCATAGCCCTGTCTGTTGGCATCGGTAGAAAGAGGAGCTGCTATTGCTATATTCTTGCAGGTGTAATCTGCAGTCAGCTGTCGTATGCGTGGAAAGCCCTGTAGAAAAGGGGCGATGCAGGCAGCGGCAAATACAGACAGACATGCGGTCTGCGCCAGAAAGAAGGGCAGATGGGACCATTGTTTCAGCGCTGTGCCATCACGCCGCATCCGGCATCCAAGGACATACGCGCAGGTCATGAGGACACCCCATAACAGCGCATGTATCTTGAGCCGCCGTTCTTTCTGCGTCAGAAAAGAAAAGGTCAGCAGAAAGCATAGGATAAAACCGGCCGCCTCAAAAAGCAGCAGCGGAATCAGGCCGCATGTTTTCGTCCACATCTCTAAAGATACCGCCAAACTTATATTTATGCCGGATAGTAGTAAAGATATGACTGTTTTTTTAACGCTGCCGTGGAGGGAGCTGTTTAGGTTGTTTAAAATTTCAGTAGTGTTTGCTGGTTTTATCATCGTAGGTCATCCTGTTTTCTGACGCGCTGACGCGTTATGGAATGGGCATCGCTGCCGATATGGTTTTCTGACGTCCCGCTTAACAGCAGGAACTGTTATCAGTGTATCATTTTATCCTGGAAAGAAAAAGGAAAAAGTGTTTACTTTTTCTGGAGGCAGCAGTATGATCTTTGTAAGATTGTGTCTGCGTTTCCATGGAATAAGGTTAGCGTTGGCGGTAAGAATGATGTATGGCAGAAGCAAGAAAGAAGGAGCACAGATATGTTTCGTTTATGGGCGAAAGAATTTGAGAATAATCACATGATCAAAGACTTGGTCATCGAGGATGGCAGTGACGATACAAGGACCCATAAAGTATTTCGTGCCCTGGATGAGATTTGCGACCAGTTCGATTTAGGGAAACCGATTTGGCTGGATGCCACCGTACAGGATTTCAAGCGCCACGACAAGGCCAGGTTCACGCAGGACAATTTTATCGAAACCATTGATTTTGATTATCTGGAGATTCATGTCATAGAAGAAGATTAAGAGCACGCAACCGTGTTTTCTGTACAAAGTTCCCATGCATAATTTAATTGACTTTGCATATTGTATGTAGTAGTATTATATTAACTAGTAAGTAGTTTTGAAAACTGCTTATAGAAATATCAACACTAGATGTTGCGTATTGTACGAAAAGTGATGGTCTCACAGCGGTAATTGGAGATCATCAGGAAAGTAGTATTGGAAAGAAGGAGATTATTTATGCAGATTACGATTAGAGAACCTGGAAGCGCTATTACTCATTTTATCGGGATGATGATGGCTATCATAGCAGCAACACCGCTGATGGTGAAAGTTGCGTTGGATGCCGATCTGACGGCATTTATTGCGATGGCAGTTTTTATCTGCAGTATGGTAGCCCTCTATGGCGCCAGCGCCCTGTATCACAGTGTTACGGTGAAAGAGAATCTTCTTAAAGTGTTCCGCAAGGTGGACCACATGATGATTTTTATTCTGATCGCTGGTTCTTATACGCCTGTATGTCTGATCGTGTTGGATGGACGGCTGGGATATACGCTGCTTACAGTTGTGTGGGCGATTGCCATTGCAGGAATGACGGTTAAAGTATGCTGGATCACATGTCCGAAATGGTTTTCTTCGGCAATCTATATCGCCATGGGATGGGTCTGTCTGGCAGTTTTTGGTACCTTATGGAATACGCTTCCGCACAGTGCGTTTCTCTGGCTGTTAGCAGGCGGCGTCATCTATACAGCGGGTGGTGTCATCTATGCCTTGAAATTGCCGATCTTCAACGCAAGACATAGGTTTTTCGGCTCCCATGAAATCTTCCATCTGTTTGTAATGGGGGGAAGCGTCTGTCATTTTATCTTTATGTATCTGTATGTGGCGTAAGGGAGTGTTTTGGATAGTTGAGTAAAATGAGGAGTGCCCAAGCGCCTTACGGCACTTGGGCTATTATGAAAAAAATTTATCTATGTGTGTAATGTTAAACATTACATAATCCCTTGTCGAATATGTTTAAATTATACAGAATAAATATGAATAATTTATGAACACAATATGAAATTACGGTAAATATTTACAAATGAAAAAGAGGAGAAAGAAATATTTTGTACGAATTGCATAAAAAATGTATTATTATGCAGGATGACGATCTGGAAATGGGCATGGATTTACTATGATCTATGCCCGTTTAGATTCCTTTTTAGAATAAATATACATATGCGCCATAGGTTTATACGGAAAGAGGGAATGCCTGTAGCGAGGCTGGGATGAATGGCATAGATACAATGGATACAGGAGTGGAATGCAGGGTCGTCAGTTTTGCATTTTGGAAAGACTTTGGTTGTCAGAAGGACGGAAAGGTGATAAAATACCACTAAGCTGCACAGAGGATGAGAAAGGGACAGAGATGATGGATACTTTTATCGATAAACTCGCACAGAAAAGAAATGCGCAGGAGATAATTAAGGCAAATATGACGGCTGAGGCTGAGCGGATGGAACAGCTAAAGAGTCAGATGAAGTCTTATGACGAGCTGATGCAGGAGATCCGTAAGGTGAATCTGAAAACGGCCGAGAATGTATCGGAAGTCCGCAGTGTATTGAAGGAATGCATGGAGAAACTGGATGGCATGCAGGCTGATGATGCACAGGAGACAGGCCAGGAAGGTGTGCTGGCAGAAATCAAGAGTCTTCTGGAGCAGAAATTCCAGCAGGCCGACGACTTTATCCATAAAGAGAATGTAAGAGTTTACCGCAATGTGCAGGCAGCTCTTGTAGAAGAGCTGAATAAACAGACAGAGGAATTGAAGAACAGCCAGCCGAAGAGCAGCAATAACAGAGCGCTCCTGCCGATCTCTATTTTCATTCTTCTTGGCGTGATTGCTGATGTTGTACTGCAAATCCTATCCCTGCTTAATTTTAAATTTTTCTGATCGGATGGTGATGATATGAGCAGACAGGTATGGAAACCAGGCAATATGTTGTATCCTTTGCCAGCAGTGTTGGTCAGCGTTGCTGACAGGGATGGCAAAGCGAATCTGTTTACTGTGGCCTGGACAGGAACTGTATGCTCTGATCCACCCATGGTATCTATTTCAGTGAGGCCTGAGCGGTATTCTTATCATATGATAGAGGAGACTGGAGAATTTGTTATCAATCTTACAACAGAGTCGCTGGCTCATGCTACAGACTACTGTGGGGTAAGAAGCGGCAGAGATATTGATAAATGGGAGAAGATGAAACTGACGCAGGTACAGGGGCAGTATGTACAAGTGCCTATGGTTGCGGAGAGTCCTGTAAATCTGGAATGCCGTGTGACACAGAAACTGGAACTGGGGACGCATCATATGTTTTTGGCCAAAGTACTGGCGGTACATGTGGAGGAGCGTTATCTGGATGAATCCGGGAGATTTCATTTAGCACAGGCAAAACCGCTGGTCTATTCTCATGGGCGTTATTTTACGACGGGCAGGGAATTAGGCACTTTTGGCTTTAGTGTTAAGAAAAGAGAAAATAAGACTAAGGTGAGAGCAGGGACAGCGGCATCTGGTGCAGAGAGGCGGAAGAAAAATAAAGGAAGGCCAGGCAGGTCAAAATAAAACATAGAGTGTGTAGAGAATAGGAAACGGCATCAAATCATTTGATTTGATGCCGTTTTGAATAGAGTCATGATTTGTCTTTAAGAAGGCTCCCCCGGATGACCGCGTCGGCTCCATAACGTTTGCGTATAGAGTCCAGTGCTTGTTCCAGCTGTTCCTTCTTGCGGGCGGAAGGCATTCGGGAAGAAGCAGTCTGGCCGGTTTGCGCCGCAGGAGGGCTAGTCAGGTCAAAAAGAGACAATTGTATGGGTTCTTTCTCGGAAGACAGCTTAGAGGAACGTATGCCTAGCAGACGGACCGGCGTGCCATCCCAGATCTCATCAAAAAGACTGCAGGCAGTCTGATAGATCATATCGGTCTGACTGGTCGGTGAGAGGAGCGTGGTCTGGTGGGAAACCTTCTGGAAAGTATTGTATTTAATCTCCGTGCTGACCATACTAGCGGCCTGGCCAGAGTCACGCAGACGTCTGGCTACAGATTCTGCGAGGGATAGCAGTACCCGGTGCGCCGTATCCTTGTCCTTCGCATCCTGGCTTAAGGTAGTGGAGTTGCCGATTCCTTTGACTTCTGCCTGTTCAGTGACAACTTCGGAATCATCAATGCCATTAGCATATTCCCATAGCAGCTGGCCGTGACTTTTCAGGTGGGCCAAAAGGATGGAGCGGTCGGTGACAGCCAGGTCACCAATCGTCAGAATTTCCAGCTTGCGCAGAGCTTCCACGCTGGAACGGCCGCACATGAAAAGAGAGGAGAGAGGAAGGGGCCACAGCTTATGCTGGATTTCATGAGTGTACAGAGTGTGTACAAGATTAGGTTTTTTAAAGTCAGAAGCCATCTTTGCCAATACCTTGCGGTCTGATATACCTACATTCACGGTGAAGCCCAGTTTCTCAAAGACGCTGTCTTTGATCAGATGAGCAGCAGTCTCTGGAGAGGGGTACTGGTTAGCCACCGGTGTATAATCCATATAACACTCATCCACGCTCACCTGCTCAATATCGGGGCAAAAATCTGACAGAAGTGTCATAAGCTCCTGGCTTTTGCGGTGGTATAGTTCATGGTCTGGTGGTTCCAGAGTCAGAGAGGGGCACTTGCGCAGAGCGTTGACGATCGGCTCTCCAGTGACAATCCCGTAAGCTTTGGCAGGGATCGATTTCGCCAGGACAACGCCATGCCGTTTGGCCATATCTCCGCCGATCACGGATGGGATGGTGCGAAGATCCAACGCCGTGCCATTGTGAAGTTTTTCCAGTGCGCTCCAGCTTAAGAAAGCAGAGTTGACATCTATATGAAAGAAGATTTTGTTCATAGGCTTGCGTGTGTATGCCTCCTTCCTGACCAGGTTATCATTTATAGTATAACACATAGAAAAGAAGATGTCTCGCAGAACCGAACATTTGTACGCTTATGCGCAGCGGGCAGCAGATACGGCAGACAAGCAGTCTGTGTGGCCGTGGTATTAGAGAAGGATGGAAAACATGGTTTGCATAGTTCTTTACTTTTCAGGGAAATACTGTTAGAATATAAAATGTTACGTATTTGTTACAAAATCGACAGAGATATTTCGGAACGGATAAAATGATGAAAATGATCAGCAGACATTATAAAAAAATGAAAATTGCATATATTAAGGTTGCGGTGTTTGTGAGCCTTGTCAGTATCTTCTTTCTGCCAACTTACCAGAAAATGGAGAGTACGGGTGATAATATCTTCACGGTGTATTTGAATGATACGCAGGTGGGGATTGTGGAAAGTCCTGAGGATGTGGACCGGTGTCTGATCGCTGCCCGCAGGAGGCTGGCGGGGACAAGCGATGAGCTTGTGCTGGCAGACAGTGAACTGCGTTATGAGGGAAGCGAGGTGCTGTGGGGGAAAATAGACGATCTGAAATCTATAACGGCTAACATGACAGAGGTGCTCAAGAAGAGTGTCAAGGAGACATTAAACCGCTCTTATACAGTTAAGATTAATGAGTACACTGTGAATCTTGCCAGCACGGAGGAAGTGCTTGCCCTGCTGCAGGCATCTATCAACAGGTACGATGGGGACAATGAGTATTATGTGGACCTGGTTCTGGACGGCAACAGGGAATTGAATGTGTTGACGACGCAGATTTGTTCTACGAAGGAGCAGCAGGAGGAAGAGGAGGCGGCAGAGGAAGTTATGTCCAGCGCAGGGATCGATGCGGCATTGGATGAGATCTTTGCAGATGTTGAGCCGGCGAAAGAGAAGGATTTTGCCGATTATGAATTGGGCTTAATGTCACTTACATTCGGGGATACCGTGGAAGTGGTAGAATCGTATCTGCAGGATTATGAGCTGACTTCTCTGGAGAATGCGATCGAAGAGGTGACCAAAGACCAGGAAAAAGAGCAGATTTATGAGGTGGTATCGGGGGATACCCTGTCCCAGATTGCACTGAAGAATGAGATTCCGCTGGAAGATCTGATCGCAATGAATGAGACGATAGAAAATGAGAATTCCATGATACGTGTAGGGGACGAGCTGATCGTCACAGTTCCTGAGCCGGAATTATCCGTGGAACGCATGGAAGAAGTTTACTATGAGGAAGATTATGAGGCGGAGATTGTTTATGTGGATAATGATGACTGGTATACGACCCAGACACAGACGCTGCAGGAACCGTCTGCAGGACATCGTATCGTAGTAGCTAATGTCTCCTACCGTAATCAGGAGGAGACAGGCAGGGAAATTCTGAAAGAAGAGATCACTTATGAGGCAGTACCCAAGATTGTGGAACGAGGCACGAAGATTCCGCCCACATATATTAAGCCAATCTCCGGCGGACGGCAGAGTTCTGGTTTCGGCAGAAGGAAGGCGCCTACCAGAGGAGCCAGCAGCTATCACAAGGGAATCGACTGGGCTACGCCGACAGGTACTGCAGTGATGGCGTCCTCTGCAGGAACAGTTGCCAAGGCTGGATGGGGAAGCGGCTATGGTTATGTGGTCTACATTAACCATGCAGACGGCAGGCAGACCAGATACGGGCATTTGAGCAAGGTGCTGGTATCGCCTGGCCAGACAGTCGCCCAGGGACAGAAGATTGCACTGAGCGGTAACACAGGCGTCAGCACGGGACCGCATGTGCATTTCGAGATCCTAATCGGTGGTTCCCAGGTTAATCCACTCAATTATTTAAATTGATGCGGATTAATTTTAAGAATACGATAGCCTGGGAGGACGTGCCCTGTATGTTTATGTTGAATCTGCCCATTTACAAATGTGTAAATTATGGTATACTGATAATTAATTGCTGTAAGATTTTTTTATAAAAATTTAAGAATTTATGGCATAGAAGAACATGAGTTTTTAATGCCCAGAGAACTGGACACAGGTTTTTAGATTATTCAGATTATATTTCGTTTATCATACAGGGGACTATTTATGGAACAATATGCGATTAAAGGTGGAAATCCGTTAGTCGGCGAGGTGGAGATTGGCGGCGCTAAGAATGCAGCGCTGGCTATCCTTGCTGCTGCCATTATGACGGATGAGACCGTTGTGATAGAGAATATACCAGATGTCAGGGACACCAATGTGTTGATGCAGGCAATGGAGAGCATTGGGGTTATTATTCACAGAATTGACCGTCATACGGTTAAGATCAACGCATCCCAGATCAATGATCTGGTCATTGAAGACGATTATATTAAGAAGATTAGGGCATCCTACTATCTTTTGGGTGCATTGTTAGGAAAATACAGAAAGGCTGAGGTGGCGCTTCCAGGCGGCTGTAATATAGGGCTTCGGCCGATTGACCAGCACATCAAGGGGTTCCGTGCCTTAGGTGCTGATGTGAGGATTGAGCATGGACTGATCATCACAGAGACCAGGCAGTTACGGGGAAATCATATCTATATGGACGTTGTGTCGGTAGGTGCAACGATGAATGTGATGATGGCGGCGGTTATGGCGGATGGACAAACTGTGATTGAGAACGCAGCGAAAGAACCGCATGTGGTAGATCTTGCGAACTTTCTCAACAGTATGGGCGCTAACATCAAGGGTGCTGGTACAGATGTTGTGAAGATCAGAGGGGTGTCGAAATTACATGGCACGGAATATGGGATCATCCCTGACCAGATTGAGGCAGGTACCTTTATGTTTGCGGCAGCGGTGACGAAAGGTGATGTGACAGTCAAGAACGTGATCCCTAAGCATCTGGAATCGATCAGCGCGAAGCTGTTGGAGATTGGATGCGAGGTGGAGGAGTCTGACGATGCGGTGCGTGTGGTGGCTTCGAAACCGCTGGGACATACCCATGTTAAGACGCTTCCTTATCCGGGTTTTCCTACAGACATGCAGCCCCAGATTACGGTTACGCTGGGCTTGTCTGCGGGGACAAGCATTGTAACGGAGAGTATCTTCGAGAACCGTTTTAAATATGTAGACGAGCTGACCCGTATGGGTGCAAATATTAAAGTAGAAGGTAATACGGCGATTATCGATGGTGTAGGTAAGTATACTGGTGCGAGTATTACGGCGCCCGATTTAAGAGCGGGAGCTGCGTTGGTCATTGCGGGACTTTCTGCAGATGGGATCACGACGATCGATGACATTAAGTATATTGAGCGTGGTTATGAGGATTTTCATTTGAAGCTGCAAGGCTTGGGTGCACAGATTGACAAGATTGCTACAGACAGGGAACTGCAGAAGTTTAAATTGAAAGTAGGATGAAATTCACGTAGATTTCCTGTTGACAGAAGTTGTGGCAGGGTGTATGGTATCTACAGATAGATTACAATTAAATAGTTCTTTTGAACGATGAAAGTTTCTCTTATTCAGAGTGGTGGAGATACATAGGATCTGTGAAGCCACGGCAACCCCTGGAAAGGAAGGTGCCAGCCTGAGCGAAAGTACTGTCGTAAGACAGATCGAACAATAAGAGGATTTGATGAATGACTGTCAGGTCCGCTTATTTCGGTAAGCGGATTTTTTCTTTCATAAGTAAGAATTCCTTAGGAAAGAAAAGTGATGTACAGGAGCAGTGGGGCAGCGGGAACAAAGAAGGGCTGCCGCCGATTCTGTGTATACATACACATAGACATAGCACAACTAAAGAGCAGAAAAGGAGAAAGAAGAATGGAAAAGAGATTATTTACCTCAGAATCAGTGACAGAAGGACATCCTGATAAAGTCTGTGATGCCATCTCAGATGCGATTTTGGACGCCTGCATGGAAAAGGATCCCATGAGCCGCGTTGCCTGTGAGACAGCAGTGTGTACGGGATTTGTCCTGGTGACAGGAGAAATCACCACAAACGCTTATGTAGATATGGCTAAGATTGCACGTGATACTGTGAAGGAGATCGGCTATACAAAGTCCGAGTATGGTTTCGATGGCAATACTTGTGCAGTGCTGGTAGCAATCGACGAACAGTCTGCAGATATCGCTATGGGCGTAGATAAAGCGCTGGAAGCCAAAGAGAACAAGATGTCTGATGAAGAGATCGAGGCGATTGGTGCAGGGGATCAGGGTATGATGTTCGGTTATGCCACCAATGAGACAGAAGAGTATATGCCTTATCCGATCTCATTGGCCCACAAATTGGCGCTGCAGCTCACTAAAGTGCGAAAAGACGGTACTTTAAAGTATTTAAGACCAGATGGCAAGAGTCAGGTATCTGTAGAATATGATGAGAAGGGCAAGCCGGTAAGACTGGAAGCGGTTGTACTTTCCACACAGCATGATGAGGATGTGACGCAGGAACAGATTCATGAAGACATCAAGAAGTATGTTTTTGATCCGGTACTGCCGGAAGAACTGATCGATGCCGATACGAAGTTTTTCATCAATCCAACAGGACGTTTTGTGATTGGAGGACCGCATGGAGATGCTGGTCTGACGGGACGTAAGATTATCGTAGATACCTATGGCGGTTATGCACGTCACGGCGGCGGCGCTTTTTCCGGTAAGGACTGCACGAAGGTAGACCGTTCGGCGGCTTATGCGGCACGGTATGTGGCCAAGAACATTGTGGCAGCAGGACTTGCTGACAAGTGTGAGATCCAGTTGTCTTATGCGATCGGTGTGGCACAGCCTACTTCGGTCATGGTGGATACGTTCGGAACAGGGAAAGTGACGGATGAGAAGCTGGTTGACGTTATCCGTGAGAATTTTGATCTTCGTCCGGCAGGTATTATCAAGATGCTTGACCTGCGCCGTCCGATTTACAAACAGACAGCAGCGTATGGTCATTTTGGGCGTAACGATTTGGATCTTCCTTGGGAGAAGTTAGATAAGGCAGATGAGCTGAAGAAATATCTTTAAAAGAAGAGACAGCATTATAAAAGGCGGTGGTTCCTAATCCCTTTGGGGAGAAGGGATCACCGCCTTTTTGCGGTTTATGGAAATTAAAGGATTACGCAGATTCAAGTTTGTGATAAAATAGAAAAAGAACAGTTTTGGCAGCAATGCGATTTACGTGAGTGAGTGCTGGAATAACTGCAGTAATGGAAATGAGCAGGAAGAGAGGTTTCCTAATATGGCATTTGCACATTTACATGTCCACACCGAGTACAGTCTCTTAGACGGCTCCAACAAGATCAAAGAGTATGTTAAGCGGGTCAAAGAGTTGGGAATGGACAGCGCGGCCATTACAGACCATGGGGTTATGTATGGTGTTGTCGATTTCTATAAGGAAGCGACGGCAGCAGGGTTAAATCCTATCATTGGCTGTGAGGTCTATGTTGCACCCAGATCCCGGTTCGACAGGGAATTGACTGGCGGAGAGGACAGATATTATCATCTGGTGCTGTTAGCGGAGAACAATACAGGGTATGCCAATCTGGTCAAAATCGTCAGCCGTGGTTTCACGGAAGGGTACTATTACAGGCCGCGTGTGGATATGGAAATACTGCAGGAATTCCATGAGGGAATCATTGCATTGTCTGCCTGTCTGGCGGGAGAAGTGCAGCGCTACATCCAGAAGGGACTGGTAGACGAGGCTGGTAAGGTGGCGAAACGGTATGAGGCATGTTTTGGCAAAGGGAATTTCTTCTTAGAGCTGCAGGATCATGGGATTCCTACTCAGCAGATGGTGAATGCGTCGCTGCTTAAGATGAGTAAAGAGCTGGATATTCCACTTGTGGCTACCAATGACGTACACTATACTTATGCGGAAGATGCACAGCCTCATGATATCCTGTTATGTCTGCAGACAGGTAAGAAACTGGCGGATGAGGACAGAATGCGTTATGAGGGAGGACAGTATTACGTCAAGAGCGAGGAGGAGATGAAAGGCCTTTTTCCTTATGCGTGGGAGGCAGTGGAAAATACCCAGCGGATTGCAGACAGGTGTCATGTAGAGATTGAATTTGGAAAATATAAGGTGCCGCATTATGAGGTGCCGGAAGGATATGACTCGTGGACATATCTGAATAGATTGTGTCAGGAGGGGATGACGCAGCGGTATCCAGAGGACGATGGAACGTTGTATAAACGTCTGGAGTATGAGCTTTCAATTATCCGGGACATGGGGTTTGTGGATTATTTCCTGATTGTGTGGGACTATATCAATTATTGTAGAGAAAATGGTATTGCTGTTGGTCCTGGACGTGGGTCGGCGGCAGGAAGTATTGTTTCTTATTGTCTGCGGATCACGAACATTGATCCGATTAAGTACAGCCTGCTGTTTGAAAGGTTTTTGAATCCAGAGCGTGTGTCCATGCCAGATATTGATGTGGACTTCTGCTTCGAGAGAAGGCAGGAGGTGATCGATCATGTCAACCGTAAATATGGTAAGGACAGAGTAGTACAGATTGTTACTTTCGGTACGATGGCAGCTAAGGGGGTGATCCGCGATGTAGGCCGCGTGATGGATCTTCCCTATGCCTTTGTAGATTCCATCGCGAAGATGATCCCTAATGAACAGAACCAGGGTGTGCCGATCAAGAAGGCACTGGAAATGAATCCAGAGTTTCGGAAACTATACCAGGAAGACGAGCAGGTGCATACGCTGATTGAGATGAGTAAGCGTTTGGAAGGGCTGCCACGTCACACGTCCATGCATGCAGCAGGTGTGGTGATCTGTCCTGATGCAGCGGACAAGTACGTTCCGCTTTCCCGTGGTTCTGACGGTTCTATCACGACGCAGTTTACGATGACGACCATAGAGGAGCTTGGACTTCTCAAAATGGATTTTCTCGGTCTGCGGACATTGACGGTAATCCAGAATGCTGTGGAGCTGGTGGAGAAGAGTACGGGTGTTTTTATCGATGTTGACAAGATTGATTATGACGATCAGGCTGTACTTGCATCCATCGGTACCGGCAGGAATGATGGGGTGTTCCAGCTGGAAAGCGGTGGGATGAAAAGTTTCATGAAGGAACTAAAACCCAGAAGCTTAGAGGATGTAATTGCAGGTATTTCCCTCTACCGTCCAGGACCGATGGATTTCATTCCCAAATACATCAAAGGAAAGAATAATCCGCAATCGGTTACGTATGACTGCCCGCAGTTGGAACCTATTCTTGCGCCTACGTATGGCTGTATCGTCTACCAGGAGCAGGTTATGCAGATTGTCCAGGATCTGGGCGGTTATACGATGGGCAGAAGTGATCTGGTGCGCCGTGCGATGAGTAAGAAGAAGCAGTATGTGATGGAGCAGGAGCGCAGAAACTTTACCTATGGTAATCCGGAGGAAGGGGTTCCAGGGTGTGTGGCGAATGGTATCCCTGCAGAGGTGGCAGATCATATCTATGGTACGATGATGGATTTCGCGAAATACGCTTTTAATAAATCCCATGCGGCATGTTATGCAGTGGTGGCTTATCAGACGGCTTATCTGAAATATTATCATCCAGTGGAATTTATGGCTGCGCTTTTGACGTCTGTGATTGATAATCCGAATAAAGTATCAGAGTACATCATGACCTGCCGCAGTATGGGTATACAGATCCTGCCGCCGGACATCAATGAGGGAGAGATAGGCTTTTCTGTGTCTGGCAATCAGATCCGGTATGCGTTGACTGCGATCAAAAGCGTGGGCAGGCCGGTGATCGAGGCAGTGGTCATGGAACGTCAGGGGCGGGGGCCATACACAAACCTAAAGGATTTTATTACCCGTATGGCGGATAAGGAAGTGAATAAACGTGCCATTGAACATTTTATTAAGTCGGGGGCAATGGACAGCCTGGGTGGTACACGCAAGCAGTTTATGAGCATATATATCCAGATTATGGACAGCATTCAGCATGATAAGAAGAATAACATGGCGGGACAGATTTCACTGTTTGATATTGTGTCGGAAGACCATAAGGAAGAATTTGAGGTGAAAATGCCAGACGTCGGTGAGTATTCAAAAGAGATGAAACTGGCATTTGAGAAGGAAGTATTAGGGATTTACATCAGTGGACATCCTCTGGAGGAATACCAGGAGATGTGGCGCAGGAATATCACGAATACGACGGCTGATTTCATTTTGGATGAGGAGGGCGGTACGGTTGGTGCCCAGGATGGAAGGACGGCTACCATTGGCGGTATGATTGCGGAGAAGAAGATCAAGTATACCAAGAATGAGAAAGTAATGGCATTCCTGCAGGTGGAGGATCTGTTCGGCAGCGTGGAAGTTATTGTATTTCCAGGGCAGTATGAGAAATATGGCCGTGATATTGTGGAGGATAACAAAGTATTTATCAAAGGCCGGATATCCGTGGAGGAAGAAAAAGACGGCAAGCTGATCTGTGAACAGATTACACCCTTTGAGAATGTGTCCAGGAAGTTGTGGATCAAATTTCCGACGAAAGAGGAATATGAAGCGCATAAGGAGGAGCTCTTCGATGCACTGCGCCAGTCGGAAGGAAAGGACAGCGTAGTCATCTATGTGGCAGATCCGAAGCTGATGAACGCATTGCCGCGCAACTGGAACGTGGACGCCGGAGAAGAACTTGTTGGACAGCTTACGGCATTATATGGGGCAGAAAATGTGAAAGTGGTGTAGCAGTTCAATAAAATCATTGAAAAACAAGCATGTTTAGAGTAAAATACAGTTAGGATTCAGCATAGAAAGGCATGGTGTGGGTATGGCGAAAGAGATCAAGACAATAGGTGTTCTGACAAGCGGCGGCGACGCGCCGGGCATGAATGCGGCGATCCGTGCAGTTGTCAGGAAAGCACTTGCGAATGGCGTTAAAGTGAAAGGAATTAAGAAAGGCTACAGAGGCCTTTTGAACGAAGAGATTATAGACCTGGAGAGGTGGTCAGTATCCGATACGATCCAGAAAGGCGGTACAATACTTGGTACGGCACGCTGCTCAGAGTTCCGCACGGAAGAGGGGCAGCAAAAGGGAGTGGAGATCTGTCATAAGTATGGTATAGACGGCTTGATCGTGATCGGTGGAGATGGATCTTACCGTGGTGCACAGGCGTTGGCCAGGCATGGGATCAACACGATAGGAATTCCAGGTACCATCGATCTGGATATCGCCTGTACAGAGTATACGATTGGTTTTGATACGGCGATCAATACGGCGATGGAGGCGATTGATAAGATCAGGGATACTTCTTCTTCCCATGAGCGGTGCAGTATCATTGAGGTTATGGGAAGAAATGCAGGATATATTGCGCTATGGTGCGGTGTTGCGAACGGCGCGGAGGACATCCTGCTTCCAGAGAAATATGATTATAACGAGCAGCAGATTATCAACAATATTATTGCCAGCAGGAAACGGGGCAAGACCCATCACATTATCATCAATGCAGAGGGGATTGGACATTCTACTTCCATGGCGAGAAGAATCGAAGCGGCTACAGGCATGGAAACCAGGGCGACAATCTTAGGTTACATGCAGCGAGGCGGTGCGCCTACCTGTAAGGACCGGTATTATGCATCTATTATGGGTGCTTATGCAACAGATATTCTGTGCGAAGGTAAGAGCAACAGAGTGGTAGGATATCAGCACGGTGAGTTCCTTGATTTCGATATCGAGGAAGCGCTGAATATGCACAAGGAGATACAGGATTACCAGTATGAAGTTGCAAAGGTACTGGCAATCTAGTGTTCTGCACCATATATTATAATTATAGGGATTCCCCGCAGCTGGTGAGTTTGCGGGGAATTTGCATATCTATGGGATGAGGAGAAAAGTGATGATCACAAGCAGCAGCAATAAATCGATCCGGGAAGTGATTCAACTAATACAGAAAGCGAAGGTGCGTAATAAGCTGGGCCTGTTCGTGGTGGAGGGCGTGAAAATGTTCTTAGAAGCGCCAACAGAGCAGATCGCGCGAGTATATATTGCACAGCGGGCAGAGAAAGAAATAAGGGAGAACCATGGGAGTAAATTGGACAAACTGTCTTGTGAGATCGTTGCAGACGATGTTTTTGACAGAATGTCTGATACCAGAACGCCGCAGGGGATCCTTACCCTGGTAAGACAATACCAGTACAGCCTGGAGGAGCTGCTTACCAGGAAGCAGGGAAGCAGATGTGTTGACAGGAATACTGGAAAGAGTGTCAGCATGATCGGCGGTGTACATAAGAAGAATCCGTTGTACCTGCTCCTGGAAGATATACAGGATCCAGGGAATCTGGGAACGATGTTCCGCACGGCAGAAGCTGTGGGTGCAGACGGTATCCTGATGAGCGGCCATACAGTTGATGTCTATAATCCAAAGACGATTCGCTCCACGATGGGTTCTATCTACCGCGTGCCGTTTATTTATACAGAAGATATCTGCGGAACAATCCGCATTCTGCAGAGACATGCGATCTGTGTCTATGCTGCAGATCTGGGCGGCAGGAAAGAGTACGATGCCTGTGATTACCGTGGGGGTACTGCCTTTCTGATCGGAAATGAAGGGAATGGTCTGCGGCAGGAAACAGCGGCATGTGCCGAGGTGCGGATTGGGATTCCGATGGAGGGAAATGTGGAATCCCTGAATGCGGCGGTAGCATCAACGGTGTTATTCTATGAGGCATACAGGCAGAGAAGGAGAGGATAAAAAGAAATAGAGGGAGAGAGGGAAAAGAGACGGAAAGGCCAGAAGTCAAAATGTCAAATCATGATTTGGTGTTTTGCGTGGCGGAAGGTTTCTCTGGAAAAACAAGAAATAAAATAGCGAATGATATAATTATTGAAAATACTGGAGTTGTATGGATGTAAAGAAGGAACAGAACAAAGTTATAATAAAATAACGAAATAAATTTAAAATAGATAAATCTAGATTTGATGAATTATTTGCATATTGTATACAGAAAAGAATTTGAAAAACAAAAAATAACAAATGGTTTCAATCATATCCGCCACTCGGTACTGTTCTCTATGGGACCCTTTTAGAAAGGTGCTGGGCAGAATATAAATAACGGCAGAAATTTAAATAATAAACGCCCTGCAAAGTTGATAACGCAGTAACGCAGTAACACAGTAACAGCAATACAGATTTTGCAATAAACTATAAAGTTGTAAGGAAAGGATGTGCCGGCAGGAGTGAAAAGAATGGATATCTGTTGGGACGTAAAGAAGGAAGAGAGGTAGTTATAGAAATGAAAATCGGTTTTATCGGACTTGGTAATATGGCAAAAGCGATGATCGGAGGGATGCTGCAGAAAGAAATCGTCTCTGCGGATGACATTGTGGGTTCTGCAAAGTCGGCGAAAACATTGGGGGCGGTGCAGGAGCTGTATGGTATCGAGACCCTCCATGATAATCGGAAGGTGGCACAGAAGGCGGATATTCTGGTTTTGGCGGTGAAGCCTCAGTTTTTTCAGGAGGTGATAGAGGAGATCAGGGATGTGGTGTCTGAAGACACGTTGGTGATCAGCATCGCGGCGGGCAAAACAATTGCCTGGATCGAGCAGGCTTTTCAGAAAAAAATAAAGCTCGTGCGCTGTATGCCCAATACGCCGGCAATGGTTAGGGAAGGATGCACAGGGGTCTGTGTCAACGATCATGTGTCGCAGGAAGAGACAGAAGTAAGTCTGAAACTGATGGGAAGCTTTGGGCGTTCCAGTCTGGTACCGGAGTCCATGATCGATGCAGTGGGCGCTGTCAGCGGCAGCTCACCGGCTTATGTATTCATGTTCATTGAGGCTATGGCAGATGCGGCAGTGGCAGCCGGAATGCCGAGAACACTGGCATATGAATTTGCGGCGCAGGCAGTTTATGGATCGGCTAAACTCTTACTGGAGAGTGGAAAGCATCCAGGAGAATTGAAAGATATGGTCTGCTCTCCAGGGGGCACGACGATACAGGGAGTGCGCATACTGGAAGAGCGGGGGATGAGAGGAGCTGTGATGGACGCTCTTGCTGCTACTGTTGAGCAATCCCGTAAATTATGACAAAAAAGTTAAGAACTAGCTGTTATTAAATCGGAATAAAAACAAGACAAGCTGCATAAACTTGACAAAGACTAGGTGTTTTGCTAAAATTAACCATATTTTGCGAGTTAACAATTTCGTAATATTTTAGTATTATAGTAGCAGATCTTATTTTCGCTACTGTACTAAGATACGGATTTGGGATGTCGGAGAACGGCATTATGATGGTTAAGGAAGAAAAGATGGAGGATTGTATTATGCTGAAAAGCAGAAGACGACTCGTTCTGTTCGCCAGCCTCATTCTTTGTCTCGGCTTAGTGGCTATGATAAGGCTGGATGTCAAAGCGGATTCAAAGAAGGAATATTTGGATTCCCTGAGCGTGGGAATCTCGCAGATCGTAGATCCTACGGTTGATTCGGTGAATGAGAAAGCGATTGAAGAGTTGACGCAGATCTCGGCGGCAAGCGCCTCAGAGGAGGAAGAAGAATCGGATCTGGTGATGGTCAACGTGCAGGTGGCTATGAATGTCAGGGCAGAAGCCAGCGAGGAATCGGATAAGGTTGGCGTATTGTACAAGGACTGCGGCGGCAGAATCCTGGAACGCAAGGATGGGTGGACCAGGATGAAAAGCGGCGATCTGATCGGATGGGCCAGCGATGAATATTTGCTATTTGGCGAAGATGCCAGAGCTATGGCGGATGATGTAGGAAATCTGATTGTTATGATCGAGACAGACACGCTGCGCGTCCGGAGAGAACCAGATTCCCAGGCGGAAGTTTTCGGTCTGTTGGCTGAGGACGATGAGCTGGAGATGATCGAATACGTGGATAATGACTGGATCAGCGTTGATTATGATGGGGAGACAGGGTATGTGTCTGCGGAGTATGTAAATGTGGATTTCCACATTGATGCAGGAGAAACACTGGCAGCCATCCGGGAGAGAGAAGAGGCGGAACGTCAGGCGAAACTGAAAGCCAACCAGGGTGCAGTTGTCGTAGGTGGTGATGATACGAAACTTTTGGCAGCATTGATCCAATGTGAGGCAGGGAGTGAGACCTATAACGGCAAACTGGCTGTGGGTGCGGTTGTTATGAACCGTGTGCGAAGCGGCGCCTATCCGAATACAGTATCGGGTGTTATATTTGCATCGGGCCAGTTTACACCGGCGTTGAATGGTAAGGTAGCCAGAGTCTATACGAATGGAAAAATTTCTGACAGTTGTTATGATGCGGCTAGGGCAGCAATCAATGGTGAGACGAATGTAGGAGCAGCCACGCATTTTAGGCGTGCCGGCAACCATGACGGCATACAGATCGATAATCAGGTGTTCTGGTAGAATGATAGTTGCGGGTTAGGATATAATATAGTAGAATATTTTGTATAGTGTGACAGACGAGAGAGGAAGGAGTGGGACTAGTGGCTTTTTTTGCTAATATCAGTATGACGATGTTCTGGCTGATCGTATTAGTTATATTAGTGGTGATCGAATTGCTGACGATGGGACTCACTACGATATGGTTTGCAGGTGGTGCGCTGATTGCGACGATCGCTGCGGTCTTTCATACACCGTTTTTTGTGCAGGTCATCCTGTTCCTTGTGGTGTCAGTCGTGCTGTTATTTTCTACAAGACCGCTGGCGGTCAAGTACTTTAACAAAGACAGGGTCAGAACCAATGCGGAGAGTCTGGTAGGACGTCAGGCCATTGTGATCAGTGAGATCGATAATCTACAGGGTGTCGGTCAGGTGAATGTGGGCGGCATGGAATGGTCTGCAAGAACAAGGATTGACGGTGTCAGGCTGCCGGTTGGAACAGTGACCACCATATTGGGAATCAACGGGGTTAAGTTGATTGTCGAAGAGAGAAAAGAGGTTTAATATGGGTGGATTTATTGCGTTCGTAGTAGTTTTGATTTTACTGGTACTGATTTTATTATCCTGTATCAAGATCGTACCGCAGGCAAATGCCTATGTCGTAGAACGGCTGGGCGCTTACCAGCAGACATGGTCGGTTGGGCTTCATCTCAAGGTTCCCTTCCTTGACAAAGTAGCCAAAAGAGTGATCCTGAAAGAGCAGGTTGTAGATTTCGCGCCGCAGCCGGTGATCACAAAGGATAATGTTACTATGAGGATTGATACGGTGGTATTCTTCCAGATCACAGATCCGAAGCTCTACGCTTACGGTGTGGAGAATCCGATCATGGCGATTGAGAACCTGACAGCCACTACACTGCGTAATATCATCGGTGAGATGGAACTGGATCAGACGCTGACTTCCAGAGAAGTGATCAACACGAAAATGCGTGCGTCTTTAGACATCGCAACGGATCCCTGGGGAATCAAGGTGAATCGTGTTGAGCTTAAGAATATTATTCCACCGTCGGCAATCCAGGATGCGATGGAGAAGCAGATGAAAGCGGAGCGGGAACGACGCGAGGCGATTCTTCGGGCAGAAGGAGAGAAGAAGTCTACCGTCCTGGTAGCAGAGGGTAAGAAGGAATCAGCAATCCTAGAGGCGGAAGCCGAAAAACAGTCGGCGATCCTTCGTGCGGAGGCAGAGAAGGAGAAGATGATCCGGGAAGCAGAAGGAGAAGCAGAGGCGATCCTGAAGGTGCAGAAGGCTACTGCAGATGGTATTCGGATGATCAGAGAAGCCGGTGCAGATGAAGCTGTATTGAAGATTAAGAGCCTGGAAGCGTTCGAGAAGGCGGCAGACGGTCAGGCCACCAAGATCATTATTCCATCCGAGATTCAGGGATTGGCAGGCCTTGCCTCTTCGATGAAAGAAGTTTGGAAGTAGAGAACCGTATCACAGGCAGGAATAGTTACAGATAAGCATTTGATTAAGGCGGGACGGTTCAAGAGAACCGTCCCATTACTTATATCATGTATCATGGAGAATTTTGAGAAAAGAACACAGGAGGTTTCACATGAATTTAACAGGTCGACATTTTTTAAAGCTTCTGGATTTTACACCAGAGGAGATCACTTATATGCTGGATGTGGCGGCAGATCTGAAGAGTAAAAAGAAAAAGGGGATTCCGGCGCAGATACACCAGGGGAAGAACGTGGCGCTGATCTTTGAAAAGACGAGCACAAGGACACGTTGTTCTTTTGAGGTTGCGGCACATGATCTGGGTATGGGAACAACCTATCTGGATCCCTCCGCTTCCCAGATCGGCAAGAAAGAGAGCATTGCAGATACAGCCAGGGTTTTAGGCCGGATGTACGACGGGATCGAATACCGTGGATACGGGCAGGAGATCGTAGAGCAGCTGGCGCAGTATGCTGGTGTGCCGGTATGGAATGGACTGACGAATGAATTCCATCCGACCCAGATGTTAGCAGATCTTCTGACAATCCGGGAACATTTTGGACGGCTTAAGGGAGTCAGATTGACTTATATGGGAGACGCCCGCTATAATATGGGCAATTCACTTATGGTAGCTTGTGTCAAGATGGGGATGCATTTTACAGCGTGTACGACGAAAGCTTATTTCCCAGAGGAGGCGCTTGTGCGTACCTGCGAGGAGATTGCTGGGCAGACAGGCGGCAGTGTTACCCTGACAGAGGACGTGGCGGAAGGAGCCGGTGGCGCGGATGTGATATATACGGATGTATGGGTTTCCATGGGAGAGCCGGCGGAAGTGTGGCAGAGCAGACTGCATGATCTGATGCCATATCAGGTGAATCGGCAGGTGATGGATTATGCCAGTGAGAATGCAGTCTTTATGCACTGTCTGCCAGCGTTCCATGACCTGGCCACAGGAATCGGCAGGGAAATCCATGAGAAATACGGCATTGACGAGATGGAAGTGACGGACGAAGTGTTTGAGTCGAAGCAGTCCATTGTCTTTGAGGAAGCAGAGAACCGGATGCATACGATCAAGGCGGTGATGGCCGTGACACTGGGAGCATATGACATAGATTAGGAAGTATCAGAAATGCTTCGAGGGCGCTTCTGCAGGGCTGAAAATATATTATGGAAACTCGCAGGCAGTTTTAGGTAAGAGGCAGCCGAAGTGAGTGGTATCATAGTTATGTGTAAGATCGTTAGAGGTAGGCAGCAAAATGAAAACAGATAAATCGGATATTTTGACATTACTCAGGAACAGTGAAGATTACATATCGGGACAGCAGCTCTGTGACCGCTTCGGCGTCACGAGAACAGCGGTCTGGAAGGTTATCAAACAGCTGAAAGAGGAAGGCTATCAGATCGAGTCAGTCTCCGGCCGGGGGTACCGGCTGGTGGAAGGCCCTGCGGACCGGATGTCTGCCAGCGAAATCGCCAGCAGATTGAAAACTGCGTGGGCGGGCAGGAGGCTGCATTATCTGGATAGCACAGGGTCCACGAATACAGATGCGAAACGTCTGGGAGAGGAAGGCGAACCCCATGGCACTACAGTAGTAGCGGATGTACAGACAGCCGGTAAGGGACGCAGAGGCAGGAGCTGGCAGACGCTGTCTGGCACAGCCCTTTCCTTTACGCTTCTCCTGCGGCCAGATTTTGGGCCGGACAAGGCTTCCATGATCACCTTAGTCATGGCGCTGAGTGTGGCGGAAGCTGTAGAAGAGGTTACTGGGGTAGCGGTTGGGATCAAATGGCCCAATGACATTGTGATGAACCGCAAGAAAATATGCGGTATGCTGACAGAAATGACCATGACGCCGGAGATGGATGAGATCCAGTATGTTGTGGTAGGGGCGGGTATCAATGTCAATAACGCAAGTACGGAGGAATTTCAGGAAGAAGTGCGCAGCGTAGCCACATCCTTACGGATTGAGACAGGGCGGCAGTACAACAGGGCGCTGCTTTTGAACCAGGTACTTGTGCGGTTTGAGGAAAACTATGGTATCTTCGTGGAGACACTTGATCTGTCTGCACTGCGGAAGCGCTATGAGGGTTATCTGCTCAATATAGGCAGCCAGGTCAGGGTGCTGGATCCAGCAGGGGAGTATGTGGGTGTGGCAGAAGGGATCGACACGCAGGGGGAATTGATTGTCATGCGAGAAAATGGAGAGAAAACGCCAGTCTATGCGGGTGAAGTATCGGTGCGTGGACTGTATGGGTATGTGTGATGGATGATAAGAGGATTGTGCTCTGTGGTGCAAACGCCTACGAGCAGAAATATTATTTTAATGAAAAATTCGCGGGAATCCCGGAATCGATCAAAGAAGAGCTGCGGGTGATCTGTGTCCTGTTCACAGAAGAAGTGGGTGGCATATTTACTATTGTGTTCGAGGAGGACGGCAGTATCGTACTGGAAACCAATGCACAGGAGGAGGACCTGCTTTACGATGAGATCGGAAGTGGTCTTCTGGTAGGTGAAGTGCGCAGAAACAGGCAGGAATTGCTAGAGTCGTTGCAGTTATACTACAGAGTGTTCATTCTGCATGACAAGACAGTGCTGGAGGAGTGACTTTGGATAGCATACCATAAGATTAGTTTGTATGGTACGGCAGGGGCTAGGAGTCTGTGACAGTGTCGTGTTCTTCGAATGGGCAGGCAGAGAGAAAGGTATGGGCGTAATGGAAGAAATATTGCACAAACTGACAATAGGTAAGGTCACGTTAGACAACAATATCATATTGGCACCGATGGCAGGCGTGACGGACCTGCCTTTTCGTTTGCTGTGCAGTGAACAGGGTGTGGGCCTATGCTGTATGGAGATGGTCAGTGCAAAGGCGATTCTCTATAAAAATAGAAATACAGAAAGTTTGTTGGAGATTCATCCGCAGGAAGGTCCTGTCTCCCTGCAGTTATTTGGCTCTGACCCGAAGATCTTAAGCGAGATGGCGAAGCAGATCGAGGAGCGGCCATTCGCTATTCTGGATATTAATATGGGATGTCCTGTACCGAAGGTGGTGGGGAATGGAGAAGGATCTGCGCTGATGAGACAGCCGAAACTGGTAGAGGAGATTGTGAGCGCCGTAGTGAAAGCGATTCATAAGCCAGTAACAGTCAAGATCCGCAAAGGGTTTGATGAGACACAGGTAAATGCGGTGGAGATCGCCCGTATTGCGGAGGCTTGTGGCGCTGCGGCTGTGATGGTACATGGCAGGACAAGACAGCAATACTATGCAGGAGAAGCAGATTGGGAAATCATTGCCAGAGTCAAAGAACAGTTGTCGATTCCTGTGATCGGGAATGGAGATGTCATAGACGGGACTAGCGCAGAAGCGATTTTAAGACAGACGGGATGTGATGGTGTCATGGTAGGCCGGGCGGCAAGAGGAAATCCGTGGATCTTCCAGCAGATTGCGGCATACCTGCGGAATGGTACAGTACTGTCGAAGCCGGACAAGGAAGTGATCAAAGATACGATCCTGCGACATGCGCAGCTACAGCTTGCATGTAAGGGAGAATATACCGGGATCCGGGAGATGCGCAAGCATGTCTCCTGGTATACCATCGGCATGCCAGGCTCCGCCAGACTACGGCAGAGCATCAACATGGTGGAGAGTTTTGAAGAACTGGAAGAGCTGGTGAAGCGGATGTGAGAGAACGCTTCCTATCTCCAGAATGTCAGGGAAATTTCATACATGGATGGAAACAGATTTCAGGTGGAGGGAGCGGGTATTTTGCATAAAGTTTGTGCATATACTGAGGTATGGAACAGGAGACGATTCTTTACTATTACCCAATGCAGGAGACTACGGCAGGACCCGATCATAGATATGCTGCGAAAAGACATTGGTTTGCGGATGCTGTGCTTCCGTCCAGGATCGCGGCAAAGCAGGAAGCATTCTGTGTTTTAGGATGCGAAATCCCGCCTTTTTATTACCGCCGTAAACCGTGGAAGGCACAGATGCTTTCTTCGGCTATGGAGACTGTACTTAGTATGGCTGAAGGTATGGCCGATACTTATGTGCATCCGGCAGTGCAGACGCTTCTAACGGAGGAGTATTGTGAAAGGTGGATGCCGCGGGCGGGTACGATCCAGATGTTGGGAGAACATCTGCTGGCGGAGTATACGAAAGATGCGTTTGCGCATAATGGAATGGTGACAGTGTTTCTGGGCCAGCCTGCGGATACGGACTTACAGATGCAGATGACCTGGAAACTGCTGCAGCCCTATTTATCCAGGGTCAACCGGATGCAGATTTATTATGAAGAGATTGCCGGAGTGGATATTGAGGAAGAGCTGCAGGAATATCTGGAAAGTTATTATTATGAATACGGACTTGTACCACAGTTTTGTAAGCGCAGGGAGAAGTGTGGCGGTGTGATCTTAGATTATTGTAAGCAGTTCCAATATCCAAAGATCATACCGGAAGGATGCGTCTATATTGACCTTACATCTGTTGCGGAAAAGGAGCAGATCTGCAGGAGAAAAGGCCTGCCGATTCCGTATGTATCACCGTTGAAATATCTTGACACTGTGGTAAAAAATAGTTATGATAGAAAAGTTAATAAATTCTATCATGAATGACATTAGAAATTTCGCCTTCGGCCCTGCAAAAGTTTCTGTATATGGATTTGACAGGAATCGGAAGCGGAAATTTATTATATCGTTTCTTATAAGGCGGTGTAGAATACCGTCAAATTATTGTAGAATGTTTTAGAGAATGTTGCCGATAAGACGTTTTTGGCATGGCGGTATCATGGAAGCTGCGGGGTCATATTCAAAAGAACATTATAAGAAAGACATAATCAGGATTATAGAGAGAAAGGGAGCATATTATCATGCAGGAGAAGAAAAATATCTTAACTTATGAGGGACTTAGAAAGTATGAGGACGAACTGCACGATCTGAAGGTGGTCAAGCGTAAAGAGGTGGCGCAGAAGATCAAGGAAGCGAGAGAACAGGGAGATTTGTCTGAGAATGCCGAGTATGATGCTGCCAAGGACGAACAGCGTGATATTGAGGCGAGGATTGAAGAATTAGAGAAGATATTGAAGAATGCGGAAGTAGTCGTAGAAGATGAGGTGGATCTGGATAAGATCAATATCGGGTGCCTGGTAAAGATTCTGGATATGGAATTTAACGAGGAACTTGAGTATAAAATCGTAGGTTCCACAGAAGCAAATAGCTTGAAGGGAAAGATCTCCAATGAGTCTCCTGTCGGAAAAGCACTGATCGGGGGCAAAGTCGGCGACTTGGTAGAAGTGGAGACACAGGCAGGCATGATCAAATATAAGGTATTAGAGATCCAGAGGTCGAATTAATACCGCACTGATTGCGAAAGATTTAATGTTTCAGAGACTGTTACAATTTGAGTCAGAGTCCTAATATGCCCTGACCGCGGGTGGGAAATCGCTTTCTAGGATATCTCATTGCGTGTCATCGCAGCAGGCAGCTCTGGCATGGAGGTTAGTATGGCAGAAGTACAGAATCAGGATATTAACCAGCTTTTGAAAGTAAGAAGAGAGAAGCTGGCAGTATTGCAGGCTGATGGCAAAGATCCTTTTCAGATCACCAAATATAATGTGACCCACCACAGTCAGGAGATCAAGGATCATTTCGAGGAGCTGGAGGGGCAGCAGGTTTCGATCGCAGGCAGGATCATGTCCAAACGGATTATGGGGAAAGCCTCTTTCTGTAATGTGCAGGATCTGCAGGGTGATATCCAGTCCTATGTGGCAAGAGACAGTATTGGAGAGGAATCCTACGCGGATTTTAAGAAATATGACGTAGGTGACATTGTAGGAATAGAAGGGGAAGTATTCAGGACCAAAACGGGGGAGATGTCTATTCATGCAGCTAAAGTGACACTCCTGTCAAAAAGTCTCCAGATTCTGCCGGAGAAATATCATGGGTTAGTGAATACGGATATTCGTTATCGCCAAAGATACACCGATCTGATCATGAATGAGGATGTAAAGAAAACTTTTGTGGCCCGTTCCCGGATCATCAGCGCGATCAGACGCTATCTGGATGGACAAGGTTTTCTGGAGGTAGAGACGCCTATGCTCGTATCTAACGCGGGCGGCGCGGCTGCCAGACCTTTTGAGACACATTACAATGCGTTGGATGAGGATGTGAAGCTGCGTATTTCTTTGGAGCTGTACCTGAAACGGTTGATTGTGGGCGGTATGGAAAGAGTCTACGAGATTGGCCGTGTATTCCGTAATGAGGGGCTGGATGCCAGACATAATCCGGAATTTACGCTGATGGAGTTGTATCAGGCTTACACAGATTATTACGGTATGATGGAACTGACAGAGAATATGTTCCGTCATGTGGCGCAGGAAGTGTGTGGTACGACCACTGTTCCCTATGGGGATGCAGTGATTGACTTAGGCAGGCCTTTTGAGCGGATGACGATGGTGGAGGCCGTACAGAAATATGCAGGCGTAGATTTTGATGCGGTAGAAGATACTGCAGCAGCGAAGAAACTGGCTGATGAAAAGGGAGTTCATTACGAAGACAGACATAAGAAGGGTGACATCCTAAATCTGTTCTTCGAGGAGTATGTGGAGGAGCATCTTGTACAGCCAACTTTCATCATGGACCACCCGATAGAGATCTCGCCGCTGACGAAAAAGAAGCCGGACAAGCCGGATTACGTGGAGCGTTTCGAGTTGTTCATCACAGGGCGGGAAATGTGTAACGCTTATTCGGAGTTAAACGATCCAATTGACCAGAGAGAACGTTTCCGTGCGCAGGAAGAAGCGCTGGCAGCAGGGGATGAGGAAGCAAACACGACCGATGAAGACTTCATGAATGCATTGGAGATTGGAATGCCGCCTACGGGTGGAATCGGATATGGCATTGACAGGCTGGTGATGCTGCTCACAAATTCACCAGCGATCAGAGATGTGTTACTTTTCCCGACGATGAAGAGCCTGGATAAGGGGCAGGAGAAGAAGGCCGCTGACCGGGAGAAGAATGGCGATCAGAGCAAGAAGCATGACGAGAATGAAAAGACCAGCAGGAACGAAGTAAGCAGCAGGCATGGAAGTGATGACAGTAGTGAGAAGAAAGAAACGAAAGCACATGACCAGGACCAGGCGGTGAAACAGAGCAGGATAACGAGAGAACAGGCGTGGGAACTTTTAAAGAAATATAATAAGGAGCCGTTCCATCTCCAGCATGGACTGACGGTGGAAGGTGTGATGCGCTGGTTTGCAAAGGAATTAGGGTATGCGGCGGAGGAAGAATTCTGGGGAATCACCGGACTTCTGCATGATATTGACTTCGAGTTATATCCAGAGGAACACTGCAAGAAGGCGCCGGAACTTCTGCGTGAGGCTGGCGTAAGTGAGGACATGATCTATGCTGTCTGTTCCCACGGTTATGGTATGTGCAGCGAGGAAGAACCGAAACTGGAGATGGAGAAGGTGCTTTTCGCAGCCGATGAGCTGACTGGTTTGATCTGGTCTTGTGCGCTGATGCGTCCGTCTAAGAGTACGATGGATCTGGAAGTAAAGAGCCTGAAAAAGAAGTTCAAGGACAAGAAGTTTGCGGCAGGCTGTTCCAGAGAAACAATCGCGGAGGGAGCAGAGAGGCTTGGGTGGGAGCTGGACGATCTTTTTGATAAGACAATCCAGGCAATGAGAAGCTGTGAGACTGCTGTGGCAGAGGCGATGGAGCAGAACGTCTGAAGCAGACGATAGAATGATCGTAAGATGCTGTATGGAGGATGAGAAATCTTCTGTACAGCATTTTTGTGTTATGACAGCGTTTGCCGTGGGCATGCTGTCTGGACAATTTCTTTGATAAGATCCTGTATTTTGCCATTATTCATAGTATAATAAAGACGTGCTGACCAGACTACCCGGAGGAAGGTGGATCAAATGGTGCGCAAACAATCTGTGGAACAGCTAAGAGGGCATAGCTTACATAGGAGGAGGCCATGAAAAAGTACAGAACAAATTTTTCCAGGGAAGAATTGCATGCTGCACTGCATGCGAACGATCAGGAAGCGATCACAATTATCGAAGATACAGACCGGTGGACAAAATTTAAGGAGGAGTTGGAAACGTTCTTAAAGAAAGCTGAAAAAATACCTGTAATAGGCGGCATGATCGATGACATAGTATGTATGCTGGCATTGGTTGATTCCTATGTCAACAAGAAATACAGAGATATTCCTATGGGTACAATAGTATCTATTGTCGCGGCACTGCTCTATCTGTTGTGTCCAGTCGATCTAATTCCGGATGCAATACCGGTATTGGGATATGTCGATGATGCGGCAGTCATTTTTCTGATTTTGAATTTGGGAGTTGACAGAGACTTAAACCGGTTTCGTTCCTGGCAGGAACAAAACCGAAAAAGTGCGTTGACTTCTTTTGAACAGGTATTGGCGGAAGAATTGGCAGAAGTCATTGGGGAGCGGTATCTGGCAGCTGTAGTGGTATGTGATGATACCATAAAGATGTTAGTTACAGAGGATCAGGAATCCAGACAGCCTGTGGAATGTATTGTGGAAGCAGTAAAAGTTCCGGTCGTGGCATTATCGGAATATGATGTGAGAGAGCCTGGGGAGATACTAGAGGTCTTGTATGAGACGGTCAATCTTGACGGTGTTCCATGGATGGGAGAGGCAGAGAAACGGGTTTACAGTGAGCCTGATTTTGATGGAAAATGGGATGATTTTATCATTCAGGAGGGATAACGATGAATCAGTTTATTGAAAAGCTAATTGAAGAATTAGCAGAATCACCTACGGAGTTATCTGATAAGAATAAAAAGAAAATATATGAATATATTCCAGTTCCAAACGATTTTGATATTTTATGGGCAGATATTTATTCTTTTGGTGGATTTCCATCAGGCATCGTATTGACGAATAAAGGCATTGTATGTAAGGCGCCAAGGTTGGATGGGAAGGAAAAGAGGCAGCAGGACAAAAACGAGCAAATTTATCAGATTCCCTATCAGATTGTTTTGTGGGAGTATTTTGATCCCTCAGATTTTATCTGTGAAAAGAGGGAGGAAGGAAACTGTTACGTCTTAAAAAGAGAGGATCAGGTACTGGCAGTATTCCAGGATCAAACTTTGCTCGATTTTTTCAAGAAGTATGAAGAGAAAACCAGGGTGGAGGAAGAACTGACCAATGCATTAGTCGAAGGAGCGGTGATCGGCGAACTGGAAACGTTCAATATGGAGACAGCTGCTTTTCATGCGGCTTACGGCAAGGACCAGTCTACTACAGGACATGGAATCTATGCGGAAGAAGTCGGAGCTGTGTTAGACAGACTCGGTGGAGAAAAAGCGACAGTCGTCGGAAGAGATAACGCAAAGAATGGACCGGATAAGCTGGTCAATGGCAGACCTGTACAGTGTAAGTTCTGTCAGACGGCTGGGTCAAGCGTCGGCGCCTGTTTTAGGAAAAACCCCAATACTGGCCAGATGGAATACCGTTATTATGATATCAAATCGGGAAAGCCTATGATGGTGGAAGTACCAGCGGACCAGTATGAAAAAGCGGTGGAAGCTATGCGCAGGAGGATCGCGAAAGGGCAGGTGCCAGGAGTCACAGATCCAGATCAGGCGATTGATCTCGTAAGAAAAAGTAAACTGACGTACGCACAGGCGAAAAATCTGGCAAAAGCTGGTACTTTTGAGTCTCTTACTTTCGATACGGTGACTGGTGTGGTGAATTGTTCCTTTTCGGCGGGCATTTCTTCCCTGGTATCGTTCGGTATTACTTTCTGGCAGACAAACGATTTGAAGAAAGCGCGGGATGCAGCGGTCGATACGGCGATCAACGTTTTTGGGCCGGCACTTGCCGCTAACATCCTGGCTAACCAGATAGCCAAAACCGGACTTAACAGAGCGTTGCTCCCGCTTTCCAATAAGATTGTGGAACTGATGGGAGCGAAGCTGGTCCATCGGCTGATCAATGCAAGAAGGGTTTTACTTGGACAAAAGAAAATATATGGCAGCGCTGCAAATAAGAGCCTGGCAAAAGCTTTGCGGGGGAACGTCATTGTTGAGGGCGTGACATTTATTGTGTTTTCGATTCCTGATACTTATCGTGTTTCACTTGGAAAGATTAGCGGGGCACAGTATACAAAGAATATGATATCGACAGCAGCTTCTTTTGCGGGCAGCATCGCAGGTGCATATAGCGCTGGATTGGCGGTGGGCGCCATAAGCGGGAAATTTGGCAAAAAGGTGAATAAAACGGTAGGTGCCGTCATTGGCTTTGCCGCTGGTGCAGGGGGAGGGATGCTTGCTGGATTTGCGGTCAAGGAGATCACCGGTCTGTTTAAGGAAGACGATTGTATCATCACAGCGAGACTGTTTAATGCAGCAGTTGCGAATTTGGTGATCGAGTATTTGTTGAGCGAGGAAGAAATAGATCGGCTTGTAGAAGAACTGGATCAAGACAGTAGAAAAGTAAATAAGTTTCAGATCGGGATTAGAACCTGCGAACATCAATACTATGATATACAGAAATTTTTAGAACCATATTTCGAAAAGGCAGTGGAAAACAGGGCATATATATCGGAGAAGGCAGAGGAGGCTGCTTTTCTATTGGAGGAAATCTATGAGACTGCGTAGGCTCAACGGAATTGGGAAAATGCATCGCAGAAATGGAGGAAATGATGAAGTGTGCGTGCTGTGGAAGAAACAGGAAATTATTTGAATCTTTTGAAGAGCTTGCTGAAGGCATGGCAGTATGTGTGGACTGTTCTGACGTTATGTATCGTATTTATGATGCGGTTACAGAGAAGAATGAGGAAGATTATGAATTACAGACAAGCGCCATATACACTTTGATCGGGGACCGGAAGTCTTCAGCAGCCTTTGTGGAATGGTTTCAGAATGACTTTATGAAAAGAAATCCTTTTCCACAAAAGGAGTAATGTGTGTAATATTTTTCTCCTTAAAGGTAGTATTTTTGCAAATTGACGCAGCTAAGATCTGCTGTTAGGCTGAATACAGTTACATCTGCGGGGATGGGCTGTGCTGCCGGAAATAGGAAACGGAGTGTGCCGAATGGATATTTTGTGAGAGAAGAGGCAGACGCATGGCAGAAGAATCACCGTAGAAGGGTGTCAGCAGACAGACGCCGCGAAGCGCAGTCTGCGGAAAGGAGAAAATCGATATGTACGAAAAGAACATTGGAATTCTGGAAGAGGCTGTTAAGAACCGCAGTGTCATACGGCATGTATCCAAGCATAGAAATCCAGACGGCAGCATGGATGTGGAGGGAAATCTTACGCTTTGGAACCAGGGTATGGAACCCTTCGAGAAAATGCAGCTCTGGGAGAAGGGCAGGACACCTAATTATGACGATAGTGTCACTTTGCAGCCGGAGCCATATCTTGTCTTTATTCCGGCTCCGGTATGGTCGGAGATCAAAAGTACGATTGTCATTGCCCATGGCGGAGGGTTCCTGACCCGCACTGGCTGTGAGGGTGTCAATGTGGCCTGGTATTTCCACCAGAAAGGTTATCCGACAGCAATTCTGTGCTATCGTCTGCAGCCTTATAACAGGCTGGATGCTATGGCGGATATGCAGCGGGCGATCCGTATGATCCGTGCCAACCGGGAGGCGCTGGACGTAGGGGAACAGGTCTTTGTGATGGGATTTTCTGCTGGGGCGATGCTCTGCGCTAACTGCGGCACCCATTTTGACCAGGGAAAGCCGGAAGAGGAGGATGTGGTGGAGCGCTGTTCTGACAGGCCGGATGCGGTAGTCATGGGGTACGGGGCGTTCAGCAAAGTGTCGATCCCCCTTATGTTCCTGGAGGAACCGGAGTACGGCATATGGGGACGGACACTGGAAGAGAAGGTCTATCTGGCGCCAGACAAAAATCTGTCTGTGGACACGCCGCCCTTCTTTATCTGGCAGACGCTTAGTGATGACGGCCGTCATGGCCTGCACCTGGCAAGAGCCCTGAGTGATCTGGAGATCCATTACGAGCTGCATATTTTCGACGAGGGGCTTCATGGCCTTGCGATGGCAGACGGGGAGAACGACCTGTCCATGAATCTGCCCCATGTGCAGCACTGGGGAGAGCTGTGCGATGAGTGGCTGAGAAATCTACACTAGTACGGCGCTGTATTAGAATTCTTTCATGATGGCGCGATAGTCGGAAGGCGTCATATTTAAGTTGCTCACGAACACCTGATGGAAATATTTCGGCGAGGTATAGCCTACTTTCTCAGCGATATCGGCAATTTTGTAGGAAGTGTTGGCGAGAAGATCCTTGGCGGCGGCCAGACGGTGTTTCGTGACAAGCTGGGCGAATCCCATATGCAGTTCCTTATTCAAAAGTCTGGAAATATAGGATGCATTTCTGCCAATCTGTTCCGCCACATCGTTCAGGCCGATCTGCCGTTGGTAATTCTTGTTCACGTAATCGATGATGCTGTTGATCAGCTGGTTGTTATGCCTGTTGGATACGCCTGCCAGCTCCTGGATGATGTTGTTCACACAGTTGTGGAAGATCATCCGGCTGTGGTCACTGCAAGGCTCTTCTCGGCAGTGACTGGCAATAGGATGGATGAGGTAGCTGATATCTCCAGGATCCGTCAGGGAATTTTCCAGCTGGCAGTGCAGGTTCAGTTCCACAAGCTGCAGAGCGTCTTTCTGTGTGGAAAGCGTCTCCTGTTCGATTAACTGGAGAAAACGGTCGGCCATCTGGCGGGCAATCTGTGCGTCCCTGGCGCGGATCGCATTGATCAGCAAGCTGATACACTCGTTGATCTCCAGGATATTCGTATTATAATCATCGATGTCATCGAAAAAGATAACATTGTCATTCTCCGAGGAAAAGTAGGCCCTGTCAAAGGAAAAGCACTGCAGGATCTGCTTGTTGAGATTGGGAATCTGCTGGACGGAAGTGGCAGTCCGGCTGATACTGATAGTGAGGCAGGAGAGCAGTTTGTCCCTGGCATATGCGTTCATAGAAGCGGTAAACCCGGTAAGACTGTCCAGGGCGCGCTGCGAGGAACACGCAGATTCCAGTGGATAGAGGACATAGACGATATTGCCGATATAGCAGGAGGTCAGCTCACGGTAGTCCTGGTTGATGAAAAGGGAAAGGGAATAAGCGATATAATATTCCTGATTCTGTAACAGATTATCGCTTCGCATGTCACACCGGATTCCGATCATACAGAAACGTTCGAATTTCAAGCCCAGGGATACGGACTGCTGGAAAAAGTCTGTGGAGAAGCCCGATAATGGGTTGATCAGAAGATTTTCCAGAAACTGCTTTTTCAACAGGGCGTGGTTTTCCTTGTAGAACTGTGTCAAGGTGGCAGACAGTTTCCTGGTACGTTCGCTGAACTCCCAGGAGGCGACAGCCTTATGCAGACAGGGAAGCAGGGCTTCCTGGGTGATTGGTTTCAAAAGATAGTCGAAGGCCTTATAGCGGAGCGCCGACTGGGCATAAGTGAAGTCAGGATAGCCTGTAATAAAAATGACAAGTGTGTCAATTACTTCGTTCTCATATATTTTCTTTAACAAATCAATGCCGCTCTCACAGGGCATCTGGATATCACAAAGCATAATCTGAGGCAGTTCTTTCTGCAGGATTGCATAGGCATCTGCGGCATTGTCTGCCATTAAGATTGTAAAACCCGCATATTCTGAGTGGAGAATCATATCTTTTAAACTGTTCAAGATAATCGGTTCGTCGTCAACAATCAATATCTTCATGGTCAAAAGCTCCTTTTCGGTATAAAATTCTTGCATTTTCTTTCGCAAGTTCCTCTTTGGTACAACAAGGAATGCGGACTGTCACACAGGCGCCTGTAGAGGGATTATTGGCCAACAGCAGACCGTAATGTTCCCCGAAGTACAGTTTCAGGCGCTTATCAATGTTGTAAAGTCCATAGGAATTCTGAGGCCTGTCGGCGCAGGAATCGGAGAAATCCTGCAGATAAGCGTCAGGAAAGCCGGGGCCGTTATCCTTAATCGATATAGACAGGATATCTTCCTTGGCTGCGGCGAAGATGCCGATGATTCCTTTCCGGTTTACCGCAGCAGTACCGTGCAGCACGGCGTTTTCAATTAGTGGCTGTAGAACCAGCTTCGGGATAATGAATCTTTGCAATTCTTCAGGAATATCAATCAGAAATTGCAGTTTGTTTTCGAAACGGAGTTGTTGGATAAAGGTATATTGGCGGATGTAGGAGAGGTCCTTTTCCAGAGTACAGAAAGGTTCTCCTTTTAGGGACATCCGTTCGATATTGGCAAGAGCTGAAATGGCCTTTTTACATTCCTGCGTCCTGCCTAGGTCGATCAGGCCGGAGATACAATTTAAGGTATTATAGAGAAAATGAGGATTGATCTGCGCCTGCAGGTTTTCGATCTGCGCATCTTTGGTGAGTAGTTTCTGTTGGTGGATGTTATCAGAAAGCTTATGGATTCGTGCAAGCATACGGTTGTACACTTTAGACAGTGTGACAAATTCGTCGGCAGTATCCATATGAATAAACGCTTCATCGTCTATAATGGAGGTGTGCTCCAGCTTCTGGATGAAAAACTGGAACTCCTGTGCGATCCGGACAGATACATAAGAAACAGATGCAAAAATAGCGCCGATGGAGATCGTCGCGATGATGACCTGAAAGAAGAGAGCAGTGTAGGCGGACCGGTAGATCAATGTCTCATTGGAAAGTAACAGTAACTGCAGATGATCCTGGTAGAGAGAGCGGTTTGACGTCTGGAAGCGCTGTTCCAGAAAGGTGCCCTGTCCGGTTTCTGATAGAAGCTGCAGGTTCTTTGCTGTAAGTGGGGTTAGATTCAGAAGCACTTCATTATTCTCTCCGATGATGGCAAAGGAGTAACATTCGTCTCCAGTAGAGAGAAACTGCTCAAACCTGTCTGTATTCAATTCACCGATCAAAGTGCCAAGGTAGATCTTGCCGGTTGTGTCAGCATCGCCTGTCCATAGATAGACCTCCCTGGAGATTAAAAGGATATCAGAGCGTTTCGTATAGACACTTAGGTGGACCAGACCGTGCTTCTGGTGCACTTCCGCCCTGATATCGTCTAGCATAGACAATACAGCGCCGTAGATGGCTGGATCTGAGATCTGTCCCTGGGAGGAAAGGACGCTTCCATCTGCAGTGACCAGATATAGATTGTTTAGGAATGCACTGTTGAGGGAGGAATAGTAGAAGATATCGTTCATGAAATCTGTGTTTTCCAGAGGTGTCTGCCACAGAGCGTTCTGGGTATCACTCTTGTACAGGAAAATACCGGAATCCAGTGTAAACTGCCGCAGATCTTCATCCAGAATGGTAGAGGCAGTTGTCAATAGAGTTGCTTTCTGACGTTTTGCGGAAAGGCTTAAGGAGTGCCAATAAAAAATACCTACACATAATAGGATCAAAAGATAGCTGATGACTAAAAAAGGCAGGATTGTGATCGAATATTTATATTTGATGCTGCACTTTCTGGGAAATGGGTATGCCATCGGTATCCTCCTGTGTGTTTTATTATAATTATTTTTAAACATTAACACACATAAAATACGCAAACAAGAGCATAATTCCAGATGTAAAATAATTGGTATCTGATGTCATATTTACGGAATCGAAAAGAAAAATAGTGCCTGATACAATAGAGTCATGGAACAAAAAATGACAGGAAGGTGAGATTGTATAAATGCTCTGGAGAGCAATTTATACGGTTAGGGATTTGTGTGGAAGCGTCGCAAATTCTAGCATCTGCAGAGTAGAATAAAAGTATTCCTTCGGAAAACTTTGAAATTCTGTTCACAGACTTCCACAGGAAACGCTTCGGAATGGAGGAAAAGATGAAAAGAAAAATCATATCCATGTTGTTAGTTTCAGCACTGACGGCAGGTACGCTGGCTGGGTGCGGCGGCAATGGGACAGCAAAGAGCGACAGCGCGGCAGACAGTACACAGAGCGAGGCGCCAGCACAGGAAAGTGATGCAGCACCGGAGGAGACATCGCAGGATACGCAGCAGACGCAGGCGGATGCCCCACAGGCAGCGGGTGATTTGGGAGAATATGTCTTCCAGGATTTGGAAGATGCAGAGATCACTTATTTCAATTTTTCTATTGAGGGAAAAGAACTGTATGAGCAGGAAATTGCTGCTTACAACGAGATCCATCCCAATATCAAGATCAATCTGAATCTTGTGGGCGGCGGAACAGACTGGAAGAGTACGCTGAAAGCACAGATTTCCAGCGGTGAAGCACCGGATATCATTATGTTAGAAGGAAGTGCGGACTTTGATACCTTCGGCGATCTGCTGGAAGATTTGAGCGACCAGCCCTGGGTAGAACATATCTATCCGAATTCGGTTGAGGATTGCAAAGTGGATGGCAAGGTTGTAGGACTTCCCGGCGGCGTTGTGTGCTATGGAATGCTCTATAACAAGGCGATCTTTGAAGCCTGTGGTGTAGACGGTTCCACATTGGATTCTTATGACAAGATTGACGAGGCCTTTGCAACAGTCAAAGAAGCAATCGAGAGTGGTGCGCTGGCAGACCAGTTCCCTAACCTGGAAGGCGTAGTTTCCCTGCCAGGAGCAGAGAAATGGGTGATTGGACAGCATGCGGGCAATGCGGCTATGGCAATGGAGCTGAAAAGCGCCAATGAAGCTTTTAAGGCTGAGACCTTCGACTTTACTTATGCCGACCAGATGAAAGATTATATTGATCTGCTGGTGAAATACAGCCCTGAGGCAGAGAATCCGGCAGCTCTGGTTGCGGTAGATTATGACAGCGCTATGGGTGGTTCCTTCTGTATTGAAAAAACGGCGGTGATCCAGATGGGCCAGTGGGTACAGCCTGTGATCAATGAGGTTGATCCTACATTGTTGGACAAGATCGGTGTGCTGCCCATCCCGATGAAAGGGGTGGATGAGGACAATATCTGCTACGGTATTGCAGGCTATATGATCGTGAACAAGAATTCTTCTGATGCGAATAAAGCGGCGGCTAAAGATTTCATGAACTGGCTGTATATGTCAGATACAGGCAAAGGGTTTGTGACCTCCAATATCGGTGTGCCGATGGATAATTTCGACGACTTCCCGTCGAACAATGTGATCAGTCAGGCATGTGAGCCTTATGCAAAAGCTGGTAATACTACGACATTGGTTTTCAGTTCCGCACCAGATGGATGGCTTGACCTACTGGGAGCTGGGGTACAGAGTTATATTTCCGGTGATAAAGAATGGAGCCAGGTCGTCGAGGAGGCAAAGACGAACTGGACTGAGCTTAGAAATAAATAAGAGCAACTGAAAAGAAACAAGAAGCAAAAAAGAAAGATAGACAGCCAGGGAACCCTCTGTGGTTTGCTGGCTGTTGTTAACAGTGCGGATATCAATGTCCAGACATTGATTATGGTACTGTTCGAGGAGAGGAGAAACCCTATGCGCAAATCAAAAGGAGTTTTTTGGCTGTTTCTTGCCCCCTGCCTGTTGACCTTTATGCTGGCAGTGATCATTCCCATGTTGTCTGGCATCTATTATTCCTTTACTGATTGGGATGGGATCAACAGCAACTGTGATTTTGTGGGGATGCGTAATTATGTTAAGGTGTTTCAGGATTCCTATTTCCGGAATTCTTTTGTCTTTACGATTCTGTTTGTGATCGCGTCTGTAGGTACTGTGAATTTGCTTGCTTTTAGCCTGGCGCTTTTAGTGACACAGAAGATGGGCGGCAGCAATCTGTTTCGTAGTATTTATTTCATGCCCAATCTGGTAGGCGGTGTGTTAGTCGGATTTACCTGGCAGTTTATCGTCAAAGACGTATTCGACAGCATCGGGCAGATCTTTCACATGGATTTCCTGCGCGGATGGCTTTCCACCCAGGGGACAGGATTCTGGGCAATGGTGATTGTAGTGACCTGGCAGATGAGTGGTTATATGATGTTAGTCTACATAGCGCAGATCCAGAATATTCCGGATAATCTTCTGGAAGCGGCAGCGATCGACGGAGCAGGCAGCTTCCAGCAGTTTATCAGGATCAAACTGCCGCTGATGATGCCGGCATTTACCATTGGCCTGTTTTTGACAATGACCAACTGTTTCAAACTATATGACCAGAATTTGACGCTGACAAACGGCGGTCCTTCGAAATCCACAGAAATGCTTACCATGAATATCTATAACACGGCATTTGTTACGAACCAGTATGGCCAGGCACAGGCGAAAGGGATTATTTTCCTGATTGTCGTAGCCCTGATCACTGTGAGCCAGTTGATGGCAACGAAGAAGAAAGAGGTGGAAATGTAATGAAAAAGAACAAAATTTTGAAACAGGGTATTCTTATTTTTACCTGTATGTTATTGGCGTTTGTCTTTCTCTTTCCGATCGTCATATTGCTTTTTAACTCCTTTAAAAGCTTGAAAGAGATTTATTTGAGCGTACTGGCTCTCCCGCAGGCTCTGGATTTAGAAAACTATATACAGGCCTTTTCAGAGCTGGACTATTTCAGGTCGATCAGGAATTCCCTGACTGTCACCATTACAGTTACGACAGCGAACGTTCTGTGCTGCTCTATGGCAGCCTGGGTGCTGGTGCGTTATAAGACAAGGACAAGTACTGTTATTTTTACCATATTTTCAGTTGCAATCCTTGTACCATTCCAGTGCGTCATGCTTCCACTGTTGTCCCTGATGGGGAAACTGCATTTGGTCAATATGCCAGGCTTAATGTTGGTGAACCTTGGATTTGGCAGCTCCATGTCAATCATTTTATTCCACGGATTTATCAAGAATGTGCCTACCGAGCTGGAGGAGGCGGCAGCGATCGACGGCGCCGGACAGGTGCGGGTTTTCTTCACCATTGTGACACCTTTGATCAGAGGGATCAGCGCTACGGTCGCCATTTTAAATGTAATGAGCCTCTGGAACGATTATCTGCTTCCATCTTTGACTATTAATAAAAAAGGACTGCAGACACTGCCTTTAAAGACGTATCTTTTCTTTGGTGCCTATACGAAAAAATGGAACTTAGGATCCGCAGCATTGGTTATGGCGATCGTGCCAGTGGTGGTGTTCTATGTATGTTGTCAGAAATATATTGTGAAAGGGGTTACGGAGGGTGCAGTGAAGGGATGAAGGGATGAGTATATAAAAGGGATTGCCTATGTGGTAGGTTAAGTGGTAACATGTAGATAGGATTAAATATTCCGGTACCAAACATGTATTTCATAAAATATACCATAAGGGGGAATTAAACATGCAGTACAGAATCATCGGCGACACAATGCCAGCAGTGGAGGTGCTTTTCGACGCACCAGGCGAATCTATGTATACACAGTCGGGCGGCATGGCCTGGATGTCAGATGGAATCGCTATGGATTCTAATATGAGAGGCGGCCTTGGTAAGAGCATTGGCAGGATGTTTACAGGTGAATCGTTGTTTATGGCTACTTATAAGGCGGAGCGTGCAGGCAGTACAGTGGCCTTCGCATCTACGGTTGCCGGTGAGGTGCTTCCGGTAGACGTGGGGGCAAATGGCGGTATGATCTGCCAGAAGGGGGCATTTCTCTGCGCACAGGAGACAGTGCATCTGAATGTGACCTTTACCAAGAAATTTTCTGCTGGATTGTTCGGCGGAGAAGGTTTTATTCTGCAGGATATCAGCGGAACGGGTATGGTCTTTTTGGAAATTGACGGAAACAAAGTAGAGAAGGATCTGGCGCCGGGAGAAGTACTTAAGGTTGATACGGGTAATGTGGTGGCTTTTGAACGGTCTGTAAACTATGAGATCGAGACAGTGAAAGGGCTTAAAAATATTTTCCTGGGTGGTGAGGGATTGTTCCTGACCAAACTGACTGGTCCTGGAAGAGTGATTCTGCAGACGCAGAATTTCAACGAGTTCGCGGGAAGGATCATACGGATGGTACCGTCTAGGTAGGGATATATAGACAGGAAAGCGATGGGAAAGAAGGGGTCTTGCGTGTAGCGAGGCTCCTTTTTTGTGAAGTTAGGAGGTGTTTTAAAAATATAACATTTAAGAAATAATATGTTATATTTTTAAAACATTTTTCTTGACATAGTGTATAATAATAGTAGTATGAATAGTATAAAGGTTTGGAGGGATGGCGATGAATGGATTATTAGGTGGCCGGATTAGGACATTGAGAAGTGCAAAGCATTTTACCCAGGAGCAGATCGCCGATCGGATCGGGATCAGCAGACAGAAGTATGCCCGTATTGAAAATGGGACCAATACAATCACGCTGGAGCTTCTTGCTCAGATCGCAGATATTTTAGAGGTAACTGTAGCGGATATAACGAAAGTTTTGGATGAAGAGCCTGCTGTTGCGTACAGGGCAGGGGCTGAGAATGGATCGGCAGAGAAAATATTTGACATGCTTGATTTATTTTATGCCAATAAGCATTTGTATGCGAAGTTGCAGCAAAATGATTCGATTTAGTATAGGGTTACAGAGGAGGCTGTCATGCGGGAGAACAGAAAGAAGGAAATCAGAATAAAAGCAGATGCTTTTCGGGAGAAATGTAAAGTCAGTCGTTATGGGATTATTGATTTATTCAAGGAATGTGAGCGTCTGGGCTATAAGCTTTTGCGGTATCCGCTTGGGGAGGAGGCGGATCTTGGTTTTGCGTTGCAAAGAGATAATGATATTGTTATTTTTACGAACACATGCAGTCGCTTATCCAGGGAGATCTTTACGCTGGCGCATGAAATCGGACATGTGATCCTGCATATGGAGAGTAAGTTTTCCTTTATAGACGATGCTGTTACTATTTCCGGAAGAGACACGAATGAAAAAGAACAGGAAGCGAATTATTTTGCAGCGTGTTTGCTGATGCCTGCCGATGATGTGGATAAGTTTCTTGATCTGGAGTTGGAAGACTTTGAGCGAAACAGATTAACAGCGATGGATATAGCCCGGATTATGTCGGAATTTAATGTAAGTTTTG
>CATOJY010000006.1 GCA_951800685.1 uncultured Lachnospiraceae bacterium
TGCTTTATTAAAGTGCGCCTCAATCCTCCATATTTTGTTTTTATCCCTGAAATCCTGCTTTGCAGGTTTTCTTCTTTGTCTGGAATCAGAATTGCGAACGAGCTTGGCGAGTTTCGCAATCACCTAATATCATATTCTATTTTTTCCTGCCATACAATTAAATAAATATAAACAAGTATGAAAAGAATACTTAAGCAGCCGTTTCATGCGCGAAGCTGCGCATAAAAAACAGCCGGCAGGAAATTCCCGCCAGCCATTATGCTTCTGTCAAAATATGGCAAATATCTATCGCTTATTCACAACTGGCTTTCTCTCTTCTTGCCAGTTCCAGACATCCCATGATACCTTGATCGTCATGCAGGCTTGCCGGCACAATATAGTGCTCCATATCCGCCAGCTCTTCTGTCTGAATATAGCCGCCTAACAACTGTGCCACCCTCTCCCGGATTAAAGGGAAAAGCTGCTCCTGATGCATAACACCGCCGCCAAGAATGATCATCTCCGGTGAAAGAATCAGAATATAATCTACAAGCGCCTGCGCAATATAATACGCCTCCAGATCCCAGACCTCGTCCCGGTCTTTTAACTCCACTGCTTTCTGCCCCCATCTTGCCTCAATCGCTGGACCTGTCGCAAGACTTTCCAGACAGTCCTTATGGTAAGGACATTTGCCTTCGTAGGTATCATCCTCTCTCCTCCTGATCAATACGTGACCTGTTTCTGGATGGAGCATGCCGTGCAGAAGTTTCCCATCTATGTAAATCCCACCGCCTACTCCTGTTCCGATCGTCAGATAAATCACACATTTCTTGCCTTTGGCCTGTCCAAAAGTCACTTCGCCCAGAACAGAACCATTCACATCCGTATCAAATCCGACAGGACATCCCAACGCCTTCTGAAAAGCACCCACGATGTCGTAGTTTCGCCATGCCAATTTGGGTGTGGTAGTAATATGCCCATAGTCAGGCGACTCCCTGTCCAGCTCAACGGGACCAAAACACGCAATTCCCAAAGCGTCCACATTCTTCTCCTTGAAATAATCGATCAGTTTCGGCATGGTAATCTCCGGTGTCTCTGTCGGAATAGATACCTGCTCAAAGATCTCCCCAGCCTCATTTCCTACGGCGCATACCATCTTGGTTCCGCCTGCCTCCAGTGCTCCCAGTCTCATAATCTCCCTCTTTCCGCGCTGTCAAATGCGCTTTTTATTTTGTGTAACCTTATTTCCTACAAATCCATATATCCTGCTTCTTTCAGCCAAACCACTGATTTTCGCAATGCTTCTATTGTTTTGGTCTCCACCACGCATCTGCATCCGCAAGCCTGCGCAATGCCAATCCTCTGCCGCAAATCAATCTCTCCGGTTCCCAACGTCTGATGATTCTTATGTCCATAGGCATCATGAATATGAAAATGCCGCAGCCGCTCTTTGTGCGCCATCAGAAACGGCTCGTCTATATTGTCACACACATGGGAATGACCAATATCCCATGTCAGTGCAAACTCTGCGCTCTGCAAATAGAATTCAATAGCCTCTTTCTCAAAATTCTGGTAGCCATCCGTATTCTCAATGCATATTTGAACCCCAGATCCCCCCGCAGTCTTCTTAACCAGCGTGCAAAACTCATGAACAGCCGATAGATACTGCTCCTTATATTGCTCAAACACCCAGACTTTTGTATCTGGCAGCGTTACAAAAATACCATGATTCATATGCATGTTCAAAAGCGGTGCCTGTATCTTATTCGCCGCTTCCAGCGCCCGGACTACCGTCCGCCTATAAGCCTCTGCCACTTCGGAATTAAAGTCGCATACATTGAGATCCTCACTTAAATGAATTGTAAAATATATCCCATTCTCACGTGCCAAACGCAGAAAATATGCTGTGTCTTCAAGCTGACTGACCTGATACAGGGGAAAATTCATATTCAACTCAATAAACTGCAGCCCCAGCTCTCTGCACAAAGACACTGTCTCTTCCAGATTCTTATTTTCTATTAAAGTAGGCATTCCGAAATCCACTTAGACTTCCCTCCATTCCAAAGCGGTTTCTATTGAATTGGTTATCAGGTATACTTTTGGAATTTTCCTCTCTTCTATGCTACCATATTATAGACGCTCTTCCCACACAAATTTTTAATTTCTTCTATGCTTTTCTAAATATGTTCTTATTTAATCCCTGTTCTACCATTTTATTTTTTGTTAAGAAATCCTTTAGATTTCTGTAATTGACTATTTGTTATATATGATGTATAACAATTATAAACAACAAACAATATATCAGATATGCATTGGAAGACGAAATCCGGTCATACTGATAGCAGGTAACAGCTTAGATTTCCTGACTGTTATCACAACATCTACAATAAACCAACAACATGCGGTACACCTCCTAAGCGAAGACCGCATAGTATATTTCAGAAGAGGAGTGATCTATATGTTAAGACCAGCATTATTCAACAACCATACCTACAAACCTATGTTTTTCGATGACTCTTTCGATCAGATGTTTGACCATGCCTTCAAGGATTTTTGGGGCAACAACGAGCTGGCTACTTTCGACGCTTTCAAGACCGACGTAATCGATCAGGGAGACAGCTATCTTCTCCAGGCAGAGCTGCCAGGTTTCGATAAGTCCGATATCAGCATAGACCTGAAAGATAACCTGCTCACGATCTCCGCCTCCCACAAAGAAGAAAAGAGCGATGAGGACAAAAACAAATATATCCGCAGGGAGCGCTGCTACAGCTCTTACTCCCGAAGCTTCCGCGTAAATAACGTGGAACCCGGTGATATTGACGCATCTTATAATAATGGTATTCTGGAAGTGAAGTTCCCAAAGAAGGAGATCGCCGCTAAGGAAGAAGTCCGGAAAATCGAAGTGAAATAATCTTTTAGAAAAGAGGGTATCGCAGATCATCAAATTAGATGATGCGTGATACCCTCACTCTATGTGCAGAAAATCCGAAATAATATATTTCAATCTTATCAGCAACCAAACTGTCCTACTTTCATGACAACACCTGCCGATAAGGTTTACCAACTTCGGCATCCCTGACAACAGCCCTTGATCGATCTGATGGATCAGACAGCCTGTATCGTCCCTGTTGTCTGTTTCAGTTTCAACTTAAACAGCCTGGCTGCCTTTTTCTGGGGCATATGAACCGACAATACCCCGTTCTCAACCTGATACGCACAGTTTCCCTTTTTCGGATAGATTACCTCCGCCTGCACGATTTCTTTTTCAAACATTAAAGGAATCTCCACATCCTGCGTACCAGGTGCGAATATGGATAAGTATAGCGTATCTCCCGTACACAGTCCATATGCCAATGCCTGGTCCTTTATATTACCAAATCCCAGCGGAAAGAACGGCAACGCTTCTTTCACATCAGAACGGATTTCCTTATACAGTGAAATACCCTCCTGCATTAATTGCATACTGTTCTCAGACAGTTTCCATACCATGCCGCTGACATAGGGACGCAAAAGCAGGCCATTTACCATGTTATAGATAACATGTTCTTCTTCATCCTCATAGGGATATACCCACATACCTCCCTGCTCCGGTGTCACAGCGCTTGCCACATTCGCTGCAATGTAAGAATTATAAATATAATCCGTCTGGTCACTGGTAGACTGCAGACTTAGAAGCTTCAACATTCCATAATCCATACGTTGTCCGCCAGAACCGCAGTTTTCAATTACCAGTTTAGGATGCCTTTCAAACATCTCCACATACCATTCGTACAAACATCTGTAATGCTCCAGGATTGCATCGGAACAACTGTCTGTATTCAGATCGCTTCCATGACCCATGGTTACATTATAATCAATCTTAAAATAACCTACCCCATAGTCTTCAATCAGCCGATCCACAACGTCGCTGCAGTATTTACGTACATCTGAATTGCGGAAATCCAGAAGATATCTTTTGTTGTCAATATGTCTCTTACCATGCCGGCAGATAAACCAGTCATCCGGCAGCTTTGCCGCCAATTCACATGCAACGCCCATAACCTCGATCTCAAGCCATAATCCCATGATCATATTCTTACTCTTGGCATATTCGCAGATAGATTTCAGTCCATTTGGAAAACGTTCTGGGCATTCTACCCATTCTCCCACCTTGTCCCACCAGTAGCCCCCATCATACCAACCGCAATCTAAACAGTAATATTCGCATCCTATTTCTGCCGCCTTATCAATAATCATCCGCTCTTTTTCGTCAGTCGGATCGCCCATCAGGCAATTCATATAATCATTGAACACAACGTTCAGCTTCTCATTGTCCTCATTTGGTCTGCGAATTGCACGCCGGTATGCAGTCAAAGCAGCAACCGCCTCGCTGATATCACCCTGTACTACGCCAAAAGCTGCTGGTACAGTAGCAAAAGTTTCTCCTGGTTTTAGGTTTTTCCACCAACCATTCTCCGCCTCGGTAGGACCGCTTAATGCAAGATATAGCCTTTCCCCTGGCTCCGTGCCATATTCCACATGCCATTGCCCGGAATGCTCGATCTGAAAGCAGTAGGTTTCTTCTGTCTCCCTGTCATGCGCCAGTCCCATAGGAAGATACTCGCACGAGGACCAAGAGCTTCTTCCACCATAACAATAGCGGTTATTTCCAAATCCTGGCTCATTGAACCCATTTACGGTCATGCCAGGAAGATTCAAATCCCGGATATCTTCTTTCTTCCATTGCGCCTCGCAGCTCCAGCCGTTTAACGGCGTATAGATATCGGTTTTATCTCCATACGGCAGTTTCCCATTACAACAAAGATTCTGATACATAAAGGAGGACACATATTCTAATCCAACCGCTTCGCTGCCTCTATTCTCAAGCTCTGTCCACACCTGCACTACTGGTATGCCCTCAAAAAAGCGCATATGGTAGACTGCCTGCAAATCATATTCCGTCACTAAAAAGATCTGCAGTTCTTTTCCTTTCTCCCACATTTCTATCCTATGTTCTTTATAGTGGAAATCCAGAGATGCACTGCTTGCATTATGCTTGTAGGCATGCATCCCCCTCGTTCCTTTTCCTGTCAGCTGAACTTCCACGATCGGGCTGACAACTTCCTGATCTTCCTGCTGTCCAGTCCTGCTTTCCACCTGTTCCGGACGAAAACTGTTTAGTTCCACCACACCATCCTCCCGGATCCGGAACGCAACTGTCAATCCATTCTCCTGGATGATAATCCTTCTATCCATCTATGTAATACTCCTTCCCAATTAATTTCTATCCGCTATGATTGTCCCCTGCCAAATCTCAAGCTGATGCAGAGAACACTTTGCTGTCTTAAACTTTCTTAATGCTCTTCTTCCTCCAGATACCACGGTAACGCTTCTCCCTCTTTATATTTTTCCCGTTCTGCTGCCAGATACCATCGAAATACTCTTTCAATCAAGAAGGAGGATAGATAAACATACACTCCCGGTAAAATGACTAGAAAAAAAGGTATGAAATAGATTAAAATTCCAATCACCGAAAGCATGAACAGCAATACAAATGTTATCATAAAGTGTCTCACTGACATGTGAAGCGCATACTGTATTATTCTGCCTGTCTTAAGTTGAAACCTGGACAGAACCGGAAAAATATAAGGCAGTGTAAACAGAAGCGGCGATACAATAATAATTCCGCCGGCCACAGCCATATATCCCTTTCCTTGTATCTCCCCATACCTTAAGAGATAACTATAAAGGAAAAACAAACCGCCATACACCATATAAAGCAGCGTAATCCCTACGCCCTGTCTCAGATTAACCAAAAAAGCGTGAAGAAAAGATTTTGTAACAGTCTCTCTCTTCCTTCTAATCACTTTAACAATCGTATAATACAGGGCGGCACTTGCCGGCCCGATTGTAACCAACGGTGCTGAAAACACAAGCCATAAGAATCCTGCCACCAGTAAATCTGTAATCTGGTCAATCATACTAAAAACCGGGGAATCCAATGTAAATTTCAATTTTTCTCCATTTCCGCGCTGCCTTCACCTTAACTTGCTAACCTTTCACAGCGCCTTCTACCTGACCCTGGATAAAATATTTCTGCAGACACAAATACACAATGACAAGCGGCATCATGCCGATCACCGCTGTCGCAGCTGCTGCGCCATAATCATTGGACACTGCTGAGAAAAATGTCTTGATGACCAGCGTAATCGTTCTCATAGATGTTTTCTGCAAGAAATAGTAAGAATACGTATACTCATTCCATACGCCAACCCCCTGCAAAATAATAACCGTAACCGTAACTGTCTTAAGCTGCGGCAGGATGATACGGAAAAATACCTGAAAATTGCTTGCTCCATCAATCGCCGCCGCTTCATCCAAAGCTACTGGTATGGAAGAAATAAAATTTGTATACAAGAAGATAACCAAGGGCAGACCAAAGGCACTGAGCACCAATACCATTCCCCAATAAGTAGATGTGGCATGAATTGTAGACATCGTGGAATAAATACCAACCAGAATCGTTAACGGGGTAATCATCATAACAGACATAATCAGGCTTCTCACCACTTCATTCAGTTTGGATTGATTCCGTGCCAGAGCATATGCCGCCATGCATCCTACGACAATCTCCAGAAGAAGAACCAACGCTGTAATGATCAAACAATTTTTGATACCCGTAAATATCTCGCCGCTTTCAATCACCTTGCGGAAATTTTCCCAATAAATGGGATCCGGAAATTTTATTCGGGAAGATGTATCACTAAAAGAACGAAGTGATACGTTGATGATCACATAAAATGGAAACAGGTACACAATGAATAGAAACAGGCTAATCAGATATTTCCACCAATCCCTTGCCCGAAATTTCATCTTTTCATCTTCAAACAACGCTGGCTGGCTGTTTTTCCGTAAATCTTTTATCTTCGCCATTAAAGTTCAACCTCCTTTTTCCGGAAATACGCATTAACGATCATAGAAATGACCATGATCATCACGAAAGAAAATACACCGATCGCTGCCGCATAACCAGCCCTCTCAGCATCAAAATAGCGATTGGCGATATAAGTCGCAAGGGAATGCGTCTTTTTTGCAGGACCTCCATCGGTCAAAGCGATGATCACATCGTATAGTTTCAATCCGCCGATCAGATTATAAATTACGGAAGAAGAAAGCGCCGGAATCAAAAGAGGCAGGATGATATGACGAAATCTTTCCCACGCAGACGCACCATCCACAGTTGCCGCCTCTATGTAGGACTGTGACACCCCTTGAATGCCTGCCAGATAGATTACCATACTGACACCTACAAACTGCCATGTATTGATGAATACAATAACTGCAATGGCCGAAGTACCGTTTCCAAGCCAATCATAACCCGCCATACCAAGCGATGCCATAATATCATTGATCACGCCGCCCTTTAACTGGAAGAAGAAATACATGATATATCCCATGACAAGACCCGATATCATCGCAGGCATATAGATGACTGTCCTGACCATCCCTCTGCCTTTAAATTTAGTATTCAAAAACATTGCCATAGTAAGTCCGATCACCTGCTGGAAAAAAGTACATGCAAAACCATAGATAAGCGTATTGCGCAAAGATGAAAGAAATACTTTATCCTTGAACATAGAGACATAATTGGAAATACCTACAAAATCCTTGTTCACAGAATAACCGTTCCATTTAAAAAAAGACAAATACACTGCATAACACAATGGATATGCAATAAACGCCAGCATAATGATCACTGCAGGCATGTAAAACCAGTTGAGTTTTCGTTTCCTTGTACCAGTCATAAACACTCCTATCCGCATAGATGACAAAGGCAGCAAGGACTCCTGTTCCTGAAAAGACGCCATGCGTTCCTATCCAGTTTTGGAGTCCTTTATATTACTATGTTATATTGCTGCTTTCACCTCTTAATTGCCCATTAAATCGCTATAGTTATCCTGTACCATTCCCATAGCCTCTTCCTTGCTGGTTTCTGGATCGCCATCAGCAAGCAATGTCCCAAGGGAATCTCCCATAACACTCCACATGCCGCTGGGAAGATACTCGCGGTCAAAGAAGTTGTCGTAAACCAGATCACCATCAAACTGTGCCTGTGCTTCTTTAAAAGCATTGGTCGTATAAGCAGCCAAGTCATTTTCATCTAACACCGTATCTGTCAGACCAGGAATACCACCATCGATCTTAACAACCTGAACTGCAATCTCCGGACGTGCCAGATATTCTAAAAGCTGTTTGCACTGATCTGCATACTCAGTATCTTTCCAGATACCAAAGCAACTGAAATTCCCCTCTCCTGTACCGAAGTAAGACGCCGTGCTGTCATCCTTAGCCGGAACCGGAAGAATACCGATATTTGCTTCTTCATTATAAGCAAGTATGGATGGAATCATTTCCGTAGAGTACAGGGCAAATCCACCTTCTCCATTCGCAAGTGCACTGCAGATATCATCTTTTTTGCCACTTACATAATCTTCATTAAAGAAGCCAGACGTAAACCAATCACTCACCATCTGAAAACTGTCGGCGCCGTCTACTGTAAAGTCGAAAGAGCCATCCTGTAAAGCTGCTGCCTTATTATCAGCAATATCGTTGTTAGAATAAAGCGTCGGCCAGATTACTTCCAGCATGTATGCATCAAAAGCATCTCCAAGACACAACTCGATCGGCGTCGCCTCTGTCTTGTCTGCGATTGCCTGACATGCCGCATTAAAATCATCCCACGTACGGATCGTAGTCGGATCTACGCCTGCTGCCTCCAGAACGTCCTTATTATACATGATCGCCGCAACCGCCTGCGTGATTGGCAATATGAAAAGTTCCCCGTTATCATTGGTAATAACATCTTTCAGTCCAGCGTCAATATTTGCAACCCAGGGCTGGTCACTCAGATCCATCATATACTCACTGTAACGGATAATACTCCACCCATGGGTTACCCACATATCCGGCAGATCACCTGAAGACATACGTGTCTTCATCGCTGACTCATAATCGTCCCCGCCATTATAAATCGTAACATCAATTCCTGTTTCCGCTGTAAAATCTTTGATCAATCCTTCGAAAACAGCAAAATCTTCTGTGGCAAGGTTATAGGCAAGTTCAAGCCCACTCCCGTCACCGCCAGACGCCGCACTTTCCGTTTCCTCTCCACTGGCCGCTCCCGCACTTTCAGTCTCTTCTGCTGCTTCTTCCGGGGCTGCCGCCTCAGAGGGTGTATCTCCGGTACCGCCTGTGCCACTACCAGAGCCACCGCATGCCGTAAGCGACAAAACCATCGCCACACATAACAGTCCACTAATTAATTTCTTTTTCATACGGTCTCCTTTCACATACCAAACAATTAAATTGCTCTTATCGTTCGTATATAGTTGCACATTTACTACTCTTTTCCTGCGCATTAGAAAATTCTTCGTGCAAACCATATAGTTTTCTCGAACTTCCACCATGGTTACTTGACATTATAACAGACCGCACTCTATAATAATTCATAATTAACTTTTAAAACCACACAATTATTGCCGAGGTTATCCGCCTATGTTCTATGAAAACAAACCGGAATTTTTTATCCTTTATAACGAAACGAGACCTTTACAATATCCACTCCATATCCATTCCTATATTGAATATGTCCATGTCATAAAGGGTATCGTCGGCATGCAGATCGGTGAGAAAGATTACGCTTTGGAGCCAGGAGATATCGCTTTGGTTTTCCCAAACATTCCCCACAAATACCGGTCTCTTTCCGCCGCCCATGAAATCCAGTTCTACATCATGAACTCTTCCGTAGAAATCCTGCCCATGCACAAAATGGATCTTCTTGGCAAGTATCCCCACATGCCGGTTGTACATCCTTCACCACTGCATGCAGATATTCTCTATGCCGAAAAAAGGCTTTTTGAATTGACGGCAAAACCAGAAAATACACCCATGATTTCCTCTCTCACTTCCCTCATTTTATGCCATATTTTTCCCATGCTTTCACTTAATAATTTTGAAAGTACCCCCCCCCTTGATCTTACGAGCAAGATCATTGCCTACATTGGAAATAACTTTCAGGAAGAAATTACACTTCCACTGTTAGCAAAGAAATTTGGGGTCGGAAAATACACTCTTTCACGTATTTTTTCTAATGTGTTGGGAATCAGTCTGCCTGCTTATCTGAATTCACTTCGGATGGATTATGCCACTTATCTGTTGCTGCGCACAGATATGGATATTATTAATGTGGCTATGGAATCCGGCTATCATAACCAGCAGACCTTCAACAGAATCTTTAAAAGCGCAAAGGGTTGTACCCCCAAGGAATATAGACAAGTACACAGACAATCGAATATGGCCCACCAATCTACCCCGGCTGCACCACAAAGCTGTGGCGCATACAATCCTCATCCGCCCTTACTATAAGAGCAAATACCATTCCCCGCCTTCCTGTAAGATTCTGAAATGTCGCGAACCCAAATATTCCCTAGATTTGGAATTTCAAATATCCTTCTTTCTTTACGTACTTGCGAAATTGGGCCGGCGACATTTTCATATGTTTCCGAAAAACCTTCTGGAAATAATTTGTGGAAGAAAATCCACACGCAGTGCTGATTTGGGCAAGCTGTACAGATGTACTGCTTAACAGATCCACTGCCTTTTCCAGGCGCAGCTTCGTCAAGTATTCACTTGGTCTCATTCCCGTTGCCTTATAAAACTCGCGGGACAGATGACTCTGACTGACATGACACATTTCCGCCACATCACTGATCCCTGACGGTTTTGCGAACAGCTGTTCCATGTACTCTTTCGCCTCTGTAACCAGAAGCGGCTCTGCCTTTTCCCCCTCTTTTCCTGTATCACAAAGGGCACACAGAAAAGAAAACACCATACTTCCGAGCAGAAACGGATTTTCATTCGGACGTTTCGCCTGTCCATGCAGTTCAAACAACAACTCAATGGCTCTGCTATAGACAGGGACGGAAATAATCCTGCCTAAATGATTCTCAATATAACGACAATACTCTTCTGCTGCACCTCCTTCAAATAGTAAATAGATAAATTCCCATGGCGCTTCATTCTTCTCTTTGTCAAAATAATAGCACTCTGATCCTGGAAGCTTTAAGAAGAATCCCGTCCCTTGCCCAACAATCTCTTCCTTCCCGCTGATCTTAACGGTTCCGCTGCCGCTTAAGGTATACTGGAATAGATAGCAGTCCGGACGATTGTCATTTGCCCAGAAATAAGCGTCTGTACTGCATCTTTCCTTTCCTACAGCATGCAGTCTTACTACCGGATGTTCTACATCATTTAAGAAATGAAATGCATAATTTTCCTTTTTATCTTCTTTTTTACACATCAAAAAATTACCTCTTTTATCAAATACTTACCGTTGCAAACTTCCTCTACTCTATCTATGATTAGATTAAAAGAGCTGTTTATTTGGTTTATAGTTATCTGATCATATCATAAGATGCAGAAGCGGTAAACCGTCAAAATTTTACTTAAGGAGGACTTTTTATGTCATTTAAAGTTGCTTTTATCGGCGCCGGGAGCATCGGTTTCACCAGAGGCCTTCTGACCGATTTGTTGACTGTTCCTGAATTTCATGATATCGAGGTAGCCTTCACAGACATTAATGCAGATAATCTGCGTATGGTCACGCAGCTGTGTCAGAGGGATATCGATGAAAACGGATTACACATTAAGATCCATGCCACTCTGGACCGCAGAGAAGCCTTCACAGACGCCAAATATGTCATTAACTGTGTCAGGGTCGGTATGTTGGAAGCCTTTGCGACGGACGTCGAAATCCCGTTGAAATACGGTGTTGACCAGTGTGTTGGCGATACTCTCTGTATTGGCGGCATTATGTACGGGCAACGAGGCATACCAACGCTTCTTTCCTTCTGCAAGGACATCAGGGAAGTGGCGGCGCCCGGTTGCATTCTGCTCAACTATTCTAACCCTAACGCAATGCTTACCTGGGCATGCAATAAATACGGCAAGGTGAAAACATACGGACTCTGCCATGGTGTACAACATGGCCATGAGCAGATTGCCAGGGCACTTGGTAGAGACAAGAAAGACGTGGACATCATCTGTGCTGGTCTAAACCATCAGACGTGGTATATCAGCGTCAAGACAGATGGCATCGAACGGACGGGTGAACTTTATGAACTGATGGAAAAGGCAGAATTTTCTAAAGACGAGAATATCCGTTTGGATGTGATGAAAAACTTCGGTTATTATTCCACGGAATCCAACGGACACCTCTCCGAATACCTGATGTGGTACAGGAAGCGTCCAGAAGACATGGAGCAGTGGATCAACTACAGCAACTGGATCCAGGGTGAGACAGCCGGCTATCTGCGCGTCTGCAAGGAGAGTCGTAACTGGTTCGAGACAGACTTTCCTAACTGGCTCAACGAACCTGCCAAGAAATTCTCACCAGAAACCCGTTCCACCGAGCATGGCAGTTACATTATCGAGAGCTTAGAGACCGGAAGAGTCTATCGGGGACATTTCAATATCATGAACGAGGGTACTATCACGAATCTTCCAGATGAATGCGTTGTGGAAGTGCCTTGCTACGTAGACTACAACGGCATCTCTGTTCCCAAGGTAGGCGACCTGCCTTTAGGATGTGCAGCAATCTGCTCCCAGAGTGTCTGGGTACAGAAACTTGCCGTAGAAGCTGCAGTCCATGCAGATCTGAACTTACTGCGCCAGGCTGCTATGATGGATCCACTGACAGGCGCTGTCTGTACTCCAGATGAGATCAAACAGATGTTAGATGAGATGCTCGTTGCAAATGAACAGTGGCTGCCCCAGTATCAGGAAGTGATCGAGGACGCTAAGAAACGCCTCACGCATCAAACAGTACCTTACCGCCCGGTAAAAGGGTTTACTCTAAAGGCGAAAACCGTAGAGGAAATGGCGGCGGAAAAGGAAAAATATAGAGCTATGGCGGCCGCAGCTGCAAAAGAAAACGTATAGAGCATCCTTTTTGTTCCTTCTCGTATAACGGTTTTCTAAGGCATTTATAACACCTTAGAAAATCGTTATCGCTTTTATACGTTATGATTTACCGCATTGTACTATAAATCACCTCCACCAGTTCCCTAAACTCTTCTCTATATTTATCCGTCAATTCCATAGACCGTAGCGTTTTGTCCACATGATACATAGAGGCCCCTTCCGGATACCTGCTGTGTGAAGCCAGAAGACCAAACTCCGCCACTACGGCGGCAAAAACAAAGTCTTCATCCGGCTTTGACGTATAGCTCTCATACCCTATCGGATACTCCAGAATAGAGCTATCCTTCTCCGCGGGACGTTTATAACGGATACTGAGCGTCATCCACTCCTTCATCGAAGCAGGCAGATTTCTCACACCGTCAAACTTCCCATTGTCTAATTCCTGCCTGTATTCTTTGCTGTATTTCAGATCTTCAATCTCTTCCTCCGATATGCTGCCGGAAGAATTTTTTAACACAATTTCATAGAGTGCTGTCACGCTGTGCCCTGCTCCAATCTCTCCTGCATCTTTCGTGTCATCGTGAAAGTCCTCGCGCCTCATTGTCCGGTTCTCATATCCAAGCAAACGGTAACTTTCTATCACCGCCGGATTAAATTCCACCTGAAACTTCACATCCTTACATATGGTGAGTAAAGTCGCGCACATTTCTTCTACCAAAACTTTCTTCGCTTCCTGCAGGCTGTCAATATAAGCATAATTGCCATTACCCTGATCGGCCAATGTTTCCATTTTATTATCCTTAATATTTCCCGTACCAAAGCCTAACACTGACAAAAAAACACCTGATTCCTTTTTCTCCGTGATCAGATCCCCAAGCTCTTCCTCCGTAGTCATCCCGATATTCAAATCCCCATCCGTCGCCAGAATAACGCGGTTATTCCCTCCTGGTATAAAATGTGCCTCCGCCAACGCATAGGCTGTCTCTATTCCTTTGCTGCCGTAAGTCCCACCATCAGCTGACAGTGAGTTGACCGCTTTCACGATCTTCTGCGTCTCACTGCCCCTAACGCCGTCTAGCACTGTCTGTGTGTCCGCGGCATATGTCACAATGGAAACCCTGTCTCTGCTTGTCAAATTCTCAGCCAAAAGCCCAAAAGACTCCTGTAAAAGAGGCAGCTTATCAAAATCACCCATAGATCCCGACACATCCAGCAAAAATACCAGATTTGACGGCGGTGCCTGGGAATAATCGATATCCTGTGTTCTTAATCCGATCATCAGAAGCTCTGCTTCCTCATTCCAAGGGCATCTGCTAATCTGCGTCGTAATACCGAAAGGTTCCTTCCCTGTTGGTCCTTTATGATTATAACTGAAATAATTAACTAATTCCTCAAGCCGTACCGCTCCCTCCGGAATACTGTCTAATGTATATCCTTCCCTGATCAGACGTCTAAGATTGCTGTAAGAAGCTGTATCTACATCTGCTGCAAAGGTAGATAACGGTTCTTCCATCACCAAGGCAAACCCCTTCTCTTCCCATTCGCTGTATTCCTCCGAGAATCCGGCATCCGGCGTCCAATCATAGGAATAACAGGAATCCAGATAACTTTCCTCCTTGCTTCTTTTTTGCTCGGCCTCACATAAGTCGTTTATACCACCCGTGTCAGCAGCAGAATCAAATGATTCCTCAGCTGCTTCTTCTTCCGCTACCTCTTCTTTAGCTGGAGCTGGGGCTGTTCCTGCTTCCTCCTGTTTTGCTGCAGAATTCCCCTCTTCTATTACCCCGGCATTTTCTGTCTCTACCGGTTCCTCTCCTGCCGAACTGTCTGTTCCTCCACTCTTTCTACATCCCGACAGAGTAATCACACCTGCCAGGCAGACTGCAGTTATCCTCGCTGCATAATTTCTCTTTTTCATAGCTTTTCCTCCTCCGTAAGTCTGGTAAGTTTATGACTGTGCCAATCTACAGGCACAATGCCGCCTTGTAACCGACTAGATATCTTCCCTGTTACGTTACCCTTACCTGTAATACCTTTCGGAACAGAAAAAAGTTGCACTATTGCAAAAAAATCTATTATTCAAAAACAATCTGTCTGCTGCTTGCACTTTCAGTCTTCATTTTGACCAGTCTCCAGAAGCAGCCCATATGCCTTCTCCAGAAATTCCTCCTGATCCTGTGCGCCGCCTGTTATAATATATTTCTTTGGGCCATACTCTACGTAAGCTTTCCAACCGTCTGGACTTACGGCTTCTATGTCTGAAAAACTGTCTGTCGTTATATAGAACAGAAGACCACAATACATTGTACTCTCTGTGTCCGACGTCCGGTAAAAATCCGGTTCCTTTGCTGCTTCCACAATCGTCATTTTTTGCGCTGCGAGTTCTTGTTCTGCCCTTTTCACGCTCTTCTGTTTTGCCTCCTCATTTTCCCTTAAGCCATCATATAAATCGGCGCTCGCCTTATGATCTGCAAAGAAATCTTCCTTCGTTTCCTCTCCTCCGGTTTCCGCTGTGGCGCTTTCTTCTCTATATTCGTCTTCTGCTATACTGCCCGCTGTAATTTCTCCTTCGTTCTGGAATGCCCCATCCATAGCCTTGTCCATCTCCTCTTTTGCCGGAGCCACCTCGGCTACCTCATACTCTGCTGAGGATGCCCCGCTGCTTCCTCCTGCCAGATCAGCATACAAATGCGAAAATTGCATTTTTGAAATATTGAAGATGAACACAAGCGCTGCCACCCCTGTAATAGGCATCAGCCAACCCCAACTCTTCCTCTGCCGTCTTCTCTCTTCCTCCGCAACTGCCCTCTTTGTCTCCAGAACCAGATCAACCGGGGCATGTATCTGCGACGTCTCCTCTTGATAAATATCTTTATAAGATTCTGCCTGCTTTTTATATTGCTCTATCATAAATATGGCTTCACTTTCTCTATGATCATTTTCCTTCCCATTCTTCCCCAAGCAAGTTCCGAAGCATTTCCCTCGCCCGGTGTATCTGGGATTTCACGGTGCTCTCTTTTTGTTCCGTTAACTGTGCGATCTGCGCAACTGTTAGCTCTTCAAAATAATACAGATGTACTACAAGGCGGTATTTCGGCGGCAGTTTCTGTACTGCTGTCCGCACAGGATGTTCCTCTGCACACGCAAATACTTCATTTTCATCTGCAATGCGCTCCGGCTCTTCCATATAATCTACATTTCGATTCCAGTACTGTTTATAATGTTTCTTCGCACAGTTAATTGTCACCCGGATCAACCAGGCTTTCACGTGCTCCCATGACTCCAGATCCTGCACATGACGCACAAGTCTAACAAACACTTCCTGAAATAAGTCATCTGCATCCGTTCTGTTCTTCATCTGTGACAAAGCCAGCCGGTAAACCATATCTGCATACCTGTCAACCGCTGCCTGTGTCGTTATTCGTTCCTCTGACATGTTACTCTATTCCCTCCAGATTGTTTACCTGGCCCATAAACAGAATCATTCCTGTCTGTTTATCCTGGATCGTAAACAGAAACGGACGGTCCACGACAAACTCAACGTAATCATCTTCTATATCTTCCGCTGTTCCTGCCACGGCAAATTCTGTTACCGCAGCGGCCCTGCTGCCCAGCTCATCTACCTCCAGCTTTGCCTTGTGCGCTGCATTGCTGACGTAGACATTTCCAATGCCTGGAAATTCTGCCTTAACACTATCAAAAGCATTCACCAGACCCATGCCCTCTAATAACCCGATCAGTTCATCCACCATATAGTCTGCCTGAAATTTCGGCATCCGCAGCCTTTGAATCCTCACGGTATCTGCAGCCATAAGACTTGTCAGAAAAGCATTCCTGTCCTCATTGTTCCCCCGCCAGAACAATTCTACAGCAGAAACTTCCTGCCTATCCTCTGTCTTTTGACTTTCTGACTCTGGCGCTCCTTGCTCTTCCTGTTTCGGCATCACAATATTCATCACGATACTGCCTTCTCCATAAGGCAGACTCAATCCGCAGAGTCCGTCTTTCTCATAATAGGAAAGCCAAATTCCTCCCTGGTGCATCATGCTCACTGTACTTTCTTCTTTGGTTCCATGGAATGTCTGTGGAGCAGTGTCATTTGCCTCAAAAGGATACGACCACTCACCATAAAAGTACACTGCATTGATTAAAGACAGAACCGTATCCTGGTCAACCTGGTCGTTAAAACTCTTGATCATCCCACCTGTATTCTCAGAAATCCACCGGTTGATCTGTTCCTTCGTCTGTTCTGGATTCTTCTTGAAATCTGCCTGATAACTCTGTACGAAATAGTATTCCTCCACTGTCGGAAGATACTTCTCATAGATGTCCTCAGAAAGTTCACACTGCTTATCAATCCAAAGAGAATTTGCACAGGTAAGTTCCTCTTCCTGAGACTCCTTTCCCAGTCCATAAAGTCCCATCTGCATGTTCCACTCCATAAGATCTGAAATATGCAGCAAATCTTCAATCTGACGTTTCGTCTCTCCCCCTGCTGCATTGTCCAACACACTGAGCGCCTGACAGAGACTGTACGGTGAAAAGAAGTAGTTCTCCCCGTCAACGGCAAGACGCTGTGCCATATCATAAGCAAACCCGTTGATCCCCTGCAGCAATGTAGCATCGTACTCTGATGCTGCAGGATAGTCCGCAACCGCCTTGTCAATCGTCCCCTGTAACTTTACAGGTTCTTCTGCAGGCCCCTGACCGTTACAGCTTGTCAGCATACTGGCCGCCATAACAGCCATGCACATATATTTTATTTTATTTCCCATATACAATACCCTCCTGATCCCTGTTTCGTTTCATGATTTTTTATTTTCCCTCTAAATTCATAAAGACCGGCAGGACAACATCCCACCGGCCTTTCTTTACGTTTCTGGTCTACTTATCGATATTCCATAAAGCTGCTGATCTCCTCATCTTCATACCGCAGAATAACCGCAGAAGTTGGAGGCAGCGTAATAGAAACTTTACCAGCCTTCACCTGATATTCTTTCTCCTCGGTAGTGAACCCATCTGCAGTGGTCAGCAGTAGCTGCTTGATCGTACACTCTTTCGGAATACCCAGATACCACACGAAAAGATCTTTCGTGATTTCATATTCATTATTGTTCACGAGGATCACCGACTGTCCTTCTCTGGTGAATCTTCCATAACCAATCACATTGTAATCACTTACCATATGCTTGATGGATCCGGTAAGGAATTCCTTATATGTCTTATGAATCCGGATAGCTTCCTTGTGGAACGCAATGAGTTCCTGGTCTTCATGTCCCCATGGATACGTGCGCCTGTTATCTGGATCGGTAAATCCACATACGCCAGCCTCATCACCATAGTAAATCGTGGGCGCTCCAGGCCAGGTCATCTGAATCACTACCGCCTCCCGCATAACTGCTTTATTCACACCAGCATTGGCGGCTTCCGGGCCAAGAGTATTGGTCCTTCCCACTCTCCTGTTCGTCCTGGTCAGGAACCGGGAATGATCGTGATTAGAAAGCTCATTCATTGCCACTTGAAGAGAAGGCGTCGTGAAACTTGCGCTGTGATGCTGCATTGCTCCCCAAAAGCTGTCCGCATTGCCCCTTAAGTCCTCCCGGTAATCGTCGCTGTGTTTCTGCATACCAGTCAAAAACCAGGTCACAGGCTCCATAAAAGCATCATAATTCATCACGGTATCCCATTCATCACCCTGCAGCCAGCCCTTCGGGCTTCCATAGTGCTCCGCCAATATGATAGCATCTGGATTGACCATCTTAACCGCCTTACGGAATGCTTTCCAGAATGAATGGTTATACTCTGGTGTATGCCCTAAATCTGCTGCCACGTCAAGCCGCCAGCCGTCTACACAATAAGGCGCCGCGATCCATTTCCTGGCAACATACAAAATATAGTCTTCTAACTGCTGTGAATTCTCATAATTCAGCTTCGGCAGTGTGTCATGCCCCCACCAGCCGTCATAGGAACCATTGTAGGGCCACTTATGATTGTCATGAAATTGAAAGTACGTGTGGTAAGGACTATCCTGCGCTACATAAGCCCCCTTCTCGTATCCAGGTGCATTCTCATAAATACGTTCCCTGTCCATCCACTTGTTAAAAGAACCGCAATGATTGAACACGCCATCCAGAATGACCTTCATGCCCCTTGCATGCGCTTCCCGCACCACCTGGACAAAAAGCTCATTGCTGGCCTCCAAATTCTTCTTATTGGACACCCGGTCAATATACCTGCTGGCAAACCTGTTCTCATGCTGATCATGACGCAGCAGCTCTCCCTCATCATGAACGATCCTGCCCACATGCGGATCAATATAATCATAATCCTGGATATCGTATTTATGATTAGAAGGTGAGACGAATAAGGGGTTAAAATAAATAACATCCACACCCAAATCCTGCAGATAGTCCATTTTGTCAAGCACTCCCTGCAAGTCCCCGCCATAAAATTCCCGGACGCCCATTGCCGCCGGATACTTATTCCAATCCTCCACTTTAACCGTCTTATCTCCGATATACTGATATTCATTCGTCAATACATCATTAGAAGGATCGCCGTTGTAGAAACGATCCACATAAATCTGATAAAATACAGCTCCCTTCGCCCAATCCGGCGTTTTGAAACCTGGAATTAATTGGAAATGGTAATATTCATTGATATCTTTACAGATGCCTCTCGTGTCGTAGAAGCAGTCGATCTTACCTACCCGTACCTCGAAATAATAGATCAGTTTCTCATTATCTAACTGCACTGAATAGGAGTAATAGTCAAAGTAATTGTCTGTCTCCGTCTTTAACATAATGTGCTTCTCGCCCTTACACACGAAAAACACTCTGTCAATATTATTTCTGGCCGAACGGAAACGAATGGTAACTTCACCATAGGCGCTCGGCTCTGGCGGATATACATAATCTTCTGTTGTATCTGAGAATAACGCTTCTTTATTGATGACCGGACGCATGCCTGCAATATACTGCTGATTCTTCTCTGCTCTCTGAAATTGGCTTATATCCATGCTTTATGCCTCTCTTTAAAGTCCGTTATATATGTATTCTATACTATCTACTGTAGATGTTCAAGAAAAAAACCAGCAAAGTAAAACAGACAGCTTTCGATGGCTGCCTGTTTTAGAGAAGGTATTTCTTTCTTATGGGGTATAGCAAAAACTATATAATGTATTGGGGGGTTACAAGTAGTATAATAGCATAGCATGTACCTGTCCACAATACTAAGGATTCACAAATATTACAAATTTGTATGTTCGTTTTTGTATATTTTGCACAAAATCTGTTTTTCTATTTCATCTCCGTCTCCTCTGGCTGAGAATAGTCCGTATCAAAGAGCGCTTCGAACTCGGCACGGTTGATCTTTTCTTTCTGAAGAAGCAGCTTCGCACAGCTATGCAGCACTTCTTCCTGTCCTAAAATGATCGCTTTCGCTTTCTCATAACAATCGTCGATGATCACTTTCACTTCGCGGTCGATCTCACCGGAAATCACCTCGCTGTGGCTCTTGGCATGCGCCAAATCCCTTCCAATAAATACTGCATCATCGTCGTCATCATAGTTGATCACACCAATATTGTCCGACATACCATACCTGGTCACCATTCTGCGGGCAACCTGGGTTGCCCTCTTAATATCACTGGACGCCCCTGTCGTAATATCATCAAAGATGATCTCCTCCGCAATACGTCCTCCTAAAGAAACCATGATATCTTCTAACATTTTGCCCTTCGTCAGGAACATCTCATCTTTCTCTGGAAGCGGCATCGTATACCCTGCGGCGCCAATTCCGGTGGGAATGATTGACACTGTATAAACCGGCCCTACATTGGGAAGCACATGGAACAGGATCGCATGACCCGCCTCATGATAGGCCGTAATTCTTTTCTCCTTATCAGAAATAATCCGGCTCTTCTTCTCCGCACCAATGCCCACCTTGACAAAGGCTCTCTTGATATCGTCTTGTTTGACAAACACACGCTTATCCATAGCGGCGTTGATCGCCGCCTCATTCAGAAGATTCTCCAGATCTGCCCCCGTAAACCCTGCAGTTGTCTGCGCAATCTGGGACAAGTCTACATCATCTCCCAGGGGTTTGTTCTGCGCATGAACCTTCAGAATATCTTCCCGGCCTCTCACATCCGGCGCTGCCACCGTGATCTTACGGTCGAAACGTCCCGGCCTCAAAATAGCCGGATCCAGTATGTCCACACGGTTCGTGGCTGCCATCACGATGATTCCCTCATTAATACCAAAACCGTCCATCTCGACCAACAGCTGATTCAACGTCTGCTCACGCTCATCATGGCCACCGCCCATACCTGTACCGCGTCGTCTCGCAACCGCGTCAATCTCATCAATAAAAATGATACACGGCGCATGCCGCTTCGCCTCTGCGAACATATCACGCACACGGGAGGCACCGACACCGACAAACATCTCTACGAAATCAGAACCGGAAATACTAAAGAAGGGAACATTCGCCTCTCCAGCAATCGCTTTGGCTAATAACGTCTTACCAGTACCAGGCGCTCCCTCCAGAAGAACTCCTTTCGGAATACGCGCGCCCACTTTCGTAAATTTGCCCGGTTCTCTTAAGAATTCAACGATCTCCTGCAGTTCTTCTTTCTCTTCCTTCAAGCCTGCCACACCGTCCAGTTTAATTTTATTCTCCCCGCCCATGGTCATCTTGGCGCGGCTTCTTCCGAAGTTCATCATCTTGCCGTTACCGCCGCCGTTAGCTGTATTCTGGGCATTCATCATCACAAAAAAGAAAACACAGACCACTACCACAATCAGAATCGGGAACACACTGTTTAAGAACCAGCTTTCCTCCGGTACACTCTCTACGATAGGATCCATATCATAATTCCTGACCAATGCCTCCGCTTCCGATACATCCGTCACATACAGGACTTTCTCCTCACCGCTCTTCAATGTCACTTCCAGTGATCCAGCCGCTGTTTCCTTATTCGGGCAGACCTTGACGATCGCCACTTCCTTATTCTCCAACTGACTGATAAACTCACCTTTCGTGTAACTGCTATCCTGCACTCTTATCGTTCCGATCCAAACGGTAAACAGAAGCAGTCCGATAATAATTACAAAATACATATAGAAACTCTTATTATTTCTGCTCAAGGTAAACCTCTTTCATATTACATATTTATAGGAGCAACCGCTCAGACATGTCTGACAGTATGCCTGAGCGGTTACTGAAAGATCAATTAAATTTAACAATCCCAATATAAGGCAGATTCCGGTACTTCTGATCGTAATCTAAACCATATCCCACCACGAATTCATCAGGAATTTCAAATCCTGTATAATCTACTTTCACATCCACTACTCTTCTTTCTGGCTTATCAAGCAGCGTACATAACTTCACATCTGCCGGACCTCTGTCTTTCAACATCTCTAACAGATAACTCAGAGTTCTTCCAGAATCTACGATATCCTCCACTACCAGCACATGCTTATTCAACAGAGATTCATCCAAATCCTTCACAATCTTGACCACACCACTGGATTTTGTATCCCCTCCGTAACTGGATACCGACATAAAGTCCAAAGACACCGGCACTGTAATCCTCTTGGCAAGTTCACACATAAAGAAACTGCCTCCCTTGAGCACACAGACCAAATGCACTTGTTTGCCAGCGTAATCCTTGGAAATCTGATCACCAATCTCCTGTATTCTTCTGTCTACTTCTGCTTCGCTTAGTAATTCTTCAATTCGTTCCGCCATTGCTTCCTCCTCTGAACCGTACCTGCAAGATACGTTCTGTACTTTCATCCACTTTGTAGTGCTGGCTGATCCGGTAACCAGGCACCCATAGCACATGGGATCCGTCAACCAGCAAATGCATTCTGTCACGCTGCATTTTCGGGATTTTCTCATTAATCATATATTGTTTGACAGACTTCGTATGCATCGCGGCGTCTATTGTCAGATAGTCTCCCTGCCGTCGTGTACGCAATAACAAAGACGTAGTTATTTTATCATAATCAAACCATTTCGTATATCTATTTTGTGGAATATTTTCCTCTTTTTCAAAGAATCCAGACTCTTTTTCCAACAAAGTAATAGCAAAAGTACCTTCCCCAGGCAGAAAGATTTCCATAGGCGGTTTCATCTGGTAGACCATGCCGGAAGCTTTCTCCCTGCTCTTTTCTTCTATCAGCTTTCCATTCCCTGCTGCCTGGTACGTCACCTTCTCTGCCTTAGCCGCCTTTTGCGCCTCCCTAACCAGGTAAAGTCTGTCATATTCCTTATATGCCCTGATTCCATAAGGCAGATCTATTTCCTTGCTTCCTTCCTTAGTCAATAACTGTACCAGATCCGCGATATGCTGTCCCGTAATATCCTTCCTATACGGTGTCAGCCTTTCCATGCAGGCAAGCAATACTCTCTTATAGAGAACACAATCCTCCTGTAACAATTCTGCACTCTCAACGCACACACCTGCCATTTCAGGACGATAGGACCGGCCAATCTCCTCCGGATTGATCTCTTGCACATATTTCTCATACAAACGCCTTGTCTGTCTGTCAAGATACCCTTCCGTCTCCAGAAGAATTTCCGCTAATTGCCCCATATGCGCTACCGCTCCCAAACAGACTTCCCTTTCCGCGTAGGGCAGGATATGATGCCTGATCCGATTACGGGTATGATCATCCTCGTCGTTGGTGTGGTCTTTGCAATAAGACAACTGATTCTCCAGCAAATAGTGTGCAATCTCCGTTCTTTCCAGACATAAGACCGGCCGTATCACCGATTCCCTGACAGGCTGGATTGAACTGAGACCTTTGATCCCGCTGCCTCTGAACAAGTGGAATAGCATTGTTTCCGCCCGGTCATTACTGTTATGCGCAACTGCAATCTTTCCCGATTCTCCTTCCTGTCTCTGCTCTTCCAAAACTTCCTCAAAAGCCTGGTAGCGAAGCAGTCTTCCTGCCTCTTCTGGTGAAAGTTTTTTCTGCAGCGCATAGCCGTTCATATCCACTTTCCGCAGATAAAAGGGAACTGCCAGCTTTCGGCACAGTGACGCTACATAGGCAGCATCCTGCACCGCCTCCGCCCTTACACTATGATCCACATGCACTACCAGCATCCTAAATCCCATTTCCTGCTGCATCTTCCAGAGCAGGTGCAGCAGACAGACAGAATCCGCACCCCCTGACACTCCCACCGCCACAACATCCCGTGCTTCTATCATATGATATTTTTCTATAAATTTTTTTACTTTTGTATAGGTACGATCTGTCATTGTAACAATGCCTTATCCCTTTTCAAATTCTGTGCACTTTACAGTCCTAATCCTGTATCATATCTTTCTCCCAAACCCCGATTACCAGTACCGTCATATCATCCCTGACCTGCCCGCTGCTCTGTTTTAAACAGTACGCCAGAATCTGATTCGCAATCTCATTTGGGTTCGTATATTCTATCCTCCCAATGATCTCTGGCAGCACCTCTTCCCCGATCCCCTGGGAAAGCGCATCCAGGATCCCATCAGACAACATAATTACATAGTCTCCACTCTGCAGTACTCTATGCAGACTTTCCGTCTCAATCTGCCCAAAAACCCCCAACGGAAAATTCAGCGCTGACAACCTGTCCACCAGCCGTCCTCTTTTAATATAACTACAGGCGGCCCCTACTTTCATGAACTCACATGCGCCAGTATACATATTAATGTCACATAAGTCTAACGTAGACAGATTTTCTTCCTGCCCTGCTGCCACCAACGCACCATTGATCATCTGTACTGCTGTCTCTTTACGGAAACCAGCTTCCAGAAGTCTCTCCATCTTCTCGATCACCCGTTCTGAATCGCCGCACGCTTTCTCACCAGACCCCATTCCATCTGACAGAATCGCAACCATTCTGCCATTCTCTGCCTCATAGAAAGAATAATTATCCCCTGATACTTGTTCATTCTCTTTCACCGCCTTAGCCACCCCAGTGAGCAGATGGAAGTTTTCTTCTTCTGTAAAATAATAGGTGCTCCAATCCGGCGTGAGATACTGCGGCGTATTCTTCGCCGCGTGCAGCCGAATATTCATCGCCACCGATATGAAATCCGCCACGTCTTCTACACAGATATGCTCTCCGAATTTTGTGTATTTTTCCGAGATGGTCTTCATCGTCAGACTGACTTCTATATGCCCATCCTCCCGTTCCAGTTCAAAAAAATTACGCAGTAGAATCCCCGATTCCCGAAGCAATTTCGACACCTGCTTGTATTTTCTTTCTCCCATAGGTCGATACAAGCAAGTTTCATGTGCCACCTCTGCCATAATATGTGCCATCTCTTTTAAATGTTCTGCCAAAAGTCCTTGATTTTCCTGCAATTTTCGCTGCCACAGGTAGTCCTGCCGATCTGCCGGATCATTATCGTTCGTCCCACCAAGACACATTTCTTCCGCTTCGAACAGATCTGCCAAATCTCTGAATGACTCTGCATAATTTAAAAGTCTCTGTCTGCCATATTCTGGTATGATCGTTATCTTATTATCATCCCTATCCTCCGTCTGTTTTTTCATGCAATACCTCCCCATTTGTTTTCCTTCAAACACCACTGCATAGTGCCGCCAAAGTAATACACGGCATACAGCCGCAAATTGTCCAGATTACTCTATCTTTATCAATATATGAGAAGGTTGTCCTATTTATTACTATAAAAATGTTCACAGACTCCAGTCTGGCAGTTCATCTCCTCCATACAAGGTATCTTGAATTATAAAAATTTTCAAATAGAAAAAGCAAATCTCAGATGTCCTCCGAAATCTGCTTAATTCTCGTCTTTAAATATAATTTCTCCTTCGTACACAAGCCCCAGCTTATTCTTAGCAATCTCTTCCACGTACTTCTTAGTCTGGGTATATTTCTCGTACTCTTTAATCTTTTCTGTTCTCGCCTGCTCTGCTTCAATCTCCTGCATCAGGGCTTCTTCCCGTGCCATATAGGCCGTACGTTTCTCGCGAAGTTCTACACTCTTGACTGCAACCACAATCAGCATCATGATAACAACTGTGGTAACCAAAAGCATGCCCGTACGGTTCTGGCGCTTCTTACGATATGCTGCTTTTTTTGCCATGTTGTTACTGATACTCCTCTCATCTTCACAGAAATCCCCTCTCAGAGCTACTGTTTACATAAAATTATTCTAATTGTTTTCAGGCAGACCGTCAACCGTTTTTTTATAAACTCCTTTACTTTTTTCAGTTTCCTTATGATCAATCGAACAAACCTTCGAATGCCGCAAAACAGCCATTTTACAGGTTTTAGCACAACTTGTATGACACGGAAAACAAACCACATTATCTTGTGTATACATGCTGACACAAGGTTGACAAAATAGTTTTTCACCAGTAATTTATAAAAAAGCATTCCAAGAGCTGCGCCCATCACGGCAAACCATCTCAGAACGCCATTGTTTTCTTTGTATAACATATAAAAAACGCCAATTCCACAAGCAAACCAATAAAGCAGATCCTCCATGGAGATCAAAAACCTGCCATGCGTGAATAATTTTCTGCAAACTAATATCCAATCGTAGGCAAATGTAATGACCAGGCCCATAAGGATAGAATGGAGAAAAAAAACTACTTCCTGCACAATGTCCTGACTCATAACCGGCAATCCCCCGAAAGATTATACACAAACCAAGCAGCAAATTTACTTAAATAATCTGGCAAGCAGCGATTCCCCCTTGGCCCCATATCCGACGGATTCCGAATAAGTAAAGCTGTCAATCCGGCCATCCACGTCCACTTCTCCCTTGTCTAAGGACAGCCGGCTGACATGTAATTCCGTCCCTTTGATCATCAGCATTCCCTGCTCTGTCTCAAGCAGAATCTCATTGACGTCAAACGATAATACGTCATTGACACCGCTTATGCTACATGTCCTCCTGTTGGTTAGCATCAGCTTATGCGGTTTTCTATTCGCGCTGTTCAAGTCTTCCATACATACCCTCCCCTGGCAATAACACTTACATTGTATTCCTTCAGGTGCTGGCCGCTCCATCAAAGCCACACATCTCGTGGCCTTTACTTTAAATGTATGTCAGATCAAGCTTCAATATGCCTGTTTTATGGAAGATACCGGAATAATTCCTTTGCTTCTTCTTTCCTGACAGTCTCCTGCACATCCAAAACTTCTACTTTAACTTCTTTATTGCCAAACTGGATCATAATAATATCCCCTGTCTTTACATTAACAGACGCCTTTGCCGGTTTATCATTCACAAGTACTCTGCCTGCGTCGCAAGCCTCATTTGCTACAGTCCGTCGTTTAATCAAACGGGAAACCTTTAAATATTTATCAAGTCTCATTTTATACCCACACCTTTCCTTAAAATAGTTTGATCCGCCAGGGAACCTCATATGCCGCTTTCATTGCATATTTCTCCTGAACAGATCCATACATAATACAAAAAGCCTATATGCATCTGCATACAGGCCTTTACTTTCTCTCAAAATTATGCGTTAAGCATGTCCTTTAATGCCTTGCCAGCCTTAAACTTAGGAGCCTTAGAAGCTGCAATCTTCATCACTTCACCGCTCTGAGGATTTCTGCCTTCTCTTGCTGCTCTCTCGGATACTTCAAAAGTACCGAAACCAACCAACTGTACCTTGCCGCCTTTCTTCAACTCGTCAGCAACAACATCTGTAAAAGCCTTTAATGCCTTCTCCGCGTCTTTTTTGGATAATCCTGCCTGATCAGCCATAGCTGCAACTAATTCTGTTTTGTTCATCTTGAACTCCTCCTTAAATGAGTCTTCACTTTATTATTAGATGTTCCTCTTTTGAAACGCCTACACATATTTATATACGCTTTTCCCTCTGTTGTCAAGCAGAAAGAGGGCTTTTTTTTCGCCATTTTCGGGCATTTCCCGCATTCTCTTTTATTTACACAATATGTTGTAAATTACGATTCTTCGTCCACATCATAGGTTCTGTCATATTTGTCAATCAGATCTTCTATTCTGTCTGTCAACACTTGTTCTTGTGAAATTTTGGTAATTCTGGCAATGTCAGATACCCGTATAAGAATATCCGCTATAACTTTCTCCAACTCTTTACTGTAAGGTTCGTGTCTGCACACTCTAAGTGCATCAACTGCCTCCTGCAATGCATTCACATTCTCGTCATACGAATATCCTTTTTCATAATTCTTATCAATCTTCTTGAGTACCTTGGCCGCTCTTGTCAAAGCCGGCAGTTCTTTTGGAATTTCCTGCAGCGGAGAAACAATCCAGTCTTTATCTTTCTTCTCCTCCTTTTTAATCTCCTCCCAGTTCATAAGAGCTTCCTCAGATGTATCGGCACTGCCTGTCCCAAACACATGAGGATGTCTGCGCACCATCTTCCGGCCAATCTCATCTACCACATCGGACATCGCAAAAAGGCCTTCCTCCTCTGCGATCTGGGCATGCATTACTACCTGCAAAAGCACATCCCCTAATTCTTCCCGCATATTCTCAGGATTTCCTGTCTGGTCAAAAATCCGAATGGAGGCAAGCAGCTCTGCTGCCTCCTCCATCATACACGGTTTAAGGCTTTCATGAGTCTGCGCTCTATCCCATGGACAGCCTTTCTCTCCCCGAAGCGTTTTGATAATTTCAAGAAGATCTTTGTATGTATATTGTTTGTTGTTCTGCATGATATGAATATTTCCTTATCTGATCCAAAGAATCTCTGTCGCTCTGCTCCTATAGGAACCAGAGAAACTTCTTGCCAGCAGATTCCTGGGTATCCTTTTTCTCCCCCTCAGGATTTTCCGTACTCTCCTTCGAAGAATTTTCTATGCCGCCGTCTGGGGGCGTGTCTGTACTGTCATTACTACTCGATGGTGTCTCCGTATCACTGCCTGGGGGTGTTTCTGTACTACCGCTGCTGGTCGAAGGCGTCCCTATACCATCACTTGGGGGTGTCTCCGTACTGCTGCTACTGCTCGAAGGTCCCTCTACATCACCACCTGGCGGTGTTTCTGTACCGCTTGGAGGTGTTTCCGTACTGCTACTGCTGGTCGAAGGCGTTCCTATATCACCACCTGGGGGTGTCTCCGTACTGCTGCTACTAGTCGAAGGCGCCTCCACATCACCACCTGGCGGTGTTTCTGTGCTGCTGCTACTGCTCGAAGGTCCCTCTACATCACCACCTGGCGGCGTTTCTGTGCTGCTGCTACTGCTTGAAGGTGTCTCCGTACTATTGCTCGAAGGATTCTTCGTACTGGTAGAACTACCGCCATTGCCGGACACTGTTTTATCTAATTTCTTCAGATCTTCAAAGGAATAAGTAACGTCCTCACCATCATTATACAAATAAATAGTATAACTCCTCGTTTCATAGCCATTCTTGCGCAATGTCACCGTATGGCTTCCTATATTCTTCTTGAAGCTGACTGGTGCGATTCCCATATAGTTACTGTCCACATATATTTCCACACCCTTAGGCGAATCAACATATACTTTATTGCCCTTCGTTGGCGTGATCGTATTCTCACTGACAGATTCCGGCGGCCTTGTTGTCTGCTCAGGATCTTTCAGATCTAATGTGTTATCGCTTACCGTAGAAGTATCTTCTTTCTTCTCTTCCAGTTCGAAAGAAATCTTCGCATATTCCGAACCCACCTGAATATATTTCATCAAAGAATCATACCCATCTGCTTCCAGATAAACCTGGTGGATACCATAAGATAATTCTACTGCACTGCTGATATCCGTAACCTCGCCGTCTATACTGACCTTTGCATTGCTGGGCGAAACGGAGAACAGGATCTTTCCAGTTTTATCTTTTATGATCTCAATATCTCCAACATCCAGTACCGTTTCTTTATCCCTTTCAATGACGATATCTTTCGTACTACTGATTCCTTCATTAGACAGGGCTACTTGATAACTGCCCTCAGGAACTACCAGAAGCATATCTTCTGTAATCTCCCGGATCACTGTGTTTCCTACCTCGATCCAACCGCCGATCAACGCCTGTTCGTTCCGGAGACGCAGATATCCATGTCCTTTCTCCACGTTAATACTATAAATCTTATGATCAATTCCACGGATGGTAACCAGATCCTGCGCTACAACATCCATAACTTCCACACGTCTGCCCTCAGAAAGGATTACCGCCTCCTCAGGAAGTGCATAAGTATTCGATCCTATGTTAGCCGTATTATTGATTCCACCCAAATCATAATTCTGTATATTTTCATATACCCATGCACTGGGAGAGACTTTGAGGTTAGCAATCTGTCTTTTCCCTTTCAGGAAATTGACATCCACAACATCCCCTGGCCTGATTTGCGACATTGTCATCGGCCCGTCATATTTATCCATTATATAAGTCGTTCCATCATAATACAGTGTATATTGCCTTCCTGTATCCATATTCATGAAAATAACACAGTTGTTCTCCTGATCTATTTCCATGACAACTGCCGTGTCAGCCGAGTCATAACTGCCCACCGTACTCACACTAAAACCAGTATCCACCACGTTATTCTCTTTATCCTTAGCCATACCGATATTGAAAGCCTGTGAAGTACATCCGGTAATCATAAGTACCAGTACCATGATGACCGTTATCAACTGTGAAATTCTTCCGTGCATTTTATGTCCTTATCCTTTCTGCCAACCCATTTCCTACATTCCTATTATTTCTTCGGCATGCAAGAGACTCTATTTTTTAAATATATTTTCTAAAAACAACTGCTTTTCCCGTTCCTGGGCAAATAACTTCTCGATCTTCTCCATATTTCTGCCAGGAATCCATGCTTTGCCTGTATTATAATAGAAATTCACAATCTTCCAGAATTTTTCAGGATATGCTAATCGGTAATATAACTGCCTGTAATCCTGTTCTGTCAGACTCTTCTCTCTATTATAACTCTCAAGGAGCAAATTCCCAAGTGCCTGCGACCAGTTATTTTTTTCCAAAAGTTTGCGCATAAACAGATACAAGTCACGTACCGGATAATCTCTAACACATTTCTCAAAATTAATGAGTACGTTGCCATGATCCGTGCGCAAAATATTATGGTATTGATAGTCGCCGTGACATACCACTGGGAATTCATAGGAATCTCCCTCATAGGCATAATAACGCAATTCGTCTGTAATTTGCAAGGCATTATTCATGAAATAATCATAATGCTTCATTAAATAAATCTCAAAATCTGTTTTCTGGCTCTTCTCCTGTAGAAATTTCCTGACCTTTTTCAGTTCCCGGTTATGCTTCTCATACTCATTCTCGATCCGGAAAACAGGCTGGTTGTTCAACTGCTCACAGGAAGAGAGGTCTGTTGCACAATGTAATTTCGCAAGTGTACAGACCGCCTGGCTGCACTCCTCTGAATCTCTGTAATTACATTCTCTTCCTTCATAGTAGGATTTCACTATGTATAACGTTCCATCCGAATCGGCTACCGTCAGTTCATCTTCCTTCGTCCGCAAGATAGATTCGGTCTGTACTATGCCGCTCTCATTGATATGTCTTAACAGAAAATCCTGAAATTCCACCTTATCAGCAGGTCCGCTATACTCCTTTAAAATCAACAGACCTCTGTCTGATTCACACAGGATCGCACCCCTTCCCTTCCAAGTACGATTTACCTCTATTTCATAATGATCCAATAAACTGACACTTCTGTCATTCACGCGAATACCCCCCGCTTTGTCGTCTATCTTATCATATGAAAGTGAGGGGAAAAGTATGAAAAAGAGATGAAGATTTTCTAAGGTGGCACAAAACGCCACCTAAGAAATTCTATCTCATCTCTGGAAGAATCGCTTTACAGCGATTCTTCTCAAATCAGCTCTATCTTATGTATGTTGTAAGTAATATACCGTATCAAAAAGAGATGAAGATTTTCTAAGGTGGCACAAAACGCCACCTAAGAAATTCTATCTCATCTCTGGAAGAAATCTCAGTAACTCCTCCCGTGTATTTCGCTCTGGTTCTTCCAGTACAATCTCAAGCAGTCTATCAAGCGTCTGCCCAATCTCCTTGCCTGGCGGCATACCAAGGGCGATCAAATCTGTCCCTGTGACTGCCAGATCTTTTAAACAAATACATTCCTGTTTCCGGCAGATCTCCTCATAAATCTCTTGTATGTATGCCAGCTTCTCAAGCTTCTCCTTCCGCAGATAATCACTCTGCGCCAAAATATCCGCGCTCTTTACGGAAAACAACATTCTAAAGATATCTTCTCCTGTACGGTTAACCGCTCTTCTGACAGCTCCTGGAGACATTCCCACATCCTGATCATGAAAGCGCACAATCTTTGTCACCTTTCGAATCGTATCGTTATCAAATTTCAAACGACGCAGGATCTGCAATGTCATCTGCTCGCCTACTTCTGCATGCCCTCTATTATGTGTGAGTCCTTCTGCATCGACAGTCAGAGTCTGTGGTTTTCCAATATCATGAAAAAGCATTCCTAGCCGTAATACTTTATCTGGTTCTACCTGCATCATCGAATGCAGAATATGCTCTCCCACAGTATAACAATGATGTGGATTCTTCTGTTCCGTCTCCATACACCGGTCAAATTCCGGTAAGAACTGCTCCGTGATTCCTGTCTCATAAGCAATCCGCAAATAATCTGGATGATCTGAAACTACAAGCTTGACCAGTTCCGCCTGGATTCTTTCTGCACTGATCTGTCTGAGATTCGGCGACATTACCCTGATCGCCCTCTTCGTGTCACACTCGATCTGATAACCCAGCTGCGCAGAGAAACGAACCGCTCGCAGCATGCGCAGCGCATCCTCCGTAAAGCGTTCCTGCGCATCACCGACACAGCGTATAATCCCCTGTCCAATATCCTGCAGTCCGCCAAACAAATCTACCAACCCTGTCTGTTCATTATACGCCATCGCATTGATCGTAAAATCCCGGCGCTTCAGATCTTCTTCCAGACTTGCAGTAAATGTCACTTCCTTCGGGTGCCGTCCATCCTCATACTCCCCATCAATACGGTAAGTAGTTACCTCGAATCCTTCCTGATCCATCATAACCGTCACAGTACCGTGTTTGATGCCTGTATCGATCGTCCTGGAAAAGAGCTGCTTTATCGTCTCAGGCCTGGCAGACGTGGTGATATCCCAATCATTTGGAGCTCTGCCCAAAATAGAATCACGGATACAACCGCCTACAGCATACGCCTCATAGCCTGATCCAGCCAGCGTCTCTATAATCCTATGCACTTTATCAGGCAGCTGTATCCTCATAGATTCCTTTCCTCTTTGCTTTCTTATGACTTCTCATTTCCCATGGACAGCCTGCATCGGATATGTTAACCAATCCCTGGGCCTTTGAAAATGTCATTAATATTCTCAAGATGAAGATCTGGTTCCTCCTCTTTAGCCAGGGAATTAACCAGCCTCTCTATTTCCTTCTTTGACATCACGCTACGGTTTCGTTCAATAAATTCTTCCTTCTCATCATCCGACATATCTACAAACCGGTCCATTGCCGCACGGTTTGTCGTCAGAGCCACTCCAAGATCTAATGGTAAATTATTGTAATCCATCGTTCTTTTCCTCCTCTTGCCACATAAACATCTGTTGAATCCATTTCGCTTGATTCATCGCTCATGCATAGAATGTGAAAGAGGCATGAAAATTATACTTTCGAACTTAATTTTTATACTTTGTGATGTCTTCTATATATTACTAACACTACTACAGTATATCTGGAAATCAGGATAGACACAATCCTGTTTTTGAAATCTGCGGGAGTTACCAGCAGCCTACGCAACAAAGGCGGGAATATACAATATCCCCGCCCGCAGATCTTATCTTTTATAGTACTTGCTTGTTATTTCTTTTCCGGTATCCACACTCTCATCTGATTCAAACCACGATTGCCCCATGCATAATAAGGAATCAAAGTAATCTGGCATTCTTCTTCTGCTGGTGCCTCATAGCTATAAAGAGTATCATTCACTGTTTCCCGATAGCCTTCTGCATACAACTCCTGTATACCAAACAGCTTATCTGGCATAAATTCACCCACTGTAATAGCACCGCCCTTCTTCAAGGAAAGGGATAGAACGTCATTATCATTATCTACGCCTTCTGCACAGTAGATCAACGGTCCACGCTGAATCGCTGTTTTGCCTGTATTTGCAGAAACCTTATTACATGTATATACCTTTCTGACAGGCATGCTCAGTTCTACTGTCAGCACATCGTCCGCATTGAAATCTCTGTTCAGGAACGCATATCCGCTTTCCTCCATCTCATAAGGAACCGGTTTGCCATTCAGGCAGATCACCGTATCGGTGCTCCATGCTGGAATACGAATCGCCAGAGGAACAGACATCGTCTCCCCTTCCGGCTCAAACCGGTATGTGATTTTATTGTCATAAGGATACGTCGTCTCTAATTTGATCTTACCACCAAAAGTATCTCCCAGATCAAGTGTACCGCCAATGAACAGATTCGAGAACAGCTTACCAGGCAGCAAATGCCATGCATATTCTGCCACAGAGGACAACAGTCTTGCTACATTGGGAGGACAGCATGCACAGGCAAACCATTTCGGACGCACAGGAAGTGCATGTTTATGAGTCTGTGCCTCCCCGGAAATACCCGGAAGCGCTTCAAGTGGATTCACATAGAAGAACCTGGTTCCATCAAGCTGCATCCCTGCCAAAACACAGTTATACAGAGCACGCTCCATCTCGTCCACATACTTACGGTCTCTCTCAAGATAAAGCATCTTATTGGCAAAAAAGATCAAACCAATCGCCGCACATGTTTCCGCATATGCTGTGTCATTCGGCAGATGATAGTCCTTCGTGAAGGCCTCTCCTTCATAAGCAGAACCGATTGCACCCGTCACATACATTCTGCTCTGCGTAATATTGTTCCAGAGCGTCTTACATGCGTCTGTCAGCGTAGTATCTCCCGTCTCCATAGCAGCGTCTGCCATACCCGTATAGAGATAGACTGCTCTCACTGCATGTCCTACCGCTTTCTTCTGCATTCTGACAGGTTCCATACACTGGTTGTATTCTTTGTCATCAGCATTGCTTCCCCATACGGACCAGCTGTTTTTTCCTTTTTCCTTCTTATAATAATCGCTGTCTACTCCTCTTACATTGATAAAGTGAAGCGCAAGTTCCTTATATTTCTCTTCCTTCGTACAACGGAACAGACGCATCAATGCCAACTCAATCTCTGGATGTCCTGGATACCCTTCTGCTCCTTCTTCAAGAAAATGTTTGTAGATATGGTCCGCCATGCCGCACATAATCTCTAGCAGTCTGCTCTTACCCGTACACTCTGCATAAGCGACCGCCGCTTCGATCATATGACCTGCACAGTACAGCTCATGTGCTTCATGAAGATTGGTCCACCGTTTGTATGGCTCTTTCACTGTGAAATAAGTATTCAGATAACCATCTGCATGCTGTGCACTGCCAATTAATTCTATAATCTCGTCACACCGTTTTTCTAACTCTGGATCCGGATTCTGTGCCAGTGAATACGCAGCGCCCTCTAACCATTTCGCCACATCACTATCCTGGAAAACCATGCCATAGAATTCGCCGTCACATTCGCCAGTGCGCAATTTCTCTGCTGCCATGCGGAAGTTCTCGATACAATGACTCTTCTCTGCACCCTCAATCCTGTCATTGAGTGCATTTTCCTGATAAGGAAGTACAACATCCTTCACCAGCTTCTCATATCTGCCCCAGAACCCATCTGTTACTTCAAACTTTTTTACCAACTTCAAATCGCCCATTTATGAACCCTCCATCTTGTCCGCCGCCATGTCGTCTGGCAATATACTACATAGCAGCTTAAATACCTTACAACTGATAATATGTATTATAGTCTTATAATTAGGGTAATAAAATGGATATTTTTCCTGATTATTTGTATTTTTTTCTTATATCACCTTTTAAATTCCTGGTATATACGATTTTCGGTAATCCCGCGGCGTACATCCCTTTTCCCGGTGAAAGATTTTGCTGAAATAGAAAACATCCGAGAAACCTGTCAACTGCGCAATTTCTGCAATGGGCAAGTCTGTCTCCGTCAGAAGCTGCTCCGCCTTGTGAAGACGCAACAGAGACTGATATTCCTTGATCGTCTTCCCTACCGCCTTTTTAAATAAAGTACCGGCATATTTATATGATAATCCACAGCTTTGCTCAATCTGTTCCGCTGTAAATCCGTCTGCATAATGAATTCTGATGTATTCCTGAATCTGCCTCACATAACCATTCTCAGAAGTTCCTTCCTGCGGATTTCTGGCACAGGCCAGAAAAATTTGCCATAGATTGACAGAAGCCTGTGGAATATTGCCATGTACATGCGCATCCAAAAGTTTCTCAAAGTCTCTTCTGATCCGGTTCGTGCCAGAACAATCCGTCAGTTTGGGAAGTGTGATATATTTCTCATTCGCGTTCCTTTCCAGACAGACCTTCTTCTCATAATAGACGTCCCTGGGAAGCTCTATCATACGTTCCTGTGGTTCCGGGCAGTAAAAATGGGCGTAATACCAGGCCGCACCCTGCTCAAAAGGTTTCTCTCCCCAACAATGCACGCCACTCTTAAGAAAAAATAATTGCTGTGGCATGATCTGATATGCGATTCCGTCTTCAATGATCTCCATCGAACCTTGCAGCAGATAGATTGCCACATGAAAAGGCGCTGTTCTATCCGCATGAAACATAGTTCCCAGATTAATGCTGTAAGCCGCCTCACATATGAAAGGCATTGCATTACAGGGAATTCTGAGCAGATGATTGTCCATTGTTCCCTACCTCTTTCTACGATCACCTATCCTTTACATCTGTTCCTTTATTGGGACGCATCACCCTGCAGGGATTCCCATAGGCTATTACATTATCAGGAATATCTTTCGTCACCACGCTGCCTGCACCGATCACTACGTTATCCCCAATCGTCACTCCTGGCATAATGATCACACCACCACCGATCCAGACATTATTCCCGATCACAATCGGGGCTGTCTGCGTCTTACAGAATTCAAAAGAACCATCTTCTCTTGGCTCTCCAAACCGCTCTGCCGCATCCGTAGGATGAAATGCAGTATACATCTGTACATTTGGTGCGATCAGTGCATTGTCCCCGATAATAATCCTATTATCATCTAAAAAGGTGCAATTCATATTCACTTCACAGTTATTTCCAAAATAAATGTTGTTGCCATAATCCACAAAAAAAGGCGCTGTAATCCAAAGATTCTTTCCCCTTCCCCCTAACAACTCTGTCAAGATACGCTCTTTTTCCTGTGCATTCTCAGAATCAGTCTGATTATAATCCCTCACAAGATTCTTAGCCTTATGCCACTGCGTCAAAAGCTCCTCATCCCCACAGTCATAAAGCTCTCCTGCCAGCATTTTTTCTCTTTCCGTCACTTATATGATCTCCTTTTCTGCATTGGTCATGATTATTTAGCTTATGTCTCCACAATTACGTATATCCGGTTATCCTGGATTACTCCACGATAAACCGGATACTCTCAATCACTACTCTTTAGTATACTTGCTCTACGACAAATCCGCAGATCTGTCTGAGCATCTCCGATCAATAGTTCTCTGCACAAACCTCAAAATAACTCTGCGGATGATTACATGTCGGACAAACTTCCGGCGCCTTTGTTCCCACTACAATATGACCGCAGTTACGGCACTCCCACACTTTAACCTCACTCTTGGAGAATACTTCCGCCATCTCAATATTCTTCAAAAGCGCACGATATCTCTCCTCATGGTGTTTCTCGATCGCACCTACCAGACGAAACTTATCTGCCAGCTCCTTAAAACCTTCCTCCTCGGCTGTTTTCGCAAAGTTTTCATACATATCTGTCCATTCGAAATTCTCGCCATCTGCCGCTGCTGCCAGATTTGCTTTCGTATCGCCAATCCCGTTAAGCTCCTTAAACCACATCTTCGCATGTTCTTTCTCATTGTCCGCGGTCTTTAAGAATAACGAAGAAATTTGTTCATATCCCTCTTTCTTAGCAACAGAAGCAAAATAAGTATATTTATTTCTTGCCTGTGACTCCCCCGCAAACGCTGCTTCAAGATTCTTTTCTGTCTGTGTACCTGCGTACTTACTCATTCTCCAACTCTCCTTTTCTTTTGTTAATATCTTAGCACTTCTCGACCAAGGAAGTATTCTCCTGTATAAGATCAGTCTGCAAAGCAGATTAATCTTATACTATGCATGTACAATATTCGTATATTCCGAAATCTCCCTGTTGATTGTGCACAGATCCTCTGTCGACAGGGCATGGATATCCTCATGCCCTGTTATTCTTGCAAATGTTCTCAGCTCCTGGGCGGAACATTGCAGATAGTTTGCCACTCTCTGGGCTGCTGCCTCATCATACAGCCGCCTGCGCAATTCTGGATCCTGTGTTGCCATTCCCACTGGACACATACCAGTCCCGCATATACGATACTGCTGACATGCCGCTGCAACCATAGCTGCAGAAGCAATAGCCACAGCATCCGCTCCCATGGCAATCGCCTTAGCAAAATCCGATGAAACTCTCAATCCTCCAGTGATCACCAGATCAATCTGGGAATGCACGCTGTCCAGATATTTCCTTGCACGATAAAGCGCATAAATCGTAGGAACACTCGTAGAATCCCGTATAATTGCCGGAGACGCTCCGGTTGCACCGCCTCTCCCATCGATTGTGATAAAGTCTGGCTCTGCAAACACGCAATATTCCAAGTCTTTTTCGATCTTTCCTGCCGCAATCTTAATCCCGATTGGCCTGCCGCCGCTGCAGTCCCGTAAATTCTTCACCAGTGTTCTCAAATCTTCCTTCGTATTGATGCCAGGAAATTTAGAGGGACTAATTACATCTTCCCCCAACGGTTTTTCACGAATCGCTGCAATCTCAGGCGTCACTTTGCTGCCCGGCAGATGACCACCCATTCCTGGTTTCGTCCCCTGTCCGATCTTAATCTCTATGGCGTCAGAAGTAGTCAGGTTTTCTGTTGTCACACTGTACAGATTCGGAACATATTCAAATATGTATTTGTGCGCTGCTGCCTTTTCTTCCGGCAGAATTCCTCCTTCACCACTACACATCGCCGTTCCCGCCATAGCGCTTCCTTTTGCCAGGGCAATCTTCGTCTCCTTCGACAACGCACCGAACGACATATGTGAAATATATACTGGCATATCAAGAACCATTGGCTTCTTAGCGTGTCTGCCAATCACAGTCTGCAAAGATACCTCTGCATGTTCTTCTAACGGCGGCGGATTCAGCTGTGCTCCCAACACAAGAATATCATCCCAATTTGGCATCTTCATCTGTGTTCCCATCGCCTCGATCGCTGGCTTTCCAGTGACGGCCATCTCATGAATTTCCTTGAAATACCGGTAATTGCTATCTGCCTTTCTCGTCTCCTTAGGATAATTCAGATCCATGCCCTGCCCAACGGCTGTAACAGTCATCTCTTCTTTCTCCTCAACTGTCTGCTCCTCTTCACCAGCCGAAACCGGCTCGAACTTCTCCACTGGCTGTTTACACATGGGACATTCCTTCAATCCGGCAAAAGACCGCCCTTCCTTTTCTTCATCGAACTCATAGCCGCACACACTGCATTTGTACACCATAACCGCACCCTCCTGTCATTTGTCTTTCATTTCCTGTTTCCGACATTCTGGACAAAGATAAAATATTTTGAGATCATAAGACAAAATATTTTCTCCTAATTGCAATTTTAGTTTCTCTGTCAGATCTTCGAAAGACATATCCGATATTTTTCCACATCTTTTACACACCAGATGATCATGCCGCTGTATTCTGTCATAGCGGTCTGGTGAACCTTCAAGAGATACTTTTCTGATCAGTTCCTTTTCACATAACATATTCAGGTTATTATATATCGTGGCCAAAACAACACTTGGTGCCTTCCTCTTTAAAATAAGGAAGATCTGCTCCGCTGTCATGTGATCATAGGACTCGTTTATGATATTTAAGATCATTTCTGCATATTTTTTCATATCTCCATCCTAAATTAGAATTATTCTAATTATAATCTTTTTTCTGGCAAAGGGCAAGTCAGTTTTTTATTTTCTCTTACCAGCTTTTCTCAAATATCATGCCCCAGTCTAACTGAAATGGATTATCAGACGATGCCTTGATCTCTTCATAAATCTCCCGTCGTTCTTCACTGCTTTCTCCCGCCCAATATTCGTATCCAATAAAATAACTCTCCATAAAATCATCCCAGGAATGAAAAGCAGCCTGAATCGTTTCCGCAGTCTCCAACGACTTATCCAGAGCTTCCTCCTCTGTATAATAGCCTGCAAGGTAATAATAGCCAAGAAGTGACATTGCACGGCTGTAATCCCATCCTGCCACAGTGTTAGGGCCATATTGTTCATATAATGTGAGCCAATCCGCATATTTCTGTGCTTCTTCCTCATCCACTTCAAAATTTTCCAAAACTATATCAGCCCTCTCCTCTACAGGTGCATCCGCCACCCCAGCTTCCATAAGATATTCCATTTCTTCTACAAAAGAAATACGGTGCCCTTCTTGTAAAAGCCAGTCCATTGTCTCATCTGCACTTGCACGATCTGTGACTTCCCACCACTCACTCAACAGACTCTGCACAATGTTCTTACTGCTTTCATCTGCCGAAGATCCACCGAACATTGTATAGTCCCATCCATTTGACACTGTCAGAACAGCGCATGTATTGTTAAACCACTGAACAGTATCGCTGCCTCCTGCAACAGAGGTATTTTCGATCTCTGGCGCTGTTTCCTGAAAAGAAACGCACACATTATCAAAGTATTCTTCCCTTGCTGCATCAATCCTGTTCGCCATATATAGGATGCCGTAATAAGCATACTCTGTCTGTCCATACAGAACACGGCCATCACCGGTTGAATTTTCCAACCTTACCTTACAACTGTCTGTCCCTGCTACATCCATGCCCGAAACAGATGGGCTGTCCACAGATTGGATTTCCGACATCTCCCAGGAAGTGTTCACCAATTCCTTAAAATTATCCATGTCACTGATGTTATAAATATGTTTCGGCATCTGCGTAACAATAATTGCCTCAGATCCATTTTCACTTGCCATGGCGATCCATCCTTCTGCTGCCCAGCTTAATTCCTCCTCTACAATCCCTTCCTGTACTACCCATTCCTTATTCATTTGAATGCTTACCGTCTGGTCTTTGGAAGTAAATTCTTTCATGACCACTTCCTTACTGCCGCATCCCGCCAGCACGACCATGACAATAAACGCGGCAATCATGCTTTTTTTCTTTACATTCTTCATTACCTTTTCCTCCTGAACATTTTATTTTGAGCAGCCACTGTAAATCGTATCTGCATAGATGCTGTACTACTGGTCTATCTCTCCAGATTCTCCTTATAAATTGCAGTTATCTGTTCCCAATCCGAGTAAACGTTATAGATCCTTTTCTCTTCCTTCTGTTTCACAACCACTACCCTTCTACAACCATATTCTCCAATGCAAACTCCAGACACAGCTGCATGATCTCATTACGTGTTCTGCCAGTCTCTTTAGCAGCCCGGTCCACCTCCATCAACATATCGACCGGAAGTCTCATGGAAATGACTTTAGATTCACTCGTATATTTCTGAGTATGAATGATGAGTTTCTTCTCTTCCAAAATTATATACCTCCATTTATGAATACTATTTTAGTACAAATGTATTCTTGCGTCAACTGCGCTGCTTGTGCTACTATTTTCTAAATTCTGCTCAACAGGGAGGTATCCACAATGAAGATTGACAGGCTTATCGGTATCTTATCCATTCTTCTACAGAAAGATATCGTCACAGCGCCCTATCTTGCCGAACACTTCGAAGTTTCCAGACGAACCATTAACCGCGATATCGAAGATTTGTGCAAGGCTGGTATTCCTATAGTGACCAGGCAAGGAACTGGAGGAGGTATTTCTATCATGGAAAACTATCGGATAGAGCGTACCCTATTGACAACCAAGGAAATGCAGGACATCCTCGCTGGCCTGCGTAGTCTTGACAGTATTAACGGCACCAACCGTTATGGTCAGCTTATGGAGAAACTATCCACTGGTTCTTCAGATTTTATGTCTGGCGGACAATCTGTGCTGATCGATCTTTCTTCCTGGTACAAGGACGCTCTCGCCCCCAGGATCGAACTGATCCGCAGCGCCATCGACAATTGTCTGGAACTGGATTTCCTGTACTATAGTCCTTCTGGAGAAAGTACCAGAAATATTGAGCCCTACTATCTGATTTTTCAATGGGCAAATTGGTATGTATGGGGATGGTGTAAGCAGCGCAAAGATTTTAGATTGTTCAAATTAAACCGTATGGACAGACTACAGCAATCCAACACGCGCTTTGTGAAAAAACCTGTTCCTTTACCAGATTTAAAGACCAAACGGATCTTTCCTGGCGGTATTCAAGTAAAGGCTTTGTTCCATGCCGAATGTAAATGGAGACTGGTAGAAGAATTCGGAACAAAATGTTTTACAGAACAGGAGAACGGAAAGTTATTATTTCATGCAGACTATACCCATAAAGAAAACCTGGTCACGTGGCTTCTCACCTTCCGTGACCAGGTAGAGCTGCTTGAACCCATAGAAATACGGGAAGAACTGCGGACGGTATTGATCAATACCTTAAAAATATATGACACCCACAAAAGCAGCTGACTCTTCTTGACACCGTTAGCAATCATAGACCATTCCATGACTGTCATAATAATTCTTAATTGCTGCCTTGACTGCCTCCTCTTCCAGCACAGAACAATGCACTTTATGTGCCGGCAGACCGTCGAGCGCTTCTGTAACTGCCTTATTCGTCAGTTTTAGAACCTCCGAAACCGGCTTTCCTTTGATCAGTTCTGTCGCCATAGAGCTTGACGCGATCGCAGAACCGCATCCGAAAGTTTCAAATTTCACATCTGTTACAACCGCATGATCAATCTTCAGATAAATCTTCATGATATCCCCGCATTTGCCATTGCCGGCTTCTCCCACACCATCTGCATTTTCTATCGATCCAACATTCCGTGGATTTCTAAAGTGATCCATCACTTTTTCACTGTATAATGCCATATCAGTTCTCCTCTTCCTTTCAATCATTCCTCTCAAATCCGGTGACGCCTCAGATCCGGTAGCTGCTGCACAGATCTCTATGGAATTAGAAACTCTCTTCTCCCATGGATCTTATCTTTCCATAGAGGTGATATATTCCGCAGATAGTCAACTATTTCCGGTACTGCACGTAATATTTCGTCTATCTCTTCTTCCGTATTATCAGCGCTAAGCGACAGCCTTAAAGAACCATGCGCAATTTCATGTGGTCTGCCAACTGCCAGCAGTACATGGCTGGGATCAAGTGATCCAGAGGTACAAGCGGAGCCGGAAGAAGCGCAGATTCCTCTGTCATCTAACAATAAAAGCAGGCTCTCCCCTTCGATTCCTTCAAAACAGAAGTTTACATTGCCAGGCAGGCGGTTAATCATATCCCCGTTCAAGACTGAGTGAGGAATCTTAGAAAGTCCATCAATGAGACGATTCCGCAGTATCAACAATTTCCTGTTATGAGTCTCTATATTTGCGCAGGATTCCTCCAAGGCAGACGCCATACCCATGATTGCTGGCACATTCTCTGTTCCGCCTCGTCTGCCCCGTTCCTGCGCTCCACCTTCAATCAGATTCGTCAGCCAGACCCCCTGTCTTGCATACAGCGCCCCAATTCCTTTCGGTCCATGGAACTTATGGGACGAAAGAGAAAGCATGTCTATATTTTGTTTTTGTACATCAATTTCCAGATGTCCTGCTGCCTGTACTGCATCCGTATGAAACAATATTTTTTTCGCCCTGCATATAGCGCCGATCTCAGAAATAGGCATAACGGAACCTATTTCATTGTTGGCATACATAATCGTCACAAGACAGGTATCTTCCCTTACCGCTTCTGCTACCTGTTCCGGATACACCATACCATTTTCATGAACATCCAAAAGTTCTATCTCAAAACCTTCCTTTTCCAGTTTGCGCAGCGTATGCAGCACCGCATGATGTTCAAACGCTGAAGAAACTATATGTTTTTTCCCTGACCTCTCCCCCAATCTGGCCGCTGAAAGGATCGCCTGGTTATCTGCCTCGCTCCCACCAGAAGTGAAATAAATCTCCTTGGCCGTGGCTTTGATACAGCCAGCAATGCGTTCTCTCGCAGACTGCAGTGCCTCCGCTGCCTTCTGTCCGGCCCGATACAGACTGGAAGGATTCCCCCAAATCTCTTCCATATAAGGAAGCATCGCATGAATAGCAGCTTTGCTCATTTTTGTTGTTGCTGCATTGTCTGCATAGATCATTATCTTAATCCTGCCTTTCCTTTTCCTGTCTTCCATTACTTTTCTTTTCTGAATACAGAATATCTTATTAAACCTACTTTGTCAATAGGTTAATTGGTATTATATAACCAGCCAATCCATTGCAGCTTGAAATTCCCTATTACCTTGTATTATAATAGGTTTATAGAAAGAGAGGTTTATGATGATTTCAACCAAAGGAAGATATGCTCTGCGTGTTATGCTTGATCTCGCACAGCAAAATCCCGATTGCTTTACACCATTAGATGAAATTGCATCCAGACAGGGAATTTCTAAGAAGTATTTAGAGATTATTCTGAAGGCTCTTGTCCAGGAAAAACTGCTTAAAGGCCTGCGTGGTAAAGGAGGCGGTTATAAACTGACGCGTCTTCCACAAGAATATACCGTTGGCGAGATCCTGGAACTGACAGAAGGAACGCTTGCCACAGTAGCCTGTCTGCAGATGGATTCCGAACTTTGTGAAAGAGCAGATTCCTGCCTTACCCTGCCGATGTGGAAACAATATGACAAGATGGTGCATGATTTCTTTTACAATATTACATTAAAAGATTTGCTAAGCGGAAAGGACGCGGACTATCTGCAGAAATAAATAATATATATTAGCAACACGACATACAGATGTCATGTTATGCGTGATACACTACTTATAAAACACACAAAGGAGAGATTCTTCTTATGAAATATCCCTGGATTGATGAATATCTATTGAAGAAACGAAGCGTTACCAAAGATCTCCAGGCTGACTGGAACTGGATCCGTTATCATATCGGTGGTAAAATGTTTGCTGCGGTCTGTCTGGACCCACAAAATAAACCCTACTATATTACTCTGAAACTGGAACCGGAGGAAGGCAGTTTTCTGCGGATACAATATGAGGATATCCTTCCAGGATATTATATGAATAAAATGCACTGGAATTCCATTAAACCAGACGGTGCAGTTCCCGATGACTTACTGAAAGACTTACTAGATAAATCCTATAATCTCGTATTAAAAAGCTTCAGCGGAAAGAAACAGCGGGAAATCCTTGGCTTAAGCTGCTGTGGCGCAGATTGTGGAAAATGCAGTTTCTATGGTTCCCTCTGTAAAGGATGTAACACTGCAAATGGCAAAGTTTTTCATGCTCCTTCTGGAAAAGCCTGTCCCATCTACAGCTGCTGTGTCCAAAACCATAAATATGTACACTGCCTGGCATGCGAAGCCCTTCCATGCTCTGTCTGGCAGGCAACAAAGGATCCTAACCTTTCCGAGCAGCAATTTCAGGCTACCATACAGGAACGTATTCATAATTTAAAAGAATTGGTTTAAATAGAGTTGGCTTGCATCTATATCTGTAAGAGAGGAATACGGCTATGGCATTTGATTATAAGAAAGAATATAAAGAATTTTATCTACCACCTAAAGCTCCTGTCATTCTTGAGATTCCGGAAATGAATTATATTGCTGTCAGAGGTCACGGAGATCCCAATGAGCCGGATGGTGCATATAAAACAGCAATCAGCCTTTTGTACGCCATTGCTTTCACAATCAAAATGAGCTATAAAGGCAATCATAAAATCGATGGTTATTTCTCCTATGTAGTTCCCCCCTTAGAAGGTCTCTGGTGGCAGACTGATTGTAACCAGATCGACTACTCTCATAAGGAAGCTTTTGAATGGATTTCCATGATCCGTTTACCCGAATTTGTAACCAGAGAGGAATTTGACTGGGCTATCCGTGAAGCCACACACAAAAAGCAAACAGATTTCACCAAGGTAGAATTCTTTCCCTATCGTGAAGGACTTTGTGTGCAGTGTATGCACATCGGCAGTTATGATAAAGAACCTGCAACGATCGAGAAGATCGAGCAGTATACCAGAGAAAAAGGTTACTGTGTTGATATCTCTGATACCCGTTTCCATCATGAGATCTATCTAAGCGATCCGAGACGGACTAAAGCAGAAAAATTACGCACAGTCATCCGACATCCTATCCAATGATTATATTAAAAAAATTCTCAGAAAACATTGACAAAACCATCTAAAATATTGTATTATTCTAGTTGTTCGTGATTCGAAGCGTGGCTCAGTTTGGTAGAGCGCTGCGTTCGGGACGCAGAGGTCGCAGGTTCAAATCCTGTCGCTTCGATTTTCAAGGAAGGCTGTAAACAGTCTTCTTTTTTATTTTCCAAAATTCCTACCCAAACATTGACATTCTTTTCTTTTCAGATTATAACTATGTATGGAAATGGAGGGATTATTATGGAATCATACGAAATTTTAAGAGATCTCGCGATTATCCTGCTCTTTGCTAAGTGCTTCGGTATTCTTGCAAGAAAATTCAAAGCACCGCAGGTTGTGGGACAGATTATTGCAGGACTGTTAGTAGGCCCTTGCGTGTTCGGCTGGATCACGCAGACAGAATTTATTACACAGATGGCAGAAGTAGGCGTAATTATATTGATGTTTTCTGTAGGGTTGGAATCTGACTTGAAAGAACTGATTAAGACAGGTCCGATCGCTCTTCTTATTGCCTGCGCTGGCGTCTTTACTCCTCTCGTGCTCGGTGCACTTTTATACATGGGCTTTTATGGAATCGCTCCCTGGGGAAGTGAAAACTTCTATAAAGCAGTCTTTATAGGCACAATCATGACAGCGACCAGTGTAAGTATTACCGTCGCCTCGTTGCAGGAACTGGGCAAGATCAAGAGCAAAGTTGGTACTACTATAGTCAGTGCCGCTATCATCGATGATGTCATCGGTATTATTGTACTCACTTTCGTCATTGGTTTTAAGAATCCAGATTCTAATCCGGTGATGGTTATTGTCAAGACAATCGCTTTCTTTGCAGTGGCGATTGTAGGCGGATTTCTTTTTTATAAGATATTCCTTACACTCGACAATCGTTATCCTCACACACGGCGTGTTCCAATCATTGGTGTGGCTTTCTGTTTCGCCCTGTCCTATATCGCAGAGAGATACTTTGGGATCGCAGACATTACCGGCGCCTATGTGGCTGGCGTTATCCTCTGCAGCTTAAGTGATAATGAATACATAAAACGCAAAGTTGATGTCAGCTCTTATATGTTCTTTGGTCCGGTCTTCTTTGCGAGCATCGGTCTCAAAACTACTTTTAACAGTATGAATAGTAAGCTCATTGCTTTCTGTATCTGTTTCGTGATCGTTGCGCTTGTTGCAAAGATTATCGGCTGCGGACTGGTCAGCAGATTATGCAAATACAACCTTGGAGATTCCCTGAAAATAGGGGTCGGTATGATGACACGTGGCGAGGTTGCCCTGATCGTTGCACAAAAGGGGCTCGCCGCCGGGCTGCTGACAGCAGACTATTTTACAGCAGTTATCTTATTGATTCTCGTATCATCGATCGCAACGCCGATTATCTTAAAACTACTCTACGCGCAGGATGAGAAAAAGGGAATTGTTCATGTCTGATCCTCCTGCTAATGCTAAAACCGCTGTCTGCAATACCTTACAGACAGCGGTTTTTTAAATTACTTTCTTGATCTCTGCTTCCAGCTCTTCCTTAGGCATAGCGCCTACCATTGTTGCAACGTCTTTCCCATTTACGAAAATTTTCATGGTCGGAATCGACATGACACGATACATCCTTGCAAGTCCATCTTCCTCATCAATGTTACATTTTCCTACTTTCACCTTTCCGTCATAAGATTCCGCTAACTGCGCAATGACAGGCGCCATCATTTTGCATGGGCCGCACCAGTCTGCATAAAAATCTACCAGGACCGGAATCTCAGCATCCAATACCTCTTTTTCAAAATTAGCCGTTGTAAATTTGTGTTCCATCTTTTTTCCTCCTTTTGCTTCTGCTTTCTATCTGGCAATTACATATTTATAAATAGGATTTCCCATCGCCGAAAACTTTTCCTCATACTCTGTCATCACATTTCCTTCCATCATTTCTGCATTATGATGAAGGTCCTCCGTCATCTGCTCAAGATGCCATCCTGCAGGTTCCAGTTCATCCAGCGCAAACTGAAAAAGATCATGATTATCTGTCTTAAATTCAATGATCCCATCCTTTTTCAGTATTTCATTATACCGGGATAAAAATTCACGGGACGGCAATCTCCTTTTTGCATGTCTGTCCTTTGGCCACGGATCAGAGAAATTTAAATAAATCCTGTCAATCTCTCCCCTGCCGAACACATCTACAATCTCCTCAGCTTCCATTCGAATAAAGTACAGATTCGGCATAGGATCCAATTCCATCTTTTGGATTCCGCGCAGCAGCACACTGGAATATTTCTCTATTCCCAAATAATTGATTTCCGGGTTCTTTCTTGCCAGATCCATAATAAATCTACCTTTTCCCATCCCGATCTCAATCCGCACAGGATAGTCGTTTCCAAATAGTTGTTTCCAATTCCCTTTGTATTTCTCTGGCTCGTGAATAACATATGGACTTTCCGCAATGGCTTCTCTGGAACCTGATATATTTCGCAGTCTCATTCTACGTTAACGCCTTTCCAAGATCTTAATAAATACAACTATTATCTTACCATATTTGTCCTACACGTTCCATTTATAATTTTGTATTTTTTGTGAAACCTCTACTGTTTTTTTCTAAAATAGTGTATTATGATAAGCATACGTCACATGAACATAACTTTATTCATTTTCATAAAACAGATTTCTTTTACATATACTTGTTTATTATAGAAAGGTTCAACCATTATGTTTTTATCATATATCATGAAAAGAGGAAGGAAAACTGTGCCTCTTCTTCTTTCGTCCCTTATTTTTTGTTGCGGTTTATACAGCGTTCCCCTTACTGTACATGCGACTGCCGAAGAACTGGAAGCCGCCGCCGAGGAGAGAAAAGCACTTCCTATCCAATCAAATGAAATCGATAATTGGCCTGCCGGACCTGCCATTACAGCTGAATCTGCTATTCTCATGGAAGTCAACACCGGCGCTATTTTGTATGCCAAGAATATCCACAAGAAATCTTTTCCCGCGAGCACTACTAAACTTTTAACTTGTCTGATTGTTATGGAGCAGGGTAATCTGGATGATACCGTCACCTTCTCCAATGAAGCGGTATTCAGTGTTCCTACCGGTGGTTCTAACATGGGGATGGATGTCGGGGAGGCCATTACCCTCGAACAATGTCTCTATGGTATCATGGTAGGTTCCGCCAATGAAGCAGCCAACGCTGCCGCCGAACATATCGCCGGCTCCATTGATAACTTCGTCGCTCTCATGAATGAACGTGCCGCACAGCTTGGATGCACGGACACTCATTTTACGAATACCAATGGACTAAATGATGAGGACCATTACACATCTGCTTACGATCTTGCGCTGATTTCATCCGCCTTCTTTCAAAATGATATGCTCCGCAAGATTGGCAACACAGACCGTTACGAATTCAAGGCAACTGCCACACAACCTGATGATTTCATCTTGAAGAACAAACACAGACTGATCACGGGAGAACTTTCATATGATGGTATTTTGGGCGGTAAGACTGGTTACACAGATCAAGCCAGACAGACTCTTGTCACCTGCGCAGAACAGAATGGCATGCGTCTTGTCTGCGTTGTATTTATGGAAGAAACACCCAATCAATTTTCCGATACAATAGAATTATTTGATTATGGTTTTCATAATTTTCAGTTGATGAATATTTCTGAAAATGAGGACAAATATCGGATCGAACCTTCTGGTTTTCTACAAACGGGCAATGATATTTTCGGCAGCTCCAAACCGATCCTGTCAATCGATGATAACAGTTCCGTCATTGTTCCTAACACGATTTCCTTTGACGATCTGGATTCTATAATCGATTACAGTATTTCTGATGAAAACCGTATCGCACACATCCGCTATTCCTATCACGATGTTGATCTGGGAAGCGCCTATCTGGAATTAGCTGCAAATAATCCTTCTGCTTATGAGTTTGATACAAGTTTAAATTCTACTGATATAAGCGTAGAAAGAACAGAACAGCAATCCAGAGAATCCGCCAGGACTAACACAATCTTTATCAATGTAAAGAATATTTTAATTATTGTACTTTCTTTATCTGCTCTTGTCATACTTCTATTCATCCTGCGTGCTTTTGCTGTCAATAACCAAAATGCCAAACGCAGGCAGAACCGTGTGAAGCGTAAACAGAGACGCAGGGAGAGAATTCGTTCCGATTTCGATGATTTTGATTTTTAGTACAATATGTCGATTCTCTCCACTGGAAAGTATATTTTACTAGGTATAATAAGACAGGCAGATTCGTGCTTTTCATGCAAGAACCTGCCTGCCGTTATTTCCATCAGATCCTGCACTTACTGCAAGACTCTGGCTGCAAAACGATCATTTCTTTTCAGCTTTACTTATATTTTGTCTTTTCTTATACTCTTTGGATTTCTTCTGCTTCTCGCGGATTGACTCTACCTCCTCCTCTGTGATAAATTTCTCTGTCTTGACGACATAGACCATTTTCCCTTCCGATTTGCGCAAACGGATCTTAGATTTCATATATCCGTGTCTGTCACAATACGACAAGCTGTAATAATGTTTACCATTGGAAGTAAACCAGCGGATTTTTTTACGGAGGTTTCTGCGACAGAGATAACATTTCGTCTCGTTGACTACTCTATCTTCCATCGCCTGCGCTTTATCTGCAAATCCTCTGGAAATATATTTGACATAACTATCAAACTGCACATGCACCTCTGATTTCCGATCAACTGGAATATGGAATACATCATAAGAATAATTCTTCAAAACTTTTTTATCCAGAAGCGCTAATACCTTCGCGGTATAATAGGCGTCGCTAAAGGCACGGTGAAAAGGAATATCTTTCTCAACTTTCAAATAATCAATGGCATATTCCAATGTTCTTCTGGATTTCTTATCTTCATAACCAATACTAAATAGTTTCTGTACATCCAGAAATGGAAACGGTCCGTCCGCCAGAGGTTTCTTACCATAATAGCGAAGGTTCCTCTGCAATTCCGTAAGATCCAAAGGCCCCCATGTGCAAAAGATATAATCCTCACCGCACCACGCAAAGAATTTCTCAACCACTTCCGGAAAAGGATGCCCCTTCTCAAGCTGCTCAATCTGAAGATGAATCAGTCTCTTAGTGATCTGATGCATCTCATGATATACCTGAGGTTTGACAAGCTCTGAAAATTCCCCGATCATTTCCCGACGACTATTCAATTTGACAGCACCAATTTCAACAATCTCAAAAGGGAGAACCTTCGTCACTTCTTCTTCTCCGGTACTGCTCTGATTCCATTCCAAATCTAATATAATATAATCCATTTAGTTTTTCCTGTTTGCAAATATTACTTCATGCAATGTACGATACAGCTTATCTACCTCCACAGGTTTAGATAGATGTCCATTCATACCACATTCCACAGATTTCCGTAAATCGTCATCAAATGCATTCGCAGACATAGCCACGATTGGAATCATATGACAGTCCTCACGCTCCATACTACGGATCACCCTTGTCGCCTCAAGTCCATCCATCACGGGCATCATAATATCCATTAAAATTACATCATAAGTACCTGGGGAAGTCGTACCCATGCGTTCTACAGCCTCTGCACCATTATAGACACAATCTACCGTAAAATCACGTTCTTCTAACAGGGTCATCGCAATTTCTGCATTCAATTCGTTGTCTTCTACTACAAGAATACGACATCCTTTGAAGGAAATTTCTTCCTCTTTCTCTTCCTCCGCCTTGTTTTCTCCCAGTTTCAAAGGAATTGAAAAACTAAATGTACTTCCTTCGCCAGGCTCGCTCTCCAGCTGGATGTTACTGCCCATCAATTGCACCAGACGGCTGCTGATCGACAATCCCAGACCTGTACCTTGCTGCTTAGAAGGATTAATCTCAGATGCCTGTTCGAAAGACCGGAAAACTCTCTTCTGATCCTCTTTCGGAATACCGATTCCGGTATCACGCACTGCAAAATAGAAAACGGCTGTCTTTTCTTCCGTCCTGATCTCCTGAACTGTCAGCGTCACCTTTCCTTTGATTGGCGTAAATTTTACAGCATTCCCAAGCAGATTAATCAGTACCTGGCTGATTCTCATTTTGTCAGCCAACAGCCAATTATGTGTCACCTCGATATTCTGTACAAAATCTATGTTCTTAGCTGCTGCCTGCGTCATAATCAATTCTTTGATCGTATCCAACATCTCATAGATATTAAAATCAACCAGTTCAAGTTTCATCTTGCCGCTCTCGATCTTAGACATATCCAGAATGTCGTTGATCAGTCCCAGCAGATAATTGGAAGAAGACTGTATCTTCTGTAGACAATCCAAAATTCTTTCCTGGCTCTGTTCCTGCTGCAGAGCAATCGCAGTCATACCTATAATTCCATTCATCGGTGTACGGATCTCATGGCTCATACGGGACAGGAAATCTGACTTCGCTTTGCTTGCGATATCATGCTGCTGTTGCGCCAACTGGCTCTGAATGACTCTACCAAGTTCTGCAAGATTCTGATACTCTTCCATATTCTCCAGAATCTCCGAACCAATTCCAAGAATACAGATATTACCCATATAGTCTCCGTTGTCATACATAGGCATGACAATACCATATTGCCCCTCGTTGATACTAAGGAAACGTCTTTTTATCTCGTTCTCACTCTCTTCAGTCGAAAAATACCGCACTTCCCGCTGTCCAAGCCATCTGAAAAATATGTCTTTCTCTTCCTGCTTATATTGTCTCACGTTTTCAGTGACATTCTCTCCGTTTTGGTGCCATTGGTATTCCAGATAATTAGATTTAAAATCATCCCGCAGCACAGAGATCAACACATCGCTTGCCTGATAAAATCTTCCAATCTTGCAGATAATCAACATCATCTGTGCCGGGAAGTCAGCTCCTTTGCCAAACAAATTCAAAGCAAGTGATACCAGACTGACATCTTCGCCGTAATCCAATGTATTGATATCACGTCCTAATAACGGAGGTAACTGTGCACGTTCACCCTCAGGAACATCCTCATAAGCAATATATTTTTTGGTAACACCTGGAATAACGCGGCTTTGTGCCAGTTTCGCCATACAAATAATCTTTTCACTAGTCTGGCTTTCTCCGCCATGCGCAATTCCTACATATACATCGACTTTCAATGTTTCTGCTTTGAAACTCAGCTCAATCTTCTCAAGAAGCTGCTCTATAAATTCTACTGCTTCTTCTCTTGTACGATTCTCCAGCCATAATGTAAATTCATCCCCGTCAAGGCGCATGGCTATGATTGGCCGCCCATCCCTTTCGCTATATTCCCGGCAAACGTTAAGTGTCAGGCTCCCCAGCTCTTCCAGCACCATATCACCAAAAATGATACCATTTTTCTCATTAATCTCCTTCAAACGATGAAGAAGCATATTAACCATAATACCATTTTTCTGATCTTTACGGCATTCTTCCATACAATGTATCCCGGCACTATAGGAATAGAGTCCCGTGATAACATCCATAGAATTCTTCCGAAGCTGTTCTTCCTCTCTTTCTTTCTGTTCCTGAATATTTCGAATACTACCTACAATCTTACGCCGTTCACCGTCTGTATCATAGACAGTCTTACCAGAAAGCGCAACCCATACAAAATCCGCATCCTCTGGCCATTTCATACGAAATTCTATAGAAAGACTGTCAGCATGACTCTTCAGCTTTTCAACTACTTCCGCGCGGTCCATATCATGAATATAATTTGGATTGATAAAACCACTTTCAAATTCTTCACATGGCCAATGACCGCTCATTGTCGCATGATTTACGATGTCAAGTATATGGTTTTCGATATCATAAGAAAAGAAAATATCTTTACTATACTCTAAAGCTACCCTGTAACGTTCTTTCTCTTCCAGAAGAATGTTTTCTGCTTCCTTCTGACTATCTGTTAACTCCTTAACTACATCGTATAACGCGTCTACTTCCAGAATATTAGAAGATTTAAATTTCTGGAGACCAACGCTCCCTTCACTGATACATTGCATTAAATGCTGAACCGGCCGTGTCAAATGCTTTACAACGAGATAAATACCCAATACGCCAAAAAACAAACCAACCAAGATTGCCGCTGCCATCCAAATATAAAGCTGACGACTGATTCCGAAAAGGTCTCTCTCTGTATTCAACCCTAAAAGTACCCACTCTGTATTTTCATAAGGTACATTATTATTGTAAAGTTTCATAGGGCAGATCACGGCATAAATTCCCTGCTGATCCAACTTAATATTTTTCACCAGAGAGAGATTTTCATATCTCGTCTCCTTCAATTCAAATGTATCGCCTATAGAACTAGCCAGATTATAGAGCAGCCCTTTCCCTACTAAGGGAATATAACTATCATCGCTCTTTCTGACAGCCAGCATATAACCTGATTGTTGGGAATCGTTCAATTCCACCACCGGAAAATAATCTGAAAACCTGCTGGCAGAAACCTCTACACCCATCACACCATAGATCTGTTCTTCATACCGGAGAGGCAGTGAGTATGTGATCATCTCATAAGAATCCGTCATATCTTTCTGCAAGGAAAACGGCATCGACCAATAACCCAGATTCTCTATGTCTACATCTGGATATTCCGCTCCGGCCCTCCATGGTTCATAGAAATAATTGTCCTCATCGCTGCGTCCAGCTCCATCCATATGGAAATGTGTCGTCCAACATGTATCAAGCGGTATATTCCACTCTCTGGACAACTGTTTGCTTCCTCTCTCAAGCAGCAGATCCGTGTAATTCGCCGGGGTTGTATCAGGATCAGAATCCCTGATGAAGAATCCATCAAAGTCTCCTTCTTCCTGCATATCTTTATCTGTCAATATCAGGAAAATACCTGTCGTAGAACTATTTTGCTGCATCGCAAGAAATTCCGGAAAAATCTCTTCCAGAAAATCATTTTTCATCTCATCTGATGCAAGAAAGGTATTTATATCTGTATTTTTGTTATCTAGAAATTGTCCAAAAAACCCACTTAACAACTCTTCCTTTTCTCTGACAGATGCCCATCTCTGATTCATATCATTCTGTAGGATTACTCTTCTATTTTCTACTAGGCGGTTCATCATGCTGCTGGAATATTCCTGCAGCATTTCTGCAGTTCTTCTAACCACCAATGTACCCATAGTAATAATACTCTGTATCAGCATAATAATGATCAGAGGAATAAGAAAAATTCTGAATATAGAATGTTTTTTTCTTTTACGATTTCTGCTTCCCATTTCGCTCCTACTTGCCAACTGTCTGATGCAATGCATCACAGAAGGAATCATACCATTTTTCGAAAGCTTCCTCTGTCACATAAGGAGCCGACGCATCCTCCAGACTCTCGCCTGCCTCCATTGCTGCAACAACATTTGCACGATCCTGCACTGCCTGATCTGCAAGATGATATTCCAATATCTTTCTTGCGGCAGAACCATTCTCAAAACTTTTGTTTGTATACAACGTCAGACCATCCATTTTTTCAAAAATAGTAGTCAGGCAGTCATACGTCTTGGGAGCCACTTCCAACTGCTTCTTTGTAATTACCTGATCTAACTTCTCAGCGCTGTTTGCTTCCTTAAGAACAGGAAGATAACCTGATACACAGCCAAACTGCAAATTATTTTCTGCTTCCGTAAACCATTTCAAAAACTCTACTGCGGCATACTCATGCTTTTCGTCAGATTTGCTTACTACCATACCAGCCCCTTGCTGTACTGCATAATTCTGCCCTCCTTCAAAGATAGGAGCTGCCATCACAATATATTCAATACCGTAGCTGTTATCATCCAATTCCACTTGATCAGGAAAATACATGGCCGAAGATGTGGAACCTGTATAAGCAAGCAAGTCCCCTGTCTTTACGTCATCAGAACGGAAAGAACCATAGGCTCCAAAATATCCTTTAACCATGGGTACATAGTAGTTATCCCAAAGACGATGCAATTCTTCCTTAGGCGTATTCAAGGTCAACTCTCCATTCTCTATCTGGAAAATTTCTACCCCTAACTGCTGCATACCAATGATAAAATAATTAGCTACTGCATCCCTGCCGTAAAATGCCTTGCCATCTTCCAGCACATCGGGCGTCTGCTCATCTGTCCATTCATAATACTTCTGTGATGTGGCAGCTACTCCTTCGATCGTCTTGAGATCTTCCAGAGAAGCTCCTGTTGCCTCCGCAAAAGGCTCCCAGTCTGTCTTATTAATCATCATAATTTCCGTAGACTTTGCCGTAGGAAAAATCCTGAGAGAACCGTCAGAAGCAATACGCCCCTCTTCAATGTAAGAATCTATATATTTGTCAAGTTCCTCTTTCTCCAGATAATTTGAGAGATCTGCCAAAGCACCCGATTGCTCCACTTCATACGCCGTATCCGCATAAGAAGAAAAGATATCCGGCATGGCATCTGCTCCTACCTTACCACCAATAGAATCCCGCACCGCCGTTTCCAGATCAGAAACAGAACCCTGGCTGTACCCTTGTACATAAATACCTTTCTCCCGTCCTACCGTCTCGTTAAATTCCTCTACCAGAGCATCAAAAGCCGCCTGCTGAGAACCATTATAGTAATGCCACACTGTCAATGATACTGGATCTCCCGGATCTAATGGACTTTTCTTACCACATCCTGTCAAAATAACAGCCATAGCTGCCGATAAACATAGATATTTCGCTGCTCTTTTTCGATTAAACATACACCATTCTTTCCCTTTCATTCTGTTATATGTAACATTTCTATTTTTCCCGTATCTGCTTTATTTTCTCATCAGTCCAGATCACTCTGTTGCGTCCGTATTTCTTAGCATCATACAACATAGCATCCGCAATTTTCAAATAAAAGTCATAAGAATCTCCTGCCTGCGGAATGATAGTAACGCCGCCAATACTGATTGTGACCCATTCAGAAACGGAAGGGTTATGTGGAATATGAAGATCTTCGATTGCCTGGCGGATTTTAGTCAAATATTCAAATGTCTTCTTAGAATCTTCTTTTAACAGAATCGCAACAAATTCTTCCCCTCCATAGCGTGCGAAGAAGTCTGTATCACGTTTCAAGTAAGTAGACACTGTTTTTGCTACAGAAGCAATAACTTTATCCCCTGCAGGATGTCCGAAGGTATCATTAAATACTTTAAAACGGTCGATATCAAACATACAGATTGAGAAAGGAATCTGCAGCCGAATAGCCTCTTTCCATTTCTTTACACTATATTGATCATACTGCCGCCTATTTGGAATCCCAGTCAGCTGATCCGTCATAGACTGATGTTCAACCTGCTTCCGATAGTGATACAGCTTGACATGGGTATTCACTCTTGCTTTTACAATTAACGGACTAAACGGTTTCGTAATATAATCAACTGCACCTAACGTAAGACCTCGTTGTTCATGCTCTATATCAGAAAGACTGCTAATCAAAATAACAGGAACACTTTGTGTAAAAATTTCCTCCTGTAATTTCTTAAGTAGTGTAAAGCCATCCATACCAGGCATAACTACGTCCAGCAGAATTAAAGAATAATCCTCTGTACATGCATATTGAAATCCATCTTCTGCAGTCTGCGCGATGGTAATATCATATTCATCGTTTAAAATATCATTTAATTGCGCCGTTAACAAAGGGCTGTCATCGATGATCAGAATTTTTTCCATATTTACCTGTCCCTTTCCTGTTTTCCATCAAAACTTATATTTCTATATTAACATCTGCGCAAGAAGTTTGCAAACTTCTTTCTTCCAATAAAAGAATACCAGACCACTAAATTGTAGTCTGGTATCAAATATTCTTCAATTTACAGTTTTATTCTCTCTATCCCATCAAAGATAAAATCATATTCGGCTGTTGATTCGCCTGGGATAACACAGACTGTCCTGCCTGAAGCAGAATCTGATTGATCGAATACTCTACCATCTCTTCTGCTATATCAGCATCCCTGATCAAAGATTCAGACACAGTTGTGTTCTCTACAATGTTATTTAAATTAGAGATTGTATGTTCTAATCTGTTCTGTACTGATCCATAATCACTTCTGACATGACTCACATACCCAATTGCTAACTTGATCTCGTCAATCGCCCGCTCAGCATTTTCTACTGATCCCACATTTGTACCGGTTAGACCGAGTGCTTCTGAATCCATCCGATAGAAATTGACTGTAATATGCTGTCCTGAATCCGCACCTACCTGAATACCTACACCATTGCTGTTTCCAGAAGAACCTCCTGGAACAACAGGGTTTTGCGGATTGTTTGGATCTGGATTCCAGTTGATATTACCGATGATCTTCCCGCCTCCAACATTCAAAGAAGGCGTAATCACTGAACCAGCCCCTCCAAGAGAAGCATAAGACAACTGTCTGACAAACGCTACAACATTGGCACCGCCTCCATTAATCGCACCTTTGAGCTGCGCTTGTGTCATACCTGTATTATCTTTTAATGCCTGCTCAAATGTTTTGCCACCCATTAAATCCGCAAAAATTTTGTTCATTCCTGCAGCGATATTAGGACCCGTTACTGCGCCGCCGCCATTTGCCAGATATCCAGCATAGGCTGCCGCAAGATATCCATGTCCATATGGCCTGTTATCAACAGTATATCTTTTCAGGTATTGCTGGATATTTGCATCCTGGCTGGTATCATTCGCTCCTGTCAACTGCTTCGCATAAGCAATCAGATTGTTATTCCATTGGGTAGGAAAACCGCCCCCTGCAAGCTGTGCTGTTCCCTCTTTAAACCATTCGGGAAAATAATATGCAGAGCCTTTTCTGCCTTTCGTCGCCATACCGTCAGTCATGGCAAACTGCATGACAGAATGCATGAATTCATGAGCTATCGTAGACTGCAGCGCTTCTACCCTATTACCTGAACCTTCCGCATCCGCAGCAGTGAAATCTGCAACGTCAACTTGTATCTGTAAGTTATATCCCCTGCCAGTACTTCCATAAGTAAATCCTGCACGAGCCAATGTTTTATTCAAACCGTCTATCTTAACAACACTGATCTTAATATCCATGGTTTCATTCCCGATATTATTCTTAATAGACGGAAAAGCATCAAAAATCTGCTTTGCTGCGTTTGGAATCAGATCCTTGACAATAACGTCCGCCAGGTTTCCTCCTCCTGAAACCGGATTCACAGCAGCACGTCCTGCTGCCTGCGTGCTTAGACTCAACATCTGCTGTGTAGACTCATCCAGGTCTTCTACCGTATATGATCCATCTTGTAAATTTAAACGTAGTGTAAAATGGCTGGTTTTTGATTTGGAAAATCCATCCTGCGGGGAAATTCCGTCTTCTGGAAAAAGTGGTACCTCATTAAATACAGTATGTCTCGATGTAGTATCAATCTCATTCTTAATCTGTTGAAGTTCTGTATCGATCATAGATCTGTCTTCTTCAGTCCATGTACCGTTGGCTGCTTTCACCGCAAGCTCATTCGCCCTCTGCAACATGGCATGCACTTCATTTAAGGCACCTTCCGCAGACTGCACCATAGAAATTCCATCCTGTGCATTGGCGGCTGCCTGTGTCAGACCACGGATCTGCCTGCGCATTTTCTCAGAGATTGCAAGCCCAGCCGCATCATCCGCAGACTGATTAATCCGATAGCCTGAGGATAATTTTCTGGCTGTTTTCGCATTCTTCTTATCGTTAACCCCAAATTGCCTGCCTGCATTGATCGCGAGCATATTACTTCTAACAGAAAACATCTTCACTTCTCCTGAGTTCCTTCTTCCAAAGCCATCCTTGCCAATATCTATAGAGATTTCTGTTTCGAAATTATGTCGAGAATATAATGTAATATATTTATCGGTAGATTAAGGTTATATAATTAGATAATATTATTTATTAAAAAATTATTCCAAAGTAAATCCATTCACAATGTCCTCCAAGCTGTCTGCCATTTCTTTGTTTTCTTCGGCCTGGTTTTGAATTTCGACTGCAATATCTTCTGTACTTTCACTCTTCCTGACAATTTCATTGATAGCAGCACTATTCTGTTCTGATATATTTTTTACGTTCATAATATTATCAAAAATTTGTGTTACCGATGTCTGAAGATCTCTGACAGAAACACCTAACTTCTCAATATGCTGTTTGATCAGTTCTACAGATGTACTGTAATCATTGGATTTCTTAGCAAAATCGCCAAAGCTCTCCAACACTTCTCCTTCCATATACTGCAGAATCGCCGCCATACATTGATTGACTTCATCAATACTGTCATTGGAAGCTTCACACATTGTCTGAATACGCGATGCAGTAGATTTAGAAGTTTCCGCCAGTCTGCTGATCTCTTCTGCTACTACAGTAAAGCCTCTTCCCATTTCACCAGAACGTGCGGCTTCGATAGCCGCATTGATGGACAATAGATTTGTCTGGTTAGAAATATCCAGAATTGCTGATGCCATGCCATTGATCTGTGACAAACTATTCAGATTTTCCAAAGCAGCACGTATAGAATGCTTTGTAGTTACCAACTGTTCGCTAGTATTCTTTAAAGAAGCATTTGCGCTTTCCCGCATTTGCATTGCATCTTCCATGATTTCATCGCTGAACTTGGAACTGCTGCGCAAGCTCTCCGCAACATCGCTGATGCAGCGATACATACTGCTAATCTCACCATTGATACTTTCGATCGCACCGCTGACATGATCCAGACTAGAGGAAAGCTGTTGTGTCGTGCATATATTATCAGTCACACACTCTACCAGTTCAGTAGACGTCCCCCGCAGGGAAATTGCCTTCTCATTCAATTTTGTACAGCATACTCTGAGAGTTCCCAGAATATGATTCAATGACTTAATAACCTTATCAGATGCGGTGGCCATTTCTCCCAGATCATCATTTCTGTCAGCATATTTATGCATTTCACCTTTGTCGCTGATATTACAATCTGCAATCTGGAGCAGTGTACTTGTGATTGGTGACAATGGCTTCATAAACCTCGAAATAACAAGATAAGTCAATATCATCAAAAATGCCAGTCCTACAACACAAAGTGTCATAAGCTCAAATCTGGCTATATTTGCAGTCGCAAAAATCTCATCGGCGGTATCTGTCAATAAAAACAGCCAGTTTCTATCTGGAAAATAATGATATGCCGCAATACTTTCCTCACCACCATCAGTATACTCTATATATTTTGTGGAATTAGACTGTGCGCCTTGCTGTTTTACTTCATCGAGAATATGAGCGATATATTCTTCCTCAGCCTTCTTCCCAAGTTTTCCTTCATCATCATTAAAAATATATTCTCCTGTCTGTGTATTGATCAGGTAATAACTTGCATTGTTCAATCCAGCCGTAGGCAAAGCATTAAGTTCCTCACGAAGGCCAGAAATGAAAATACCTGCTCCGACCAGACCGATCGGATTTCCTCCTTCATCCAGACAAGCACGATACATGGACACAATCTGTTCCCCACTTGCCGGTGAAAAGATAAAACCTGCATTGTACACTCCATTTGCTTCCAACATCGCTTTCTGCAGCTGTTTTAAAGAATCTCCTTCTCTCGTTGTAATACCCACTACTGCTTCATTCGTATGTGTAAGAACATGTGTGTTCCATTCGCTGGCATAGATCCCCTCCAGCCTTTCAATATCTCCACTAAACTTTTCCGTGTATTCCTGTGCTTCCGAAACCACTGATGGATCAGCAGGATGCAACATTAGATCTGTAATTTCTCCTGCTCTGCTGTATGCCGTAAGGTGGCTTTCCGCCTGACGTACATAACTTTCTATGATCTGGGAACGGTCATCTACGATCGTCTTCATACTTTCAATCGTATTAGCACGAATATTTCCAGTGATCGTCCTGCTCATGAAAATATACAGCATAGCAAATATAATGATCTGAAGTGCCATGATGTAAGATGTAATTTTGTAAGCTACTTTCTTTTTCTGTCTCATCGCCCTGATAACCACACCTTTCTTTCCCTCTTATTACCGCATCCGGCGCATTACTTCATTGCCGCCTGTTCCAAAATAGTCATGCAGCAATTTATATTCTTTATAAAGTCTATGATAAGCCTGTGTATTTTGGGGAATTGGTTCATATTTTATCTCTCCTGTCTTTCCCATTGCCCGTGCGGCTTCCTTAACCGATGCATAACCACCTGCTGCCACCGCAGCGTAAACAGAAGCGCCAAAAGCTGATCCTTGATCCGTGGATGCAGTCAAAATCGTTTTGCCCAGTACGTCAGCATAAATTTGCATCATAAAAGGATTTTTGCTTACGATACCACCACAGGCATAAAGCTCCCTGACCATCACACCTCCTTTCTCAAATTCCTCAAAAATAGCACGCATTCCAAAAGCTGTTGCTTCCAAAAGTGCGCGGTAAATTTCCTCCGGCTTCGTTCGCAGCGTAAGTCCCAATATCATACCAGATAACTTCGAATCTGCGAGACAAGATCTGTTGCCATTCCACCAATCTAATGCAATCAAACCGCTTTCTCCAGATTTAAGTGCTGCCGCCTTTTCACAAAGCAGCATATGTACCGAAATACTTCGATCCAAAGCCTCCCTTTCATAGCTGCCCGGAACACAGTTTTGCACAAACCATTCAAAAAGATCCCCTACGGCACTTTGCCCGGCCTCATAAGCATAAAATCCTGGAATTACTGCATTTTTAACACAACCGGAGATTCCCCTTATATAAGATAACTTTTCTGAACAGAGCAGCATACAACAGGAAGTTCCAAGAATCATCAATGCCTGATCAGGACCATCTATTCCCACTGATGGTACTGCTACATGAGCGTCAATAAGAGACGCTGCCACCACAGTGCCCATTCTCAAGCCCAATTTACTGGCTGCTTCTTCTGTCAGTCTGCCTGCACATTCCCCTACTTGCACCTCTCTTCCTTTCAACTTCTCCTTCAAAGAAGAAAGAGATGGATGAAGCGCACAAAGAAAATCTTCAGAAGGATAACCATCCTCCTCATTCCAAAGGAGCTTATAACCTGCATGGCACATACAGCGGGTTATTTCTCCTGTCAGTAGGTAAACGAGATAGTCACTTACTTCCATGAAATTATCAGCCGCCTCATATACATCTGGCGCTTTCTCTACAATTTCCATAAGTTTTGGAAGCATCCACTCTGCATTTACCTTACCACCGCAGCGCATTATAAATTTTTCTTTCCGTTTATTAGCAAGTGCTGTGATCTGACCCGCTTGTGCCTGTGCACCATGATGCTTCCATAATTTCAACTGTGCGTGTGGATTTTCTCGAAACTGCTCTGTTTTGCAAAGTGGCTTCCCACTCTCCAAAAGAGGCAGAAAAGTGGAAGAAGTAGCATCAATTCCAATGCCAATCACGTTTTCTGCCTGGCAGTTAGATTTTTCTACTACTTCACGAACTGTATGATACATAGCGTTTATATAATCGTCAATTTCCTGAAGCGCATAATCTGCTGGCAGCTCGGTACATCCTTCTTCCCCTCCCGATAAATCTGCACCATCTGATATTGACTTTGCTACTGAACGGAGAATTCCATGTGGATAAGAATAGACGCTTTCCGCTATTACGGAGCCGTCATTGACAGAAACCAAAACTGCTCTCGCCGAGAGTGTACCATAATCCAATCCAATAACATATTTGTCTTCCGGTATTATGCCGCTATTCCCCATAATAACCTCCATATTCCTTCTCTGCGAACATTTCGTCCCTATGACCTATACCACTATTGATCACAGGGACATACATGATTAATCTAAAAAATCTCAATAAAGCAGCAATCCTATTCTTCACAATATTTCTTCACAAGCAGATCTGCTTCTTCCTCTAATTTGCCGATATCCCACATAAACTGCAGGATCGTATAACGGTCACGCAATTCTTTCCCATAGCGTATGCTGTCATAAACATATTGACGTGAAATCCCCACATCTGCAGGAATCTTCGCGGCACCCATTTTTGCAAGAACATCAAAAATTTCAGATGCTTTTGGCGCTGTCTTTGCAAGTGTCTGAATCTCTTCCCATTTTTCTTCTATCACTTTAAGACGTTTGAATAATCCTTCCGGATCGTTCTTCTTAGACTTCTTCTCTAACGCAATGATACCATCTGCACCATCCCGATAGCAGCGGTGCATTTCTTTCTCCCACTCTTCCACGGAAAGGCGGTCTGAAATACCCTCACGGATTCTGACAAAATCCGGTTTTTCCATTTCCGCCAATGCATTGTAGAGCTCCAACATTAATACTGTACCGATCCCCACTTTCGTACCATGTAATACCGCTGGAGTACCATCAAAAAGAAATTGCATTTCCCAATAATGAGATTGATGATGTTCCGCACCAGATGCCGGACGTGAATTTTCTGAAAAGTCCATCGCGATACCAGAAAGTACCAATGCCTGTGTGAGCACTGAAACAGCCTCTCCATCATGGGATGCAAGACCCTTCGTACTTTCCATAGTCTGATCCACTGCTTTGCGCATGATCCCCGCAATAGTATCACAATAATATTCATTATTTACGATATGGGAAAGCTTCCAGTCAAGCAGACAATTATATTTTCCAAGAATATCCGCCGCACCCGCCGCAAGCATTTTCACAGGCGCATTCGCCATAATCTCTGGATCACAGATCAGCGCCAGTGGTTCCTGTGCCGGAAAAGTAATTTTCATATTATGGAAAATCAAAGGCGCCACGCCGCTTACAAGTCCATCCATAGAAGGCGCTGTTGCAATAAGCATAAAAGGCCTGCCTGTAATATAACTGAAATAACGGCCAAGATCATTGATCGTTCCTGTTCCCACAGAAATGATAATATCCGCTTCTTTCTCATTCGCCATCGCAATACTTCCAAGTGCCTGTTCATCTGCCGCCAGGTCACTATTCTCAGGACTCTTTAATATATGAGAAGTATAATGGATTCCTGCTTCCCGGAGAACTTCTTCTGACTGCTTTCCAGCAATTCCATATGTATGTGTATCGGAAATCAAATAGGGCCTTTTATATCCTAACTGTTCCAAAAGCGCTGGAAGTCTTCTAATAGCATCTGATTCAAAGATATAATGCGCAAACAACGATCTGTGTGTCCGTCCACAGTTACAAGTAAAACTGCAATTTAAATAGGGTTCTATAGATTGACTATGTATCATAACTTCTCGATTCCTCTCTTTTTTACAGTCATTTTGTCAAATAAAAAACTATAATATTCCTTTTCTATTATACCCGTCACTATTGGAATATTCAACTTATAAATCCGAATCCATTTTTAATAAATATCCTCATTCATCCAATCTACTTTTTCGAAAAAGAAAAAAGCTATAAATCCAAAATATTTGAATTTACAGCTTTTCGACGTTCCCTGCGAGAATCGAACTCACAACTGGGGCTTAGGAGGCTCCTGTTATATCCATTTAACTAAGGGAACTGATTCTGCTACCATAAGTATTATACAGAAAACCTCACAATTTTGCAACTACTCCGTAGGATAATTTATAAATCCCTGCATCCAAATGACTCCCTTAAACCGTCTCCCAATCTGAGGTTCTCCATATAGATCCCCTTTGTTAATGCAGATATCAAACTCCAGATCATTACAACTTAAATGCATCACGTATATCTCTTCTTTAGTCATTCTGTTCGTTCTCAGACAGACATCAAGAATTTCACCCATTACAGAATACTGATCACATTCTACGCCATATGGCATAAAATAAGTATCCACCAGAGTAAATACATCTTCTGTCAATATTTTTTTGGAAATGGATGTATAGGTATCCATATCCTCAAGTGTCAGAGTTTCAATGGCACTTTCATCACCCTTTCTGGCAGCAGCAATCAATTGATTCCTATTCATGGATGCCTTCTCGATTTTTTGCTTTTGTCTTTCATTCTTACTGATCGGAAGCAGAATCCTTCCATTTACTGATAATCCCGACAATGTGAGAGTCGTTCCTCGGATCGGAAGCACATTTGTATGCTGTGCCTTTACATAAGGAACAATATTCTGCAAATAAAAGATAAGACTTACTCCCACCTTGATATCGTCGCAGATACCAGCATAAGATTCTTTGTCCGCATGACGTTCAACAGATATATCTTCACAGGAGCTTATTCCCGTGCCTCTCAAGTAAGGATAAAAATAATCATAAGTAAATTTGTCTTCTGCATCAAATTCACCACATACTGCAATTCCCAGACCTACGGCAAAATCTTCACAAAACTCTGCAAGTATGGTTTCTTTACTATTAGACGTATAAGCTCTATGAGATGAATTCAATATAATATCTGTAATCAATTTCTGTTGTTCCCGCCTATCAGTCAACTGGCTAAAACCAATGGCCCGCATAAATTTATGCAAAAATTTTCACCTCCTATTTTCGAATATATGTTCTATATCAATTATCTGATTTCTGTCATTCCACCCATATACGGACGAAGTACTTCCGGAATACGGACAGAGCCATCAGCCTGTAAATTATTCTCCAGAAAAGCAATCAACATTCTCGGAGGAGCTACTACCGTATTATTTAAAGTATGTGCAAAATATTTTCCATCCTTACTGTTAATACGGATCCGCAATCTTCTTGCCTGCGCATCTCCTAAATTGGAACAACTTCCAACTTCAAAATACTTTTGCTGTCTTGGAGACCATGCCTCTACATCATAAGATTTTACTTTCAGATCTGCCAGATCACCAGAACAACATTCGATTGTCCTTACAGGAATATCCATACTACGGAACAAATCAACTGTATTTTGCCACAATTTTTCAAACCACATGGGAGATTCTTCGGGTTTACATACAACGATCATTTCCTGCTTTTCGAATTGATGGATACGGTATACCCCTCTTTCTTCGATACCGTGAGCGCCTTTTTCTTTGCGGAAACAAGGAGAATAGCTCGTCAAAGTATGAGGCAGTTCCTCTTCTGGAATGATCGTATCAATAAATTTGCCAATCATAGAATGCTCAGAAGTTCCAATCAGATACAGATCTTCTCCTTCAATCTTGTACATCATGGCATCCATTTCAGCAAAACTCATAACACCATCCACAACTGCGCTTCTAATCATAAAAGGAGGAATACAATAAGTAAATCCTCTCTCAATCATAAAATCTCTTGCATAGGAAATAACAGCAGAATGTAATCTTGCTATATTACCCATCAGATAATAAAAACCATTTCCTGCCACACGACCCGCAGCATCCATATCAATTCCGTGAAATCTTTCCATGATTTCTGTATGGTAAGGAATTTCAAAATCAGGTATGATCGGCTCACCATATTTCTGTATTTCAACGTTTTCAGAATCATCTTTACCAATCGGAACTGTAGGATCTATGATGTTAGGAATCGTCATCATATTCTTTTTAATTTTATCACGGAGTTCGTTTTCTTTTCCTTCTAATTCTACAAGCCGGGCTGCATTAGCAGCCACTTCTGCTTTTTTAGCTTCTGCCTCTTCTTTTTTTCCTTGTCCCATCAACGCGCCGATTTCTTTGGAAATCTTATTTCGATTGGCACGAATTTCATCCGCCTCTTGTTGTACCTTTCTAACCTCTACATCTAATGCAATTACTTCGTCTACAAGTACAAATTTACTGTCCTGAAATTTTTTCTTAATATTTTCTTTAACAGCATCAGGATTTTCTCTTAAAAATTTAATATCGATCATAATCATGTTCCTCCATCTGAATTAGTTTTATTCATCTCAAATATCCATTGCAATATTTAAAGCTTCTCTCTCTTCATTACCTAAAGAAATATCACACATTCCGTTTTTAATTTCTTTTGTATATGAGTAACAACCATCTGCACCATGGACACAATTAAGAATAAATCCATTATCATTTTCGTCTAAAAGCGCAAGTGAAAAACTTAACTGTCCACCCATTTGATTAAAAGCATCGTATTTTACAATACCAACTTTCTGGAAAGTGCTTGTAAGTTTCTTATACAAAGTACGGATATCATTTCTGTTTTTTTCTTCTGCAACTTTGATAAACTTATTATCTTCATATAATCCTATAATATCTTTCTCCAGACTTTTCGCATTTTTACCTGACATAAATTTTGCATATTTCTTGGATAATTTTTTAAATTTTACTGCTTGTATAATCACCACTATTATTAGTATAAGAATAAGAACATATGCAACAATAAATAAATAAGTCAGATCAAAACCGTCCAGTCCTATCTCTTTCAGTAAATTATAGTTCATCTGTCTGTACCTTTCCTATTCAGGATCTGGATAATAATTCAATAATTTGATCCAGATCATCGTGGTTGTAAAATTCTATCTCAACTTTACCGGAACCATTTCCTTTAGAAGTAATTTCAACTTTTGTACCAAGAGACTGTTTTAATTTTTCTTCTATATCCTGATATATAATATCCAGACTTTTATCTTCCTGATTTTCCTTTTTAGGCTTTTCCGGTTTATTTAAATTTTTAACAAGCTTTTCTACATCCCGGACACTTAATTTTTCATCAAATATCTTCTGGGCGATCGTATACTGTTGTTCAGGATCTTCAATAGAAATCAATGCTCTGGCATGTCCAGTAGACAACATATCATCTATGATCATCTGCTGTACTTCGTCACATAATTTGAGAAGACGCATGGAATTAGTAACAGCAGTTCTGCTCTTAGACACTCTTTCTGCAACTTCGTCCTGCTTCAGATTGAATTCCGTGAGAAGTCTTTTATATGCCTGTGCTTCTTCAATTGGATTTAAGTCTTCTCTCTGAATATTTTCAATTAAAGAAATCTCTACAATTTCCTGATCTGTGTAATCTCTAATAATAACAGGAACTTCTTTCAGCCCAGCTAATTTAGCTGCCCGCCACCGACGTTCTCCTGCTATGATTTCATAGTGTGTTTTTCGGTCTTGAACCAAAATAGGTTGTAAAAGTCCAAATTGCTTAATGGAATCTGCTAGTTCTTGTAAGGCATCTTCATCAAAATTTTTTCTAGGCTGTTCTCTATTTGGTTCAACCTGCGTAATTTTGACAATTGTTTCAGACCCTTTATTTTCTTCTTTCTTTATTTCTGTTGTTTCAGAAACAGGCTTTGTATTTCCAGACATAGGAATTAATAAATCTAATCCTTTTCCTAACCCCCTTGCTCCTTTTGCTGCCATACCTATACATCCTTTCTATTAATTACCTCATCCGCCAACAACATATATGCTTCCGCCCCAGCTGATTTTGGATCATATATATTAATTGGTTTTCCATAACTAGGCGCTTCCGCTAATCTAATGTTACGAGGTATCACAGTTTTATATACATTTTGCTTTAAATGATTTTTCACATTTTCTACTACTTGCATGGAAAGATTTGTTCTGGAATCGTACATAGTAAATACGACTCCTTCCATATCTAATTCAGGATTCAATCTTTCCTTAACCAGATTGACAGTATGGATCAACTGACTTAAACCTTCTAGCGCATAATATTCACATTGGATCGGAACAAGTACTGTATCAGCTGTCGTCATAGAGTTGATTGTAAGAAGATTCAGAGAAGGAGGACAATCAATAATAATAAAATCATATACATCCTTAACCCAATCAACTTCATTTTTTAATATGTATTCCTTCTTATCAATACCAATTAATTCAATTTCGGCTGCAGCTAAATTTACATTGGATGGAATAACAGAGACATTAGGAATAACATCATTAATAATACATTCATTAATAGAACATTCTCCTAAGATCAATTCATAAATTGTATTATCTAAATCATTTTTTTCAATACCAAATCCACTAGTTGTATTTCCCTGTGGATCTGTATCAATTACCAGTACTTTCTTTTCCTTTGCTGCCAAAGATGCTGCCAGGTTAATTGAAGTTGTTGTTTTACCAACTCCCCCTTTTTGATTTGCAATTGCAATTGTTCTTCCCATACTAATTTTTACCCTCTACCTTTCGTTTTGTACTTTCACAAAACGTTTTCTTCCTAAGTTAACAATAATTATATAATTATGATTTTTCTGTCCGCTTTCGATTATAACACTAAACAGTACTATAATCCATAATAAATTTGAATAATAATTTTCCAAATCTATGTAAGGTTATATACATTCGTACACCCTTTTTCCTATTCTATATTTTAATTAATTATATATAAATAAATAATTTTTTCGTCAAAATGACTATAAATCTATGTTTCACGGCAATATCTATTTATTATACAAATATGTTTCACGACCTCGTTTACAATATATAGATTTAATTGTTTCACGTGAAACATTATCTTGTGTCCATAATCCAAATATAGGAAATGTTTCACGTGAAACATTATCTTTTTAAATTTATTAATTATAAAAAAGAAGTTAATTCGATAAAATCTATAATATTAAACAAGAAAGATAGGAAAGCATATAATCAATAAAACACCGACCAATATACAAACAATACCATTCATCTTAGTACGTAATAAAAACATATCAGAAGGCTTATCTATACTCAAATACTTTAATTTCCAAACTAGATCAGGTTTCTTAAATTGTACCAACCCTGAAATAATTAATATAATTCCACCAATGATATAAAGTAACAATATACAATTCTCCTCATACTCAAATTCCTATATTACAATCTCTTCATAAAACTTTACATTTTATAGATCTATATTTAATCTAATCCTCATGCATATTCCATCCTTACTTACAATACTGCCTAAATGAAAAATTAAAAAAATTTCTGACTACTAAAAAACAAGCAGCTATATAACGTATCTCTATTATAATCTCTTTTATATATAGACACAACTTTTAAAAAAGAATAAAATAAAAAGAAATAAAAAAATTTATAATAAAAAGAAAATAATTATGAATCCTACAAATAAACAACAACTATTTATTATTACAGGCGCGTCATGTATTGGCAAATCAACTCTTTGTGAACAACTTTTTCTTAAAGAAAAAGAATATATAGTAATGGAAAGTGATTTATTATGGAATGAAATCTATAATACTCCAAATGATAATTATTGCGAATATCGTCGTTTATGGATGAGAGTGTGCTCTAATATATCACAAATCGGAAAGCCAGTTGTCCTATACGGCTGCGCTGTTCCAGAACAATTCGAAAACCAACCTGAAAGAAAATTATTTCAGGATATTCATTATCTTGCTATCGTCAGTGATCAAAAAACAATTGAAAATCGAATGTTGCGTGGCAGAAAGATTGATGATCTAGACTGGATCAAAAGTTCTATCAATTTTAATAATTGGTTAAAACAAAATGCCAATAATACATCTCCTTGTATTACTCTACTTGATAACACAGAACTTAATCCAAAACAAGCAGCAGAAATAGCACATAAATGGATCATGAATAAATTAATTTAAAATGTTACACATGAAACATAATAATAAACCCCACAGTTATTTTTCATAATTGCATAGTATATTATTTCAGTATATAATAAATTTAAGAAACTCAACTTACAATTTCTACTTCTACTATAATAAATAATAACAACTATAACATCAGAAACTTGTAAATGGAGGTAACCATGAACAAAAAAATAGCAACTGCCACATTATTATCAATATCATCTATTACCGCAATACACATCATTAATCGAGCACATTCTTCACTCTGCACAGTCAAAAATTTATTGAGCAGTTCTGAAAATTGTTATTATGAATGGCGTTTTGGTAAAATAAGATATCAGAAAAAAGGAAACGGAACTCCTCTTCTTTTTATACATGATCTTACAATTGGAAGTTCAAGCTACGAATACCACCGTCTGATCAATAATTTAACAGATCAGCACGAAATATATTCCATTGATTTATTAGGATACGGATTATCCGATAAACCATCCATGACTTATACCGGAAATATATATGAACAGTTAATTAGTGATTTTATCAAAAATGTAATCTGCAAAAAAACTTCAGTTATTGTTACAGGAGAATCTGTACCTTTTGTGATTATGTCCTGCCATAACAACCCAGAACTATATAATAAACTGATCTTCATTAATCCACAAAATCTTTACTTACAAAATCAGATTCCATCAAAACAAACCAGATTATTGAAATTCTTTTTTGAAATACCAGTAATTGGGACTTTTACATATCATATCTTTGCTAATAAATTTGCAATCGAAAAGATTTTTGAAAAAGAATATTTTTATCAACCAGGAGAGGTTAAAGAAAAATATATTTATAATTATCTTGAAGCAGCACACACAGGAAGATATTATTCAAAAACTGCATTTGGAAGCTACCTTGGTAAATACATGTATATGAATATCCTTCACGAACTAAAAGAAATAAATAATAGTATCTTAATGATTGGTGGTGAAGAGGAAAAAGAAATTAAGACTACAATTGAAAACTACAAATATTACAATCCAGCAATCGAAGAAGTATATATTCCTGAAACAAAACATCTACCCCATATAGAATCACCAGACGAAGTATTGAAACAAATTAGTATGTTTCTATAAAACAAAAACATCCAATTAAAATAATATCATAAAAGTTCTAAAATATAAAAGAGACTGACATAAAATACAATCATTCCACAATATATTTTCTAGTTTATAAATATCTATATTATATATTGTAAAAAATCACAATTTTATGACAGTCTCTGATGACGTATAATAAGTCTCACAAATTAATCTTATAAAAATAGACATAGCCTATAGCCATTGATGACGTATAATAAGTCTCGCAAATTAATTTTATAAAAATAGACATAGCCTATAGCCGTTGATAATGTATAATAAGTTTCACAAATAAATTTCATAAAAATAGACATGGTCTATAGCCGTTTGGTAGAATTAAGTCACCACAACAAAATTTGCCAAAGGAGACTGAAGAACCATGTCTGCTAACATTATACAACGAAACGAGGACTTAATAAAGCACATCTGAAAGATCTGGTCTGCTCCAGCGTATCATAGATCATCTAAAAATAAAGTTGAAAAATATTTACCAATTATAAAGGTCTCTTAGTCACTGTACCAGCTTTTCTTGGATATTTTTCAGGTGTTTTTTTAATTTTCTTTATTATAATCAGATTACGATATAAATCCGAATCAGGAAGATAGAAACCGACTTGCTCCTCTGCCTTACCCCCTAGAATCTGAATCGCTGATTCCGCACTTTTCTTCTCTTCTAAAACCTTTTCAGATTTATAAGAAATAAAACTACCTCCAACTTTAACATAGGGCAGACAATACTCTGAAAGCACTGAAAGATTAGCCACAGCTCTCGATACACATAAATCAAAATGTTCTCTTAACTGATTTGATTTCGCATAATCTTCTGCTCTTCCATGTAAAACTTCCATGTCAGATAATCCCAAAGTAAAAACCACTTCCTTCAAAAAATCAACTCTTTTATTCAAAGAATCAAGAAGTGTTATTTTCAAATGAGGAAACGCAATCTTAAGCGGAATTCCTGGAAACCCAGCTCCCGTACCAATATCAATCAAAGTTAGTTCTGACTTTTCCCCGCATAAATCATAAGCTTTGACCAGAGAAAGACTGTCTATAAAATGTTTTTTCAAAACCTCATCAAATTCTGTGATTGCTGTAAGATTTATCACCTTATTTCTTTCTACAAGCATTTCATAATATAAAAGAAACTGCTCTACCTGTAAATCTGATAAAGAAATGGAAAACTTCTCCAGATCAATATAAAACTTATCTAGATCATATTTATCACAAATACTATTCAATTTAAACTCCTATCTTATGAATCATTCCAATTTTTCTTGACAGACTGGACTACTTAGTTATTCCTTTTTCATCTTTTTATGCTCTAAATAAATAAGCAACACTGAAATATCTGCAGGTGATACTCCGGAAATCCTGGAAGCCTGTCCGACAGAAACTGGTTTATGAGCAATTAATTTCTGTCTTGCTTCCAGACGAAGAGAACTAATATCATTATAATCTAAATCAATAGGAATCTTCTTCTTTTCCATTTTCTTAAACTGTTCCACCTGCCGCATCTGACGTTCAATATATCCCTCATATTTAATCTCGATTTCCACCTGTTCAATTACTTCCTCAGGAAGAACTTTTCTCTTTGGATCAATCGGCCCCAATATTTCATAATTTAATTCAGGCCGGCAGATAAGTTCTGCAAGATTTGTTCCTGTCCTCAAAGCAGCGCTTCCATGCTTTTCCAAAAAAAACTGATTTTCTTTTGCTGCTCCAATAACCGTATTCTTTAAACGGATAATCTCCTCTTCTATCATTTTTTTCTTTTGCAGTGTCTTCTCATAAATTTCTTCAGAAACAAGACCGACATGATATCCTATTTCACAAAGCCGCAGATCAGCATTATCCTGTCGCAGCAAAAGCCGATACTCTGCTCTGGATGTCATCATACGATAAGGTTCAAAATTATCCTTTGTTACCAAATCATCAATCAATACGCCAATATAAGCCTGAGAACGATCAAGAACGATAGGCTCCTTTCCCGAAATCGTAAGAGAAGCATTAATACCCGCAATCAACCCTTGTGCTGCTGCTTCTTCATATCCACTGCTTCCGTTAAACTGTCCTCCACTGAACAAACCTTGCACATCTTTGAACTCCAGGGTAGGATATAATTGTCTTGGATTAATACAGTCATATTCAATAGCATACGCATTTCTGACAATCTTACAATTTTCTAACCCTGGAACTGTACGATACATAGCAAGCTGTACATCTTCTGGAAGAGAAGAAGACATTCCTCCTACATACATTTCATTTGTATGAATCCCCTCAGGTTCCAAAAAAACCTGATGTCTTTCCTTATCTGCAAATTTTACAACTTTATCCTCGATAGAAGGACAATATCTCGGACCTGTCCCCTCAATTACACCTGCATAGATTGGAGATCTATCCAAATTAGCACGGATAATATCATGCGTCTCATGATTCGTATAAGTCAGCCAACAGGAGACTTGATCAATCTGTACATCCTCTGGATCTGTAGAAAATGAAAAAGGTACTATTTTTTTATCTCCAAACTGTTCTTCCATTTTACTGTAATCAATTGAATTGCCATCCATTCTGGCGGGAGTCCCCGTCTTAAACCGACGCATTTCAATTCCAAGTTTCTCAAGAGAATCTGTCAGAGCATTCGCTGCCTGCAAACCATTTGGCCCAGTGTAAGTAATTGCCTCACCACATAAACATCTTGCTTTTAAATAAGTCCCAGTACATAAAATTACAGCTTTGCACTCATAGACGGCACCTGTAAATGTCTTCACTCCTGTCACCCTTTTCTTAAAGCTGCAATGATCAGAGGAAGAAATAGATTTATATTCTTCTGTTATAATTTCACATACTTCTGCTTGTTTTATTGTTAATCTATCCTGTTCTTCCAGTACCTTACGCATTTCCCTGGAATATTCTGATTTATCTGCCTGCGCACGTAAAGAATGAACCGCAGGCCCCTTAGACTGATTCAACATCTTAGATTGTATAAAAGTTTTATCAATATTTCTTGCCATCTCTCCGCCAAGCGCATCGATTTCACGTACAAGATGTCCCTTCGAAGTACCTCCAATATTCGGATTACAAGGCATCAAAGCAATACTGTCCACACTTACTGTAAAAATAACAGTCTCAAACCCAAGTCTTGCACAAGCAAGTGCCGCTTCACATCCCGCATGCCCCGCTCCTACTACACATACATCTACTCTCTCTCTGATTCCAGACATAGTATATCCTCACTTCCCGTTACAGGAAAATCCTATTTTCCCATACAAAACTTAGAAAAAATCTCATTTACAAGATCATCCTCAAGCTCTTCTCCCAGAATTCTTCCAAGAGCTGTATAAGCTCCCATCAAATCAATAGAATAAAAATCTTCCGGCATATCCATTATAAGACTTCTTTCAACCTGTTTCATACTTCCCAAAGCATCTTCAATCGCTTCCTTATGCCTTATATTTGTAATATATACTTCATCATTATAAGATATTTTACCATGAAAAAACATCTCTTTCATGACATCTGTCAATGCAGTAATACTAGAGTCATTTTTTGTAGAAGTCCTGATGATCTTTACAGAATGCTCATAGTCTGTATTTTCAGAAACTTCCTTCATCTTTTCTATAATATCTTCCTCTGTAACTGCCTCATCAAGATCCGACTTATTCAGAAGTATGATTGTATTTTTATTCTGGATCAATTCTATAATTTCATTGTCATTCTCATCCAAAGGCAGGGAAGAATCAACAACATACAAGATCAGATCAGCTTCCTCAGAAATTTTTTTGGCTCTTTCTACACCAATTTTCTCTACAATATCTTCTGTATTACGGATTCCTGCAGTATCAATCATATTCAAAGTAATACCTCCAAGAGAAATTCTTTCTTCAAGAATATCTCTTGTAGTCCCTGCAACATCTGTCACAATCGCCTTTTCTTCTCCTACCAACAAATTCAAAAGAGAAGATTTTCCAACGTTCGGCTTACCTACAATCACTGTATGAATTCCTTCTTTTAAGATTTTCCCATCATCTGCAGAATTGATCAACTTAATAAGCACATTCATAATTTTATCTGTTTTTGTAGATAATCTGTCACGATAACCATCTAAACTGATATGCTCTGGATCATCCAATGCCGATTCAATAAAAGCAATCTCATACAAAATATCTTCCCTAAGACTTCTAATTTCATCTGACACGGAACCTTTTAACTGCTTCACAGAAGACTGTAAAGCAAACATATTTTTAGCCTGAATAACATCCATAACTGCTTCTGCCTCAGACAAATCAATCCTTCCATTTAAAAAAGCGCGTTTCGTAAATTCTCCTGGTTCAGCAGTTCTCGCACCTGCTCTGATCACAGTCTCCAGTATTTTCTTCATCATAAGAATTCCGCCATGGCAATTGATCTCTACAGTATCTTCTGTCGTATAACTTCTTGGAGCTCTCATGACGGACACCATTACCTCATCAACGACTGTTCCACCTTCTTCTGTAATATAGCCATAATGAATCGTATGACTCACATATTTATCTAGGACTTTCTCCTGCTTACTGTTTCTATATATTTTATCAACGATTTGGATTGCCTGTTCACCACTGACTCGAATAATCCCAATTCCTGAATTTGACATTGCAGTTGCAATCGCCGCTATGGTGTCTGTTTTTATATTCATATCCAAGCCTTTCTCTCTGATTAAACTTACCTTCTATATCTTCACAAATAACATTTCAAGCATAAACGTTCTATGAAAATTTAACACAAATAAATCATATACTAAAAACGGCAAGATTGAAATATCCTGCCGTTTTATTTTGAAACATTTTTAATCTTTCAAACAATATTTTACTTATTTCTGTCGTACTTCTTTAAAACTACAACCACATGTCTAAATGGTTCGTCCCCTTCACTGTGCGTTGTAACATATTTATCATTCTGAAGCGCTGAATGGATAATTCTTCTTTCATAAGGATTCATCGGCTCCAAAGATACAGGTCTTTTTGTCCTTTTTACTTTATAGGAAATATTCTTGGCAAGATTCTCAAGCGTTTCTTTCCTTCTCTGACGATAATTCTCTGTATCCACTTTAACTCTGATATAATTTTCTACATTCTTATTTACTACCAAAGATACAAGATACTGCAAAGAATCTAATGTTTGTCCTCTTTTACCAATCAGAACTCCCATTTCATCGCCACTCAAATCAATTTCCATATAATTTTCTGCTTCATCATATTTCACATCGACAACAACCGTCATGTCCATCGCTTCAAAAACATCTTTCAGAAAATCTTTTGCCGTATCTTCCACAGAAGATTTTACTCTCGCTTTAATGACAGCAGGTTTTGCACCAATTCCAAGAAATCCAGAGGAACCTTCTTCAATCACTTCATATTCTAATTTATCGCTAGTTACGGTAAACTTCTGACAGGCTTCCGTAATTGCATCATTCACTGTTTTTGCAGAAATATTAATAAATTCCATAATTACTCGATCCTCCATTCTCATTGTACTTGTCGCTAAATTTTATTTCTTATTGTTCTTCTCATTATACTGCTTAACCATATTAGCCTTTGACATCATACTTCCCGGTTTGGCATTCTGATTATAATATTCTGTAGATTTTCTAACTGCTTCTGCTTTTTCTTCCGCAGTCATAGATGAAATGGAAGCTGCTTTAGAGATGGTATTTACTTTCTTCGTATTCATATTTGCATAGGCTGCCATCTGTTCCGCTTTCACACCAGCCTTTTCCATCTTCTTCTTAGCTTTTACTTCATTTTTCTTGATGATTTCATCCAGATCCATCTTATCAATGTGTTTATTAATCACAACCTGCTGAATACTTCTGACAACTGCACCAGCTACCCAATAAAGTCCAAGACCTGCCGGAAGTGTATAACAGAAAATAGCAGACATGATCGGCATCATCATATTCATTGTCTTCATTGACTGCATCATGGTATTCTGCTGGTCATTCTTATTATCTGACTGTGTATCCTGCTGTGGCATCAACTTAACATTGATCCACTGTGTTACAGCAGACAAAACAGGAATTGAAAGCGCTGCCACAATCATCAGATAAGAACCTGCTTCAAAAGATTCCTTTACAATATAAGAAGGAGAATTCCCGATATTTAATCCGAGAAAATTATTATAACGGTCTAACAGACCAAGAGTCTGGTCAACATCGCCAGCTAAACTCGGAAATTTATCCTTAATACTCAACCATTCTGCTGTAGAAGCTTTATTCAGTACATCAATAAAAGTATTCTGTACATAAGAAGTAACACCATTTACAAAAGATTCACTTTCAAATTGTTTTTCATACATTCTAGCCTGGGAAAAAGACTGAATGAACTCAGAACTTCCAGCCTGGGAAATCAAATTATCTACCAATGGAAAGAAAGCATCTTTGATCTTTCCTACATAAGCAGGCATATTATTAATGACACGATACAACGCAAACAAAATAGGCATCTGAATAATTAATTGAACACAACTGCCAGTAGGAGAAACGCCATATTTCGCATAGACAGCTTTTGTCTCCATATTCATTGCCATCATGGCATCATTATCTTTTCTATTCTTATACTTAGCCTGGATTGCCTGAAGTTCCGGATTCATTTTAACCTGTAATTTAGAGAACTTCTGCTGTTTGATTGTAAGCGGCATCATAAGAAGATACATTACGATCGTAAATAATATAATAGCTAGTCCAATATTAGGGATACCAATCTTATCAATGACAAAGAAGATACCCTCCATAATATAACCCAGCAGTTTAGAGATGGGACCAAGAATTTTACCTGTATCCTGGGTCAGCAAAACATACGACACTATCGATTTACCTCCTTAAATCATGTTTCCTATTCATTCCCTAATCACTTAAGGAACGGGGTCATAACCACCTTTTGAAAAAGGATTACATCTACATATCCTCCAAATAGCCAAAAACCCGCCTTTTAACACACCATATTTCTCAACCGCTTCCAGACCATATTCCGAACAGGTAGGAAAATAAGGACATTTCGTATTTTTCATCGGAGAAATATATTTTCTATAGAATTTAATAAGATAAATAAGTAATTTTTTCATATCAATTTCTAACTATCTTCATCTTTTATAACATGATGAAGCCTTGAAAGATGTAATAAAGCGCTTTCAATCTCATGATAACCGACTAAAGCAGCACCTTTTCTTGCAACGACTACTATATCTAAACCACTATTAAATATATTTTCATGTAGCCGGTAACTCTCTCTCACCAGTCTGGCAAATCTATGCCTTACAACGCTGTTACCTACCTTCTTACTGGCGGATATTCCCAGTCTGTTCTTCTGCGTGTTGTTTTTCAATATATACATTACCAAATATTTGTTTGCGTAACTTTTACCGTTCTGATAAACAAACTGGAAATCATTATTCTTTTTTAAAGATTCTGAAAATATCATTATTCTTTTCCGTTTCAAGATCTGTCAATACAAATATTTAACACGAGAAAAAAAGGCCACATAAATGTGGCCTATGCTGATAATCTCTTTCTTCCCTTTGCACGTCTTGCAGCCAGAACTTTTCTTCCACCAGCAGTACTCATTCTCTTTCTGAATCCGTGAACCTTAGATCTCTGTCTTTTCTTGGGCTGATAAGTCATTTTCATTTAGATGCACCTCCTTTACCAAAACCTTAATGTATATATAAGGCAGATATTTTTACAAATAATTGAAAAACAACATGTAGATTATATATAATTAATGAAGAAACGTCAAGTAAATACGCCCATTTTTCTGCAAAAAATAATCATACAAAGCTATAAAAAACAGCATAAAAACTATATTTCTCTATGACCTCTATATGTTGTTATCTAACATTAAAAAACAAACAATATATAGAAATTTTCAAAAAATGATTTTTCAGGAAATATATATCCACAATAATGTGTATAACTTGTGTATAACTTTTAAAAAAATAGGAAAAACCTTCTTTTTCTTTCTAAAATCCAATGTCTATAATGTTAATATTTATTCTAATACTTATCCACACAAAGAAAATTTTCCAACAATCTTTTTTTCAACCTCCTATTAATGTGGAAAAATCTGTGGATATAAATATTATTTTGTGGACAACTTCATTTGAATTTTTATATTTTTTATATTAATATATAGTGTAGGAGAGTTTCGATATAAGAACTCCTCTTATAAAAACAGCATGTCATTCAAATGAGGTTTAAAAATATGGATTCAATCAAAGATAAATGGAATTTAATTAAAGAAACATTACGGGAAGAATATGAACTTTCTGATATTTCTTATAATACATGGATCGTTCCCCTTGATTTTTATCAAGTAAAAAATGATGTGGTGACGATCATGATTCCATCAGACCAGGCACATGCCTTAAATTACATTTCTTCCAAGTATAAAAGCTATTTCCAGGTTACCATATCAGAAATGATGGATCACACTTACGATATTGCTTTTATTTTGGAAAAAGATGCCTTAAATAGTTCTTTAGAAGAAGATGATCCGGCACATAACCTCAAATATGAACATGCAAACTTAAATCCAAAATACAAATTTGATACTTTTGTCGTAGGAAGCAATAACAAGTTTGCCCATTCCGCTTCCCTTGCAGTAGCGGAATCTCCAGGAGATGTCTATAATCCTCTCTATCTATACGGAGGAGCAGGACTTGGAAAAACACATCTGATGCACTCCATCGGCCGTTTTATTTTAGAACAGAATCCTAATATGAAAGTACTCTATGTCACATCAGAGGTCTTTACCAATGAAGTGATTGATGGCATCAGAAGCGGTGATAATGTCAAAATGAACAAATTCAGGGAAAAATATAGGACTGTAGATGTACTCCTAATCGATGATATCCAATTCATTATCGGAAAGGAAAGTACCCAGGAAGAATTTTTCCATACTTTTAACACGCTGCATTCTGCAGGAAAGCAGATTATTCTTTCCTCAGACAAGCCTCCAAAAGATATGGAAATCTTAGAAGAGAGATTCCGTTCCCGATTCGAATGGGGGCTGATCGCAGACATACAACCGCCGGATTATGAAACGAGAATGGCAATTCTCAAGAAAAATGCAGAAATCTATCACAAAGACATTGATGATGAAGTATTTCAATATATTGCCAACAATATTAAATCTAATATAAGAGAACTGGAAGGCGCTTTCAATAAGATCATCGCTTTCTCCAAATTAAATAAAGTAGATATCAATTTGGACCATGCAGAAGAGGCCCTGAAAGACGTTATAGATCCAAATGTCCCTAAGGTTATTACCCCTCAATTTATCATTGATGTCGTAGCAGAACAATTTAATGTCAGTCCAGAAGATATTACTTCTAAGAAGAGAAACTCAGAATTCGTGCTGCCAAGGCAGATTGTTATGTATCTGTGCCGTACCATGACAGAAACACCTCTCACCATGATTGGCAAAATCCTTGGCAAGAAAGATCATACTACTGTTATGCATGGTATCAAAAAGATAACAGAAGGGGTTGCAACGAACGAAGAACTAAAGAACAAGGTTGAAATGATCAAAAAGAAAATCAATCCATCCTGATAACTGTTTTAACAAAACAATTTGTCCACACCAAAGAAAAAAGAATGTTGATACCCAGTGGAAACCATGTTGAAACAATAAGAAATCATCCTACAGGAAGTTTTCTGAAACAAATGATCCCTGTTGATAACTTGAATTTTATTTTCAGGTTATACTGGGTTATTAACAGCATTATCATTTTCTTTTTTCCTGATAAATAGTATAATAGACGGGGTTATCCACTTATTAACAGCTATTATTACTAAGATTATGAAATAATTTATAAATATATATTCTATTGGAGTTCAAAATTTTTGCACACAAATAAGAAAGGAAGCTATACACATATGAAGATTATATGTTCAAAATCCAGCCTTTTAAATGGAGTACAGACAGTTTCCAAAGCTGTTCCTAACAAGACGACTATGTCTATCCTGGAATGTATTCTTGTAGATACGAGAACGGGCGAGATCAAATTGACTGCCAATGATATGGAACTTGGAATAGAAACAATCATCGATGGAGAAATCGTAGAAAAAGGCATAATCGCATTAGATGCGAAAATTTTTCTTGATATTGTACGTAAACTGCCTGACAACGATATTACAGTAGAAACAGACGATTCTTATAAAACCACAATTACCTGTGAAAAAGCAAAGTTTAATATCATAGGAAAATCAGGGGAAGATTTTTCTTTTCTTCCTGAAATAGAAAAAAATGATTGTGTTATACTTTCGCAATTTACACTTAAGGAAGTGATCAGGCAGACAATCTTTGCGATAGCAGACAATGATAATAACAAACTCATGACAGGAGAATTGTTTGAAATCAATGACAATACATTGAAAGTTGTTGCTCTTGATGGTCATAGAATTTCCATTAGAAGAATTCTTCTCAAGAATTCTTACGATTATAAAAAAGTTGTAGTGCCTGGTAAAACATTAAATGAAATCAGTAAGATTCTTTCCGGTGATATGGATAAGGACGTCAGCATTTATTTTACAAGCAAACATATTTTATTTGAATTTGATAATACGATTGTTGTTTCAAGATTGATTGAAGGTGAATATTTTAGGATTGAACAGATGCTCTCTAGTGATTATGAGACAAGAGTGAGGATTAACAAGAAAGAATTATTAAGTTGTATTGACAGGGCAACGCTCCTTGTAAAAGAAGGAGACAAAAAACCAATCATTATTAGCATCACAGATGGAATGATGCAGCTCAAGATGAATTCGACTGTAGGAAGCATGGATGAAGAGATTGATATCGATAAGGATGGAAAAGATCTGATGATCGGTTTTAATCCTAAATTTTTGATTGATTCTCTTCGTGTGATTGAAGATGAAGAAATAAATCTTTATATGGTAAATCCGAAAGCGCCGTGCTTTATCAGAAATGCAGAGGAAACCTATATTTATGTAGTACTTCCTGTTAATTTTACGACAGTCAATTAAGGATATTGTTGTTGGGTAGAGATCTATATATGATATCAAATGATGCGTAATTTTTATTGATAGAGATAAAATACGAATAGGAATAAGTTAGTAAAATATGGAAACAATAAAAATCAGGGATGATTTTATCAAACTCGGACAAGCAATTAAGCTGGCAGGTCTGGTGGATTCTGGTGTGGAAGCTAAGATCGAAATACAGGCAGAACAAGTTAAGGTTAACGGTTCTGTAGAATTTCAGCGTGGAAAGAAAATATATCCGGGTGATGTGATAGAATTTGACGGACAACAGGTTAAGGTAGAGAACTGATGATTATAAAATCATTGGAAATAGCAGATTACAGAAATTACGACTCTTTACATATTGATTTCAGCAGCGGTACGAATATTTTATATGGTGATAACGCACAAGGTAAAACCAATATATTAGAAGCTATCTATATGTCTGCCACTACGAAGTCTCACAAGGGAAGTAAAGATAAAGATGTTGTTAATTTCAATAAAGAAGAAGCCCACATCAGAACTTATCTTGAAAGAGAAGGAATTGAAACAAGAGTAGATATGCACCTTCGCAAGAATAAGTCAAAAGGAATCGCTATTGACGGTCAGAAGATCAAAAAGGCAGCTCAATTACTTGGTTTGTTGAATGTAGTTTTCTTTTCTCCAGAAGATTTGAGTATTATCAAAAATGGTCCGGCGGAGAGAAGAAGATTTGTGGATATGGAACTGTGCCAGTTGGATCAGTTTTATCTCTATAATCTCAACAATTATAACAAGATAGTAAATCAGAGAAACAAACTGTTAAAAGATATGTATTTTAACCCTTCTCTTAGAGATACCCTAAATATATGGGATTCTCAGCTGGTATCTTATGGAAGTAAAATCATAGAAAGAAGAAAACTTTTTGTAGAACAGTTAAATGAAATTATTCTTGAAATACATGGAAAGCTATCAGGCGGCAGAGAGAATCTAATTATCGCATATGAGCCTGATGTAATAATAGAAGAGTATGATAAAAAGCTTGCTGTAAATCAGGAGAGAGATGTCAAATTAAAGCAGACTACGACAGGTCCCCACAGAGATGACTTTAGTTTTCTTGTTGGAGATATTGATATTCGTAAATTTGGATCTCAGGGACAGCAGAGAACAGCAGCTTTATCCCTTAAATTATCAGAAATTGAATTGGTTAAAAAAATGACCAAGGACAATCCGGTATTACTTCTGGATGACGTATTGTCTGAATTGGACAGTAACAGGCAGAATTATCTGTTAAGTACGATTGGAGAGATCCAGACGATCATCACTTGTACGGGGTTGGATGAATTTGTGAATAACAGATTTGAAATCGACAAAGTTTTCCATATAGATGATGGTAAAATATTGTATGGCAGTGAAGAGAGGCATGGTGAATAATGGTTAACGAATACGGTGCAGATCAAATCCAGATTTTGGAAGGTCTTGAAGCAGTCAGAAAAAGACCTGGTATGTATATAGGCAGTACGTCACTCAGAGGTCTTCATCATCTGGTGTATGAGATTGTAGATAATTCAGTGGATGAAGCACTGGCTGGTTTTTGTGATACGATTTATATAACGGTCAATTCGGATAATTCGATTACAGTTGAGGATAATGGAAGAGGAATTCCGGTAGGTATTAACCACAAAGCTGGTATTCCTGCGGTAGAAGTTGTATTTACAATTCTGCATGCAGGAGGTAAGTTTGGCGGTGGGGGATATAAGGTGTCGGGAGGTCTTCACGGTGTAGGCGCTTCTGTTGTAAATGCTCTTTCTAATTGGCTTGAAGTGGAAATTTTTGCAGATGGCAAAATTTATAAGCAGCGTTATGAAAGAGGACATGTTTGTTATCCTCTGGAAGTAGTTGGAGAATGTGAGCCAGGAAGAAGTGGTACAAGAGTTCATTTTATTCCGGATGAGACGATTTTTGAGGAAACTGTTTTTGATTATGATACATTAAAGACAAGGCTCCGTGAAACAGCTTTTTTGACCAAAGGCTTAAAAATTGTTCTGATCGATGAAAGAGAAGGAAAAGAACAGAAGAAAGAATTTCATTATGAAGGCGGTATCAAAGAGTTTGTTACTTATCTGAATAAGAGTAAAGAAGCATTATATGATACGGTCATGTACTTTGAGGGTATGAAAAATGGTGTGTATGTTGAGGTAGCTCTGCAGCATAATGATTCTTATAACGAGAGTGTTTATACTTTTGTAAATAATATCAATACACCGGAAGGTGGAACACATCTAGTCGGTTTCAGAAACGCACTGACAAAAACGTTTAATGATTATGCACGTACAAATAAACTTTTAAAAGATAATGAGGCGAATCTTTCCGGAGAAGATATCAGGGAAGGTCTTACGGCTATTATCAGTATTAAAGTAGAAGATCCTCAGTTTGAAGGACAGACAAAACAGAAACTTGGCAATTCAGAAGCCAGGGGAGCCGTTGATGGTGTAGTTAGTGAGCAGCTTACCTATTTTCTGGAACAGAATCCTGCAGTTGCCAAGACAATTTGTGAAAAATCAATTATGGCGCAGCGGGCCCGTGAGGCAGCCAGAAAAGCCAGAGATCTTACGAGGCGTAAAACGGCGCTTGAAGGAAGTGCCTTGCCAGGTAAACTTGCTGACTGTTCTGACAAAGATCCTAAGAACTGTGAAATTTATATCGTGGAGGGGGATTCTGCCGGTGGTTCTGCTAAAACTGCCAGGAGCCGTGCTACGCAGGCTATTCTTCCTCTGCGTGGTAAAATTTTGAATGTAGAAAAGGCCAGATTGGACAAGATCTATGCCAATGCAGAGATTAAGGCTATGATTACAGCTTTTGGTACCGGAATTCACGATGATTTTGATATCAGTAAACTGCGGTATGATAAAATCATTATTATGACAGATGCCGATGTGGATGGCGCTCATATTGCCACCTTAATGCTTACTTTTATCTATCGGTTTATGCCTGAGTTAATCAAGCAGGGACATGTATATTTGGCGAAACCTCCACTCTATAAGTTGGAGAAGAACAGACAAGTATGGTATGCTTATAGCGACGAAGAATTAGATAAGATTCTGGTTGAAGTTGGACGTGACCAGAATAATAAGATTCAGCGTTACAAAGGTCTGGGCGAAATGGATGCAGACCAGTTATGGGAAACGACGATGGATCCGGAAAAACGTATTTTACTTCGTGTAAATATCAATGAAGAGGAAGAATCAGAGGTAGATTTGACTTTTAATACTTTGATGGGTGATAAGGTAGAACCAAGAAGGATATTTATTGAAGAAAATGCAAGATTTGTAAAGAATCTGGATATATAGAACGTTGTGAAATTAGTCTGTTAGCAACAGTTCTGACCATACGCCTTTTATGAAATTGTATGTATGCGATAAATAAGTTTTAAAGACTGCAGTTTGAATGTTATCTGTTATCATAATGTAACTTTGAAGATATCTTTATGGTTATGTTATGAGATACTTCTATGTTGAGAAAGGAACATTATTGCAGAATGGATGATAAGATTTTTGACAAAATTGAGGAAGTAGATCTCAAGAAGAAGATGGAGGATTCTTACATAGATTATGCCATGAGTGTAATTGCTGCCCGTGCGCTTCCTGATGTGAGAGATGGTTTAAAACCAGTACAGCGCCGTGTTCTTTATTCTATGATCGAATTAAATAACGGCCCGGACAAACCTCACAGAAAAAGTGCACGTATCGTGGGTGATACGATGGGTAAATACCATCCTCACGGTGACAGTTCGATCTATGGAGCCCTTGTCAATATGGCGCAGGAATGGTCTACCAGATATCCTCTTGTTGATGGACATGGTAATTTCGGTTCCGTGGACGGCGACGGTGCGGCAGCAATGCGTTATACAGAGGCAAGACTGAGTAAGATCTCGATGGAGCTTCTGGCGGACATCAATAAAAATACAGTAGATTTTGTTCCTAATTTCGATGATACAGAGAAAGAACCTACTGTTCTTCCAAGTCGTTATCCAAATCTGCTTGTAAATGGTACTTCTGGTATTGCAGTTGGAATGGCTACGAATATACCGCCTCATAATTTAAAAGAAGTTATAAATGCAGTTGTTAAGATTATTGATAATCGGGTGCTGGAAGACAGATCTACCGATATGGAAGAACTTCTTAAAATTGTGAAAGCACCTGATTTTCCAACCGGCGGTATTATTCTGGGAACCAGAGGTGCAGAGGAAGCTTATAGAACGGGACGCGGCAAAGTCAGAGTACGTGCTGTCACAGATATTGAATCGATGCCGAATGGAAAGAGCCGTATTATCGTGACAGAATTGCCTTATATGGTGAATAAGGCTAATTTGATTCTTAAGATAGCAGATCTGGTGAAATTAAAAAAGATTGATGGAATTACTGACCTGAGAGATGAGACAAACCGGGAAGGCATGCGGGTTGTAATAGAATTGCGCAAAGATGCGAATGCAAATGTGATTCTAAACCAATTATATAAACATACCCAGCTCCAGGATTCTTTTGGCGTAATTATGCTTGCACTGGTGAATAATGTGCCTAAAGTCATGAACCTTCTTGACATGTTGACGCATTATATCAAGCATCAGGAAGAAGTAGTTACAAGAAGGACGAAATATGATCTGAATAAGGCAGAAGAAAGAGACCATATTTTACAGGGTTTGTTGATTGCATTAGATCATATTGATGAAGTAATCCAAATTATCAGAAGCAGCCAAACGACACCAATCGCTAAGGAAAGATTAATAGAACGTTTCCAGTTTTCTGATGTACAGGCGCAAGCGATCGTAGATATGCGTCTGCGTGCTCTTACAGGTCTGGAGCGGGAAAAACTTGAGAATGAACATAGGGAATTATTGGCTAAGATTGCTGAATTGAAAGCCATTCTCGCAGATGAGAAACTGCTTCTTGGTGTGATTAAAGAAGAAATATTGATTATTGCAGAGAAATATGGTGATGAAAGAAGGAGTAAGATCGGATTTGACGTCTATGACATCAATATGGAAGACTTGATTCCAAAAGGAAATACTGTGATCGCGATGACTAGTTTAGGTTACGTGAAGCGTATGACTGTGGATAATTTTAAATCCCAGAATCGCGGCGGCAAGGGAATCAAGGGTATGCAGACGATCGAAGAAGATTACATAGAAGACCTTCTTATGACTTCGACACACCATTATCTGATGTTTTTTACGAATCTTGGACGCGTATACCGCCTTAAAGCCTATGAGATTCCAGAGGCGGGCCGTACTGCAAGAGGTATTGCAATCGTTAATATTCTGCAGTTGAATCCAGGCGAAAAGATATCTGCTATGATACCGATCAAAGATTATGAAGAGAACGAAAATCTCTTTATGGTAACAAAACGCGGTATTGTGAAAAAGACGCCAATTATGGAATTCAGTAATGTCAGAAAGAATGGTCTTGCGGCAATTAATCTTCGGGAAGATGATGAATTGATTGAAGTTAAGACAACTTCTAAGGAAACAGAGATTTTTCTTGTGACGAAGCTTGGTATGTGTATCCGTTTCAAAGAAACAGACGTGCGGCCTACGGGAAGAAGCTCTATGGGTGTGATCGGCATGAATTTATCTGACGAGGATGAGATTGTTGGTATGCAGCTGGATCATCAAGGTGATTCTCTTCTGATTGTCTCAGAAAACGGTATGGGAAAACGTACCTATCTGGATGAGTTTACAGTACAGAAGCGTGGTGGTAAGGGAATTAAGTGTTATAAGATCACAGAAAAAACCGGAGATGTAGTAGGGGTGAAAGCAGTTGAAGATGAGCATGAGATTATGATGATCACCACAGAAGGTATTATCATACAGCTTCGGATGGAGGATATCTCCATTATGGGAAGAATTGCCTCCGGTGTAAAAATGATCAATCTGGATGACAATGTGAAAGTTGCCAAAATCGCCAAAGTCAGGGAAAAAGTCAGCGATGGGCATCATGAGATTGAGAATCTGGATGAGATTGAGGAAGATAGCGAAGAAGCAGGAAGTAGGGAAATAGAAGATATAGAAGATTTTGAGAATGGGTTTTCTGAGGATGTTGTGGAAGAGAATATAGAAGATTCTGATATTTAAATTTTGTAATCTGGTAAGATAAAAGAAAGGAATATAAGAATCTATGAAATTGGCGGTAATCGGTGATATTCACAGCAATCATATAGCCCTGGAAGCCTGTATCTCACATGCTCTTAAAAGAAAAGTAGATGAATTCCTTTTTCTTGGAGATTATATCAGTGATTGTCCCTATCCGCAGAAGACGATGGAAATCATTTATGAAATGGATCAGAAATACCGTTGTACCTTTATACGCGGCAACAGAGAAGACTATATGTTGAATCATAGAAAAGATTCTCAGGAAAAATGGACCTATTCTTCTGCCAGTGGGAATTTGCGTTATACCTATGAAAACCTGACAAAAAGAGATTTTGATTTCTTTGAAAAAATGGATATTCAAGGAATTTATGAAAGAGAGGGCTACCCTTCTTTCCGGTATTGTCATGGTTCTCTGACAAAATCAAATGAATTACTAACATCTCAAAATAAAAATTTAGAGAATATCATGGATAGTCTTGATGTGGATCTGTTGGTCAGCGGTCATACCCATATCCAGAAAAGCATGGAATTTGGTTCCAAGAGATTGGTTCATCCTGGTTCTGTAGGGATTCCGTGGTATCATGATGGAAAGACACAGTATATGATTCTTCATGGAACGGAGTATGGATGGGAAGAAGAATTTTTCCAGCTTTCTTATGATGTAGATACTGTGAAGGAAGAATTTCGAACTTCTGGAATTATAGAGAAGGCATTGTATTGGTCGAAATTAAATATACATGCTTTGGAAACAGGGGATGATTATACAAGTCACTGTCTATTACTTGCAATGGAATTGTGTAAAGAAGCAGAAGGAGAAGTTATATGGCCTGATATTCCGGAGAAATATTGGAAAGAGGCATTTCATAACTTCGTGAAAGATTCATAAATGGATAACTGCTGTGAAATAACGGATTCTACAATATGACAAAACCGTTATTTTACAGCAGTTTTTAAATTTTTATTTTTTATGTTTGATAATGATGGAGGCAATTCCGCAACAGATACCGCCTACAGGAAATGTTACAACAGAAGGCATTCCCCATTTTCCTCCAAAGAAGGCGATAATCAAATAAATGATCGCAGCAACCATCATAATACAGCCACATACGGCTCCTGTCAGGGAATCCTTTTTGTAAGTTTCAGAGGTTGTGTTATTTGCCTGGTTGTATTTATCAATATTGTATTTGTCCTTCTGCATACTTGCATATACAATGATTGTGGTTGCAATTGCAATGATCAGAAAAAAGATAGATACCAAAAGAGATTCGAGGTATTCATTGTTATTAATCTCAAGAAAAAGAGTTTCTGCTGCCAAGAGAATGATTGCATTGATAATATAAAGAGAAACACCTATTGTAATCATGACAGAAAATTTCTTGTTAAAATCATCAACTTCTTTTTCTTTGTAGAAATTAATAATAAAAGGATTTTTTTGTTTAAAATCAGAATTACGAATACCAAAAAGGATCAAAATTGCTACACCGATTACAACAAATATAAGAAACAGGATATTAGATAGGTCTTCTTTAATCACTTCATTGCTGAAAAAATAATTAAGGCCATAAACAAAACACATAGCAGAAAGACCTAAGATAATGATACCAATTCCTAAAGAAACAAATTTACTGAATTCATTGTAATGATTATCATAATTGCTTTTATCCTCCACATAGAGCTGGCTGATATCATTTTGTACCAGATCATCTATACTACAATGGAACAAACTAGATAATTGCAGGAGTTTATCCATCTCCGGATAAGAGGTATCAGATTCCCATTTTGATACAGACTGTCTGGAAACTTCTAATTTTTCTGCAAGCTGCTCCTGTGTGATGTTATCCTTTTTTCTTAAGAATTGTAAATTTTCTCCTAAACTCATTTGAATTCTCCTTTTCTAATTTGATGTTGCACATGCAATTTTTCATTAAGTTTACTGGTCATAACATAAGGTTATTTAAATGTTATTCCTATTGTGGGTGAGTATCTGAGAGCTCATCAGGTTCACCTTAACTGGTTTTGATTTTAGAAAAAAGTCAATGTAAATGCTATCAATTTCATGTTGCTTTTCAGTTTTTTTATGTTAAGTTGCGGTTGCATCCTTGTAAATTGGGCATTTTTGAGTATATTATAATTATTTTGATGATTCGATCGATTAATATTATAATATAAAGAGAGCAAAGAAATAAAAGATTTTAAATAGGATTCTAAAATTGATAGGAGTAAATTTATGGAACAGATGAGTCTATTTGATAATAGAGTGACGAATGCTCCTTTGGCGAGCAGGTTACGGCCGGAAACATTAAAGGATTATGTTGGGCAAAAACACCTTCTTGGAAAGGGGAAGATGCTCAGGCATCTGATTGAACAGGATCAGATTTCTTCCATGATCTTCTGGGGACCACCTGGTGTAGGTAAGACTACCCTGGCACGGATCATCGCAGGAATGACAAGAGCTGCTTTCGTGGATTTCAGCGCTGTGACAAGCGGAATCAAGGAAATCCGACAAGTGATGGAACAAGCCGAAAACAGCAGACATATGGGAATCAATACGCTTCTGTTCGTAGATGAGATACACCGTTTTAATAAGGCGCAGCAGGACGCTTTTCTTCCCTTTGTGGAGAAGGGAAGCATCATTTTGATAGGAGCGACTACAGAGAATCCTTCTTTCGAGATTAATTCCGCGTTGTTGTCCAGATGTAAAGTGTTTGTGTTAAAGATGTTGGAAGAAGAAGATTTATATGAGTTACTTCACCATGCTTTAACAAGTCCCAAGGGATTCGGTAATCAACAGATCGAGATTGCAGAAGAGCAGATTCACGCCATAGCGCGCTTTGCTAATGGGGATGGAAGAACGGCCTTAAATACATTAGAGATGGCGGTGATCAACAGTCAGCTTGACAGTGAAGGAACCATTCATGTGACAGATGAAACGTTGGTTGAGTGTACTAACCGTCGTTCTCTTGTCTATGATAAGAAGGGGGAAGAGCATTATAATTTGATTTCAGCTCTTCATAAATCTATGCGGAACAGTGATCCGGATGCGGCAGTATATTGGATGAACCGGATGCTGGATGGAGGAGAAAACCCGTTGTATATTGCTAGAAGGTTAATCCGTTTTGCCAGCGAAGATATTGGCATGGCGGATTCCAGGGCGCTGCAAGTGGCTGTATCGGTCTATCAGGCTTGTCATTTTCTGGGTATGCCGGAATGTGATGTACATTTGACACATGCAGTCGTATATCTTTCTATGGCACCTAAGTCTAATGCTCTTTACAGGGCATGTGAAGAAGCGAAGAAAGATATCCATGATTCTCCGGCAGAATCCGTTCCGCTGCAGATCCGTAATGCGCCTACAATGTTGATGAAAGAACTGCATTATGGAGAAGGGTACCGCTATGCTCATGATACGGAAGAAAAACTTACCAGAATGCAGTGTCTGCCGGATGCCTTGAAAGATAAGAGATACTATCTTCCTACAAAAGAGGGAGAGGAAAAAGAAACGAAAGAACGTCTGGAAGAGATTCTTGCGTGGAAACAACTTTGATTATGATGGATGATCGGAGTTTGAAAAAAAATAAGAAAGTGATAAAATAAATATTATATATTAATTATTTTCGTAAATTGATTTTTTAGATTAGAAAGATGATACTCTATGAAAAAACAGATTGAAGGACAGATAAACCTTTTCGATTATATATCAACAGAAGATAAGAAAATCGCTGATGACAATAGGATAAAAAAGACAGATTCTAGAGAACAGAAATATGAAAAGAAAATTACAATATCGCTGTTTCCAGAATGTTCTGTCTGTTGGTGCAGTACTTGCAGGCATAATGCTGAGGGCAGGGCTGTTCCCCGTGATTTTGCCGGGATAAAGAAGCCCTGTCCTTCCTGTGATTTTTGTGTCAGCCAGAATAAGGCTGATGTCTGTGAGATCGATTCTTATGAGAATGGATGCAGGCTGCGGGCAGAAGAAGAAGGAATCATGAGGGAATAGTTTTTAGGTGATCTTCTCGAAATCTTCGATTCCATGTTTACACCAAGGACAGATGAAATCAGAAGGGAGTTCTTCTCCTTCGTAGACATATCCGCAGACAACACAACGCCAACCTTTTGCAGAGGTATTTTCTGGCTTAGGTTTGACATATTCATGATAGAAAGAGTATGTCATTGCTTTTTCTTTGGAGATAACATCGCAGTCTGACACAACAGCAAGAAAAAGCATGTGGCTTCCAAGATCATAACTGTTAATTACTCTACAATCCAGATAAGCAGTGGTATGTTGTGTGAGATAGGGAAGTTCCTGTGCTGTCATGGAGAAGGGTAGATCGACGAACTTGTCTACATTCTTGCCACTTTGAAATCCAAAATGCTGGAAAAGGGAAAAGGGAGCTGTCTCAGAAAGTACGGAAACTGACAAGACGCCCGATTTCTGAATCAATTCGCAGGTTAGATTTTCTTTATTGATTGCAATAATGATCTGCTTTGGATTATCTGTTACCTGGGTAACTGTATTGATAATACAACCGTTCATTTTTTTGTCGTACTTTGTAGATACAACGTAGAGGCCATAAGATAGTTGAAAGAGTGCTTTTGCGTTCATGATGATGGTGTATTCCTTTCGATATTAGTTTTTCGATATACAATGTGAAAAGGTGTCATTAAGTTTCTGGAAAATGCCATTGGTTATACAAATATAATATAAGAAAAATCTTCTAAAATATACTATAAAATACAAAATTTAATAAAAAATTGAGAAAAGGTAAGGCGGTAAAATGAAATTTGCAAATGCGGAAGAAAAACGAATCTATATGACAGAGGAACCTGTTGAAAAACTTGTTTGTACACTTGCAGTACCAACAATTTTGAGTATGATGATAACATCTTTCTATAATATGGCGGATACTTTTTTCGTAGGGAAGTTAAACACGCAGTCTACGGCAGCAGTGGGGGTAGTTTTTTCTCTCATGGCTGTCATACAGGCAATTGGATTTTTATTTGGACATGGTTCTGGAAATTATATTTCCAGGCAGTTGGGAGCCGGAAATATGGAAGAAGCGGAAAAAATGTCTGCAGTTGGTTTTTTTACTTCCTTTTTTTCGGGTATTGTGATACTGCTTGTCTGCATGTGTTTTATTGAACCGCTCTCCTATGCTTTGGGATCGACGCCAACGGTTCAGCCTTATACGGTGGCTTATATGAGAATTATTCTTTTGGGTGCGCCTGCTATGACAGCATCATTAGTATTAAATAATCAGATGCGTTTTCAGGGAAGTGCTTTCTATGCGATGATCGGTATTGTATCTGGTGCAGTAGTAAATATCGCGCTGGATCCTTTCTTCATCTTTGTATGTGGCATGGGAGTTGCCGGTGCTGCGCTTGCCACGACAATCAGCCAGTATTTGAGTTTTGTTCTTCTGATCATTATGGTAAAAAGAGGTGGGAATATCCAGTTACGGTTTTGTAACTTTAAACCAAGCCTGCATTTTTATAAAGAGATTGTACGTGGCGGCATTCCTGCGTTGTTTCGGCAGGGACTTGCCAGTGTGGCTACAATATGCCTAAATCACGCAGCAGGTATATATGGGGATGCAGCGATTGCCGGGATGTCCATTGTATCCAGAATAATGATGTTTGCTAACTCTGCCTTGATTGGGTTTGGACAGGGATTCCAACCTGTGTGCGGATTTAATTATGGAGCTGGAAAGAATGACAGAGTTCTTAAAGCGTACTGGTTCTGTGTGAAGTTTTCTTTTGTTGTACTTTCATTGATGGCGGTGTTTGTTTTCTTGTTTGCACCTCAGTTTGTATCGATTTTCCAGAAAGAAGATGGGGATGTGATCAAAGTAGGAACTGCAGCTCTTCGATATTCGGTCATTTCTTTTCCGCTGAGTTCGTGGATCGTCATGTGTAATATGATGCTGCAGTCAATCGGCAAAGGTTTGAAGGCTTCAATTGTCGCATCTGCCAGGCAGGGAATCTTCTTTCTGCCTCTGATTGCAATTTTACCAAGATTTTTTGGACTTACTGGAGTAGAGGCTTGTCAGGCAGTGTCAGATGTGTTTGCACTGACGATATCGATTCCATTAGGACTTAGTGTGATCCGTGAAATGAAAGCGGCAGATACAAAGAATGATCCGTAAAGAGAAAACATATTTTGGCCGCCAAAATAAATACAACAAAGTATCTTATTTTATTCTATTTTTACAAAAATTTTAAAATTAATTTACATAGAAAACTATTTATCCTGTATAAGTTTCATTTTCATCCTTTTGTTTTTTTGTGATCTATGTCTCTTTTTCAGTAAAAAGAAGGTTGTCCCATGTATTTTACAGAATTTTTCAGTTATTGACATTGTAAAAAAGTGGATGTAGAATAAACGCGTACCAGGCAAAGGCGCTGTGGATTATTCCCCGGCGTCTTTTTCTTTATTTTAAAAGAAATACTGGAACAAAAAATACATACCGAAAAGCAGGACAATGGGGTTTTGTGGAAAAGGGCAAAATCCTGTTGTTTTTTATTCTTATGCTTTTTGTATGAAAAAAGGAGGAGATTGTTATGGATGAAATTATGAGTTTTGTCAACGAACAGGTCTTTGGGGTCTGGTTCCTGATCGGTGCAGCATTGGTATTCTGGATGCAGGCCGGTTTCGCTATGGTGGAGGCTGGTTTCACCAGGGCGAAGAACTCAGGTAACATTATTATGAAGAATCTAATGGATTTCTGTATCGGTACGGTTATGTGGTTTCTGATCGGTGCTTCCCTGATGCTTCCGTCTGCGGGCGGTGATATCATGGGAGTGATTGGTACGCCGGGATTCGGTGTCTTTACAGATTATGCAGAATTTAGCTATTCTGGATTTGTATTCAATCTAGTATTCTGTGCGACGACCGCTACGATTGTGTCCGGGTCTATGGCAGAAAGAACGAAATTCTCAACTTACTGTCTGTATTCCGCGATCATATCCGGTATCATCTATCCTATAGAAGCACACTGGACATGGGGCGGAGGATTCCTGGTAAACATGGGATTCCATGATTATGCAGGTTCTAACTGCATTCACATGGTAGGCGGTATCTGTGCGTTGATTGGTGCGGCGATGTTAGGTCCCCGTATCGGTAAATTTACCAAGGATAAAGATGGTAAGATCACGAAAGTCAATGCATTTCCAGGTTGTAACCTGGTAATCGGTTCTTTGGGTGTATTTATCCTGTGGCTCGGTTGGTATGGTTTTAATGGTGCAGCGGCAACAGATATTCCTACTTTGGGCAGTGTGTTCCTCACGACTACGGTTGCGCCTGCAGTGGCAACGGTTGTCTGTATGATTTTTACATGGATTAAATATGGTAAACCAGATGTTTCTATGTGTTTGAATGCTTCTTTGGCAGGTTTGGTAGCGATCACAGCTCCTTGTGATGTGACAGATTGCGCAGGAGCGGCGATCATCGGTGCGGTTTCTGGTGTTCTGGTCGTATTTGGAGTCTGGTTTGTTGATAATGTACTGTATGTGGACGATCCAGTAGGTGCAGTTGCAGTACATATGTTGAATGGTATCTGGGGAACAATCGCAGTAGGTCTTTTTGCTACAGCATCTGCTCCTGGTTTTGAGCTGGCAGGCATTCGCGAAGGTCTTTTCTATGGAGGTGGCTTTACACAGCTTGGCCTGCAGTTGATCGGTATGTTTATCACAGCAGCCTGGACGATAGTGACGATCACGATCGCATTCCTGATCCTGAAAAAGACAATCGGCCTTCGTGTCAGTGAGGAAGAAGAAATTGTCGGCTTGGATGCAATGGAACATGGTCTTGCATCTGCTTACTCAGGATTCAGCATCATGGATGTATCGAATACGATGATGATGACTGTCAATGAGAATACAGATCTTGGAAATGATGATTATGTGACGGCTTCTGATGCCATGAGGAATGCTTCTGTTCCTGTTGTGAAACAGCCTCATATCTCTGCTACGGATATCTACAAGGTAGTGATCATTGCGAAACTGAGCCGGTATGATAAGCTTAGAAAGGCAATGAATGATCTGGGTGTGACTGGTATGACAGTGACACAGGTTATGGGATGCGGCATCGAAAAAGGTTCTGGTGAGAAGTATCGTGGTGTTGAAGTAGATGCAACCCTGCTTCCAAAGGTAAAGGTAGAAGTTGTTGTAAGTTCTATTCCTGTGGATGATGTGATCGAGGCGGCTAAGAAAGTGCTTTATACCGGCCGGATCGGTGATGGAAAGATCTTTGTGTATGATGTGGATCGTGTGGTTAAGATCAGGACAGGAGAAGAGAATCAGGCGGCATTGCAGGATGTTGAATAGAAATTTAAGAAACTCTAAGGCAGCGAAAAAGCTGCCTGGGGTTTCAAATGTTATTAAATTAAACCGGACGCGCCTGGCATGATATATTTCTCCTGTGGACACGCTTTCGCTCGGTTCCAAACGCAACGGTACTAAATTCGTGAAAAACCTCATTAAGTACCGGCGTTTTCCAACGGTCCTCAGGAGAAACATATCATGTCAGACGCTGTGTTTTGGCCTAATTTAATGACATTGTTAATTTCTTGGTATTTCAGAGAACTTTGGGAGGTATAGGATGGATTTACATGAAGAATGTGGAATCTTCGGGGTGATTTCGCCAGACAGAGCTGATGTGGCCAGTCTGGTTTATTATGGTTTGTATGCACTGCAGCACCGGGGACAGGAGAGTTGTGGGATCGTAATTAACGATGATGGTGTGTTTTCTTCTCATAAGGACCTGGGGCTTGTCAGCGATGTGTTTTCTTCCGGTACGCTTTCCAGTCTTCCTCAGGGAAATATGGCGGTGGGGCATGTCCGTTATGGAACGACAGGCGGCAATAACCGCAACAACTGCCAGCCGATCGAAGTCAATCATCAGAAGGGCAAGATGGCTCTTGCCCACAATGGTAATCTCAGCAATGCTGTAGAACTTCGTAACATGCTTGAATTGTCAGGAGCGATCTTCCATACTACCAGTGATACAGAAACGATTGCTTATATTGTAACAAGACAACGGCTTAGAACCCGTTCAATAGAAGAAGCACTGAGTGCGGCAATGGATACATTAGACGGCGCTTATTCCCTGGTACTGATGTCGTCACAGAAACTAATCTGCGCCAGGGATCCTTATGGTTTTAGGCCGTTATGCTATGGCAGGACGCCGGATGGTATGTTTGTGGTCGCTTCCGAAAGCTGCGCATTAAAGGCAATCGGAGCAGATTTTGTCCGCAATATAGAACCGGGTGAGATCCTTGTATTTGGTCCAAATGGAATTGTTTCTCATAGGGAACATTGTGGAAAGAAGGATAAGAGGTTATGTATCTTTGAATATATTTATTTTGCAAGACCGGATTCCATCATTGATGGGGTATCGGTTCATGGAGCGCGTATCCAGGCAGGTCGGATTCTTGCAAGGAAGCATCCGGTATCTGCCGATATTGTGGTAGGCGTACCGGATTCAGGCCTGGATGCAGCTTTGGGATTCAGCATGGAATCTGGAATTCCCTATGGGATCGGACTGATCAAAAACAAATATATTGGAAGAACTTTTATTTCTCCAGGGCAGAGTGTAAGGCTAGATCAGGTAAAGATCAAGTTGAGCGCTGTTGAGGAAAGTGTCAGGGATAAGAAAGTAGTCCTTATTGACGATTCAATCGTGCGTGGTACGACAAGCGGCTGTATTGTCAAACTTTTGCGGGAGGCTGGTGCAAAAGAAATTCATATGCGGATTTCCTCACCTCCTTTTCTGCATTCATGTTATTACGGAACGGACATTGATTCGGAGGAACACTTGATTGCCTGCCATCATAACATAGAAGAGATAGCGCAGATCATTGGCGCAGATAGTTTAGGGTATCTGCCAGTATCAGAGCTTTCTTCGTTGATCGGAAATTGTGGATACTGCAGTGCTTGTTTCAATGGGGACTATCCGACGAAGATACCTACAAATACGAGAAAAGACAGGTTTGAACAGAAATTATCAGAGAAAAAATTGAAAATTTAGTATTGACATCTAAAAATAAAAGTGGTAACATACAAAAAATTAAATAAATAAAACCGTTGAGGCGGAGATAACGGCAATGATGCCTGTACAGAGAACCCGTGATGCTGAGAGTCGGGTGAGAAACAAGTTGTCAAATGGACCGCTGAGGGTGCAGTCAAATGCGCATTGCGCAAAGTATTCTGCAACGTGTGGGCATACGTGAGTTGCCGGGAATATGTAGGTATTCTGCTAAGCGCACGGGGTCATTCCCGTGAATTTAAGGTGGCACCGCGGATAAGGTTTGTATTTATTCGTCCTTGACAGAAAGTATATTTCTGTCAGGGGCGTTTTTTTATTTCAATGAATCAAGAGGAGGTTATGGCGTCATGAAATTTTCACCAGATTTAAATGAAGTTAAGCAGATTGCTGGGACAGGTGAGTATAAAGTGCTGCCAGTCAGTTGCGAAATTCTATCAGATATCTGTACACCGATCGAAGCGCTTGAAATATTAAAAAATGTGTCAACGCACTGTTATATGTTAGAGTCAGTTACGGAAAAGGAGAAATGGGGACGCTATACTTTCCTGGGATTTGATCCGAAGCTGGAAGTGACCTGTATCAATGGGGAGATGAAAATAGGTAATATTCAATTTCACACGGATGATCCTTCCATGTATCTGCGTCAGATTCTTGCAGACCATAAGAGTCCACGATTTGATGGACTCCCCTCCTTTACCGGAGGATTGGTAGGATATTTTGCTTATGATTATCAAGGGTATAAGGAAAAGAGTGTCAGGATAGAAGTTGAGGATACAGAAGATTTCAAAGATGTAGATCTGATGCTTTTTGATAAGGTGATTGCGTTCGACCATTTCCGCCAGAAGATCATTTTGGTCGTTAATATGCCCTTAGAGGAGATTGAATCTGGTTACAATAAAGCCATTATGGAATTAAAACAGTTATGTGATCTACTCCGTAATGGTGAGAAGAAGCAAGAACCTGGAGGAAGGCTTCTCGGAGAAGTGACGCCGCTTTTTCAGAAAGAACAATATTGCGAGATCGTCGAGAAGGCCAAATATCACATCCGGGAAGGAGATATTTTTCAGATCGTACCGTCTAACCGGCTGAGCGCTCCGTTTGAAGGAAGTTTGTTAAATACATACCGAATTCTGCGGACGATCAATCCGTCGCCGTATATGTTTTATTTTTCGGGAACAGATGTAGAGATCGCGGGAGCTTCGCCGGAAACGCTTGTCAAATTGGAGAACGGAGTGCTGCATACCTTTCCACTTGCAGGAACCAGGCCCAGGGGGCGCACGGAAGCTGAGGATCAGGCATTAGAAAGAGAGCTTCTCGCAGATGAAAAGGAATTGGCAGAACATAATATGCTGGTGGATCTAGGCAGAAATGATCTTGGCAAGATCAGCAAATTTGGTTCCGTTCAAGTTGAAAAGCTGCATTCGATCGAGAGATATTCCCATGTCATGCATATCGGTTCGACAGTCAGAGGTGAAATCCGGGAGGAATATGATGCGCTTGATGCGATCGAGGCGGTGCTTCCGGCAGGAACACTTTCCGGCGCGCCGAAGATCCGTGCCTGTCAGTTAATCGGAGAGTTGGAGAATAATAAACGTGGTATTTATGGCGGAGCGATTGGCTATATTGATTTTACGGGAAACATGGACACTTGCATTGCGATTCGTATTGCCTATAAGAAAAATGGCAGGGTGTTCGTCAGAAGCGGAGGCGGTGTAGTGGCAGATTCCGTACCAGAAAAGGAATATGAAGAGACGATCAATAAGGCCAGAGCAGTCGTTAATGCTTTAAAACTTGCACAGGAGGTAGAAATATGATTTTGCTGATCGATAATTATGACAGTTTTTCCTATAATCTTTATCAGTTGGTGGGAGAGATCGATCCCGATCTTAAAGTGATCCGCAACGATGAGAAAACGGTTGAAGAGATCAGAGAGATGAATCCTGACCGGATCCTTCTTTCACCTGGCCCTGGGAGGCCGGAAGATGCAGGAATTATGATCGATACAGTCAAAACTTTAGGAAAAGAAATACCGATCCTTGGCGTTTGTCTGGGACATCAGGCAATCTGTGCGGCGTTTGGTGCAACGATCACTTATGCAAAAAAGCTGATGCACGGAAAACAGTCGCAGGTCAGATTTGACAAGGAAAGTCCTCTGTTTCGGAACTGTCCTGATGCAGCTCTTGTGGCTCGCTATCATTCTCTTGCAGCAAAGGCGGATACGATGCCAAAAGAGCTTAAGATTACCGCTGTTACAGAGGATGGGGAGATCATGGCAGTGAAACACAGAGAGTATCTGATTTTTGGGGTACAATTTCATCCAGAATCCATTATGACACCGGATGGGAAGACAATGCTTAAAAATTTTATAAAATAATACAGCAAAGGAGCAGATTATGATAAGAGAAGCAATTGAAAAAATCGTAAACAAACAGGATCTCACTTATGATGAGGCGTACACAGTCATGAATGAGATTATGAGCGGGGAAACTTCACCGACTCAGAATGCCGCTTTCCTGGCAGCGCTCTCTACAAAAAGTGCAAAGGCAGAGACTAAGGATGAGATCGCCGGATGTGCTGCTGCTATGAGAGATCATGCCGTTAAGGTTGAGACGGGCATGGAGATTATGGAGATCGTAGGGACTGGAGGAGATAACGCACACAGCTTTAATATTTCTACTACCACTGCCCTTGTATGTGCGGCAGGAGGTGTGAAGATTGCAAAACACGGTAATCGCGCGGCTTCTTCACAGTGTGGGACGGCAGACTGCCTTGAGGCTCTGGGAGTGAATATTCAGCAAAGCCCAGAAAAATGTATCGAACTGTTGGAAGAAGTCGGCATGTGCTTCTTATTTGCCCAGAAATACCATACTTCTATGAAATATGTAGGTGCAATTCGCAAAGAATTAGGATTCCGCACAGTATTCAATATCCTTGGGCCACTGACGAATCCGGGCAGTCCTTCCATACAGCTTCTCGGTGTGTATGACAAATATTTGGTAGAGCCGTTGGCGCAGGTGTTGATCAGTCTTGGTGTGAAGAGAGGAATGGTTGTGTATGGCCAGGATAAACTGGATGAGATTTCCTTAAGTTCACCAACGACAGTCTGCGAATTTCAGAATGGATGGTTCAGATCGTATGTAATTACGCCGGAGCAGTTTGGATTTGCCTCTTGCACAAAAGAAGATTTGATTGGTGGTACGCCTGCACGGAATGCCGAGATCGTGCGCGGTATATTACGTGGAAACAAAGGACATAAACGGAATGCGGTACTCATGAATGCCGGAGCGGCTCTCTATCTTGCTGGGAAAGCAGAAAATATGGCGAGTGGAATTCAATTCGCCGGGGAATTGATCGATTCTGGTAAGGTAATGGAGACATTGGCTCAACTCATAGAAATAAGTAACCGTTGAAGGAGATGGAGATCGAATGAAGACGACAATATTAGAACAGCTTGCGGAACATGCAAGAGAACGTGTGGAACGGGCGAAGAGCCTGATCTCTTATGAAGAGATCAGAAAGAGAGCACAGTCACTTCCGAAGGGAAACTTTGCTTTTGAAGACGCACTGAGAAAACCTGGAATTTCTTTTCTGTGCGAATGCAAAAAAGCGTCCCCGTCTAAGGGACTGATTGCGCCGGATTTTCCGTATTTGCAGATTGCAAAGGAATACGAAGAGGCAGGAGCAGACGGTATTTCCGTCTTGACAGAACCAAAATGGTTTCTGGGAAGTGATGAGTATCTGAGAGAGATTGCCAGTGAAGTGAAGATCCCTTGTCTGCGGAAAGATTTTACGGTAGATCCCTATATGATCTATGAGGCGAAAATACTTGGCGCGTCCGCAGTACTTCTGATCTGTTCGATCTTAAGGACAGATCAGATCCGGGAAGCCATCGGTATCTGTGATCTTCTTGGATTGTCGGCGCTTGTCGAGGCACATGAGGAAGAAGAGGTCAGGATGGCATTAGATGCCGGGGCACGCGTGATCGGTGTGAACAACCGTAACCTGAAAGATTTCTCTGTAAATACTGAAAACAGTTGCAGACTGCGTCGATTGATACCGGAAAATATCCTATTTGTGTCAGAAAGCGGTGTCAGCAGTGCGGAAGATGTAAGGCAGCTTTACGAAATAGGCGTGGACGCGGTATTGGTTGGAGAAGCGCTGATGTGGGCGGAGGATAAACGTGCAAAACTAAGAGAGTTTAGAATGGTATTTTAGGTGAGGATGTATCTATGATCTGGAATAAACCAAAAGTTAAATTCTGTGGTATCACGAGTTTTTGTAATATAGAGGCTGTCAACGCATTGAAGCCGGAATACATTGGTTTTGTCTTTGTGAAAAACAGCAGGCGGTATGTAGAAGAAAAAAAAGCAATTGAATTGAGAAGATCATTACATCCGGATATCCAGGCAGTCGGGGTATTTGTCAGAGAAGATCCTGAAACGATCGCCAGATATCTGAGAGAGGGTGCGATCGACATGGTTCAGCTTCACGGCGGAGAAGAAGAGGAAGAGATCAGGAAACTGCGCCTGCTGACAGACCGGCCGATCATCAAGGCTTTTTCTGTAGAAACAGAAGCTGACCTGAGAGAGGCGAATGCAAGCAGTGCGGATTATATTCTCCTGGATTCCGGCAAGGGCGGGACAGGAGAAGTATTTGACTGGAATCTGATCGGGAAGATGGATCGTCCTTATTTTCTTGCTGGAGGGCTTATGGTTACCAATGCCGGAGAGGCCGCCCGACTGCTAAAGCCCTATGCTATGGATGTCAGTTCAGGGATTGAGACAGATGGAAAGAAAGACAGAAGCAAAATGGAGGCGTTTCTGAGGGCTGTGGGTAAATGACAGGCAGGAGAAAAGTTAACTGGTATATGTTTTTATAAAACAATATAGGGAGGATGAAGAAGATAAATGACAAATCAAAACGGACGTTTTGGGATTTATGGAGGGCAGTATATCCCTGAAACTTTGATGAATGCGGTGATCGAGTTGGAGAAAGCTTATCATTTTTATAAGAACGACCCTGCTTTTCAAACAGAATTAACAGAATTATTCAATGAGTATGCAGGCAGGCCTTCCAAGCTCTACTATGCGGAAAAGATGACAAAGGATTTGGGCGGTGCGAAGATCTATTTGAAAAGAGAAGATCTGAACCATACCGGTTCCCATAAGATCAACAATGTATTGGGGCAGGTTCTGCTTGCCAGGAAGATGGGAAAGAGCCGTCTGATTGCGGAGACAGGAGCGGGCCAGCACGGTGTAGCTACAGCGACCGCTGCCGCCCTTATGGGAATGGAGTGTGTCGTCTTTATGGGAGAGGAGGATACCGTCAGGCAGGCGCTCAATGTATACCGCATGAGACTTCTCGGAGCGGAAGTCATATCTGTGAAGACAGGGACGGCGACGTTAAAAGATGCAGTTTCGGAAGCTATGCGTGAGTGGAGCTCCCGGATCGCAGATACCCATTACTGTCTCGGTTCCGTTATGGGACCGCATCCTTTTCCGGCGATGGTTCGGGATTTCCAGGCAGTCATCTCGAAGGAGATCAAGAAGCAGCTTCTTGAGAAAGAAGGAAAGCTGCCGGATGTAGTGATTGCCTGCGTAGGCGGTGGTTCAAATTCTATGGGCAGCTTCTATCATTTTATAGATGATAAGGATGTAAGACTGATCGGCTGTGAGGCGGCAGGGGGAGGAATCGATACCTTCGAGACAGCGGCGACAGTCAATACAGGAAGAGTAGGCATTTTCCACGGCATGAAATCTTATTTCTGCCAGGATAAGTATGGACAAATCGCACCGGTATATTCGATTTCAGCAGGTTTGGATTATCCTGGAGTAGGTCCGGAACATGCTTATCTGCATGACATCGGACGGGCAGAATATGTGCCGGTAACCGACGAAGAGGCAGTGTGTGCTTTCGAATATCTATCGAGAACAGAAGGGATCATCCCTGCTATAGAGTCTGCACACGCCGTTGCGTATGCGATGAAGATCGCACCGGAAATGGATAAGGAAAAAATCATTGTGATCACGATATCAGGAAGAGGAGATAAGGATTGTGCAGCCATTGCACGCTACAGAGGGGAGGATATTCATGAGTAGGATCAGAGCAGCTTTTGAGAATGGAAAGGCCTTTATCGCATTCGTCACCTGTGGAGATCCAGATCTTTCGACGACTGCTGCCGTTATCCATGCAGCAGTAGAAAACGGAGCGGATCTGATCGAGTTGGGGATTCCCTTTTCAGACCCTACCGCAGAGGGTCCAGTGATCCAGGGGGCAAATGTACGTGCACTTCGCGGCGGTGTTACGACGGATCAAATCTTTGCGCTTGTCATGGAGCTTCGACAGGATATCAAGGTTCCTATGGTCTTTATGACCTATGCAAACGTAGTGTTTTCCTATGGAGCTAAGAAGTTTCTTTCAACTTGCAGGGAAGTCGGGATCAACGGGCTGATTCTGCCTGATCTGCCTTTTGAGGAGAAGGAAGAATTCCTTCCGGTCTGCCATGAGAATGGAGTAGACTTGATCTCGCTTGTGGCTCCTACCTCAAAAAATCGCATTGCAATGATTGCCAGGGAGGCGGAAGGATTTCTCTATCTGGTATCTTCCCTGGGAGTGACAGGGATGAGAAATGAGATTACGACAGACCTTACTTCGATCGTGGAGGTAGTACGTCAGAATACAGATCTACCGTGTGCGATTGGTTTCGGTATTTCCACACCGGAACAGGCAAAAAAGATGGCGGATCTTTCTGACGGAGCGATTGTCGGTTCCGCGATCATTAAGATTCTGGAGAAATATGGGAAAGATGCGCCGAAATATGTTGGAGAATATGTGAGGTCGATGAAAGAAGGAATGATATAGAAAATTGTAGGATATAACAGCAATGTCATTAAGTTAAACCGGACGCGCCTGGCTTACCTTAATGACATTAGCTAACAGCCCCTTAATGATTATGCATGATGTTGTTTTAATGCTGTACATCTTGTGTCTCAGTGATTTCTTTCATACTGAAGGGAGGAAGAATACTGTCAATCAATTCATATAGCTGATCGTCGAAATTTAATCGTACTTCGCATTCTCTGTCAAAGATCATAGTAGGTTCCTGATCTATTGTGACTTTCGGCCAGGCTGGCAGTTTCTTATGGTTTGGATCTCCAGTCTTTACAAATGCCATAAACGCGTCAAAGATCTGATCCTGTAACTGATCACTTACATCCGGTATACCACAGATTTCTACCTTGTCAATATTGTGGAAGAAGAATGGAATATCAGAACAGTGCCATGCGATTTTATTATGCTCATAAGGAAATTCCAGCGTAAAATCATACAAGTATACACTGGCTTTTCCTCCCTCAGCATGTGCCTTCGCAAGCTGTTTTGATGGCTGGCGCATTGCCCGGTCAACGTATAGCAGATCGACAGCATTTTTTCCAGGATATGCCTGCGTAAACGCATCTATGGCTTCTTTCGTATGATCACCATACACTTTATGGATAATCTCTTCGATAGCCTCCTGTGTCAGTTCCATTTTATTAAATGCTGCGGGAGCGAAAGAAAATTCGCCGAACACACTGCCGATCATCACAGGAATCTCATAAGCGTGTTCACGCAATCCATATCCCAAAGGATTTCCCTTGTAATAATCATTGACCAGTGGACCGCCTCCAATATAGCCTCCTTTTTCGGCAATTTCTGGGCTTACTTTTGCGTAGGCTTTGGAAAGTTCATAATAAGGAATGGTTTCTAATTTCTCAATTTCATTCTCCTGTAATCCTAGTTCCTCCAGAAGAGCGGCAACAATTTCACGGCCATCCCCTATACAAGAAGGCAGCAGTTCTTGTGTGCCTACACCACTCATGATGAGTCCCTTATGAAATAAGCCGTCTGCCTCCGCAATCTGCATCAGATCTGAAACCTTCATACCACCGCCTGACTGTCCGAAAATTGTTATATTATCAGGATCTCCGCCGAATACAGCAATATTATCATGAATCCATTGTAATGCGGCAACCATGTCCGCATGACCTGCGTTACCTGAATTGCGGTATTTTTCTCCAAAAGGTGACAGATCCAGATATCCGAGGATATTCAGCCTATGATTGATGGAAACTACAACCACATCACCATATAAGCACATATTGAAGCCATCGTAAGCTTCCTGTTCAATAGAGGATCCTGCGAAATAGCCGCCGCCATGCAGCCATACGACTACCGGACTTTTTGTGTTTTGGTCCAAAGATTTGGTCCAGATATTCAGATTTTGGCAGTGTTCATCCTGGGGCCAATAGCGGTGTGGTACGAGTAATTCTCCACTTGGAGTGTTTTGTTTCTGCGGACTTACGAAACCGTAAGATGTGGCATTTTTGATACCTTCCCACCTGGAAGCTGTTGGCATTTGAAAACGGTCCGCATAGGCATAGGGAATGCCTTTAAATATATACTGTCCGTCATAAAAATACCCTTTCAGTCTTCCTGATGTCGTCTCTAATACAGGAACGTCATCATAATTAAATGTTTTTACCATAAGTATAACCTCCCTCTGATATGATTTTATTTTTGTGAATTGTTTTTGAAGTATTCACAATCTAATGTTGTACAATGAAGATTTATTTTCTCTATTTCCCCTGCGGAGGGATAAGGTTAATCGTTTACCATAGTATAACATATATCGTTTTTATTTTGTTCTTAATTTTTGTTAGTAACTTATAATTATTAGGTCAGAGGAACGTATCGTTATCTGTATTAGGGAACTGTGTAATCTTCTGGATACAGCAATTATTTGTGAGAGGATCGCGCTTTCCGTAATGAAACAATATGGCAGCAGGGTGCTCAAAAATATGATTGAATATTTCGACATGCAGCAACTTGGTCAATTCCCTGTAGTTATAGTCTGACAGCTCTGGAAACAGCCTATGTGTTATGGCTTCGTTGTGTAAAAGATCATGCACGTTATCTTTCCACTGATCTGAGGGAAGGAGAAATGCTGGACGGTTTTTCATGTGTTCCCGCAGATAGAGATCGTAAGCAATATATTCTTTCAGAAGAGAACACTTTCTGTTTAAGTCAGAAGAATGGGTAGTAATTTGTGCAACTCCAAAATCGAGTAATATTTCATATTTCCGTATCCTTGATGACTGGATGCCAAAAAGACCATGGCTTTCATACCAGGAGGCGAGACTGGCATACAAGTCATAGGGCGTGTTGAAATAGCTGCAAAGAAAATGTAGAGAGTGGGCAAACTGTCCGCTGTTATAATAAATTTCGAGAACTTCTTCCACCTGTTTTAGATGACGGATATCGTCGTAAGACAGCCATTTGGTTGAAAGTACTTCATAAGGAGGCAGGCTGGAGGATAGAAGTTCGTATTGTGGAGCGCGAAGTTCCATGTTCGAACCTTTCAGTACTTTGAGAAATCCTAGTTGCAGTTGTTTTGGACACAGGGCATAGACATCATTGAAAGAAGACTGGAAAGAAACCAGATTTTCAAAAGGAAGCCCGGCGATCAGATCTAGGTGTATGTGAATATTATTCCAGGAAGAAATCTGACATACTGTGGATACAACTTTAGAGAAATCCATGCGGCGGTCGATTGCGGCAATGGTATTAGGGTTGGTTGATTGCACGCCAATTTCCAACTGTACAGCGCCAGGACGCATCTTCCTTAACACTGTGAAATAATCTTCATCCAACAGATCTGCTGCAATTTCAAAATGAAAGTTTGTTATTCCATTGTCATGATCCAGAATATACTGCAGGATTGGCAGGGCATGGTCTTTTTTACAATTAAAAGTACGATCTACAAATTTAACCTGCGGCACTTTTTTATCCAGAAAAAAATCTAGTTCCTGACAGACACGTGGAATAGAACGGAAATCCATAGTCTTGTCAATGGAAGATAGACAGTAACTACAGGAAAAGGGACAACCCCGGCTGCTTTCGTAATAAATGATACGGTGTTTGAAGTCTTTCATACTTTGGTCTGGCAGATCCTGATACCAGAATGGAATCTCGTCAAGTAGAAGCACAGGCGAATTACTGCTGTCCATAATGACAGGCAGATTATCATTCGTGCCATCCATGTAAGCAGAGACAAGATAAGAGAAGGATCCTTCTCCAGGACCGGACATAACGCCGCGGAGATGCCATCTGGAGATGATCTCTTCTGCATTATAGGAAACCTCTGGACCTCCGGCCCAGATCTCCGTATCTGGGAGTATCTTATGGAGATCGGGGATGATGGCATCCATCATGTTACGGTTCCAGATATAACAGGAAAAGGCAATAACATCAGGGTGTCTCTTATAAATTTCCTGCAAGATGAAGTAGGGCGGCTGATTGATTGTAAATTCTGCCAGATCTACATAGGATGCATATTTACCTGCACAGGATTTTAAGGAAAAAATAGCAGGATTCGAGTGAATATATTTGGCATTGATGGCTACCAGTAAAATTTTCATCAGTATGTTCCTTTATGTCTTTTTAGTAATAATAAAGAATAATTGCCAGATTAAAAAGGGTCAGAATATTCTTATCATGATTTCCGTAACTGTTTATGTTTAGAAGCTCTTATATCTCACCATGATACTCTAAATCCTGCCATTTCATAGAGACATCCAAATGTTCTGTACTGTCAGATGGAAATGTGTTACGGTACACTTCTACCAGCTTATGATCAATTTGATCTACAACGATGAGTGTAAAACATTCATTCTGTGAATCCCAGTCAATGCTGATGCGGCGCATGCAGACTAACTTTCCATCCACCCATTGATGAATGGTCACCTCTCCTGATCCCATAGCGCTGGAACGAGCCCATCCATGAATTGTCTTTGTTTCTTCGCAGAATTCAGGACAGGAGATTTGATCAAATTCAGCTTCTTCCCGAAACTGTCCCTTGTCCTCATCCCATATCCAGAAATGCCAATACTGAGGTTGATTGCCCATGGCATACATATATCCAAAATCCTGATAACCGTCAAAATCAGCATCCCTGACATCGCTCCAACGAAAAACACTGGAATTTGCCTCCATTGTCTGCAATGGTACATCCATATGTTTCGGATCCCAGACAGTAAAATGCAGTAGAAAATCATAGCCCTGCTGTGAGTTCTCCACATCTTTTTTCACAGTGACAAGTAATGTTCCAAGTTTCCCTTTCGTATCTACAAAAAAACTATCCAAAGTATCATCTATCTCTACGGACGTGACCTCATTCTCTTTCGGAATCTCCATCTGACAGTCAGAAACATTCTCCTTTTTCTGACATCCAGATAACAGTAAAAGAATACACAAAACTGCCAGTTTACAAAATATTCTCTTTCTTGTCATCTGAAACCTCCGTCCCATTCTGCCATCTATTTTGCACCTTCCTTCCCTCTCCTGCTACCCATCATAGTGCCAGGCCCTATGGTAATTCTGACCAAACAGAGCAAAACGGTTTATGGATTCTAATATTTTACCATAATTTCCTGTTTCGGATCTATTGTCGCAGTAAATTTCCATCTTAACTACTTTTCCTTAAAAATTTGCAAGGGGGAGTAAGTTTTGGGTTGGTATATTACCATAAGTATTGCCTTGCAGTATAAATGGAGAAGTTAAAGTTGCGTACATGCATTTCTTCTGCCAGTTCCTGTATTTTGAGATAGTATAGACGCATCCAGGATAATTGTTCTACGTCCCCCTTTTCCCGATTGAGATAAGCGTCTATTTCGTCATAACTTTGCGGAAGTCCATCCTCACGGATCCATTCGTTGATATCTGCAATGTAGAAGTTAATTTTGTCGTTGAGCAGAACAGGCGCCGCATCTGCCGAAAGGGTGGAAAGATAATTCTGATTATCATGAATGTCGTAATCATCCAGGTAAGTCAAATGTTTTGGGTCCAGGTTATAACGGGCAATCCAATAGTCTGGATGTGAAAAAGACAGACCAATATAAAATATCGTTACCACTGCTATACCATAAGGAAAAAGTGGAAAACTGTTCTTATAGATGAAAACAGCAACTCCCATCATGAATAAGAAAATAACTGCAAGCGCCCAGAGGACAAGGATACGCAAGAGAGTAAGATTATACCGGTTAATGTACATAAGCATCCGGAGTGCGCTGGAGAGGATCATGATGAAAGTACATCCGCAGAGAATGGAAAGGAGAACTTTCAGTACAATATTCTCCCGGAAAAAATACAGGCAGATCAGCACAATGATCAAATTTAAAATACAGACAACAAGCAGCTGGAAGAATCCTTCTCTTGCATAACTAGAGTAGGTATATCCCTCCGGCAGCTTCATGCTGCCCATGAAAAGATATAGAATCTGTATTACGCTGAAAATCAGGTAGAGAGCACAGAGTGCTGATGTGATGATAATTGCAATAATGGGCTCCAAAATTCTGTGGTCTGTCGTTTCTTCCTTGATATTCTTCATGGCAAGTGCTGCAAAGACAGTATAAGAACAGAAAAATACAACAATGATCATACATAAGATACCGAATATTGTATTTAAATTGATAGCTTCCAATATTCTGGAGAAAATCTCAGCAAACACAGCATCTGCGCTGGCTAACAGTACTGTCACAAATAACAACAGAGGAATTGTGATAACAATGCCGATCAAAACAGGGAGAAAATAGCTTTTCTTGCTTGTTTTATTCTTTTTTTGTAAGTCAAAATAAGATACCATATCTGCAAAAGGACGGAACAGACAGCTGAGTGCTGTGCCGATTATCTGAAAGCAGGCGGTAATATACTTCGGAAGATTCCAATTCTTGTCATTATATGTTGTATGCAGCATCAGGATAGCGGCAAGGAGAAAAGTACCACATTTATTGAAAAACAATAGCTGTGGGGAATCTGTGAGACAATTAGAGATTCCCAGGAGCTGAATGCTGATAAGATAGAAGATGCTGCTTTTTTTGTAAGGAACCCCTAACTTTTGCATAGAGAAGAAAAAATAAAAGAGGGTTCCTGCGACGAAAAAAGGGTAAGTAATACCGGACGCATTTTTATACAGACAAAAAGTGTAGAAGATTGCATAGAGCAGGCTGCCGATACCGAAGAAGGAAAAGTGTTCTTTTAGTTGTTGCGTATAGATTGTTTCTGGCTTCGGCATATAAGCGGATGGTCCGGATGTATAAGGAGAATTCCTATTGTGTGCAGCCGGTGGAGGAAAGCTTCCTGGAATCTGTGCAGCTGCTGTATGGGAACTGCCTTGCTCCTGTGTGTCTGTTGATGCAAAGGCTGATCTTTCAGTAGTTTTAGTTTCTACAATAGGTTGGTTTGTAGTGGGAATGTCTGTTTGCTGTCTTATTTGTTGTTCCATAATGTACTCCTTTCTTGTAAAGGCGTTTTGGTTAAATTTTCAGGAAACTTTATGTTGGCTTTTCAGCCAGGTATGCAGATTACAGTTTCTTAATCCGCAGTTTTTTCAGGATCTTCCGGGAGATCATCGTCTTTGACATACTCCAGGAGATCGCCAGGCTGACAATCCAATACTCTGCAGATTTCATTTAAAGTTGAGAGACGGATTGCCTTTGCCTTATTATTTTTTAAGATGGAAAGATTCGCAAGAGTAAGATCTATTTCGCCTGCCAGTTCGGTCAGTCCTTTTTTGCGCATTGCCATTATAACATCCAAATTGATGATGATTGCCATACAAGCCTCCTTCTATTTTCTCTTGTCATGTTTCAGAATGTATTATCTGTTTTTCACTCAAATTTCTGTATGAATATTATAGTTATGCTGCAGTATCGCAAGCAGGCTTGCGATATGCGTAGGAATTAGATTGTCAGATCATTTTCCAGCTTATAAGTCACTGCTTTATCAAAAATACCTGCTAGTACTTTACTGAAAAGCCCTGCGATTACGAACACGAGTATGATAATAAAAATAGAGGGCGTGATAAAAATAAAGAGGCGGCATGCGGTGATCACTGCTATAAAGAAACTGTAAGTGCTCATCTTCTCGAGGCTCTTGACGTTCTGCCGGATGAAACAGTCGTCGTTGATCACAGTCTGGAACATTCTGCGCAGTTGCTGGACGATCAGAATGGCAAAGATACCCGATAGAAACAGAACCACACAGAGAGAATAGTAATTTTGTGCAAAATATGTGCTGTATCTGCCATAGAATCTTACGCTGAGCGGCAGCGTTACAATCACGATAATTCCTGAGTAGAACATGAAATCCAACAGATATTTGGTGAAGAGCGTTAATTTGTCTTTCATAGGACAGTTCCTTCCTTCATACTTTGTTTTCACCTACAATAACACTGTTGGAAATGAATGTCAACAAAAATTTATCGATTATCAATAAATAATTATTAATTTGCAATAATTAAAGAAAAAAATGGAATCCAGATCCAGGGTTTTTGGGTTTCTTCCTGGGAGGATGCCATTTTTTGTCGCTAATATCCTTCATTTAGTATTTCAAGAGTATTCCAATTATCCTTACTTCCGATTACGATATATCTGTATGCCTCGTCAACTTTAGTAGTGATTTGGAAAAAAATAACTTCTTTCTGGTTGTATCCTTCATATTCGCTATCAAAGGTTGGAATGGAATCTATTTGTTCCATAGAGGCCAGTGGATGTTGAATGGAAAGATAATAGTTTTCTATTTTTTCTTTGATTTTGATATTCAAATCCTCTGATTCTGTTAGAATAGACTCCTGGTTAGAGTCAGCTGGTAAATCTGATGGATGCAGAATTGCCTGGAAAGTCATATCTGCAGTAACTGTAGTATTTTGGTCAGGAGCAGAACCATCTTCCATAGACATCCACCCGAATACGTGCGCATATTCTTCCGGAACCTGTGGAAATTCTGGAAGAGCGTCGTCATGCAGAACATAAAGGGTATCATAAACAGCAGCGTCGATCAACAGTGTGATCTTATGAACGGGGACCTGTTTGATCCATGCCTGGTCGAGAAAATCTTTCCGCGCAATAATATAGTCTTCCAAAAAGGAAATCTGTTCTGTTCTTCCATTGCTGTAGCCATTTTCAATATATTGTTTTTTCCATCGTACATGGTCCATCTCTGCGGAGGCAGTTGTAACTTCGGTAAGCATGGGAAGAATTTCGTCAGCTAAAAGCGGCAGATAAGAACTAATTCTATCCTGGTAACAGGCGACGACTTTTTCATAAAATTCCGGTTTTCCATAAAGGCTCTGAAACCAGGCAGAGGAATCGCTATGGGATGCAAGCCTGGAGAGTCTTTCTGGGGAAGTGGAGATCTGTCCTAAGTAATCGGGCGAATTTCCCCAGGAGACATCGTAATCCCAAACGGGTCCGGCATACAATTTACCATCTATCGTGTCGGAATCTTTATAGAAATAGGAACTGGCTACGCCGCCGTCATAATTAGCGGTGATCTCTTCTAAAAGATATTTTTCTACAAAAGAGTCTAGATCGATCAGTTCCTGATAAGACTTTCCGGTAATAGCATCAATACCTTCTGCAGAAAGAATTGCATTCTCTACGCTCTGCACATAATCGTTGATGTAAGCGATTTGTGCTTCGGAGGTGTATTCAGGAGAGCGGACAATAAAACACTCTTTGGATTCTGTGATAAAGTAGCTGCCGTTTACTTCTACTTCCTTCAGAAATCTGTTGTCAAAGTCGCGTTCAATCAGATAACCGCCAGTAATGTCTTCCGGATCTTTTGGAATCTGTTTGGCTTTGGTGGTGTCAGTCCAGGCAGTTTCATAACTGCTTAGATCCTCATTTTGGTTTTCGTGTTTGGTAGCTTTCTCTAAATCTGAGATCTGCAAACGGTTTTTCTGGATCTCTATCTTTTCCACTACATAATAGTTACCCATATACTCATGGTTTAAATACAAATCGACGAAAGTACCTTCCTCTGATTGTGCCAGACCAAGATACTTGGCAAGATTTCTGGAAAGCGCATTGCGTATCAGGGTAGAATCTGCTGAATTGGAAATAAAAATCCATTTTTTTCCAGACTCCATTCCCAGAAAAGGAATAGAGTCTGGAAGTTTGATCTGATAAGGTTTCTTGTCGAATTCTGTGTAGGAGGTATTGCCTCTGCCCTTGATGTATTCCAGGGAATGCTGGAGACTAATCGTGCCATCTGGCTCAAGTACGGTTATTTCTCCGGCTTCTTTTGCCTCCTTATCGGTATTGATCAGATCAGAGGTGCCGGATTGTGTGTTGATAAAGACAGCTGGAATATGTTCGGAGTACATGCGGATAACAGCAGCTTGGTCAACGTCTTCAGGAATCTCTGGTTCCAGTCCGGCCTCTTTACAGGCAGAAGGCAGGAAGGCATAATATTTCCCATCTTCATGCCACAGTGAAATCTCTTGTTGTGCTATGGTGAGATAAGGTTGTTTTGTATTTGTTTCAGTGTCTGTAATTGGGTCGGTTTCTGCTACGGCTAAGTTGTTTTGGTCGGCAGGCGCTGTCATATCATGTGGATCAGCCTCAGATAGAATACTCATAGTGCCTTCATTCATATGGCTTTTTTCTAAGAGATGAGCGGCAATGGTCACACAAACTGCTGCAGCAAAAAGAACACCAACATACAGACAGGCAAGATATCTTCTGTTCATTTTTACCTCTATGTCAGATCGATCGACAACCCTACCGGGCAGTGATCAGATCCCATAACGTCCTTATAGATTACAGCATCCTGGAGCTTCTCTTTCAGGCAGTTTGAGACAAGAAAATAATCAATACGCCATCCGGCATTTTTCGCTCTAGCACTGAATTGATAGGACCACCAGGAATAAGCGCCTTCCAAATCAGGATAGAAATAGCGGAAGGTGTCGATAAACCCGGCTTCTGTAAGTGTCGTGAATCTTGCACGTTCCTGTTCTGTAAAACCAGCATTCATACGGTTAGTTTTCGGGTTTTTCAGGTCGATTTCCTTGTGGGCGACGTTTAAATCGCCGCAGAAGATAACAGGCTTTTTTTCTTCCAGTTTTTTCAGATAGGCAAGGAAATCTTCTTCCCAGCGCATACGATAGTCAAGTCTTGTCAATTCGCGCTGGGAGTTGGGAGTATAGACGGTGATGAAATAATGATCTGGATATTCCAATGTGATCATGCGTCCCTCATGGTCATGTTCTTCTATTCCCATGCCATAAGACACCGAAAGCGGCTCTGCCTTCGTAAAGACTGCTGTACCGGAATACCCTTTTTTGTCTGCATAATTCCAGTACTGATGATATTCGGGCAATTCCAGTGTGATTTGACCTTCCTGCAGTTTCGTCTCCTGTACACAGAACAGATCGGCGTCTTCTGCCAGCAGGAATTGTGTAAAGCCCTTGCTGACACAGGCACGCAGGCCATTTACATTCCAGGATATTAGTTTCATGATAGGTTGTCCTTTCTGTTATGAGATTTATTTTCTTGAAAGTGATGGTATTTCAGCAGCCGTTCTGTGGGGAGGGCAGAAGGCTTTCAGTTCTCGGCGGATCAGGTGTCATAATATTCTGGCATGATCTGTTCTACGATTTCCTGGGAGAGATCGCGCATTCCATCCAGCCGTTCTTCATAATTATCCATAGTGAGTCGTTCCTCTCCCTTTGCCAGCTTATCGTAAATATAGTAGTTGATGTCTTTGGAGAAATGTACGATATCCATATAATTATCCAGGTTCGTGATAATCTCACGGTCATCCTGATAGAAATAGATCTCCGCATTGTCATATTGAAGCAGTGTTTTCACAGCCTGTTTCTCATTGTAAATTACGGCATCCCGCTCACCGCTTCTGCAGGCGTTGTCCCACCAAAGCATAGAATAGGGGGAGAAAAAGAATTTAAAGGTAGTTTCCGGGTGCGCTTCCAGCTGCCTTGTAAGCAGTGCGATATTGTCGGAAAGCTCCTTCTTGTTCACAGTTTCTGGCTGCATATTCTTGACAACAGGAAGTCTTGTGTATAGCCCCAGCGCCAGATCCTGTCCGAAGTATTTCCACTGTGCCCAGTTGTAGGAGTTGCCCTCATCATAGTCTCTGATGAAAGAATAGGCCAACAGGTAAGGCAATTTTTCCATCAGGACATCTTTATTTAAAAGATAAGGATAGTCGTTGAGAGGATTCTTGTCATACAGATACATAGGACAGCCTGTGGACTCGTAAGTTGGCTCTGTGCTGGCTGAAAGAGACGATGGATCAATATTATAAAATACGTATTCCAGGTCATGGTTCTCATAAGCGTTGTCCAGAAGATAACACAGATCCGCAGTAGCGCCGTAGGAGCGGATTGCTTTGATCGTCTTACAGCCAAATCCCTCGTCAAACCAATGATTGTTATAGTTTTCACAGACGGAGGAGCCGACAAGCAGGGCGTCATAATCAAAAGTACGCAGGGTGCCAATACACTGGTATTCTTTGTCGGTGAGCACGGCTTTTAATCCTGGCAGCGGCTTGTGGTACTGGTAGAAAGGATCGAAGATCACGACGGTTGTGATGACCACCACAAGCAGAAAGATTGTCCGTATAAAAAATGATCTGATAAATTTTTTGTCAGTTTCCATTTGTCTCCTCATATGATTTGTGTCTCTTGTTACGTACTAGAAATTAAAATATAAAAAGGTGCTGACTTGTGATAACGATATAATACACCATACAAACAGGATACAGATCAGCCAGCATCTTCTCGAAGTCAGTTCTCCTCGTGTGGTGCGTTCATAAGCGGTTGGTCTGAACACAAGGAAGAAGGATAATGCGAACAGCAGCAGCAGGAAAACCAGGTACATATAGTTAACCAAGCCCGGTGCGGCAAGATCCAACATCTGCTTTACTACATACAATTCAGAGATATCAAGCTGTGCGGCAATCTCATAAATTTTACCGTTATAGCTTCCCGAAAATAGGTTCTTAAATAACTGGATTGCCCCGGCCATACTTTGGCTTCTAAAGAAGAAGAGGGACAGATTAAACAGTGTGAATGTAAAAATCCACCCAAGCCACGGCGGAATGTGGAAACGTGACGGGCGCTTCTCCTCGCGGCCGCTTATGCCAATGATGCCGAGATTGTCCCATACAACAAGTAATCCCTGCATGGCGCCCCAGGCCACATAAGTCCAGGCAGCTCCATGCCATAGACCGCTCAAGAGGAAAACAAGGAAAGTATTGAGCAGCATGCGTACCCGGCCCTTGCGGCTTCCTCCAAGGGGAATATAAACATACATAATGAAAAATCGTGACAAAGTTATATGCCATCTCTGCCAGAATTCTTTAATACTGCAGGAACGGTAAGGAGCGTCAAAATTGACAGGTAATTCTATATGAAACATTCTTCCCAAACCGATGGCCATATCAGAGTAACCGCTGAAATCAAAATATAGTTCAAAAGTATAGGCCAGGATCACTGCTACGGTAGAGATACTGTCTAAGGAAAAAGTCTGCGCAAATCCGTAATTGGCTACCAGGGCAAACGTATCCGCTAACAGTACCTTTTTCGCAAGGCCAAGGACAAACAGATAGATACCATGGGCAAAAGAAGATGCGTCAAAATGCCGGCGGGAGAAATCTTCGAATTGTGGGATCATTTCCTTATATAAGACGATAGGTCCCGCAATCAACTGTGGGAAAAAGGTAACAAATGTAATGTAGTTGAGAAAAGAATAATGAGTGGATTTTCCAAGGCACCGGTCAATTACAAAGGATAACTGCTGGAACGTAAAGAAACTGATGCCGAGCGGCAGCAGTATGTGCTTCAGCGTATAATTCGTATGAAAGACATAATTTATATTTTCAATAAAAAAGTCATAATATTTAAAATAGAATAAAATGCCAAGATTCAGTATAATGCCGGTGCAGAGTCCGATCCGGTTCCATATTTTCTTGTGTGCCGTATCGTCATGGACCAGCGTCAAAAGAAAACTGAGCGCGTAATTTAAACCGATACTGACTAAGATGATAGCCAAATAAGATACGTTAAAATAACCATAAAACCACAAAGACATGCCGGCCAGAAAAAGATTGGCCAGCTTGTAATGCCTGCAATGATTGCATCCATACCAGCCAAGCAGTACGACTGGCAGGAAAAGAAAGATAAAAATATAAGAGTTAAATAACATGTATAGCGATCGTTCCTTTCTGGATCAAACGTTTATGTGAAAGTATCAGGCAGCCTGTTTTATTATAGATTTTGGAAAATTGTATGGTAATATACATATTTTTCAAATTAAGGCAAAAACTAGTACCGGATATAGTATATCAAATAGATTCCTTAGAAACAATAAAGAAACCATTAAACTATTACACTACAGTGTGGACTGGGAGGCTGCTATGAAGAAAATGATTTCAATCCTTATGATCGGGACAGTATTTCTGTTGAACGGATGCGAGAATCAACTGCCGGAAGATGAATTGGTCAATAATGGCCAGGCATTTGAGATGAAGCAGGCGGAGGATGATCTGCAGGCAGGAAATTTTCCTATGCTTGACAGAGAAAAGTTCATACCACTTACAGAGCTAAAAGACAATGTCAAAGAACTGCTGGGAGATAATTACTGGCCGGAAGTGGACCTGACAAAAGAGGAGCTTGCGCAAAGAACCGGCATCACAGAAGAAATGTATGTGGATTTCCTGGCAGAAAAACAAGTGCTAGATGCCCATATTGATACGATGATCATTATACAGGCCAAAGAGGCTTATGTGGGAACGGTGGAGCAGGCGCTGGAGAATTACCGCTCTGCCATCATAGAAGAAAACCGTAATCATCCGCAGAATTTGGGAAAAGCGATGGCCTCCCGCATGGAGACGATAGATAACTACGTCTGTTTTGTGCAGTTAGGGGCTGATACGACCGCCGTTGCTGAGCAGGGGGAGGATCAGATTATTGCTTTCTGTCAGGAGGAAAATGAGAGAGCGCTTTATGTTCTGGAACAGGATATCCTGGAACAACTGCGGGATTGACCGTAGAAAGGAGGATGACAGAAGGGCAGAGTTTGTGTACAATAATAGCTGTTGGCAGATGGCAGCAGGAGATTGAAGAGACTAAACTATATAGACGTCAGTTTATGGTTAGCAGGAAAGGCGTGGGTACTAAAATGAAAACAGAACATAAAACGATCAGATTAATTGCCACAGACCTGGATGGGACATTGCTCAATTCCAGCAAGGAAGTACCGGAGAGATTTGAGGAATGGGTGTGTGCACATCCTGAAATTAAGATGGTAATTGCAAGCGGCAGGCAATATTATAATATAAAGAAACTTTTTCCAAAAGCGGCGGACAGACTGATTTATTTAGCTGAAAATGGCGGTATGGTAGTGGAGGAGGGGGAAGTCGTCTATACCAATACGATCAAGAATGAGGATGTCATAGCCTGTATTGAACGTTTTCAGGAGAAAGATGGTCATCTGGTCATTCTCTGCGGAGAAAAATCTGCATACATGAACCATTCTACCGAAGATGCGGAGCGTAACGCAGATATGTATTATGAGAAGCTGGAGTTTACAGAGGACCTGCAGGGCTGTATACAGAGAGATCATATTATGAAGATCGCAGTCTTTATCGAGGATTATGATGCAGATACATATTATAGGAAGTTAGAGAAACTAAATGACAGACTGAATGTAGTGCTGTCGGGTACCTGCTGGATTGACATTGCCAACAAGGAAGTATGTAAAGGCGCTGCGCTCAAGTTCCTGCAGGATAAATATGGGATAAGCGCTGATGAAAGTATGGCGTTTGGGGATTTTCTCAATGATGAAAGTATGTTAGAGCAGTGTAGAGAAAGTTATGTCATGAGTAATGGGCATCCGCTTCTTAAGGAGAAAGCGAAGTATATCGCGGCTTCTAATGATGAAGATGGGGTTATGAAAGTTTTGGTGAGGATTGGAAAGTAATAGCATCTTTTAACGCATCAATAATATTTTCTTTCCGGATCCTGCATCTGTTCGCTGACCGCTATACCTTTGTAGATCAGTCAGGAGAAAATTCCATTTCTGTTCCGATATGTCTATTAATCGCAGCATAGACAGTTCTTGCCGTCTGAGATGGATATTCGTAGAGATTGTATTGAGTATGTTAGCTACTGCGATTTTAGAGATGGTCACAGCCTTCATAATGCCGATTAAGCGGCAGACTAAGTTTCTTACTACAATTATTCTGCTTTGCGTAAGCGTAAGACGATGCTAATTCGCAACATGTTCATTTCGCCATTGCCGTGGAGAGATTCCATAAACATTCTTAAATGCCCTTGAGAAATGCAGTTGGTTTGGGTAGCCTACAGCATTTCCGATGTCTGCAATCGACAGTTTCGTCAGCCTTAGCAGTTCGGCAGCCTTGGACATGCGATAGGAAATGAGGAATTCCTGTGGTGATTTTCCCATATTTTCATGGAAGATTTTTCCGAAATAGCTTCTATTTAAACCACAGGCAGCGGCGATATCCTCCACAGAAATATCATTTTGGAAATTCTGTTCTATGAAAGAGAATGCCTCTTTAATGTAGAAATCCCGCAAATTATTTCCTTTGCTGATCTCAGAAGAAGAAGCGGAGCGCATAAAACTGTCGATAAAGAGAAAAAGATGGCCGATCAGGTGGAATGGGGATTCGTTTTTGTGGTTGACAATATAAAGCATCTCTGACTTCATTGCATCTGCAATGTCCTTATAACGTGCCTTATAGATGGGCTGGCTAGGACTCAAACCAGTCAGATCTACGGCCTCCTTGGCCCGCAGCCCATCAAATTCGAGCCAGACATATTCCCAGGGAATTTCGTGGTCTGCTATGTAGGTGCAGATCTGATGAGGAAAAAGCATGAATCCCTGTCCGCTCATCACTTGATATTGTATAGATTTTCCTTGTGTATTTTCGGCATACAAGGTTCCAGTGCCAGATAGACAGTAGTGGAACAGATAATGGTTTCTGGCGGCAGGACCAAAGGAGTGGGAGGGGTCGCACTGCTCCCAACCGAATTGGTACAGTCCAAGATCGACAAAATTTTCACTTGGAAAAACAGAAAAAATCACTTCGCTCATAGATTACCTCATTTCAGTATGGTTTTACACTTTGATATACATTTTGACCATAAAATCCAGTCTATTTTCGACAACTTCTATACTTTTATCCTATCTGGTAAATTTATTTGTCATTTTCAATATGCTTTTTAATCAGTTAATTAGTGAAGTAAAAGAGGTTAAAAAGTATTATATACCAAAATGCTACCTAATTTCAAATAATTGGTATAAATATAGCATAAAGGTATATAACATACAATATAAGGCTATTTATTGATAGCAAAATGGTATGTTACAATGCAAATATCAAATCAGGGAAGGAGATATGCTATGTTAAGGAGGAAAGTAAAATACCTTGGCGCGGCGGTTTGCAGTGTTGCTGCAATGGCGGTTGCCGGGGGATGTGGAAACTCGGCTGGCGATGGTAAGATTGAAGTTGAGATCGTTCAGTACAAGCCTGAGGCGGCCAACTATTTCACTGCTGTGGAAGAGGAATTCAACGCAACACATGATGACATCCATTTAAAGATCAGTTCTCCCAATGATGCGATGGCGATCTTGAAGACGAGATTCATCAGAGAGGATTATCCCGACATCATAGGAATCGGCGGAGACATCAACTATTCTTATTTCATGGATGCTAAGATCCTGGAGGATATTTCTGATTATGAAGGACTTGCAAATATTAATCAGGGATATCTGGACATCGACGAGGCGCTTAAGTTTGTGCCCATTGAGGGAACTTATGCAGTGCCTTACGTGGCCAACGCGGCAGGAATTTTGTACAACAGGGATATGTTCGAGGAGCATGGCTGGACGATCCCGACGACCTGGGACGAATTACTTACTTTGTGTGACACCATTCAGGGAGAAGGGATCTTACCTTTCTATTTCGGCTTCAAGGATATCTGGACCTGCCTTGCGCCGTGGAATGCGATGGCGGTAGATCTGGCTCCGGCGGATGCATCCAAGCAGGTAAACCGCGGGGAGACCACATTTGCCAAAGAGTACCGGGAAGTATCCGAGAAATATCTGGAACTGCTGCAGTACGGACCGGAGGATCCGTTTGCGTACGGCTACAATGACGCATGTACGGCGTTTGCAAGAGGCGAATCCGCAATGTATCCGATCGGAAGCTATGCGGCTCCGCAGATTCTGTCCGTGAACCCGGACTTAAATCTGGATTCTTTCGTTATGCCGGCCAATGACGCGGCGGACGGCAATACCCTGAATTCCGGTATTGACCTGCAGTTCTGCGTGACGGCAGGATGCAAGAACAAGGAAGCGGTCTATGAGGTGCTGGATTTCCTTTATGAAGATGAGAACATCCAGAAGTACATAGACGCACAGACGGCTATCCCCTGTAAGGACGGAGACTTCACGCTTCCTTCCATTCTGGACGGCATGACAGACTATATCACATCCGGCAATATGACGGACTATCAGGATCACTATTATCCGTCAGAGATGGCAGTGGATGCGCAGATTCAGACCTTCCTGTTAAATCAGGATGTGGACGCTTTCCTGGAGAAGTTTGATAAGGACTGGCTGCGGTACAACAGGGATATCATCCGGCTGGTACAGGATTATGAAAAGCAGCACGGAAACGCGAATTGACCGCGAATTAGTGAGAAAGGAGAGCATGCATAATGAAATTAGGAAAAAATGAGAGAAAAACAACATTTTTATTGATCACCATTCCGATTCTTGCCCTGTTTATCTGCTTCAATACCATTCCGCTGATCCGCGGTGTGATATACAGTTTTACGAATTTTAAGGGCTTCGGAAAGTATGACTGGGTAGGCTTTAGAAACTATATCGATCTGTTTTCGGATCTTCGTGTGGGCAAGTCTTACTGGTTTACGTTTAAGCTGGCGATCGTGACGACCGTTGTGGTTAATGTTTTAAGCCTGTTGCTGGCGCTGGCGCTTAACAGCTCCATCAAGGCCAAGAGCTTTTTCCGTGGCGCGTACTTTTTACCCAATATCCTGGGTGCGCTGGTTGTAGGTTACATTTTCAATTACTTCTTTACTTATATCCTGCCGGCTCTGGCAGACATGATCGGAATCGACGCGCTGCGCACCTCCATCCTGTCCAATCCGGGTGCGGCATGGATCGGTATCATGGTTGTCTGTGCATGGCAGGCGATCGCCATGAACACGATCATCTATATCTCCGGCCTGCAGACGGTGCCGGAAGACGTGTATGAGGCAGGCGGTCTCGACGGTGCGACAGGCTGGAAGCAGTTTAAATACCTGACTTTCCCGCTGATCATTCCCTTTTTCTCCATCAACATGGTTCTGTGCGTGAAGAACTTCCTGATGGTGTTTGATCAGATCATGGCTTTGACCAAGGGCGGCCCGGCGCAGAGTACGGAGTCTATCTCCTACCTGATCTACAACAACGGTATGTCGGGCGGACAGTTCGGCTTCCAGAGCGCCAACGCGGTTGTATTCTTCATCGTGATCGTGGCGGTTTCCGTGGCGCAGATGAAATTTTCCGGTAAAAAGGAGGAGCAGTTATGACAATAAAGAAAACAAACAAAACAGCGATGATCGTCCTGATCCTTGGGCTTTCCACAATCATCCTGCCGTTGTACATGACGATAGTTATTGCATTCAAACAGCCCTCGGAAATGACAAACAGTATCAGCGGCATCCTGTCGCTGCCCAAGGCATGGAGCCTGAACAATTTCAGGGAAGCCATGGAGATCACAAATTTCTGGCGTTCCTTAAGCAACAGCTTACTGATCACGGCAGCGACCGTGGGACTGTCCATCGCGGTTCATTCCCTGATGGGTTATGCGCTGGGACGTAACAAGGCTCACAGCAAGTTCTACAGCTTCGTGTATCTGTTCATCGTCAGCGGTATGTTTGTGCCCTTTGCGATCCTGATGATGCCTCTGGCAAAACAGACGGCAGAGCTGGGACTGGCTAACTGGTTCGGCGTGATCCTGCTGTATGTGGTGTTCTATATGCCGATGAATGTACTGCTCTACTCCGGTTATCTGGTAAATATCCCGATGGCGCTGGAGGAGGCGGCGAAGGTGGACGGCGCTTCAACCTGGAGAACCTACTGGAAGATCATCTTTCCGATCATGAGGCCCATGCATGCAACGGTGGCAGTACTTACGGCGCTGGCGGTTTGGAACGACGTTATGACACCGCTTATTATCATGGCAGGTTCCGGACAGAATACGCTGCCGCTGGCACAGCTTAACTTCCAGTCACAGTTCGGTACGAATTATAACCTGGCGTTTGCGTCTTATCTGCTTTCGCTGATCCCGATCCTGATCTTCTACATCGTATGTCAGAAACAGATCCTGAACGGTGTTGTGAATGGAGCGGTTAAGTAAAAACAAAGTGAATAAAATGTAAAATTATGGTATACTTGGAGCAGCCTTATGGCTTGCTTCAAGTATATTGTATCTCATAAAATACTTGAAGCAAAACGAAAAACAGTAAATATAAGAAAAAGGTTGGTGCGGCGTATGGCAATTCTATTTCAAGAGGAAAAGAGGATCTTCACATTACAGACAAAGCAGACGACCTACCAGATGAAGGTAGATGATTTCGGGTTTCTTTTGCATCTGTATTATGGGACGAAGGTGTCCGGCGATATGGATTATCTTTTGACTTATTATGACAGGGGGTTTTCGGGAAATCCGAATGATGTGGGGAACAACAGGACTTATTCCATGGACGTTTTGCCACAGGAATATCCGACTTTGGGAACAGGAGATTACAGAAACAGTGCGTTAGTGCTGCGTGGTCATGACGAATCGGAATGTTGTGATCTGCGGTATGCCGGATATGAGATCCGGGAAGGCAAGTATGAACTTGAGGGACTGCCGGCGGTGTATGCCGGGGAGAAGGAAGCACAGACGCTTAAGATCGTGCTGGAGGATAACGTGAGCAAAGTGCGCGTGCAGTTGTTGTACGGCGTACTGGAAGACGAGGATATCATTACAAGAAGCGTGAAGATCACCAATTACGGCACAGCGTGTGTGGTTGTGGAGAAGGCGGCCTCGGCCTGTCTGGATTTTATCACGGGACAGTATGACCTGCTCAGTTTCTACGGAAGACATACGATGGAAAGGAATCTGCAGAGGATAAGGATCGGACATGGAAGCCACAGCATCGGAAGCCGCAGAGGCACTTCCAGTCATCAGTATAATCCGGCAGTCATCGTGGCAGAGAAGAACACCACGGAGAATACCGGGGACTGCTACGGTATGGTCTTTGTCTACAGCGGGAATTTTCTCTGTGAGGCGGAGCAGGATCAGTTTGACCAGACGCGTGTGCTGATGGGACTGCAGAGTGATCTTTTTCATTATCCACTGGAATCCGGACAGACGCTTGAGATTCCGGAGACGATTATGTGTTACAGCGACAGAGGATTTGGGGATCTGTCGGTGAAATATCATCGTTGTATCAGAAATCATATATGCAACGGAGCGCGCAGCAGGCGCACAACAGAAATGCAGGGAAATGGCAGCAGCGAGACGGGATTTGTGCCCCGGCCGGTGCTGGTGAACAGCTGGGAGGCGGCTTACTTTAACTTTACCGGGGAGACGATCGTGGAGCTGGCAAGGGAAGCGGCCGGACTGGGTATCGACATGGTCGTGATGGACGACGGGTGGTTCGGTAAACGCGAGGACGACAACAGCGGTCTGGGAGACTGGCAGGTCAATGAAAAGAAGCTGGGTTGCAGTCTGAGCGAGCTGGTGCGCAGAGTCAACGCGGAAGGTGTCAAGTTCGGTATCTGGATCGAGCCGGAAATGATCTCCGAGGACAGCGATCTGTACAGAGAGCATCCGGACTGGGCGATGCAGAATCCGGGCAGGAATCCGGCCAGAGGCAGGAATCAGCTGGTGCTTGATTTTTCCAGGGAGGATGTGCGGGAGCATATTTTCGATCAGATCTGCAGAGTGCTGGACCAGGGCAATATCGAGTACATTAAATGGGATATGAACCGGAGCGTCACGGATTTCTATTCCGTGGAGAACAGACAGGGCAGGGTGTCCTATGATTTTGTGACCGGCCTGTATGATTTCATGGAGAAGCTTCTGGCCAGGTATCCGAAGCTGATGATCGAGGGCTGCAGCGGCGGCGGGGGCCGGTTTGACGCCGGAATGATGTATTATACGCCGCAGATCTGGTGCAGTGATAATACGGATGCGTTGGACAGGCTTCGGATTCAGTACGGGACCTCGTTCTTCTATCCGATGTCTACAGTCAGCGCTCACGTGTCGGCGGTGCCCAACCATCAGACAGGCAGGATCACAAGCCTGCGCACGAGAGGCATTGTGGCTATGACGGGGGCTTTCGGTTATGAGTTGTCCTTAAGCAGGCTGCGTGCGGAAGAGAAAGAAGAGATCAGAGAGCAGATCAGGCAGTATAAGGAGTTTGAGCCGCTGATCAGCACGGGAGATTATTATCGTCTTTCAAATCCTTTTGAGGATGCCTGTGCGGCATGGATGTTTGTGTCAGCGGACAGGAAGCATATTCTGCTGCATGTGGTGATTTTGGAGAATCACGGCAATATGACCGTGAATTATGTACGGCTGAAAGAACTTCTGCCGGATGCCGTCTATGAGGAGGCGGCAAGCGGTAAGTGCTACTGCGGTTCTGCGCTGATGCAGGCGGGAATCCCGATTCCGGTGGAGATGGGAGATTACCGTGCATATCAATTTGTGTTTAGGGTTAAAGAATAGATCAAGGGATTAGAATTACAATTTGGGGAAAGAGAGACTGCCGTATTGGGTTGTATGACCGGTGTTGGCAGTCTTTTTTATGGGACCAGAAACTGCACTGCATATCTGAAATTGCGAGACGAATCTTGAAAATGATATAAGCTCGTTTTTATAATGCTTCAGGTTCCGGTACAGATTCTTCAAACAGTTGCATTAAATCATGGTTTGCACCTATATACACCACTTTACAACTTTTAGACAAAAATGCCGTATGAGACACTTTGGTGTATAATAAGCCTGCGAACCAAAATACACGAAAGAAGTGATCTCATACGACAACCTTATTATACAACGACAAGCACA
>CATOJY010000007.1 GCA_951800685.1 uncultured Lachnospiraceae bacterium
CTGCTTTTATTATATTGATTTTCTTGTTTTGGTATTATTCAACAATAAGAGAAAGGAAAAAACCATTATTACAAGATATTTTTCACAAAGTTCGTGTCACTAACTTGACACAAGGGGGGCTTAAGGCTATGGAGGAGCTGGCGAAACTGGAAGTGGAGCGGGGGACGCCGGGGTATGTGCAGGAAGGTGGAAATGGTAAACGAAGTTGGGAGGCAGTGGAAGGCGCTGTTGGTAAAGGCAGAGGAAGTATGACGGACGTATCGGGAGTTGCGGATGGAAGGAAGGGAAAGCGGGAACGCATCGCCAGCAACGAAATGTGCACGTTTTTGATATTGAATATTTCTTCCTTGCAGTTGATACCTGTGAATATGATTGCCTATAGACAGCAGTATGGCAGCGTGAATCCGGCGGGGATCATTGGGCCGGCGATTGTGGCAACGTTTGTGAGTACGGCAGTGGCAGTGGTGTATTGTAAAGGGAAAGATAGAAGGCGGAGAGTGTGAGGACCCTCCGCTTTTTCATCTGGTAAATATGACATTGACGTTATTCAATGAAAAAAGTACAATGAAGGAAATGCAACGAAATTGAATTTTTAATTGTATTTTCGCTATGTAATTACGAGGAGGAAAATGGATGGATGTAATACATGATTTTATAATATTGCGCAAGACTTTGGGGTAATGGAAGACATGTGCAAAGATAAAAAAACCTTGGCTGTGGAGCCAATTAAAAATATGGTAATTCAAATGATGGTTGATAATATGATCAATCCTGTATTTATATCAAAAATAGCGGGACTTACACTTACTATGATTGAAGCGACGTATTATCCAAAAGATTGGAGTGCTAAATGCGAGGAAGATATCAACAAGTGCATTAATAAAAGTATCGCACAAAATGATTATTATTGTTATGTATAGAGTGGCTTTTAAATATTGGGGAGAACGCAGGTATGGGAATATATTTAAATCCGGGAAATGAACAGTTTGCAGTTTCTGTTAATTCTGAGTTGTATGTGGATAAGACGGATTTGATAACATATACGAATAGTCGTATCGGTAAAGACAGGCCATTGATCTGCTCCAGCAGACCGAGGAGGTTTGGGAAAACAATGGCTGTAACCATGTTGTCGGCGTATTATAGTAAAGGATGCCATTCTGAGAAACTATTTATGGGACTTAACATAAGTCAAAATGAATTTTTTAAGACGCACCTGAACAAATATAATGTGATTTTTTTGGATATCCAGTGGATGTACGGAAATGCGCTTGAGGAAATGAAGAGAAATTCGACTCTTAAAGTAGTGAGTTATATTCAGGAACAGGTGATAGCTGAGTTAAGAAACGAATATTCCGAATGTGTCCAAGAGGATGATATTTCACTGCCTTCTGTATTGGCGAAAATTAATGTTAAGACAAAAGAACAGTTTATCATTATTATTGATGAGTGGGATTGCCTGTTTCGGGAGGACAAGCATAACGAGAATCTTCAAAAAGAATATATTAATCTGCTAAGGGGGTTGTTTAAAGGCACTCCATCGGGGGCGTTTCTAAAACTTGCATATATTACTGGGATTTTGCCAATTAAAAAGTATGGCACACAGTCGGCTCTGAATAATTTCCGAGAGCATACGATGGTTAGTCCCAGGCAGATGGCAGAATACGTTGGATTTACAGAGACAGAAGTAAGGGGCATCTGTAAAGAGCACGATATGCCATTTAAAGAGATGCAAAGATGGTATGATGGGTATTATTTTGAAAAGGTAGGGCATGTTTATAGTCCCAATTCGGTCATTGAGGCTGTAGATAGCAGGGAATTCGGAAATTATTGGTCAGGAACAGAGACTTATGAGTCTTTAATGATGTATATTGCAATGGACTTTGATGGATTAAGACAATTGATTGTAGACATGTTGGGAGGTCAACGGTGTAGTATTGATGTGGAATCTTTTCAAAATGATATCACTTCCTTTAACTCCGCAGATGATGTGGTCACGTTATTGATTCATATGGGATACATGGCTTATGATGGCAAGACAAAAAAAGTTTTTATTCCAAACGATGAGGTAAGGAGCGCTTTTGTACGAGCCATTAAAAATGATGGGTGGGAAGAGGTAATCAGAGCAATTAGCGCATCGGAAACTTTGCTTAAAGCGACTTTGGCAATGGATGAACAAGCCGTGGCACGGATGATACAGGAAGTCCATATGAAAAGCTCCTCTAGTTTAATATATAACAATGAAATTTCTCTGAGCAGTGTGATTGCACTGGCATATTATAGCGCGTGCAGAGATTATACTCTTGTAAGAGAACTGCCGACAGGAAATGGGTTTGCCGATATGGTTTTTCTTCCTAAACGTACATCCTCAAATCCGGCATTGGTTCTGGAATTAAAATGGGATAAAACTGCTGAGGGAGCGATAAGCCAGATTAAAAATAAAGGATATGTGTCAGCCCTCAAAGAGTATAAAGGAAATATTCTGCTTGTTGGAATTAATTATGAGAAGAAAAGCAGGAAACACCAATGTAGGATAGAAAAAGTAGAATTGTAATTTTCGGTATCAAAAAATTCGTGTTACTATCTTGATACAAAAGAACTAAAAGCAATGGAGGAGCCGGCGAAACTGGAGGAAGAGAGGGGAATCCAGCGTATGCTTCATGGGAGCGCTGGAGAGGAAGAAGGTGGTATTGTGTTGCCAGGAAAACGGGCGGTATAGCGCCGGCGGTGAGCACAGGGGCGGCGGGGGTATTGTAATGTGAAAGAGAAATGGGCAATAGGGTGTGCTGTGGACTGTATATAAAAATGGGACAAAAGATAATATACCAGCAGTTTTTGGAATGGGCAGAAATAAAGTACATAAGATGATTGGGAGAAAAACAGTATGGGTTTTAAAAAGATTGCGATTGAAATATGTACGGTAGGTATATTGGCGACAGGGGTATCTGTGGCAGCTGTGCTTTATCTGGCAGATGGAAATGACCGGGAAGTATACGTGGAGCAGTCAGAGCAGTCAGAGGAGGAAGGAGAGGAAACTGAGGAATCTATAGAAAAGAAGAACGGTTCGGAGCAGGAAGGAGAGAAGCCTGGGGAGGAGATAACAGAACAGTTTAGCCAGGAAGAATTGGAAGAGAGAATAGAAACGGCATGTGGAGGAGAGGTGGAAAAATCCTCTTATGAAGATTTTGACGGTGATGGGGTCAAAGAACTGTTTGCATTAGTTATGGAGGAACAAAGAGATGGAGAATTGTTTAAGGCAGAACTTTGGTTTACGAATGGGCAAATAACATCTAAACTGAATACATGGCAGGATATTTACAGAGATGTCACGGTAAATGATGTAAATGCAGAAAATAAGAAGTTCTATTATTTGAATATGGTAAATGGGGAAGGAATAGATACTTCAATTTGTGCAGTTTATGGTTATGAAGATGGAGAATGCTTTGAGGCTTATGAAGGATACGGGGAATGGGGGAACAAAGATGAGGAAACTTATTATACGGATATACAGTTTTGGCCTACAGATTGCGCAAGTTATTGTGTAGACCATAAAGTATTTTATGAAGACAGGAAATATCATTATTATGCGTCAGTCCCTATTTCCCATGCTATTTTTGAGGAATACAGCAACAGTCGGCAGGAATATGAGAAAGCGTTAAAAGAGATCGGAAAACTTAAAAATGAAAATACAGATTACAGCAAATTACCATATATAGTGGAAACGGAAGTGCTTTATAATTCGGATAATAAGATATTGATTAACTTTCAAGCGTGGAAAAATCAGGAATTATATGATTCTTCTGGTTATTTTGGAGAAATGGGTGAGTTAAACGGTGAATTAGTATATGCTGAGTTTGCTATTGTAGGATCCGATCTGGTTTTTCATAAAGTGCAGGAAGGAAACTGGAAAAGTGAAATGCTAGGTTTGGAGCCTTATTATTCGCCAGAATCCTTAAAGGTGCTGGAGAGAATGGAAAATGAGCCTCCGCAACTATCGGGGGAACAGTTTGAACAGATTATTCAGGAGATTAAAACCAATTATTATGCTTATCAGGATTTACTGGCTAATGGGAAAATAGAAGAGAAAACAGAAAATGGATATAAGGCTTATTATGATAATGGTTTGCTCCGGTGTATAGAAATTAATGGGGAAGAAAACGGAGTTACATACAATAGGCTGTATTATATTATGGATAATGAATTGTATTTTGCCTTTTTCTTTACAAATAATGAGCCGTCAATAGAAAACCGTCTTTATTTTTATCAAGGAAAGATGATTCGATGGATTGATAGCGATGGGACAGTGCATGATAAGGAGTATGAAACAGATGAGTTTAAAGAACTGGAGCAGTTTGCGGGAGAAGTGGATGAGTTTATAAAATAATACCTTTTCGGTGTTTTGGTGGTTAACTCATTTAGTTTTATGATAACAAAGATATGGGAGAAAGCTGGAAGAGGAGAGTAAAGAATGGGATTATTTAGGTCGAGGATTTCTCCAGTGAGGAAGGAACTGCAAAAGATCGAACGAGAAGAACAGAAGCTGGTCGAATATGCAGAAAAACATAAAACCGCTCCAGTCTGGAAAACAGAATTAGAAAAGAAAATTCCGCAAAAGGTTTTGTCTGGTTTGCAGAAAGCTTTTTTTAAAGCCTTTTGCCTTATTTTTGAAAAAGGGACAGCTATTATTGAGAAGACATATGACAAAGATGCTGCTGTAAAAGAGTTTCTGATTAATGACTATGCGGTAGATGTTAAGGGCAGTCGAAAAGAGATTGCAAAAATTCGTTCAGGTGCTTTTGGTAGTAATATGCTCAATACTGCAGTCACGACGATTGAAGGGGTGGGTCTTGGAGCGCTTGGAATCGGACTGCCGGATCTTGTGATTTGGATAGGGGTATTATTGCGTGGTATATACGAAACGGCACTAAACTATGGATTTGATTACGACAAGGAAGAAGAAAAGATATTTATATTGAAAATGATAGAGACATCTATGGCGTTTGGGGAGGAATGGATTATTCTGAACTCTGAAATTGATACCTATATGAGCTGTATTGCAAATGGGATTTCCAACGAGGATGAGTTAAGGCAGCAGATCGAGAAGACAGCTAATGCCCTGGCGATACAGATGCTGGGTATTAAATTTATCCAGGGACTTCCTGTTGTAGGAATACTTGGCGGTGCAGCCAATCCGATTTATTATCAGAAGATTATGAAATATGTACAGTTGAAGTATCGCAAGCGGTACTTACTTGGAAAGAGAGAGCATATCGGGTAACGATATACAGCAAGGAAGAAAGGATATCATTTGCGGAATGGAGAGAAAACGGATACTTCTTATCGGCACAGGGGGTACGATTGCTTCGGAAATGGGGGAAAATGGACTGGAACCGGAACTGACAAGCAGACAGTTGTTAAGATATGTTCCGGATATCTCCAGAATCTGTGAGGTAGATTGCATACAGCTTTTCAGTTTGGACAGTACGAATATCCGTCCGGAGCACTGGATGCGTATTGCAGCATCGATACAGCGGCACTATGAACAATATGACGGATTTGTGGTAAGCCATGGTACGGACACGATGGCCTATACTGCGGCCGGTCTTAGTTATCTGATTCAGAACAGCATGAAACCAATCGTACTCACGGGAGCCCAGAAGCCGATCGGATATGAGACGACGGACAGTAAACAGAATCTTAGGGATGCTTTTACAGTAGCAGCATCTGATATGGCTGGTGTGATGCTGGTCTTTAACGGTAAAATAATCATGGGAACGAGAGCTAGAAAGACTCACAGTAAAAGTTTCGAGGCCTTTTCCAGTATCAATTATCCGATCGTGGGGGTGGTGCAGGATGGCAGGCTCATCCAGTATATCAGGCCGGAGAGCAAGGCGCCTACCCAATTTTATAAAGTTCTGGATTCTAAAGTTGCCTTATTAAAGCTGGTGCCGGGAATTGACTGCGGTGTCTTAGAGTACCTTTTGGAACGCAGCAGCGCATTAATCATAGAGAGCTTTGGCGTAGGTGGGCTGCCAGTTTATGAAACCGGAAGTTTTTATGAGACGATAAAAAGAGGATTGGACACCGGCAAGACGGTAGTATTGACTACGCAGGTGGAGAACGAGGGAAGCGATTTATCCGTCTATCATGTAGGCAGCAGCATCAAGAAGAATCTGCCGGTCTTGGAGGCTTACGATATGACAACGGAAGCGGTAATAGCGAAATTGATGTGGATTTTGGGGCAGACAACTGAACGGGAGGAAGTGGCGGATCTGTTTTATATGCCAGTCGCCTGTGATATTTTGTCAGCTTTCTGAAGAACGGAGAAAGCAATGGATATTTTAATCTGCTCCTATGAGAAGGATCCTCCACCTACGCTTGAAGGTGTGAAAGCATATTTTTCACAGCTATTTTGGACAGAAGAGTTTGAATGCAAGGCTTTGGGAACTGCCCATGCAATAGATCAAGCAAACGGTTTCGCTTTTTTTCCCGAATTGTTTTTTGATATTTACTGGGTGCCCTTTGCATCCTTTCCAGCATAGAATAGAGCAAACCATTATAGGAATAATCTATCTATGGAAATATATGTGGTAAAATCGGGGGATACTGTAGACTCCATTGCAGAGAAATATGGGATTCCGGCAGCTTCTGTTATTTATAATAATCAACTTGTCTATCCTTATCCGCTGGCGGTTGGACAGGCGCTTCTTTTATCTTCCGGGGAGACTTCCGCACCAACCTATCCGGCCTGGGTCAATGGCTATGCTTATCCGTTCGTCCAGCAGAATGTTCTGGATGAGACGCTTCCTTATCTGTCTTCTCTTTCTGTTTTTTCCTATGGATTTACCGAAGAGGGGGATTTGGTTATGCCGACGCCAGACGACACCTTTATGATCAATGCTGCGATTAGCACGGGTGTGAGGCCGGTTCTTACTCTGACGCCTCTTGGACCTGATGGGAATTTCAATAACTTTCTAATTACTTCGGTTGTGAATAACGAGACGGCGAAAGAAAACCTTCTGTCTAATCTGCTGGCTATGGTCCAGGCAAAGAATTTTCAGGGAGTGGACATTGATTTTGAGTATATTCGTCCTGAGGACAGGGTTCCTTTTGCTGATTTTGTAGCTGATGTCAGGAATCTTCTTGCTCCTTATGGGTATCATGTTTCGGTGGCCCTAGCGCCTAAGACCTCTGATACGCAGGCTGGGCTTCTCTATGAAGGAAAGGACTATCGGCTTTTGGGGGAAGCGGCGGACAGTGTTCTGCTTATGACGTATGAATGGGGCTACACATATGGTCCGCCTATGGCGGTGGCTCCTGTCAACAAGGTTAGGCAGGTGGTAGAGTATGCGGTCACGCGGATCGATCCATCTAAGATCGATCTTGGCATCCCGAACTATGGTTACGATTGGACACTGCCGTTTGTCCAAGGCGTTTCGCGGGCAACCACCGTCAGCAATCAGGAGGCTGTGCGGATCGCCATAGAAGCGGATGTTCCCATCCAGTTTGATGAAGTGGCCATGTCGCCCTTTTTCCAGTATGAAAAGGATGGGCAGACGCATGAGGTGTGGTTTGAGGATGTCAGAAGTTATCGGGAGAAATTCTCTCTCTTGCCAGCGTATGGCCTGCGGGGAATGGGGTACTGGCAGATTATGCGGTTCTTCCGGCCCAACTGGCTGTTGTTGGAAAATACGTTTCAGATCCAAAAACCATGACAGTCAGCTTTCCACATTGATGCAGGAGCTGACAAAAACTATTGTAAAGTAAGCAGTTCCAATAATTCTTCTTTCGTAAAGCTTCCGCTTCCAAGATCTTCCCCGGAAAGTACCTGCTCTGCCAGCGCTTTCTTCCGCGCCTGCAGTTTCATGATATTTTCTTCGATGCTATCCTTCATGATCAATTTATAGACATTGACGACATTGGTCTGGCCGATTCGGTGGGCCCTGTCGGTGGCTTGATTCTGCACTGCGAGATTCCACCAGGGGTCGAAGTGGATGACAATGTCGGCGGCAGTCAGATTTAGGCCTGTGCCGCCTGCTTTCAGCGAGATACAGAATACCTTAGTATCATCTGTATTAAAGCGCTCAACCAGCGCAAGGCGCTGTTCTTTGGGAGTAGAGCCGGTAAGCGTGTAATAGGAGATCTGCTCCTGGCTCAATCTTTGCTGTAGATGCTCCAGCATGGAGGTAAACTGTGAGAACAGTAGTACCTTGTGGCCACCTTCCACTGCGTTTCTGATCAGATCCACACAGAGGACTGATTTGGCAGAAGGGATTTCATACTGCTCGTAGATCAGCGCAGGATCACAGCACAACTGTCTTAACTTGGTAAGCTCAGAGAGAATCTGTATTTTACCTGTCTTAAACTCTTCTTCTGTCTGTTTGTCAAGCATCATACGGATCCTCTGGACATGGGCGTGGTAGAGCTTCTGTTGTTCTCCGTCCATGCTGGCATACATGTATTTCTCCAATTTGTCTGGCAGATCGGTGAGAACATCTTTTTTCAGTCTTCGGAGAATAAAGGGTCTCACCATTTTCTGCAGTTTACTCATGGCGGCCTGTTCCTGATTTTGTACAACGGGAATTTCAATCTCTGTCCGAAAGTGCTGGTAACCATACAAAAATCCCGGCATCAGATAGTCGAAAATACTCCAGAGTTCGCTTAGCCGGTTTTCGATTGGTGTTCCGGTAAGGGCGAAGCGGCAGCCGGACTCAATGGACTTTACCGCTTTTGCGGACTGCGTATTGTGGTTTTTGATATATTGCGCTTCGTCTATGATCTGGCAGAAGAAGGGGATACCTTCATAAGATTCCATATCCCTTTTCAGCAGTTCATAGGAAGTGATCAGGATATCCCTGCTCTGTGCGCCGCGTATAATTTCCCGTCGTTCGGCGGCGGTGCCTGTTACCATTCTGACAGGAAGGATAGGCGCAAAGAGAGAGAACTCATTTTTCCAGTTAAAAACAAGGGAGGCAGGCGTGACGATGAGGACACGTCTGTTATCCACTGCCTGTGCTTCCAGATATTCCGATAGCAGAAAGGCGATGGTCTGCAGCGTTTTTCCAAGGCCCATATCATCGGCCAGTATGCCGCCAAAGCCGCTTCGGTAAAGCGTCTTGAACCAGGAAAAGCCGGTGAGCTGATAAGGGCGCAAAATGGATTCCAGGCTTGCCGGTGCCTCAAAAGTATTCTCTTCTATGGCGGCCATGTTTTGGACCAGCCGTTGGAAAGTTTGGCTTCGCACAGCAGTCAGATTCTGTTTTTTTGTAAGTTCGCTATCCAGATAAAATGCTCGGTATTTGGGCAGCGTGAGCGTTTCTCTCCGCAGCTGTGCATCCGTCAGATTCAGATTTTCTTTTATCTTTAGCAGTGTTTGGAGTCCTTCGTTTTCGGTATGGAGGAAGCAGCCGTTTTTCAGACGGAAATATTTTTTCTTCTTATCATATTTTGACAGGATTTCGATTAATTGATCCTGGGACAATTGGTCAACGTTTATTGTCAGTTCCAGCAGGTTTTCCGACAAAGACACGCCGACTTCTACTTTGCTGTTGCTGATGACACGGATTTTCTTTAAAGTGTCGGAGACATATACATCTCCGATCTCCTGAAAACGGGGGATGCCAAGGGTGAGCAATTCATAGATTTTTTCTTCGTCATCGGCGATAACCATCGCGCATTCTTTTTCATCATAGGCGTTACAGTAGGAAGCGACAATGTTGCCGATTTGTATTTCCCGTACAGCGTCGCGGCCTGCGTGTTCTTCGTCCTTTTTATAGACTTCGTACTTTTTGATGCCGTAGATGGCATAAACTTTGCAGATAATGAGGTTTTTTTGAGGTGCATCCAGATAGATTTCGAAGGCGGCGGGTTCCATGCCATAATCAGCCTCGTTGAAATCGATCCGTTCACAGTGGTAATGCTTTTCCAGAAGCGGAAGCAGATCCCGGCAGAACGTGGGAAGGTCGCTTTTGTCAACATAGAAAGAGGTTCCAGACAGTACAGGAAGGCAGGCCAAAAAGTCCTGTACCGGCATCAGTTCGTCTCTGCTTTGCTGGTAGAGCAGTCCGTCTTGGAAGGTAAAGACAGTGTGGGGAGCATAAAATTCTACGGAAGGTTCGAGCTCCACCACGATCCCATCCTTTTGGCCAAGGATGCGCATCTGACGGCTTGGTCTGCTGCCTGCCTGGCGCCAGAGTTTCTCACCGGAAGCATTTACGTCGATCATGACAGGCTGGTCTTTTAAAATAGTTAGAAGGTCTTCGAATTCTGATCCATTAAGAGGGACCCGACGCAGCTTTGGGTAGGAGGCGGAGTAAGAATAATAGTTGTATTCAAAATAGTGTTCTTTGTTTTCCTGCACCCAGCGAAGGAGGAATTTTACAAGCTTTTGCGAAAGGGGTTCAAAAGCGCTCAGCGTGTGCACAAAGTTAAGTTTTTTTCCATAGGAATATGCGGCGTTGGCGTTTATGTTTTGCACAAACTCGAATACATCTTTGAGAACATATTTGGTATCGATTCCAATCTTGAACTCTACCAGAGCGTTGTTTTCGGTACATTTGAAAAGAGGATCTAACACAATCTTTTCATGAGGAACGCCTTGTAGTAAGGGGGCGGTTGCTTTGGCTCTTTGACGTTGGAGCAGATCTTTGATAACAGGCGTTGTCTGCTTAGAGGAGGCTCTGGGGAGAAAACGTCCATTTTCATGCTCCAGATAATTGGAAAGGCGGCGTTTTTCGCCAGTTTGGCCCGGTTCTTCTATGTAGTCGAAGATTGCATAGTGTTCTTCCAGACGGTCCTCGCAGACAAAGAGAACGGCGGCACAATGTTTACAGAGGCCGTCATAGCTGTAAAATGCGGGGCAGTCGCAATAACATTCGGTGATCTCTTCATAGAGGGTATCATAGGCAAGCGTTACTTTATATTTTTTTCTGCCGCTTCCCTGTACAGTGGCCTTGACATATATTTCTTCATTCCGGTCTTCAGACTGAAAAGACAGCACTTTATTTTGGCGGAACAACTCAAGCCCCCTGTGATAAATTGTAGCGCCAGTAATCTCCTTGATAGTTTGCTTCGTTAGCACGATATAGTCCTCTTCTTTGAAAAACGGCAGCAATTATCTCAACACAGATTAATTGCTGCCATTATGTTGTAATTTCTGTAACGGTGTCATGAAAAAGCAATACGATCTAATACACGCTATGGTAACCCATCCGATAGGATATTTCGTTGACGGTATCCTGGATGGTGCGGAAATGACAGTATGGTCTGTTATTTCCGGCCCGCTCCAAAGAATTCAAAAAACGGAGAGCAGTGCTTGGATTATAGTTTAAACCTGCTGCGATATCTGCCAAACGCAAAAGCTCCTTTGAAAATAGGAAAAAATAATACCCTATTACATCTTAAGTGATATTTATTCTTACGTCAAATGATATAAGAAGCAGAAAGAAAAAAGGACCTGATTCCTAGTAAAGTTTTGATGGAAAGAGATTCTCTATGGATATTCTAAACACCATTCCACTTGATTGCAACAAGAAAATCAAAGTTCCTTTCTCGAAAAGGAGGATTCTTTGGTGCCAGAGATACTGCATGGATCGATCGGCACTTTACAAGAGGAAGGAAAATATCCGTTGAATTGTTCCGGCAGTTTTATCAAAAAGTGATCGGTCTCCAGATTTACGATACCTGGGTTTCAGAAATAGAGCAGGATGCCTATATGGTAATCGAGTATCAATATTATGGCGAAAATAAAAAAGATACAATTATTTTTTACAACATACAAGATAATGGGAGGGCTTGTCTGGTCCATGTAAATGGAGAGGCAATAGGATTGATTAGGAAGACCACCCTGGATGAACTGGCGGGAGCAGCAGGTGAAATCAGCCAGTAGTGAGAATCATACGGAACTTATAGGACTGGTGCCAGAGTCAAACAAGGCAAACGATGTTTGACTCTGGCATTCTATCATTGGCTCGTCCAGTCACTCCGGTTTGATACAGAAAGCAAAATAACCGGTTCCTGTATTGAACAGCAGGCTGTAGTTGAAATGGCCCGTATAAAATGCCTGTTCGAACTGTTCGGGCGTCACCAGGTGATTGCTTTCCAATTCATAGCGGGAAGTTAAGTGATAGTGAGTTCTCACCTGCTCCACAATGTGTAGGGATAATTGTTTGGCGGCGTTTATGACCATTTTATCTACTTTTGTCAGCGGCATATCGAGCATGGAGCTTACGGCGTGCAGCACAAGACTTTCTTCGAGAACGAGGAAGATCTGTAGAGGCGGTCCCTTTTGGGAATGATAAGTCAGTCGGTCGATGATGCTGTTGCCGAAGTTTTCTGCGCTATAATGTTCACTGACAATTTCCGGTTGTAATCGGAAGATCTCCTGTATGGTAACGGCCACGGCATCCTCCAGAGCGGCTATGTTTTCTTCGGAAGGATCCTTTTGCCATCTATTTGCAATCTTTCCAGTGATGGCGCGGTCCTCGATCATAATGTGGGCAGTCAGCCATCCTAAGCAGATGCCAAGAAAATGGTGTATGGATTCCTGTGAGTAATCTGATTCTAAAAGATCTTTTTCCAGTGCGGGTAGTGTCTTATACCGCATGTCGTCATGCAGGCGCTTATGCACTTTATAGCCTTTGTAGCCGATTGACTGCATATAAGCTTCTTCATCGGTAAAATGTCTTATGGCATAACTTTTCAAGTATTTGATACCCTCAGCACATGCCCACTGTCCGTGGTGTTCATCTTCGCTTACATAGATTAGTCTGCGGACGATCGAAAAGAGTTTCCGGTGTGCATTGTCGATGGAATCAACGCCGATGTTAAAATGATTGTTCCATTCTGTTTCTTTCGCCATTTCTGCTCCTTTATCTGTAAGGGAAAAGATCCCTTTTTTTGATGGTTCGTGAAAGCAAGAACAATGCTTCCAGAACAGGTTCACTGTTAGTATATGTCAGAAAGTGATGGAAGGTGTCAGAGTTTGGCAGGTTTTTTTCTGTTTCATTGCAGGAACGGGTACAAAATTGTATCAAGATAAGGATTGTGCGTTTTTGAGTCTGCATGGTACAATGAAATTAATGAATTTTAGCGTAGGGACTGTTGCGGAAAGGAGAAAAGAACGTATGAAGTACAGAGAACTCGGCAAAACCGGTCTGGAGGTTAGCGAGATTGGACTGGGAGGAGAGTGGCTGGAACGCCATAACACGGAAGAGGTCAAGGAAGTCATAGATGTCTGTGCAAAGGAAGGGATCAATATCTTGGATTGCTGGATGTCGGAACCAAATGTCCGTTCCAATATCGGGCGGGCGATCAAGGATCAGAGAGATCAGTGGATCATTCAGGGTCATATTGGTTCCACCTGGCAAAACGGGCAGTATGTCAGAACAAGAGAGTTGGAGAAAGTAAAAGAGGCTTTTGCCGATCTGCTGGAAAGGATGCAGACAGACTATATTGATCTGGGGATGATTCACTTTATAGATGACGCTGCGGAATTCGACACGGTCATAAATGGCGAATTCATGGAATATGTACGGCAGTTGAAGAAAGAAGGCACAATCCGTCATATTGGCATCAGCTCCCATAATCCGGAAGTTGCGAAGATGGCAGCCTGCCAGGGTGAGATTGAGATGATCTTGTTCAGTGTAAATCCAGCTTTTGATATGCTGCCGCCAGTGTCTAATATAGATGATTATTTCGTGGAAAGTTATGATGAAAATCTGGGTGGAATTGCGCCGGAAAGGGAGGAATTATATAAACTTTGTGAGCAGAATGGTGTGGGAATCACCGTGATGAAAGGATATGCCGGCGGCCGGCTGTTTGATGCGCAGGCGTCACCCTTCGGAGTTGCCTTGACACCGGTGCAGTGTCTGCATTATTCTCTGACCCGGCCAGCAGTTGCATCTGTAATGGTAGGATTTGACAATCCACAGCATGTATATGAAGCTGTGGCTTATGAAACAGCATCAGAGGATGAGAAAGACTATGCCAGCGTGCTGGCATCTGCGCCGCGCCATGCATTTTCTACAGGACAGTGCACCTATTGCGGGCACTGTGCACCTTGTCCGGTAAAGATTGATATTGCGATGGTTAATAAATTATATGATCTGGCTACGATGCAGAAGGAGGTACCAGGAACGATCCGGGCACATTATGCACAACTTGAGGCGAATGCATCAGACTGTATCGGTTGTAAAACTTGTGAGGGCAGATGTCCGTTCCATGTGCCGATTGCCGAGCGGATGCGTAAAGCGGAAGAATTACTGTGAGGGTGAGAAATCTTCTTGTAAAAAATGGACCGAGAGAATATAATGAATTGCGTAGCCCGTGACTTCGTTAAAAATCCTGCTGCAGTCAGCGGGATATGTGGTCTGTATAGGAGATAAATGGAAAATTATATCGATATTCATTCGCATATTCTGCCGGGTGTCGACGATGGCTCGGACAGTCTGGAAATGAGCCTGGAAATGTTACATATGGCAGCAAAGGATGGTGTTTCCCAGATCATTCTGACACCGCACAGCAAACCTTGGCATAGAAGCCGGAGCAGCGGCGAGGTGGCTGCTGGGGTTTGCTGGCTGCAGGAGAGGCTGAGAGCAGAGAATCTGGAAATCAAATTATATCCAGGCAACGAACTATATTACCGGAGCGGCCTGGTTGAAGAGATTATGGAAGGACAGGCAGGGACGCTGGCGAATTCCCATTATGTGCTTGTTGAATTTGAACCTTCAGCAGATTATGATTATATCAGGAACGGCATGTATACGCTGTTGTCAGGAGGATATTATCCAATTCTCGCGCATGTAGAACGCTATAAGAATTTATGCACTAAAACAGTCAGAGTGAAAGAAATGATCGAGATGGGCTGCTTTATACAGGTGAATGCTGGAAGTATTGTGGGCAGATATGGAATAGCGGCCTCGTGTCTGACGAAGAAACTGTTGAAACAGGGATTGATTCACTTTATTGCTACAGATGCGCATGATCTGGGTAGAAGGTCTCCCTGTCTTTCAGAGTGTGCGGCGTATGTTGAGAAGAAGTATGGGAAAGAGAGCAGCCGGAGATTGTTTTTTGACAATCCGATGCGCGTGCTGGGCGATGAAGATATCGGGACGAATACATAAGGGATCGGAAGAAGACTGTAATGGAAAATCATAGAGAAAATGATGTGATTGAAGTAGACTTGTGGGAAATTATCAATGCGCTGCTGGGAAAGTTTTGGCTCATTCTGACAGGCGGGTTGTTGGCAGCGGCAGTCGGTTTTGCTGTCAGTGCTTTTGCTTTGACGCCAATCTATGAATCTACGACTAAGATCTATATTCTGAACAAATCAGAAAGTGCGACGGTCACTTACAGTGATGTGCAAATGGGAACGCAGCTCACAAAGGATTATGCAGAATTGATAAATAGCCGATATGTATTAGAGGAAGTGATCGCCAAGCTCTCTCTGCCAGAGACTGAATATGAGGATTTGCTTGACCATGTCAGTGTACATACACCTGCAGATACGCGGATTGTATCGATCACTGTGACAGATACCAGTCCCCAGCAGGCGATGAACATTGCGAACTGTATTAGAGAGGTGGCAGGGGAACATATCCAGAATGTGATGGACATTGATGCGGTCAATGTAGTGGAAGAGGCGAATATGCCCACGGAGAAGGCAGGCCCCAGTGTGCCGAAGTGGACGCTGTTTGGAGGAATTCTTGGAATACTGTTGGTCTGTGTGGGCATTCTGGTACATTACCTGATGGATGATACGATTAAGACTTCGGAAGATGTAGAGAAATATTTGGGTTTGAGCACACTGGCGCTGATTCCGGTGGCAGTGGATGAAAATAATGTGAAGCAGAAGACTAAGAGGAAGTAGATATGCAGGAAGTTACATTGCATTTGGAACAAAGAGCAGATTTTCATATAAAAGAAGCTTTTAAGACACTGCGAAGCAATGTGGAATTCTGCGGCAGTGACGTGAAGATCGTTGCCGTGACCAGCTGTACGCCTCACGAGGGGAAGACAAGCGTTGCTATGGAGATGGCGAAGGCATTTGCTGAGGCTGGAAACAGAACGCTGCTGATTGATGCGGATATGAGAAAGTCAGTTCTGGTTGGTCGCTATAAAACAGGCGCTATCAAGTATGGATTGAGTCATTGTCTGGTGGGCAAATACAGGTATTCGGATGCCATGTGTCAGACAAATATTTCCCGTCTTTATATGGTTTTTTCAGGCCCAGTGCCGCCTAATCCAAGTGAGCTGCTGGGAAGCGATAGATTCGTAGATATGCTGAACGTGATGCGAACGGCATTTGATTACATTATAGTAGACACGCCGCCGCTGGGGAGTGTGATCGACGCAGCTGTGGTGGCGAAGCATTGTGACGGCACGGTGTTGGTAGTGGAGAGCAATGCAGTTAACTTCCGCTTTGTGCAGAAGGTAAAGGAACAGCTAGATAAGTCTGGAAGCCGAATTCTTGGGGTTGTATTAAACAAAGTTGATCTGAACAAAAAGGGCTATTACGGGCATTATGGCAAATACTATGGGAAATATTATGGCAAGTATGGTTATGATGTAGATACCAAGCCGGCCGGGACCCAATCTCCAAAGCAGGAAAAAACTGTGATGACAGACCATCTGGGAGGAACGGGGCTGTTGTCTGTGCTTGAAAAGACAGAGCATGCGGGAAGCTTGGAGACGTTCGGGGGATCAGAGAGGCTCAGACGCATGGAAGAAGCAGAGCGTCTGGAGAAAGCTGGAAGATCGGAAAAAAAAACGGCAGACGTAAGGCGGCTATAGCAGCAGGCATTTTTGTGGCATTTTTTGGACTGCTTTTGGGCGGCTTTGGGATTGTCAGGGCAATGGGTAAGAACCATCTTTATCAGAGTACAACGGCAAAGCAGCCTGTTTTGCAGTCTGTAACGGAAGAAGCCCTGACACAAAAGGAAAGTGAGGCGTGGCAGGACGGATGGGTAAAATACAAGAATACTGTCTATGCATATAATGAAGATATTTTAACGTTTCTGATCATGGGCATTGATAAGCAGAGCGATGCGGAGGAAGTGGCAGAAGGAACAAACGGTGGGCAGGCAGACGCTTTATTTCTGGCAGTTTTGAACCCACGGAACAGACAGATGAAAGTAATCGGTATCAACAGGAATACCATGACAGATATTGATATTTATGATGAGAATGGAACATACACTTCTACGGTCAAAGCACAGATTGCCATACAGCATGGTTTTGGCAATGGCATGGAGGAAAGCTGTGAATATCAGAAGAAGGCAGTTGCAAACCTATTCTATCAGCTTCCTATACATGGGTACGCGGCGGTGAATATGAGTGCGATCGCGACAATCAATGATGCGGTAGGTGGTGTTGAGGTAACAGTACCGGCAGATCTTGATGGATTCGGTGAGGAGTTCATAGAAGGAAAGCAGCTGCAGCTGCAGGGAGAGAACGCCTTTTGGTTTGTAAAGTACAGGGACACAGAGGTCTTTGGATCGGCAGATTTGAGGCTGGAAAGGCAGAAAGAGTATCTGAACGGTCTGATCGAGGAGGCAAAACAGGCAGTACATAAAGATGTGTCTGTTGTCATAGATTTGTACCAGGCAGTTAAACCTCGGATGGTGACAGATATTTCTTTGGATGAGGCAGTCTATCTGGCGCCTATTCTGGCGGAATACGCCTTTGGGCGGGAGGACTTCTATCTAGTGCCTGGAGAGACTGTTATGGGAGAAAAGTTCGAAGAATTCTACTTGGATGAGGATGCCATGTTTGAGATGATCCTGGATATATTTTATGAAAAAGTACAGTGAAATCAGGTGGAGAAAGAATTGGATAGGGAAGTTTATGGCGCTTGCTGCTGCAGCGGCACTGCTTACAGGCTGCGGGGAGAAGAATACAGAAGCTGTGAAACAAGGTGCAGGACAGCAGACAGATTTGGCTACACAGACAACAGGGTTTGCCGGAGAGAGCGCCAGGGATGCCCAAATCGATTTTAGTCTGCTGCAGGCAGATAATCCGGAGATTTTTGGGTGGCTCTACATACCAGGCACTACAATCGATGCTCCAGTATTACAGAGCGGGCAGGCAGACGATTTCTATGAAAGCCATAATGCTTACGGAGAGGCGGATGAGGGTGGTGCCATCTATATTGAACTGGCCAATCTGACAAGTATGTGTGATTTCAACACAGTTCTGCACGGTAAAACAGGAACAGAGCAGACGGGATTGTTTGCAGATTTATACCAGTTTGCTGATCCGGAGTTCTTCAAAGAACATGAGAAGGCATATTTGTATCTGGATGACAATGTTTTGACGTATGAGATCTTTGCGGCTTACGAGAGAGAAAATACAAGTCTACTGCGCAGTTATGACTTCACCTATGTGGATGGTTGTGAGCAGTTTTTGGAGGATCTATACAGTATTCGGGATATGACAATGAACTTGCGGGAAGGATGGGAAGGCATTACGCCCTATCATTTCCTGATCACATTGACGACACAGAAAGAGGAGCAGCCTGACAGGCAGTTTGTTGTAGTCGGGATTTTGACAAAAGATGCCGCAGGGACCATTGATAGAATTGTTGCTGAATAGAATTTTCTATTTAAGATACCCGGATATCCGGGAAAAAGGAGGAACTTAATCATGAAAAAAATGTTAGCATTGACACTGGCGGGGACGATGGTATTATCCATGCCGGCACTGGCGGCTACAAGCCCTACAGCAGATTCCTATAGCACGGTGGCTTCGTCTTCTACGTCATCTGTTTCTGCTGTTACCGCATCTTCTGTTTCACAGAGTGTGGCGAAAGCGGCAGCAGAGGAGAATAAGACCGTCGGGGAATATATGAACAATGCTGTTACGGAAGTTCCAGGGCTGGAGAAGGTGTTTCCTCTTGGACAGGGCGGACATGTGATCATCAATGGCGTTCCCAGTAACCAGACTTTTTCTGTGTTGAAACCGACACGTGGAAACGTGGATTCTGCGAAGAAATACGCAGTATCGCTGAGTGGCACGGTCTTAAACGTGGCACAGGTCAAGGCATCGATTACTGGCTTTAACACAGCGCGGGTGAATTTCTATTTAAAAGGGATCAAATCCGGGCAAAACATTAAAGTGTATCAGTTAGTCGATGGGGAATGGGTGGAACTGAATATTGTGGAGATCAGGGAGGATCACGTAGTAGTAGACATGACGTCTCTTGGAACACTGGCATTTATGGAAATACCAGTAGTGGAAGCAGCTGCTGAATAATTGTCTGGATAGTATTTTATGGAAAACAGGGTTTGGAGTGAAAAAATGAGCGAGGAAGTTATGCTGGCTACAAATGCAATGAAAAAACCAGTATCGCAGAGGAGAAAATTGAATTCTGACAGATACCATATGCAGGCAGTATACCAGAAGAAGAACCCTGCGTACTTGAAAATAAAGCGGGGCATGGATATTCTGTTATCCGTGGCGGCGCTGGTCTTTCTTTCACCGGTGTTTTTCATGACAGCGTTGGCTATTAAGCTGGAGGACGGCGGTCCGGTTCTGTTTAGCCAGAGCAGAGCCGGAAAGTCTATGAAGCCATTTAAGATTTACAAATTCCGCAGCATGTGTATTGATGCGGATGCCAGAATGCCGGAGATGATGAAAAACAACGAGCAGAGCGGCCATGCCTTTAAGATCAAAGATGATCCACGGATTACCAGAGTGGGCAGGTTTATCAGAAAATTTTCTATTGATGAACTTCCCCAGCTGATCAATATCATCAAGGGGGATATGAGCCTCGTTGGCCCAAGACCGATCCTGACCTTTCAGATGGAAGAGTGCAGTCACTATGAGAAGCAGCGTCTGGTAGTGCAGCCGGGACTGACCTGCTACTGGCAGATCAGCGGCCGGGCTAACATTGAGTGGAAAGAATGGATTGAGATGGATCTGGATTACATAGAAGATATGAGTCTGTGGACAGATTTGAAGATCATTGTGAAGACGATTCCTGCGGTGTTTGACAGAGAGGGAGCGTATTAGGCCTAATATGCGCCATAACAGGAGATACAAGATTTGGAAAATGCAACGGAATTTTTGCAGAAAAAAGAATTAGATATGGTGAAAGAATTTCTCAGAATATGCGAAAAACATGATCTGAGATATTTCATGGCAGGAGGCACATTCCTGGGGGCAGTCCGGCATAAGGGATTCATTCCCTGGGACGATGATGTTGATCTGGGGATGTATCGACGGGATTACGATAGATTTTTGGAAATTGCTAAGAAGGAACTTTCCTATCCGTATAAATTACAAACTTATAGAAACTGTGAAGATCATCATTATTATTTTTCACATATTGTGGATGTGAGATATAAAGTAAGGAGAATGGGCAGTCTGGATAAACGGGAAGAATATGTGTGGATCGATATATTTCCATATGATGGTCTGCCAAAGGGCAGGCTGAAATCTTCCGTTGTATATGCCAGGCTCCTTTTTTATAGATTTTGTTATCATATGGCGTATTTTGATAAGATCAATATTGCGAGAAGCGATAGACCGGCATGGCAGAAAGGGATACTCCAAATTCTTAAGATTTCATATACTCTGTTAAGATTTGATAAAAATAAATGGCGTGACAAGATCGATCGTCTTCTTAAGAAGCAGGATCTTCAAAAGTGTGATAAGATAATGAGCTTTATGGGCGTAAAACTTCACAAGGAAATTTTTCCCAAAAAGGTTTATGAGGATCTGGTTGAATATCAATTTGAGGATGTTCTGATGAAGGGGCCGGTTGATTATGAGAGAGTGTTGGGGCAAATGTACGGCGATTATAGGAATCCACCGCCAATAGAGAAGCGGGTATCACATCCGATGGAAATTGTAGAATGCTAAGAGTAGAAAAAAGGGAGCATAGGGATGTTTAGTGAGAACCCTGATATATGCAGAATACAGAAAATAGAATTGGAGATGCTCAGATATTTCGATGAAATCTGCAGGAAACATGCGTTGACTTATTATGTATGCGGAGGAACCCTGCTTGGCGCCGTCAGAGAGGGTGGATTTATCCCCTGGGATGATGACATAGATCTTATGATGCCACGTAAGGACTATGAGTGGTTATTACAGCATCGAGAAGAGATATTAAACGATAAATATTTTCTATATGATTATAGAATAGATGAGAAAGAAAATAATCCGCGAAGAATACCGGCTTTATGTGATAAAAGCATGAAGGTCAGGCTGACAAAAGGCAATAAAGAACGGGAGCAGTATATTCTGTTAGATATTTTTATTTTAGACGGAATGCCCAGAGGGAAGATCAAGAGAAATTTGCATTATCTTTTTTTCAGTGTATGGCATTTAGCCTTGCAGTTATCCTGGTATGATACGACGGTGAATCAATATAAGGTAAACAGGTCATTAGGGGGAAGACTTGCGATCAAAATATTGAACAATATAAAGCTTCGGCCTAAATGGGATTCGCAGAAGCTTGTTCAAAAAGAGCACTGTATTCTGAAAAAATACGAGTGGAATCACAGTGATCATGTATGCAGCCTTTTGGGGCCATGTCATAAGAAGGAGATTCTTCCGAAAGACTATTTTAAACATAGTGTGAAACTGCAATTTGAAGATTTGTTAGTGAATGCTCCGTCTATGTACCACGAAGAATTAACACATTACTATGGGAATTATATGATTCCTCCTACAAGCAAGGAGGAAAAAGAACTGCATCATAGAATGGAGATCATAGGGGAAAAGTAGAATGAATATAGCATTATTAACGGCTGCAGGATCGGGAAGCAGAATGCATCAGGAAATTCCAAAGCAGTTTATCCACATAAATAATAAACCGGTGATTCTTTATACACTTGAGGCATTTCAAAAGTCTCCTTTGATCGATGAGATAATCGTAGTATCGTTGGAGAGCTGGAAAGACATGCTCTGGGCATATGCAAAGCAGTTTGGGATAACGAAATTGAAATATATTGTTAAGGGAGGAAAAACGGGACAGGATTCGATTCTGTGCGGCTTACGGGAACTACAGAAAGTGCATGACAAAACAGATGTGGTGATGGTACATGATGGAAATCGTCCCATGATCTCACAGGAAGTGATTGCTGACAGTCTGGCTGTTTATAATCAATATGGGAGTGCGGTTGCTGCCATGCCCTGTGTGGAAGCTATTTTTGAAAGCGAGGATGGAATATCTTCCGATATCACGATTCCAAGAGAAAAATTGCTGCGGACACAAACACCGCATACGTATACGCTGGGGGAGCTGCTACAGGCTCACGAAGAGGCTGGCAAAAGAAATATCTGTAATACAACGGCTACTTGTGTACTGATGCAGAAGCTGGGTAAAAAAATTTATTTTTCCAAAGGTTCTGAGAAAAATCTGAAATTAACAACCGTTGATGATATTGATACTTTTGTGGCGTATTTGAGTGTTCAAAACAAGACTGAGTTTAAGGAATAATCTGCAGAGGTAATTTGATGAAAAAGGTTGTTATTGATGGGCGGTGTATTAAAGAGGGAAAATTTGACGGCGCTCAAAGATACGCGATGGAAATACTGCGTGAACTGGATCGGCTTGTTCCTGAGGGTAAGTATGAGCTTTTGCTGAGGTCAGAGAATAGAGATCTGGTAGATTTAAAGAATATTAAAAAGATTGGGATCAACTGCAGTCATATGAGATTCTGGAGGTGCAAGGTCCTGTTTTATTTAATAAGGCATTGGGCATGGTATATAGATTTTGCCAACGGGCCGGCTATTTGGTACAAATCTATTATTACACAACATGACATATATGCATTTTATAATGTATGTAATAACACAAGAATATATCATTTAAAAAAGAAATGCGCTGCATGGATGAATGCTGTTTTGGCGGCGCATATTGTAACGGTTTCACAGTATAGTAAAGGCACGATGCTAGAAAAATTACCAGTCAGGCCAGATAAGATCAGTGTAATTTATAATGGATGGCAGCATATGTGCAATACAGAGGCTGATCCAAGCGTATTGGAAAAGAATGGGTTGGTGGCAAAGGAGTACTATTTTTTTATTGGACGTTTGGTGAACAATAAAAATATTCAATGGATTTTTCGGGTTGCAGATCACAATTCTTCCAGTAGGTTTGTTATTTCCGGGGCGGTCAATAATGAGAAATTTGATTATTACACGGGGATAAATAATAATATTACATATACTGGATTTGTTAGCGATGCTGAGTTGACGGCATTATTTCAGAACTGCAAGGCATTTCTGTTTCCTTCTCTTATGGAGGGATTTGGTATTCCACCATTGGAGGCGTTATATCATGGTGTGCCCATTATAATTTCAAATACATCGGCGCTTCCCGAAATATATGAGGATTGTGCACACTATATTGATCCTATGAAGTATGATTATTGCCTAGATGAATTATTAAAAGAGCCGGTCAGTTCCGCAGACAAAATCTTAGATAAATTTAGTTGGGAAAAATCGGCCAGACAGTGGTATGAATTGATTGAAAGCTATGCGGACTAAGGGGAGAAAATGCATCAGATCAAAATCAATGTTTCGTATATAGGAAAATACATATTTTTGCTTATCATGCTACTTCCTTTCATTGGAATATCCAATTTCCAATACATATCAAAATTAAGCAGATATGCGTTTTTGAATCGTTTTATCGATAAGTTATGGTATGTTAATATAGCGGTGATCCTGGTCTATGTCTTATATGTTTTTTTATGTACAAAACGGTTTTTAAGCGTACCGTGTTTCCTGATCGTATGCATTTTTTCTTATTTATTTATCAGAACATTTATAGAGGGTGTAAAATCACAAAATGTACTTACGTTTATTATGTTTGTGCTTTATGCAGAATTATATATTTTCAAAAAGAAAGAAAATTTTCTTGTTTTCATAGATGTATTAAATACATATGTTTTTCTTAATTTTATTTTTATTCTCCGGTATGTGAATCAGGGAGGCTTAACTTACTGGTCTGTGCGTGAGCAGAAAATCTGGAAAGGCTACTATCTGCTGGGGTATGATAATCGGTTTATAGTGGTTATTTTGCCATTGATCTGTTTTACGCTGATCCTGTATCGTCAAACGGGAAATAGAAAATATCTTTTTGCACTATTCGTTCAATTGTTATCTGAAATTTTAGTGAAATCGGCAGCAACATTCATGGCGTTAGGATGTTTTGGTATTTTTACCTTGCTACAGAATAGCAAAATATTTATAGAAATAATTTATAAACCGATCAATATTGCTTTGATCTATACGGTTTGTTTCTATGGGGTAGTAGTGGTAAAGATCCAGTATATTGTCAGTAGCGCTGTTTATTATCTATTTCATAAAGGACTTGATACGACAAGATGGAGACTTTGGAATGAAGGCCTTGAGAAGGCGGAAAAGAATCCGCTCTGGGGTTATGGATATGGACTTGAGACGTTTGGGAATAATTATCTGTCGCCGCATAATATGTTTCTCGAATGGATGACACAGGGAGGAGTCATAGAACTGCTAGGTTATTTTGTATTGATTTTTATAGTTTTAAAGAAATTATATAACAATATTGATCATTATGCTGCAAAAATCATATATAATGGTATCGTTGCTTTTATGTTTGCCTACATGGCAGAGAGCTATAGTATTCATGTATCCTATTGGTCGTTTCTTCTTCTGCTGTTGATGGCGGCAAGATTAGAATATTTGATTCCGCTTTTCGGTGACAGGACAGAGCGGTGGTCTCAGATGAGTATACAAAATGAAAATTAATATTTCAAAAAAGGATATTATTTGGAATTATGCCGGAACCCTGTTCTCGATGGGAATGGGGTATCTTTTATTGCCTTTTTTGTTACTGTATTTTGATGAGGACACGCTAGGTTTATGGTACGTATTTATGAACTTATCCAATGTGGCCAATTTATTTGTATTTGGATTTTCGCCTTCTTTTGCAAGAAATGTGGCTTACTGTTGGAACGGGGCTGAAAAGCTGGTGGCTAAGGGAAAGTATCAAGAGACGGCGGAAGATAGAATGCTTAATGTAGATTTATTCAGAATTGTTTTGAAGACATGCAAAACAGTTTATCTATTAATCGCAATCATTATGCTTGGCTGTTTTTTGACGGTCGGAACTTTGTATGTGAAGCATATTGCCGGGGCGATGCTGAGTGGTAAATACTACGTTTCCTGGTTTATCTTTTTGGCGGCGGTCTTTTTGAATTTGTATTTTGGGTACTACATCTCTCTTCTGAGTGGAATTGGAAAGGTAGCCGAAAAGAACAAAGCACAGGTATGTGCAAGCGTGATCAGAATATTTATGACAGCGCTGCTGCTAAGGGCTGGATGGGGGTTCTTAGGAGCCTGCGTGGCATATTTGTTGTATGGCTTTACGTTTAGAGTCATTTGTAAGTATTATTTTACGAGATCGTTACGGGAGACTGACGGAGAATTAGATTTTAATATAAAAATTAATAAAACTCAGATTAGAGACTGTCTGCTTACGATATGGCCAAATACCTGGAGGGAAGGTTTGGTAAGTGTTTCGGATTATCTATGTACGCAGGCGGGAACGATTGTGGCATCGTTCTTCCTTACCCTAGCCCAGACAGGACAGTTTTCGTTGGCGGTACAACTGATCACAGTGATTGCGAAACTGTCGCGCTCTTTTCAGATCGCGCATATTCCTGCACTGCAGTCTGCCTACATATCAAATGATAGGGGGAGAGGAAGAGAAATCCATGCAATGTGTATCTTCGTATATTGTACGGTATTCTGGATAGGGTTTGCTGCGCTATTGACAGTCGGTTTGCCGATTATTCAACTGATAAAACCGGATATCGCGCTTGATAAAATGGTCTTATCCGGTGTTGCTGTGTCACAATTTTTAATTGTTTTTAGGAATTGTTATGCCTCTTATTTATCGACTACGAACCAGATAGAATATTGGCGAGGTTTTATTGTCTCTGGGTGTATTTCCGTGTTCGGCAGCGCCCTGTTGTTACATTTCATGGATATAGGAGTATGGGCGATTATCATAGCGGCGATACTGTCCGAGCTAGCCTATAATACGTGGAGGTGGCCGGTTGAAGTGCACCGGTTGCTGGAACTTAGCATACAAGATTTGATTCGCCTTGGATATAAGAATTTGCTGGCAACGATGAGAAAAAGAAATAGAAGCCGTGTTGAGTGATTAAGAAAAAGATATTTTCATACTTTATATGGTTTGACTTTGTAAAGTATGCTATACTCATGAAAGCAAAAGGTATTTGGGACTGTTTATGGTCGGCAGAAGCAAGATCTTAAAATGGAAATAGGAAATGTGGGAGGTAAAAGAAGTCATGGAAGAAACAATGAAAGACTATGAAAAAGAACTGGAGGCATCTTTCCGTAAGATTCAGGAAGGTGATGTGATCAAGGGGACTGTGATCGGCGTCAATGAGGAAGAGGTGACGCTGGATCTTAAGTATTACACACAGGGGATCATCAAAGCAGGAGATATGAGCAATGATCCTGGATTTTCTGTGTTGAGCGATGTACACGAGGGTGACGTGATCGAGGCGTCTGTCGTGAAGATGGATGACGGACAGGGAAATATTCTTCTTTCCCGTAAAGAGGCGAATGCGGTACTCGCGTGGGATATACTGGAAGGCTATCAGGAAGAGAAGAAGAATCTTACTGTTAAGGTAACCGAAGTGGTAAATGCAGGAGTGGTCGCTTATCTGGAAGGGATCAGAGGATTTATACCAGCGTCCCAGCTTGCGCTTTCCTATGTAGAGAAATTCGACGAATATCAGGGAAAGACGTTGGAAGTGAGAGTCATAACGGTTGACCGGGAGAAAGAAAAGCTGGTACTTTCCGCGAAGGAAATCTTACGGGAGAAGGCGAAGGAAGAGCATGACCATAAAGTAGCGATGATCGTTCCCGGCACAGTATTGGAAGGCATCGTGGAAAGTCTGCAGCCCTACGGAGCTTTCATTGACCTCAAGGACGGCTTGAGCGGACTGGTGCATATCTCCCAGATCAGCCAGAGGAGGATCAAGAAACCATCCGAAGTGCTTAAGGTAGGAGACAAGGTCAAAGTAAAGGTCCTGAATACAAATGATGGTAAGATTTCGCTGAGTATGAAGGCGCTGGAAGAAATGCAGGTGGAAGAAGTAGAAAAGATCGATGTGAAGCAGTATGGAAGCAGTGAAAGTCTGGGAACGAGTCTGGGAGATCTGTTTGCGAAGCTGAACATTAATTAGGACGAACAAGGGGAATGAACAGTGTCATTCCCCTTTGTTGTATGTTTCAGTTCCTAGTTATTCTTATTGACCAGCGCAGCTTCTACGAATCCCTTAAACAGCGGATGCGGCCTGTTGGGTCTGGATTTTAACTCTGGATGCGCCTGAGTGGCAAGGAAGAAGGGATGCTCCGGCAGTTCACACATTTCTACAATGCGTCCGTCTGGAGATAAACCTGACAGCTTCATGCCCTTTTCCGTAAGCACGGCACGGTAATCGTTGTTGACTTCGTAGCGGTGACGATGTCTTTCATGGATGGTCTCTTCTTCGTAAAGAGTATATGCTTTGGAAGTCTTGTCCAGCACGCAGGGATAAGAACCCAAACGTAATGTGCCGCCGATATCTTCCACACCATTCTGGTCTGGCATCAATGCAATGACTGGATGAGTGGTGGAAGGATTCAGTTCTATACTGTGTGCATCATTATAGGCAAGTACATTTCTTGCAAATTCCACGATTGCCAGCTGCATGCCGAGGCAGAGACCAAGGAATGGAATCTGGTTGACTCTGGCGTAAGTGATGGCGTAAATTTTGCCGTCAATGCCTCTGTCGCCAAAGCCGCCCGGCACCAGCACGCCGTTTACGCCCGTTAAGAGCTCATCCACGTTTTCGGCGGTGACGGTCTCAGAATCTACCCAGCGGATATTGACGATACAGTGATTGGAGATACCTCCGTGTTTCAACGCCTCGACTACGCTGATGTAGGCGTCATGGAGCTGCGTATACTTGCCGACAAGAGCTATGGTCACTTCGTCAGTAGGGCATCTGAGAGATTCTACCATGGCGGTCCAGTCCGTCAGATCGGGGGCTGGACATTCCAATTTGAGGCATTCACAAGCCACCTGAGCCAGATGTTCCTTTTCCATGGCAAGAGGCGCTTCGTATAAATGCTCTACATCGAGATTCTGCAGTACCCGGTTGCTGGGGACGTTACAGAACAGCGCAATCTTATCCTTTAATCCCTGATCCAGCGGGTGCTCGCTGCGGCATACGATAATATCCGGCTGGATACCCATGCCCTGCAATTCTTTGACACTGGCCTGGGTGGGTTTGGTTTTCATCTCCTGGGAAGCACTCAGATAGGGGATCAAGGTTACATGAATCAGGATCGCATTGTCACGGCCAACTTCATGCTGAAATTGACGAATAGATTCCAGGAAAGGCTGGCTTTCAATATCACCCACTGTCCCGCCAACTTCAATAATGGCGATCCGGGTCTCTTCATCGGTAAAATTGCGATAGAAACGACTCTTGATTTCGTTTGTAATATGAGGAATCACCTGTACTGTCCCGCCGCCGTAATCGCCGCGCCGCTCTTTTTGGAGAACTGACCAGTATACCTTACCGGTAGTTACATTGGAGTTTTTGCCCAGATTCTCATCGATGAAACGTTCATAATGTCCCAAATCCAAGTCGGTTTCCGTGCCGTCCTCTGTGACAAACACTTCACCGTGCTGGATCGGATTCATCGTACCTGGATCAATATTGATATAGGGATCGAATTTCTGCATCGTGACTTTATAGCCCCGCGCTTTCAATAATCTTCCCAAAGAAGCAGCCGTGATGCCCTTGCCAAGACCGGAGACAACACCGCCTGTTACGAATACATATTTTACTGCCATTCTTTTATCCATGCCTTTCTGTAACTCTGTAAACTGTTCCCTGTATGTCTTACTTCCGTAAAAAAACAATATAAAAATATTATACAATGGAAGGAAAGGAAAAATCTACTGATAAGTTAAAATTTTGTGAAATTCTTCTTTTCTATGGGACAGTTCAGATGCCTTCACTATTACGTGTATTCTGTCCTGCAACCCTAAAGGTCTCTCAGTGGGCAGTCAAATATACAAAATAACGGCAATTTTCAGCCTTATGTCGTGCGTTAAGGAGGTTTGTGACATTGACAGTTTGAGAAGAGATATAGTATCATAATAAAAGTATAGTCTGATCCACAGATTATGTCTGTGAATTCACAACCAGGACAGCAGTTTGTCAAGGACTGTGACATAAGGCAGCATCTTTACAAGTCTGAAATTTAAAATAGCAGTTGCCGCAGGGGCGTTTGGTCTCGGCTACTGATCCTGCGTTTCCAATTTTCCTCAAAAAGAGAATATAAAGTGTGGGAGAGATCTTCGGATAGACAGCGGCTATAAGTATATAAAGTGATTCCATGGGAATGCTATTGCGGATAGAGCGGGGTGGGAACACGATTGGGGGAAATCGTATTCACCCTATTGAGTATAAGCGCCAGTGCCGATGTGTATGTATGACAGAAGATGGTGGAAAAGGACACTTCGTGAGGGTTGAAGATCTGAATGGAGATGGCTGTCTTGTTATGCGGATTGTTCATTTCACGTATCGGTCAGGAGTTGATGGGCTGGAGATCTGCTATGAGAAATAATGGGCCGGAATCAGAAAGAGAAGATATATGAGGAAGCGTGAAAGAATATTCCTGCCAGAGAAGATACGTTGTCTGACGGCGGGGAAGTCTTATCGGCAAGATGAGATTGGCATGTCGGGATCCTGTGTGCTTATTTATGAGGATAGAGTTTTGAAGATTCAGCAGCACAATGCAGAAGCCGAAAACGAATACCGGATGATGCAGTATCTGCAGGGCAGGCTTCCGGTGCCCGCTGTCTATGCATATGAAGTAGCAGAAGGCCGGTCGTATCTGTTGATGAGCAGGTGTAACGGCCAGATGGCATGCAGCGAAGAATATGACAAGAATACGAGGCTTCTGAGTCAGCTTCTGGCGGACAGTTTGAAAAGGCTGTGGAGTGTCGATATTTCTGACTGTGCTTTGGACCAGCGTTTGTCATATAAACTTGCACAGGCAGCTTACCGTGTGGAGAATGGACTGGTAGATGTGGATCATGTGGAGCCTGATACTTTTGGAAAGGAAGGATTTCGTGATCCGGAAGCCTTGCTACAATGGTTGTATGATAATGCGCCGCAGGAGGAACCTGTCTTATCCCATGGGGACCTGTGCCCGCCCAACATATTTGGTGTGCATAATAAGGTGAGCGGCTATATTGATCTTGGCAGAGCTGGCATAGCCGACAAGTGGTGTGATATTGCGCTCTGTTACCGCAGTCTGCCCCAGAATGATACCGGAAAGAATAGCAGCAAATGCGATGGACAGATTTGCGGGCAACGTGACGGAAGCATGTTTTTCAGGGAATTAGGCCTGCAGCACGATTGGCAGAAGATACGATATTATATTTTGCTGGATGAATTGTTTTAAAGGAACTATTTTTGACCAGGAACTTTTCCAGCGATAAATCTTGCTAAAATAGGAAATAAACTTTATAATTCTTTAATACTTGTGTCCGTAAATTCATAATTCTCTTATTGATTTATAATTGCGGCTTTTTTATAATGTACATGATGGCAATGAGCAGTGCGAAAATGCAATCCAGCAAAAGGACTGTTTACAGGCCATTTTGCAGGACTGCATTTTCATAGGGCGAAGCCCGTGAGCGAGAAGAAGCGAAGCGGAGTCAAGCGAGCAATGCGGAGGGCAGAAGCGAAGCGGAGTCGAGCAAGCAGTGCGGAGAGCAAGAGCGAAGCGAAAGTGCACGAGCAATGCGGAGAGCAAAAGCGAAGCGAGAATGAGCGAGCAAAGCGGAGAGCAAGAGCGAAGCGAAAATGAGCAAGCAGTGCGGGGAGCAGGAGCGTTGTGCAAAAATAGAAAGTGAGGATTCCTCATGGATGATAATTTAAATCAATATGATGGTGGCCGAGGCCCCAATGGACCCGGCGGCCCAGGGAATAATGGGGGCCCGAATGGGCCTGGTGGATCCGGTGGGCCCGGAGGCAGTGGCGGTGATCCCCGGAAGCAGAGTCTGATCATGCTGGCGGTGGCGGCAGTCGTCACCCTTTTATGTATCAGCGTATTTATGAAGATGATGACTGGCGCGACCAATCAGGAGATTTCCTATAATGCTTTTATCGAAATGATCGAGAAAGAACAGATTGAGAGCGTTACGGTGGAATCTGACCGGGTAGTTATTTATCCGAAGCATGCAGAATCAAAGTCTCCTTTTTCATATGGATACAGTCTGGGGACAATGACTTATTTTACGGGTAAGATGGAGGATGATGACACCCTTACAAAGCGTCTTCTGGAGAAGAACATCGAGATCAAGAAGCCGATCTCTGACAGTTCCAGTATTATTATGACGGTACTGCTTTATTATGTTCTTCCAATCCTGCTGATGTGGGGGCTGATGAGCCTGTTGTTTCGGCGGATGGGCGGTAAGGGCGGCCCTATGGGAGTAGGTAAGAGTACAGCCAAAGCTTATGTACAGAAAGAAACAGGCATTACCTTTAAAGATGTGGCTGGAGAGGATGAAGCTAAGGAATCTCTCGTGGAAGTGGTAGATTTCCTGCATAATCCTGGAAAATATGCGAAGATCGGCGCAAGGCTGCCGAAAGGCGCATTATTAGTAGGACCGCCTGGTACGGGTAAAACACTGCTGGCTAAGGCAGTGGCGGGGGAGGCACATGTGCCCTTTTTCTCGCTTTCAGGTTCGGATTTCATAGAATTATATGTAGGGGTAGGCGCATCCCGTGTGCGTGACTTGTTTAAAGAAGCCGAGAAAAATGCTCCCTGTATTGTTTTCATTGACGAGATCGATGCCATTGGCCGCAGCAGAGATTCCAAGTATGGCGGTGGTAATGAGGAGAGGGAGCAGACGTTGAACCAGCTGCTATCCGAGATGGACGGTTTTGACGGCAAGAAGGGGATCATTATTCTGGCGGCTACCAACAGGCCGGAGATTCTGGATAAGGCGCTTCTGCGTCCTGGCCGTTTCGACCGGAGGATTATCGTAGATAAACCGGATCTGAAGGGTCGTGTTGAAATTTTGAAAGTGCATGCCAAGGATGTGCGGATGGACGAAACCGTGGATTTGAATGAGATCGCTTTGGCTACATCTGGAGCGGTGGGCTCCGACCTGGCAAACATGATCAATGAGGCAGCGATTAACGCCGTTAAGACAGGCAGAGAGTATGTCAATCAGAAGGATTTGTTTGATGCGGTAGAACAGGTGCTTGTCGGCAAGGAGAAGAAAGACCGCATCATGAGCAAAGAGGAGCGCAAAATCGTCTCCTATCATGAGGTGGGGCATGCGCTGGTTAGTGCATTGCAGAAGAATTCAGAGCCGGTGCAGAAGATTACCATTGTGCCTAGAACCATGGGGGCGTTAGGTTATGTCATGCACGTGCCGGAGGAAGAGAAATATTTAAATACAGAGGCAGAACTGAGAGAGCGTCTGGTAGGACTTTTGGGCGGCCGTGCGGCGGAGGAGATTGTTTTTGACACAGTTACCACAGGAGCGGCTAACGATATTGAGCAGGCTACAAGCATTGCTCGGAATATGATCACTCGTTTCGGTATGAGCAAGAAATTTGGGCTGATGGGGCTGGCTACAGTGGAAAGCCAGTATCTGGACGGGAGAGCTTCCCTGACTTGTTCCGATGTGACAGCGGCGGATATTGATACGGAAGTCATGAAGATATTGCGCGACAGCTATAAGCAGGCCAAAAAACTGCTGAAAGAAAACAGAGAGATCATGGACAAATTGGCAGCGCACTTGATTGAGAAAGAGACGATCACCGGCAAGGAATTTATGAAAATTTACCGGAAAGAAAAGGGAATTCCAGAACCGGAAGAGAATAAAGAGGCAAGCGGTTCAGGCCAAAAAGTGACGCCTTCTGGACAGAATACTGTACCAGAGCCGCCGCAGAATGTTGGAACACAGAATCAGCAGCCGGTACAAGGCCAGTCAGCGTGGGAGCAGAATCCCTATCAGAAGGCACCACAGAGCCAACAGCCGTTTACCGGGAATCCGCTGCAGGAGCAGCCAGTGCGGCATCAGGATCCTTCACAGAGACAGGAAGGCCCAGGACAGGGTCCGGTACAGGGGCCACCGATATCCGGGCAGGTTCCTCCGCAGGAACAGTCGGTGCCAGAGCAGCCATGGAGACCGCCGTATCAGCCGCCTCCAGAGAATCGGGGCGTATTTTCCCAGGCGCCTGAGCCAAAAGATGATCCTAAACACTGAATCAGGGAATAAGAGGCAAAGTCATATTTGAAGCTGACTTTGCCTTGATTTTTCTCTTGTAGAATATTTGAAGAATCGTAAGGAAATCATGCCATGTTTAATTTCGAAGAAGAGTTAAAAAAACTTCCGAATTCTCCTGGTGTCTATCTTATGCACGACGCAGGGGATACCATCATATATGTTGGTAAGGCAGTCAATCTTCATAATAGAGTACGTTCTTATTTCCGCAAGATTGTGGGAAGAGGGCCGCAGATCGACAAGATGGTGGCGCAGATTGCACGTTTTGAATATATTGTGACGGATTCTGAGCTGGAAGCGCTGGTGCTGGAGAATAATCTGATCAAGGAATACAGTCCGAAATATAACACGATGCTCAAGGATGATAAGACTTATCCTTATATCAAAGTGACTATGGGGGAAGAATACCCACGGGTCCTTTTTTCCAGGGAAATGAAGAAAGACCGTTCCAAATATTTTGGCCCCTATACGAGTGCGGCATCGGTGAAAGATACGATCGACCTGATGAACAAACTATATCAGTTAAAGACCTGTAATCGAAAGCTGCCGCGGGACATCGGACTGGAACGTCCGTGTCTGAACTACCACATTAAGCAGTGTCAAGCCCCCTGTCAGGGATATATCAGCAAAGAAGAATACCGGACGCATATTGACCAGGCATTAGATTTCCTGAATGGCAACTATAAACCTCTCCTGAAAGATTTAGAAGAAAAAATGACAAATGCGTCAGAAAATTTGGATTTTGAGGAGGCAATCCATTATCGGGATCTGTATAACAGTGTTAAAAGTGTGGCGCAGAAGCAGAAGATCACAGACAGTGCTGGGGAGGATAAGGATATACTGGCACTGGCCAAGGACGAGGCGGACGCTGTGGTGCAGGTCTTTTTCGTGCGGGATGGCAAGTTGATTGGCAGGGAACATTTTTATATGACGCATGTGGAAGGGTATGGTACAGCACAGATTCTTTTGGATTTCGTGAAGCAGTTTTATGCCGGAACACCTTACATACCAAAGGAGCTAATGCTTCAGGAGGAAATCGCGGATGTCGAGATTCTGGAGAAATGGCTGAGCAGCCGTAAGGGGAGCCGTGTTTATATCCGCGTACCGAAAAAAGGGGCCAAAGAAAAGCTGGTGGAACTGGCGGCTCAGAACGCGCATCTTATCTTGAGTCAGGATAAGGAACGCATTAAGAGAGAAGAGGGAAGAACGATTGGGGCAGTGAAAGAGATCGCAGCGCTGCTTGATTTAGAGCATGTGAGCCGGATGGAAGCGTTTGATATTTCGAATATCAGTGGATTTGCGAATGTGGGATCTATGGTTGTTTTTGAGAGAGGCAAGGCGAAGCGCAGCGACTACCGTAAATTCCGTATTCAGTCTGTATCCGGGCCAGATGATTATGCCTGTATGAAAGAAGTACTGACTAGACGGTTTATCCATGGCATGGAGGAAAAGGAAGAGTTAAACCGTAAGGAGATCAATCATGAATTTGGCAGTTTTACGAAATTTCCGGACCTTCTTCTGATGGATGGCGGTAGAGGACAGGTTAATATTGCACTGCAGGTACTGGAAGAGCTGCATTTGGATATTCCTGTGTGTGGTATGGTGAAAGACGACAATCACAGGACTAGAGGACTGTATTACCATAATGTGGAAATTCCAATTGATACGCATTCCGAGGGATTCAAGCTGATCACGAGAATTCAGGATGAGGCGCACCGGTTTGCCATAGAGTATCATCGGTCCCTGCGTTCTAAAGCACAGGTGAAATCTGTGCTGGATGAGATTCCCGGTGTAGGGCCGGCGAGACGTAAGGCCTTGATGCGTCATTTTGGTTCGATCAAGGAAGTGAAGGAAGCCACAGTGGAACAGCTTTGCCAGGTGCCTGAGATACCAGAGCATATCGGCAGACAGATTTATGATTTTTTCCGGGTGGAACCGGAGGAATAGAGCATAGTACAAACACCACTAACCAAATAGGAGGGGAAAGCATGAAACAATATTTAACATCCTGTCAGCATTTTCTACATGGGGCAGATTATAATCCTGATCAGTGGCTCCAATATCCTGAAGTGTTGGAAGAGGATATTCAATTCATGAAGAAGGCGCATTGTAATGTCATGTCGGTAGGTATTTTTTCCTGGTCTTTTCTGGAGCCGGAGGAGGGGTTATATTCTTTTACCTTTTTAGACCAGGTGATTGACCGGCTTACCGCCAATGGGATCTACATTGTGCTGGCGACGCCGAGTGGAGCGCGTCCGCGCTGGTTGGCGGAAAAGTATCCGGAGGTACTGCGGGTTGGCGCAGACGGCCATAAGCAGCAATACAGCATGCGGCATAATCATTGCTTTACTTCTCCGGTTTATAGAGAAAAAGTGAGAAATATCAACAGAAGAATTGCTGAACGCTATAAGGATCAGAAAAATATAATCCTTTGGCACATCTCTAATGAATATGGCGGAGAATGTCATTGTGAACTATGCCAGCAGGCATTCAGGGACTGGCTGAGGGGGAAATATTGCGACGATCTGTGTAAGCTGAATGAAGCATGGTGGACGGGGTTCTGGAGCCATACGGTCACGGATTGGCAGCAGATTCATTCCCCCAACCAGACAGGGGAGTCTAATGATGTGCTGCCAGGACTTTTTCTTGATTGGAAAGAATTTGTCACCTACCAGACAACCTCCTTTATGCGGGAAGAGATTGCAGCGGTCAGGGAATTTACACCGGATATTCCGGTGACGACGAATTTCATGGGTCCTTATCAGCATCTGGACTATAATTATATGAGAAATTATGTGGATGTTATTTCCTGGGATTGCTATCCAAGTTGGCACAGTGAAAGGGGTGATGTGGTTGAAGCACAGTCTACTGCATTTGCCCATGATCTGCACCGTGGGTTTAGACATCAGCCGTTTTTACTGATGGAAAGTACGCCCAGCAATACGAACTGGTTAGAGATCTGCAAGCTGAAAAGGCCAGGAATGCATAAGTTATCCTCAATCCAGGCAATCGCGCATGGAAGCGATAGTGTACAGTATTTCCAGTGGAGAAAGGGCCGGGGCGGCATGGAAAAGTTCCATGGAGCAGTGATCGACCATAACGGAAAGGCTGAAGGGCGTGTATTTGAGGATGTAAGGGAAGTTGGTATCTTGCTGGAGAAAATTGACGAGATTGCCGGCAGCCATACGAATGCACAGGTGGCGGTGGTCTATGATTACAGGAACCGGTGGGCGATTGAGGATGCGGCAGGTTTCCAGAATCTGGACAAGAAGTATAAGCGGACTTGCATCAACCATTATAAAGAGTTCTGGAAACGCGGCGTCAATGTTGATGTGATCAATCTTGACAACGATTTGTCATCCTATGAGATCCTGGTAATCCCCATGCTGTATTCCATATCAGAAAAGCAGATCGGGAAGATCGAGGCGTATGTGGCGGCTGGAGGAACGGTAATAGCAACCTATATTACCGGCTACGTAAACGAAACGGATCTATGCTATCGAGGGGGCTTTCCAGGCGGTGCGCTAAAAGATGTCTTTGGGTTAACTGCAGATGAGATTGATTCTCTGAATCCCAGCGATAGGAATGCAGTCAGTTTCCAGGGCAGACAGTATGAGGTAGTAGATTATTGCGAACTGATTACGCCGGTAACGGCGCAGCCGTTGGCCTTCTACTGCGAGGATTTCTACAAAGGAAAGGCGGCTGTTTTGAGAAACCAATATAAGCAAGGAAAAGCATATTATATTGGATGCCGGGACAGTGGGGAATTCCTGGATGCTTTTTATGATGACGTGATCAAGGATTCCGCCATCAGACACTATGAGCTGCCTTATGGAGTCACGATTCACACCAGGGAATCGGAGGAGTATGAGTACCTTTTTGTCGAAAATTATACGACAAAAAGTGTGGAAGTACATATTGAAGAAGCTGTCCGTGATCTGGAGAATAATGAGGAGCTGTCAGGAAATACCAATGTCACCATAGAGGGATACGGGGTCAGGATCTTTGCCAGATTGCTTAGGCAAGGGATATGACAAAGCGCTAGGGTGCCTGCCGTTTGGAGAACAGGAGTTGGATTTTAAGGAGACTAGGATGTCGATCTTTGCAAAGATAGAGAGAAAGTATAAGTGGAAATTAAAAGAAACCCCTGTTCGCCTGCATGGCGGTTTTATGCATAAGATGTATCGGTTGGAAACAGAACAAGGAAGTTATGCGCTTAAGTTGTTGAATGGGTTTGTCATGCAGAGAGAAACTGCCATGGACAATTATGCCAGAGCAGAACAGTTAGAACGGCTCTTAGAGCAGAGTAATATTCCGATTCTTCCAGCCCTGTCCTTTGATGGAAGAAAAATGCAGGAAATAGACGGTGAATATTTCTATCTGTTCAACTATTATGCTGGACGCTCTCTGAAAGGAAGGGCAATAACAGAATACCATTGTACAGAAATGGGAAAGACACTTGCCAAAATCCATAAGATAGACAGAAGGATCGCAGACGAAAGTTTGGATGAGATGTCCATAGATTGGCGTTTTTATCTTTCTGAGTTGAAAAAGGTAAATATGCGGCTGTATGAAATGCTGGAAGCCAGTTACCCATTGCTTGTAGAAAGTCAGAAGAATGGAAATTATGCCAGAAAAAATCTGCCGAAGATTCTAGCAGTCTGCCACAATGATATGGATTGCAAAAATGTTCTTTGGAACGGAGATGACTACCGCGTTATTGATCTGGAATGTCTTTCTTATAACAATCCGTTTATGGAATTGTTCGAATTGGCTTTGTGCTGGTCGGGATACGAGGAATGTCAGATAGATTTTCACCTGTTTCACGCTTTTCTGCGGGGATATACAGGCAATGGAGGGGAATTGCCTACAGATTGGGAAACGCTTTATGATTGCAACAATGGCAGACTGGAATGGCTGGAATATAATATGAAACGGGTTTTGGGCATTGACTGTGGCGCCGATGAGAAGAAAATCGGAAGCAGACAGGTTGAAGAGACCATTCTGCATATTACCTATTATGCCAAAATGAAGGAACAAATACTTGACTGCTGCAAGGAATTTTCAAGACATATTTTATCTGTGCCCTTTTGCATGTAGAAATTGATATCAACTTTTATGTATGCTACAATAAGACATAAAGTCCAAAGAGATCTAAAGATTAACATAGCACAATGTGGGGCGGTAAGGAGAGGGTTATGGCAAGTATTAGTTTGACGAAAGTAATCGAGAAATTTAAATGGGAGAATCTTACGCCGGAGATTGATATTTCCAGGATCAGTGTGATACAGCCGGATATTAATAGACCGGCGCTGCAGATTGCGGGGTATTTTGAGCATTTCGAGACAACGAGATTGCAGATTGTAGGATTTGTGGAATATTCTTATATGAATGGACTGGATGAGGACCGGCAGAAAGAGATCTTCGAGAAATTACTCAATAATCCGATTCCGGGAATCGTGTTCTGCCGGGAATTACAGCCAAATCCATTGTTCCGGGAGATCGCAGTTAAATACGGCGTGCCGATTCTGATGAGTAAGAAAGCTACATCAGCCTGTATGGCGGAAGTCATCAGATGGCTTAATGTAAAGCTTGCGCCCTGTATCTCTGTCCATGGGGTTCTCGTAGATGTGTACGGGGAAGGGGTGCTGATCACGGGTGAAAGCGGCATCGGTAAATCAGAAGCAGCGCTGGAATTGATTAAGAGAGGACATCGTCTTGTTACAGATGATGTGGTGGAAATACGCAGGGTCAGTGAAGACACTCTGGTAGGCAGCGCACCGGATATTACGAAACACTTTATTGAGTTGAGAGGAATCGGTATTGTGGATGTAAAATCCCTGTTTGGAGCGTCGAGTGTCCGTGATACGCAGAACATAGACCTTGTGATCCGTTTGGAAGACTGGGATAAAGATAAGGAGTACGATCGTCTTGGATTGGAGGAAGAATATACAGAATATCTAGGCAATAAAGTGGTCTGCCATAACATTCCAATTCGGCCAGGGCGCAATCTGGCGATTATCTGTGAATCAGCGGCGGTGAACCATCGTCAGAAGAAGATGGGATATAATGCGGCGCAGGAGTTGTATAAACGGGTGCAGAAATCACTTGCAGGTAAACGGGAAGATGATTGAACATAAAATTACATTTTACATCTGGACTAACGCGGGGTGTTAGAAGTATCATATAAAATAGCAATAGTGAGAGAAGAAAATAAAAATAGCAAAGAGAAAGGGGAGCAATTATATGGCAAACTATGTATTTGGAGTGGATGTAGGTGGAACAACCGTGAAACTGGGATTGTTTGATATCAGTGGAAATCTGGAAGACAAGTGGGAGATTCCGACCAGGACAGAAAATGGCGGGGTAAATATTCTACCGGATATTGCTGCCAGCGTGCAGGCGAAAATGGCAGAGCGGTCGATCTCCAAAGAAGATGTGGCAGGTGTTGGTATTGGTGCACCTGGACCAGTCGATGGAGAGGGGATCATCCATAGGGCCGTGAATCTGGGATGGTCAGAGATGAATCTGAAGAAAGAGCTGACGAAGCTTCTTGACGGGATGCTTGTAGAGGGCGGGAACGATGCCAATGTAGCAGCTCTGGGTGAGATGTGGAAAGGTGGCGGCAAAGGGCATAAGGATTTGGTGGCAGTTACATTGGGAACTGGTGTCGGTGGCGGCATCATCGTCAATGGTAAGGTAGTGACTGGATTTAACGGATCTGGTGGCGAGATCGGCCATATTCATGTGGAGGATCAGGAGACGACAGCATGTAATTGTGGAAATTATGGCTGTCTTGAGCAATACGCCTCGGCTACGGGTGTTACCAGACTGGCGGAGCAGAAGCTGAAAAGCAGTGATAAGGACAGTGTTTTAAGGCAGGGAGAAGTGTCAGCAAAAGCAGTGTTTGACGCAGTTAAAGCTGGAGATGAACTTGCAATAGAAGTAGCTGGACAATTCGGAGAATATCTGGGCAAAGCGCTTGCAGTGATTGCCGGTGTTGTCAATCCTGAAGTTTTCGTAATTGGCGGCGGGGTTTCAAAAGCTGGAGAAGTGTTGTTTGACTATATCCGTCCGCCATATGAAAAGACGGTATTCCATGGTTCTAAAGAAACGAAGTTTGTACTTGCAACACTTGGAAACGATGCTGGTATTTATGGGGCAGCGAAGCTTGTATTGGCATAGAGATAACTGTGTACATGTAGGGGAATCGTTACGTATAAATACATAATTTGTGTTAGAACTGATTATTCTATGGTAAATGACAGATTTATCTGTCATTTACCATAGGCCGGTGTCCGTGCATTCCAGAAACAATTTGTGGTATTCGGCGCTGTGGTGGAATATAGATAAGTAAGAGGCAGTTACCGGCAGTGTGCTTTGAGGGTAATAGTATGAAGGTAAGACGAGTGCAGGGCTGCGGATTCATAACAGGGAAGCCGAAGGCTGAGCTATTATGCAGATTTAGGGAATGGACGGAATGAAAAATTGAGCGCATCAAAGTATGACCATATGAAAACAGTGATTCCGAAAGAGCGCATCTTGTTTCACGAACCGATGAGCAGACATACTACCTTCCGCGTGGGCGGAGAGGCGGAGTATCTGATCATGGTTGAGCAGGAAGAGGAACTAACCAGTTTAATCCACTATTTGAACCAGATAGAAGAGGAATATTTTATTCTAGGAAACGGGAGTAATCTTCTGGTAGGGGATAAGGGATACCGGGGTGTTGTGCTTAAACTTGCAGGCCCTATGGAAGAGATCAGGGTAGAAGATACCGTGATCAGGGCAAAGGCTGGTGCACTGCTTTCCAGGGTGGCAGCGTCAGCCAGAGAAGCAGGTTTATGCGGCATGGAGTTTGCCGCCGGCATTCCAGGTAGTATTGGCGGCGGCGTTGTGATGAATGCCGGCGCATACGGCGGTGAGATGAAACAGATTGTCAGAAGTGTTCGTGTCTTAGACCAAGAAGGACACATCTTAATTCTGGATAATGAAACGATGGCGTTTGGATATCGTACCAGCGCGATTAAGAACAGGGCGATTGTAGTGTTGGAAGTGACGTTACAACTTGCGGAGGGGAAGCCGGAAGAGGTTGGCGCTAAAATGGAAGAGTTGGCAGGATTGCGCAGGAGTAAGCAGCCGCTCGAATTCCCAAGCGCTGGCAGTACTTTCAAGCGTCCAGAAGGGCATTATGCAGGGAAACTGATCATGGAAGCTGGCATGAGAGGCTATAGAATTGGTGGGGCACAGGTTTCGGATAAACACTGTGGTTTTATTGTGAATACGGGAAATGCTACGGCAGCAGATATCAGGGAATTGATCGAGGAAGTGCAGGAGAGGGTGCAGGAGAGATTTCATGTTTCCCTGGAGCCGGAGATTATCTTTTTGGGGGATTTCTAGGGTATTGACATTACGGGAGATAACATTATGAGGTTTGTGGTAGTGACCGGCATGAGCGGCTCCGGCAAGAGAACGGCTATGAAAATGCTGGAAGATGTGGGGTTTTATTGCGTGGATAATCTGCCGGTGCCGCTGATCGAGAAATTTGTAGAGTTGATTGCTATGCCAAACAGTGAGACGACTAAGGTTGCGCTAGGGTTGGATGTGCGTGCTGACCAGCCTTTTGGTGATGCGCAGCGTACTTTGGACAAGCTGTTGGAAAACGGATATTTGTTTGAAATACTGTTTATGGAGGCAAGTGACCGGGTTTTACTTAAGAGATATAAGGAGTCAAGGCGCATGCATCCGCTTTCTCCAGAGGGCCGGGTAGAAGAAGGGGTGCATAAAGAGCGGGAGATCCTGCGGAATATTAAAAAAAAGGCTGATTATGTGATTGATACTTCTAATCTTCTGACACGAGAGCTTAAGGAGGAGATCGATCATATTTTTGTGCGCAATGAAGAATATAATTCACTGATGGTCAGCGTGCTGTCTTTTGGCTTTAAGAATGGAATACCGGCGGATGCGGATCTGGTGTTTGATGTTAGATTTCTGCCGAATCCGTTCTATATTGACGAGCTTAAGCATAAGACTGGTAATGATCAGGAAGTACAAGACTATGTAATGAGTTTTTTGGAAGCTTCAGAATTCCTGGAAAAGCTCAAGGAGATGTTGGACTTTTTGATTCCTAATTACATCAAAGAGGGAAAACATCAGCTGGTGATCGGGATTGGCTGCACGGGTGGCAAGCACAGGAGTGTGACATTGGCGAATGAGTTGTATGCGGGTTTAAAGGAACGTGGCAATTATGGAGTGAAGCTTTATCATAGAGATATTGGACAGGGAGTGTAGGGGATGTCTTTTTCCGGGACGGTGAAAGAGGAACTGGCGGCTCATGTGGATGCGCCAAGGCACTGCCAGCTGGCAGAATTGGCGGCATTGCTTCATTTTTGTGGAAGTACCTGTGAAGCAGAGGGGAAGTCCCACCTGAGCCTTGAGACAGAAAATGAAGCAGTTATCAGAAAATGCTTTACATTATTAGAAAAAACCTTTAAGATAAATAAGGTTGAGGTGCAGGGCAGGGAAAGAAGACTGCTGGATGACAGTACAGAGGGCAAAGTGATACAGGCATTGCATCTTAATCCGGAAGAAATTGTGCTGCAGGCACCGGTCAATTCTCTGTTGATTAAGAACTCCTGCTGTGCAAGGGCTTTTTTGCGGGGGGCTTTTTTGAGCATTGGCTCGATGAGTGATCCAGAGAAAAGTTATCATCTTGAGTTTGTGTGTAGTGAAAGACAGCAGGCAGGACAGTTACAGGACATTATTCAGGAATTTCAGATAGAGGCTAAGAGCATCAGGCGTAAGAAGTATTATGTGATCTATTTGAAAGAAGGTGCAGCGATCGTCGATCTTCTTAATGTCATGGGGGCGCATGTGTCTCTGATGAATTTTGAGAATCTTAGGATCGTGAAAGAGATGCGCAATTCTGTTAACAGGCGGGTGAATTGTGAAACCGCGAATATTTCCAAGACGGTTACTGCGGCATCAAAACAGATTGAAGATATCATATTGATTAGAGATAAATATGGATTTGAGAATTTGCCGGATAATTTGCGGCAGATGGCAGAGGTAAGGCTGGAATACCCGGATGCGGCGTTGAAGGAGTTGGGAGGATATCTGGATCCGACCGTAGGTAAATCGGGTGTTAATCATAGATTACGCAGATTAAGCGAAATCGCCGAAAGAATCAGGTTGTAAAGGAGGAAAAACATATGATTCAAAAATCTATCCAGATTAAGCTGGAAGAAGGCTTAGCAGCCAGACCGGTCGCAATGCTTGTTCAAGTGGCGAGTCAGTTTGAGAGTACAGTATATATCAACTCAGACGACAGAAAGGTCAATGCGAAAAGTATTATGGGCATGATGAGTCTTGGACTTGCCAGCGGTGAAGAAGTGACTGTTGTTGCGGATGGAAATGATGAAGATACCGCGGTTGTGGAAATTGAGAAATTTTTGAGCGGTAACTAGGCAGACCGGTTGCGTACATGGCATTTAGATAAGGCAGAATTGTAAGGGGACTTCTGTAGAAAGAAGTCTCTTTTTTACGTTTTTTTAATTTTATCATAATTGAAATTTGTCTTGACTTTGATTAGAATAAATAATAGAGGGTTATGTATAAAGAATGGAGGCGGTCATATGGGGCAGAAAATGCTTTTTGTATATAATCCGAGAGCTGGTAAGGCACAGATTCGCAGCAATCTGCTGGATATCATAGATATCTTTACGAAAGCAGGTTATGAAGTTACCGCATATCCTACGCAGGCAACAGGAGATGCGATCAAGGCTGTGAAGGAGCGTCACGACGGATATGATATTGTGGCGTGCTGCGGTGGTGACGGTACGCTGGATGAAGTCGTAAATGGAATGATGCAGTGTGAAGAGAAGCTTCCAGTTGGTTATATACCGGCAGGCAGCACGAATGATTTTGCAAGTAGTCTAAAGATTCCGAAAAACATGATCAAGGCGGCAGATGTGGTCGTAAACGGAATAAACTACGCGTGTGATATTGGCAGGTTTAACCAGGAGAGTTTTATTTATGTAGCAGCATTTGGTCTGTTTACAGATGTCTCCTATGGGACGAAGCAGGATATTAAGAATGTGCTGGGACATGCGGCCTATCTGTTGGAGGGAGTGAAGAGGCTGCCCTCGGTGCGGGCCTATCCGCTAAGGATCATGTGTAATGAGGATGTGATCGAGGGAGAGTTTCTTTATGGAATGGTCACCAATTCTCATTCTGTCGGCGGGTTCAGGGGGATAACCGGACAGGATATCCTTTTAAACGACGGATTATTCGAAGTGACATTGATCCGCAGGCCGTCTAATCCGTTGGAGCTTAATAATATTATTCTGGCACTTGTTGATAAGCGTGTGAAGTCGGAATACATTCACACTTATAAGACGTCGGAACTGATTGTGGAGAGTGAACAGCCCCTCTCCTGGGCACTGGACGGCGAATTTGGAGGGGAACATTATAAGACAGTGATCTCCAATGAGCAGCAGGCGCTTGAGATCAAGGTCCCGAAGGAACAGCTTGTGGAGTAATATTTCTGGATATATTTTCATAGATTATATTTGCGTCAGGACAGGCTTTGCGGTATAATAAATACAGTAGTTTAGCCGGTTTGCTATCCGGTTGAAATAACAAAATAATAAGAAAGGTGGTAAGAACAATGCCATTAGTTACAACAAAGGAAATGTTTCAGAAGGCATACAATGGCGGTTATGCAGTTGGTGCGTTCAATGTTAACAACATGGAGATCGTTCAGGGCATCACAGAGGCAGCCGGAGAGCTGAACAGCCCTGTTATCCTGCAGGTTTCTAAAGGAGCACGTGCTTATGCGAACCATACGTATCTGGTTAAGTTAGTAGAGGCAGCAGCTCTGGAGAATCCTCAGATTCCGATCGCACTGCACTTAGACCACGGCGACAGTTTCGAACTGTGCAAATCCTGTATCGACGGCGGATTTACTTCTGTTATGATCGATGCATCTTCCAAATCTTTCGAAGATAATATTGCTTTAACAAAGCAGGTTGTAGAGTATGCTCATGATAAGGGAGTCGTAGTTGAGGCTGAGCTCGGTACTCTGGCAGGTGTTGAAGATGAAGTTGTTGTAGAGGCTGGTAAAGAGTCCTATACTCGTCCGGAGGAAGTTGAGGAGTTTGTTTCCAGAACAGGATGTGACTCTCTTGCGATCGCGATCGGTACTTCCCATGGTGCCTATAAGTTTACGGCAGCGCAGTGTACAAGAAATGCTGACGGTATTCTTGTTCCGCCGCCGCTTCGTTTTGATGTATTAGAAGAGTGCATTAAGCGTCTTCCTGGATTCCCGATCGTTCTTCACGGTTCTTCTTCTGTTCCTCAGGAATTCGTTAAGATGGTTAACCAGTATGGTGGTGACATGCCTGACGCAGTGGGTATTCCGGAAGAGCAGCTCCGTAAGGCTGCAGAACTTGCTGTATGTAAGATCAATATCGACTCTGATATCCGTCTTGCTATGACAGGTAATATCCGCAAATACTTCGCAGAGCATCCGGATCACTTTGATCCTCGTCAGTATCTGAAACCGGCTCGCCAGGCCGTTAAGGATATGGTTGCTCATAAGATTGTTAACGTTCTTGGATCTGATGGCAAAGCATAAGAGAGAATGGTAATAAAATTCCAGCAAGAAAAGTTTCGTTTTGTATAAAATTGACCCCCATCGTTAGATTTTGGTCTAACTTTGGGGGTTCGTTTTTATTGAGCGTGTTCTTCATTGATCTCTGGAAAGACGGAGAGAATGGGCTTTACGTCCTGCTTGCGGATCACACGGTCAACATAGTTCCTGGTGATCTTCATGACAAGCGGTGACAGGCACAGGACACCGATCAGGTTAGGCATGGCCATTAGACCGTTGAAAGTGTCGGAAAGATCCCAGGCAAGGCTCAGGTTCATAGTTGCACCAACAAAAATGATCATAACAAATACGATTTTGTAAATAATGGTAGATTTCGTGCCAAATAAGTATTCCCATGCTTTAGAACCGTAATGGCTCCATCCAAGAACTGTGGAAAAGGCAAACAGCAGGATGGAAAGTGCGATAAACATAGGGCCGAAAGAACCAAATACAGTAGCAAATGCTTCTCCAACCAGAGCGGAACCGGAGGCAGTGCTAAGTACAGCGCCCGTTTCTAAGTCGATCAGGCCAGAAGAAAGTACGGAAAAGGCTGTCAACGTGCAGACAACCATGGTGTCGGCAAACACTTCAAAGATTCCCCACATACCCTGGCGAACAGGTTCTTTTACGTTAGAATTGGAGTGAACCATAACAGAGGAACCGAGACCAGCCTCATTGGAAAATACGCCCCGTTTCATACCCCAGGTCAATGCAAGCTTGACACCGGAACCTACGATGCCGCCTCCGACGGCCTTCAGGCCGAATGCGCCCTTAAAAATTGCGCCAAAAATCGCTTCAAACTGTCCGATGTTCATAAAGAAAATAACAAGTGCGCCAAGTATGTATGCAATGGCCATAAAAGGAACCAGTTTTTCTGTGACAGACGCAATTCTCTTGAGACCGCCTACGATTACCAATGCTGCGAGAATCATGAGGGCAATCCCTGTAGCCGTAGTGGGGACGGAAAAAGCAGCTTCCATATTAGCGGCAATGGAATTTACCTGGCTCATATTGCCGATTCCGAAAGAAGCCAATAGACAGAATACAGAAAACAGCACCGCCAGCGCTGCGCCGATCTGCTTACAACCTTTGTAGGAGCCAAGTCCGTCTTTCAGGTAATACATAGCGCCGCCGCACCATTCGCCCCTGGAATTTTTACGACGATAATAGATGCCAAGTACATTTTCAGAATAGTTGGTCATCATACCGAAGAAAGCTACAATCCACATCCAGAAGATTGCGCCAGGGCCGCCGGCAATCAGAGCACTGGCAACACCAACAATATTACCTGTGCCGATTGTGGCAGCCAGAGCGGTACACAGAGACTGGAATTGGGAAATGGATTTGTCTTCCTTATCCGTATGCTTTGTGATGTGCCGATCACTGAAAATACCACCAATGGTATTCTTAAACCAGTGTCCAATGTGGGATAACTGGAAAAATCTGGTTAATATTGTCATTAGGATACCTGTTCCCACGAGCAGGATCAGCATGGGAATGCCCCATACGAAATTGTTGACGGCACTGTTAATGCTTGTAACAGAATCCACGAGGCCTGCAAAAAATTCTTTCAAAATATTCTCCTCCTTCTCTGCTTCCGTAAAAGGCGTAGACATGATAGACATGCTTATGCTGATTTTTCGGAAAGATTTCACTTTTCCAGTATACCATAGCAAAGTGTGAGTGGCAAGGGAAATTGTATACACGGATATCTGGATGCAACAGCGTTCATGAATTGTTCATATTTAATTTAAAAAAATTTCATGCTGATAACATCCTTTAGACATTTCTCCTGCGTATACTTAAACCATAAGATAACAACACAGCAAAACAAAATGACAACATCAAGTTTACTGATTAACTAAAACTTTTTCATAATAATGCCAAGTAGAGTTGCTCTACTTGGCATCCTCCCTTTTCTGGGGGAAATTAGATAACAATCCGGCCAATATTGTCTGTTCACGAATTGTTCAAAAATGCTTTAAAAAAATTTCACGCAGGTAACATTCTTTGGACATTTCTCCTGCGTATACTTAAACCATAAGATAACAACACGGCAATACAAGATAGAATAAAACGACCACATCAAGTTTGCTGATTAACTAAAACTTTTTCATAATAAGCCAGGCAGAGATTACTCTGTCTGGCATCCTCCCTTTTCTGGGGTCGATTTTCATTTCTGTGTTGAAGGTAATATTTGAATATATACTTAGAATTTTGTGCAGAGAAAGTTATGTTTATAGGAGCTTTTTCACGGACAAGTTTTTGATTTTATATGAGGCAGTCATGGAACCATACTTTGAAGAACAAGATACAGTTGAGGAGAAAGAATATTTTGCCCGCTGCGAGAGAAGGAGACGTATGCGGCTTGAAAGACAGAGACGCCAGAGAAGAAGGCGTATGGTGAAGCGGTTTCTTGGTCTTGGCGCGCTTGCTGCTGCATTGATTACGGTTGTTGTAATTAGGATAGCCAGCAGGAGACCATCAACAGAAGACATCTTACCGCAGATCCAGGAAGTGCAGGCGCCTGAGGAGACTGTTGGATCAGAAATGGCAGATATAACAGTAGAAGAGAGCGTGGAAGATGAGAAAAATCTATCCGAAACGGAAAAAGAGTCATATTACTTCACGACAGCATCGGATCTCATGGATATTTACAGTGAGGACGTAATTAGTACGCATGCGATCCTGGTCAATGAGAGTACAGATACGGTTGTCGCTTCGAAGGGAGCGAAGGAGAAGATCTATCCAGCGTCCATGACAAAAGTGTTGACGGTGTTGGTAGCGGCAGAAGAACTCACGGAGGAGGATCTGGATGACACTTTTACTATGACGTTAGAAATCACGGATTATGCTTATGTGAATGACTGCAGTTCTGTGGGATTTTTAGATGGAGAAAAGGTAACGGTGCGAGATCTTTTCTACGGAACTGTATTGCCTTCCGGAGGTGACGCCGCATTGGGTCTTGCGACCTATATAGCGGGTTCGCAGGAAGCGTTTGTGGAGAAGATGAATGCGAAGTTAGAAGAACTGGGGCTGGGAGACAGTGCACATTTTACTAATTGTATAGGTCTTTTTGATGAAAATCATTATTGTACTGTTTATGATATGGCTGTAATCATGAAAGCGGCCATACAGAATGAGCTGTGCAGGGAAGTATTATCTGCACATACTTATACGACAAAGGCTACTGCCGAACATCCGGAGGGAATTACCATTTCCAACTGGTTCCTGCGTAAAATTGAGGATAAGGATACGGGTGGCGAAGTGCTGTGCGCTAAGACGGGATATGTAGCCCAATCCAAAAACTGTGCGGTAAGTTATGGCACCTCTGTGAATGGAACCCCTTATATCTGTGTGACTGCAGGATCGACCAGCGGTTGGAGGTGTATTTACGATCATGTGGAAATCTATAACAGATATGTGCCGGCAGAAGGATGAGTAGTTCTGCCAGCACAGGATGAATCGGCGGCTGGCAGAGCCTTGTCTTTGGGACGGGTTTATTTGTGTTCAGTATGTTCGTGAGAGCCATTCCAGATCGGGGAAGAGCAGATGCGCGGCAAAACCTATGGCTAGCATGACCATCAGGACTATTGCTGCATAGCAGATAATTTTCCACCATTTTGTGACCGTATCTTTTAAATTCTGAATATCAGAAAAAATGGAAGCCACCTTCTCATCAGTCAGATTTTTATCTCTTACATCTTGTACATCAATGTCTTTTACCAATTCATCCAGAGACATACCGAAATAGTCGCTGATCATGACCAATCTTTGGAAATCCGGATAGGATTGTCCTGCTTCCCATTTGGAAATGGTCTGGCGTGAAACTTGTAATTCCATGCCCAGCTCTTCCTGTGACAATCCCAGCTTCTTTCTCATGGCCAAAAGTTTTTCGTTAAATTTCATGTTAGAAACCTCCTCGTAAATGCGCGGTGCAGTTGGTGATATTGTATGTTCCATAATTAAGCCGTCAGCCTGGCGGCTGTATGGTATAAGCATATATATTTTTGGAATAATTAGCAACCAACTAATGTTGGCAATCTGACAACGCAGACAGGCATACCGTTTTGTATGCTGTTGTGGATGACCTTTAGGAGAGGAAGAGTAACGATAGTTTAATAACATAAAAATTTCGCTTGACATTTTCTGATACAAGCAATATTATATCTATGACTGAAATGATATTTTGAGTCATAGATGGGGGAGAATACATGGGAAGAAGTTTTACAGAACGAGAGAAGGAAACTATCAGACAGAGTTTGCAGGATGCCTGTAAACAGAACTGGACACGGTATGGCTATAAGAAGACAAGTATAGAGGAGCTTTGCCGGCAGGTGGGTATTTCGAAGGGAGCATTTTACCTTTTTTTTGAATCAAAGGAAGCCTTGTTTTGTGAAGTGCTGTGCCAGGTTCAGAAACAGATCTGTGACGGGGCGGCGAGGATCATTGCGAAATACCAGGATAAACGTGGTGTGGCGGAAGCGTTAAAATATATCTACCGGGAATATGATAAGTATAACTTTTTATATAATGCGGACAGCATGGATCACACAATTCTGCTACATAAACTTTCTGAGGACCAGACCCAGCGGCTTAAAGAATCTGAGCGCATGAGCCAGCAGATTTTTTACGATGCACCATGGTTAAAGTTTAGGATCGAGAAGGACAAAGCAATGGCGGTTATCTATGCTCTAATCATGAATTTGAAGAATAAGGAAATTCTTCCGTATGATCACACGGAAACCTTTGATTTTATGGTCGATCATTTGATCGGCAGCCTGTATGAATGATCTTATATAAGACTGTATAAAAGACAAACAGTGCAGTGAACGAAAATATCATGACGGTAGAGTTGAAAAGCCGGATCTGTAGGCATAGATCCGGATGTTAGGAAAGGAGGATGGTTACAAGATGAGAACAGAAATCATAAGAAAAAATAATGCAAATGTAGCAGTAATCTACAGTGATGAACTGCTGATTACAGATGTGCAGTCGGCCTTAGACTTAATCATGACGGTACAATACGAATCGGGCTGCACCAACATCGCAGTCAACAAGGAAGCAGTGATCGAGGATTTCTTTGTTTTGAGCACTCGTCTGGCGGGAGAGATCCTGCAGAAATTCATCAATTACGGCGTGCGGTTTGCGGTCTACGGTGACTTTTCGGGGTATACGAGTAAGCCCTTGAAGGATTTCATGTATGAGAGTAACAGAGGAAAGGATTTCTATTTTCAGCCTGATGTCACGCAAGCGGTGGAGCATCTTGCGGGTTGAAAAGAGCCGGCCTTTAATGGAGCCGGATTCGTGTGAAATGTCTTAAATATTTTGAAAAGAAGCAACAGACTGCCTGAATAGACCGACAGCAGCGAAACCGCGTAAACGGATTCGCTGCTGCGCGTATTTACTGGAGTTTCTCCGGTTCTGAATATTCTACGCCGAATGTATCAACCGTAACGGTCTTCATTATCTGGTCTTCTAATGGTCTGTCGGAATAATCGGTAGCGGTCTCGGCGATCTTATCCACCACATCCATACCCTCAATCACTTTGCCGAAAGCGGCATATGCACCGTCTAAGTGCGGGCTTGTCTTATGCATGAGGAAAAATTGGCTTCCTGCCGAGTCTGGGTGCATACTTCTGGCCATGGAAAGGACACCGGGGGTGTGCTTTAAGTCATTGGGGAATCCGTTCTGTGCGAATTCACCGCGGATGGAATAACCGGGGCCGCCCATGCCGTTGCCTTCCGGATCGCCGCCCTGGATCATAAAGCCTTTGATAACTCTGTGGAAAATCAGACCGTCATAGAAATTCTTCTGGATCAGGCTGATAAAGTTGTTGACGGAAGTTGGGGCGATCTCCGGGTAAAGTTCGGCCTTAATGACGTCGCCGCTTTCCATCGTAAAAGTTACAATTGGATTCTGTGCCATATGTTTGAGTCCCTTCGTAACAGTTCAGCTTTTGGCGTCCCTGCTACATCCTTTCTGAAAATATTTGTTTTCGTTTGTATATTTTTCCTATTTATTATAGTATTATATATAAGAAAATACAAATTAAAAACTTAAGAGATACAGACAAAATGACAGTTTTGCAGGTTTGCACAGCAGCTGTGTGGACCGTGCCAAAGTATAGTGGTTTAAAGGATCTGCACAATGCAATGCAGTTTTGTGGCTGGACAGATGTAACAGTGTAACCAGAGGTAAAGCTGTTATCAGACACGAAGATATGCAAAGAACATGATTTTGATGGGACCCGCTGACCTATGGTGCACCGCAGGATGGAAGTTGACTGTAAAGAATAAGACATAAATGAGCCATCGCGATGCGAATAAAAATGGCCGGATGAATGTGACAGGGAAGGGAACTGTTACCCAAGACGAGCGGGGTGGGTTATGCTGAGAAAAGTGGTTTTTGCATTGAGAGATAGGACGGAAAACCGATTACAGATATCGTTGCACAATCTGATCCAGGATTTGAAACAGCATGGAATAGAAGCGACGTGTGCTGTTTGTCTGGAAGATAAGCGGTTCAGGGAGCAGTGTGGGACAGGATGCGGCACAGATTATCTGACGGAGAAGCAGGGCAGTATCTGTGCTGTGGGCCAGGTTGAGACCGATACATTGTACATTACAGATTCTTCTGTGCAGTACAGGATTTGGCGGCAGCAGGGGAAATACGTCCTGCCTTACAGACACCAGTGGAACCAGGAGGAAATCTTTACTGGTGCGGAATATATGATAGAACGGTTAGAGGAAGTGGACTATGAGGTTGTCGATATGGCTTACCGCCGTCTGGCCGGGATTCCCTGGGAGATCTTAAAGACAGAGCGCTGTATTGTGCGTGAGACAGTAGTGGAAGATGTGGACAGCCTGTATGATATATATGAGGAACCAGCGATTACGGAATACATGGAAGATTTGTATGCAGATCGGGATGAGGAGATTGCATATATTAGGGATTACCGCAGACGGATGTATGGATTCTATGGATATGGTATATGGACAGTCCAGTCCAGGCAGGGGGGTCAGGTAATCGGTAGGGCAGGAATCAGCTGGCGGGAGGAATTCGACGTACCTGAATTGGGGTTTGTGATAGGAGTACCGTGGCAGCGACAGGGATATGCCTATGAGGTATGCAGTGCGATTCTGCAGTATGCGTGGAAGGAAATCGGTTTTCAACAGATACAGGCGCTTGTTATGGAACACAATGAGAAGTCGGCAGCGCTGTGCCGGAAGCTGGGATTTGAGGAAGAGGGAATTACGGTGCTGGAGGATGTACGCTACATACTATATAAATTACAGCTGAGCCGTGGCGGCAGCATAGGAGCGATTGTTTAAAATTCAGTCCAGTTCGTGCTGCCACGAACTGGACTGTGACATGTAGGAGGCGACTTTATGAGTATCTCGGTGGTAATACAACAGATGATTATTATATTCATTTTGATCATGCTGGGGATGCTTTTGTACAAGAGAGAAATGTTGTCTGAAATGACTTCAAGGCAGTTTTCCGGATTGATCGTCAATCTGACAAATCCGGCATTATTGATTTGCAGCGCATTGCGGGAGGGTCCCAAAGTGTCATTGCAGGAACTAGGTAAGGCGTTGACGGTGGACATGATCATTTATTTGCTCCTGATTGCTGTCAGTTTCCTGATTCCTTGTCTTCTCCGGGTGCCGCAACATTATCGCTATTCTTATCAGATGCTAACGATCTTTGGCAATGTAGGATTTATCGGAATTCCACTCGCGTCGGCTGTGCTTGGAACAGAATCTCTGATCTTCGTGTCCATTTATAATCTGCTCTATAATGTGTTGATGTATACGTTTGGAATTTCAATTCTCCAGCGGGCATCTGTACGGCAGGCGGTTGGACAGCGGGGCGAAATATTGTGCGAGGATGCTTGTGACTTGCAGCAGGCAGAAGATGGCTGTGGGATGGAAGAACAGAATCTGGAGGATAGAAAGAGGCCGGGAGTATGGCGGAAGAATGGTGAAAAGGCAAAGAATGCCCACTGGAAAAAGCTGGTCAACGTGGGAACGATCTCGGCGGCGGCTACAATCTTCCTCTATCTGAGTGATGTTAAGACGCCGCCGATTCTTTCTGATACCCTTACTTATATTGGGCAGACGACCACGTTTCTGTCCATGCTTGTATTGGGCGTTTCTGTAGCGCAGATGACGCTGAAAGATATTTTTTCCCACCCCAAATTGTATGGGTTCGTTCTCCTGCGGCAGATTATGCTGCCAGTCGGATGTGTTCTGCTTCTGCGGCCTTTTCTGGAAAGCCAGCTGCTGCTTAGCACAACAGCATTAATGCTTGCTGTTCCTGCTGGAAATATGCCGCTCATGCTCTCAAAACAATTGCACGTAGAGACAGATACGATCTCCCAGGGAATCATTCTGACGACAGTACTTGGTTTGGTCACGATCCCGGTGGTGAGTCTGTTCTTATAATTGCGCATTCTATGTCGGTGGGACAAACAGCTTCTATTGTGATGCTGCATACTTACTATAGAAACAGCGCGGATTTAAACGATTTGCACCTTCATCATGTTTGTGGTGCCGGATACACCGATCGGCACACCGGAAGTAATGACGGTTAAATCGCCAGCTTCCAGAAGATTCATCTTGACGGCAGCCTGAATTGCTTTGTCAAAGAGATGGAAAACTTCTTTCTCTTCTTTGATCACAAGCGGGGTGACACCCCAGGCAAGGGAAAGCTGACGGCATACTTTCTCGGTAGTGGCGCAGCTGATAATGTCGCTTTCGGGCCTGTATTGGGAGAGCATCCTTGCCGATTTGCCGGACTTGGTGACTGTCACAATGGCCTTGGCATTTAGATCCAGTGCAGTAGTACAGCTGGCATGGCAAATAGCATTGGTCACATCGGCATCAGTCTGTCGTTTACTCTGGTAGAAACGTTTGCGGTAGTCTACATCCTGCTCCGTCCGCTCAGCGATCCGTACCATAGTCTTGACAGCCTCTACTGGATAGGCGCCTGCAGCGGTTTCGCCCGAAAGCATAACAGCGCTGGTACCATCATACACAGCGTTGGCTACATCGGTAGTCTCAGCTCTGGTGGGACGGGGATTTTTGATCATGGATTCTAACATCTGGGTTGCAGTAATCACGTGCTTTCCGGTCTGGTATACTTTTTTGATGATTTTCTTCTGAATGACAGGCACTTCTTCATAAGGAATCTCTACACCCATGTCCCCGCGGGCAACCATGATTCCGTCAGATACTTCAATGATCTCATCGATATTGGTGACCCCTTGCTTATTTTCTATTTTGGAGATGATTTTAATATCGGTTCCTCCGTTTTTCTCAAGAAGTCTGCGAAGCTGCAGAATGTCTTCTTTTTTCTGGACAAAAGAGGCGGCGATGAAATCTACACCTTGATTGATACCAAAAAGGATATCCTCGCGGTCTTTTTCACTGATATAGGGCATAGAAAGATCTACGTCGGGCACATTAACGCCCTTATGATTGGAGACGGTGCCTCCATTGATTACGCGGCAGACGACATTTTTCCGGTCAACCTGTTCCACACGCATTTCGATCAGACCATCGTCAATCAGAACACGCATGCCAATTTCCAGATCTTCATAGAGACGATCGTAAGTTACGCTTACTTTGTCTTTCGTACCGTCTACTTCGTCTGTAGTCAGCGTAAAAAGCTGCCCTTCTTCCAGAACGGCTTTCCCTTCTTTGAAATTTTTGACACGTACTTCGGGGCCTTTGGTATCCAGCAGGATAGCGACTGGCATGCCAACTTCCTGGCGCAGTTTTTTGACCAGATCCATTCTTTTTTGGTGATCTTCATAAGTTCCATGGGAGAAGTTGCATCTGGCAACATTCATGCCTGCCAGCATCATCTGCCGCAAGACATCCTCGTTGTCTGTAGATGGTCCCAGGGTACATACAATTTTTGTTTTTCTCATAGATGCCTCCTTGTTAAAACGATAGGCCTGAGAGTCTATCGTACTGTTTGGTTATAATCCGTACTGTTTTTATTTTGGACGAAAATGAAAGGATTAAACCCGACTTCATTTTATCATATTCAAAAGGAAGGTGGTAGGACAGTATGCAATTTTATTGTTTTTTGCCATGAGAAATGCTACTATATAGATCAATATCGAACATAAGTCAATGTGGAATTTGTAGCCAAATCAATACGACGGAAAAGCGTAGACGATTATAAAGCGGCTTGAGAGAGGACTGCCAGACAGCATGTGGTCAGAAAGGAAGAATGATATGAGGAAAAGAATCTTAATTGGTCTGCTTACTTTGGGAATGCTCTTTCAATCTGTTTCGGTGCCGGCATTAACCGGTACTGTCTATGCAGCAGAACGGTCAGAAGAAAGCGAAGAGCTAGAAGGCGAAATCAGAGAAGAGCAGGATGCCGACTTGGAGGATAAAGAACAGACATCCCCAGGAGCGGAAGACGGTGAAGAGAGCGGCAGTGGGGAAGCAGACGACGGACAGGGAGAAGCTGACGAGGGAAACGGGAAAGATGATGTAGAAAAGCCGGATCCAGAGGAGAATGCCGACCCGGAGCCAGAAGAAACAGACGATGTTGATCCGAATCCAGAAGAGGAAGACACATCCGATGAGGAGGATCCGCAAGAAGAGATAGAGGAAGATACTGACCAAGTATCTGGGAATGATGTTGGAGAGGAGAATATTCTGGCAGAGGTGCTGGGTACGGATGCAGAAATCAAGACCATTACTTCTGCGCTGGATTTGGAGAATCTGACGGCAGAATATACTGCGCTGGATGGAACGAAAATCAGTTCAAAGGCAGAGGGAAAGCCAAAGCTTCTGATTTTTTATAGGGATGGATGTCTTAACTGCATCAACACAATATCAGGAGTAAGCAGCAGAATTGATGATTTTTCAGGAGTGGATCTCTACGCCATTGAAGCGCAACAGGCGGCGAAAGAGACCGTTGCAGCGTTTCAAAAAACATATGGATGTGATGAAATAATTTTTTCCTACGATACGGGCTGGGGGAATAACAACAGCCTGTGGGATTATGTGAACAGAGCGGGTCTTAGCAGCGATCAAATTATAACGCCAGTAATGATGTATATTGATGCGGGAAACCGTCTGCAGTATGCAAGTACATCTTATGTCTCAGCAGATACTGTGTTGTCTAACCTGAAAAAGTATTGCGATTATAGGAAGCGGTATACAATTACATATGTTTTGTCTGGAGGAAGAAATGATTCGGCAAATCCAGATTTCTATTCACCGGGAACAGAAAAGATCGTGCTGCAAAATGCCGTCAGGGACGGACAAAAATTCGAAGGATGGTATCAGGATCCAGACTATTCTGTCAGAGTGACGGAGATTACCAGCGAAATGGCGAAGGACATAACACTCTATGCGAAATGGAGTCCATTAACTTCTGCAGGTGTAGAGGAGATCGTGTCGGCTGTTTCTGCGGGAAATGTTATCATGGGATTTTCGGGCAGTTACTACACAGAGAGTGCGGAGAAAATCTTAAATCGTCTGAATGCCATAAGATTGGAAGCATGCAGACAGGGTGTATTAAATCCAAGTACAGGGGAACCGCTGACAGAAGCTGACTATGTACCGCTCTACTGGTCCGCTGCCCTGGAAGCGATTGCCAGGCAGCGGGCGGCTGAGGCTGCTGTAGAGCAGGCGCATACAAGACCGAATGGACAGAGCTGCTTCTCGGTAAAGACGCTTGGCAAAGAACAGTCCTGGGGAGAAAATCTGGCCTGGAATAGTGACGGACTGATGAAGGGGATTGAGCAGTGGTACGCAGAGAAGAATGATTGGGTGAAACAGAATGGAAAAGAAACTGGTCATTATGAGAGTATTATCAATCCCGGCAACCGATGTGTGGGTTTATCAGCATTCCGGCTTTCCAGTGGGGGATTGTATGCTGTGGCGCAGGAATTCAGTAATAAAGATACTTTGAATGCTTATAAGAATGCAGAACAAGGAAACTGTGTACAGTATATGGAGGTGTCAGGAAGTAAAATAACGGGTCTGGAATTTGATAAAGCACTGACAGTTTTTATAAAAGAGGGTGAGAGTTATCAGGTTCCGCTGCTTGTGAGTGTGAAATATGCTGATTATAGCGGAAGGGTGAAGAGTTTTAGCGGACCATATCGGGAGGGAGGAACGTGGAGTTCTTCTGAGGAGACGGTAGCCGCAGTGGATAGTACAGGCATGATCAATGCCAAGGCGCAGGGTACGGCTAAGATCAGTGTGACTGCTGGAAGCAAATCAGCAGCTTTTGACCTTACGGTTTATGACAAAAATGGAAGTCCGATCCGGGTAAAGCCGCCAACGGTCACTACGTATAAGATTGGTCAAAAGTTGAATATTGCAGGCGGTAAAGTATCATATCCTGTAGGTGGAAAAATTCAGACGAAAGTACTGGCAGCAAATATGTTGAGTGGTTTTGATTCGTCAAAGCCGGGAATTTGTAGTGTGACCGTAACTTGTGAAGGTTATACGGCAAGTTTTGATACGCTGATCGTAGAGGAACCAAAACTGCAAGCTTCTTATGGGCAGAAGCTGAGTGATATTCCTCTTCCGGAGAATGACTATGGTACCTACTCTTGGACTGACGCGGGACAGATTATGGACCGGATAGGAGTGCGCACCTTTAATGCGGAATATATACCGAACGAAGGAGAGAAATTCCAGGAGCTGACCTTGCAGATGCAGGTAACAACGAAAAAAGCGTTGGGGGAGGATGCGCAGCTCTCGTTTAGAAGGAATAGCTTTGCTTATAACGGAGCAGAACAACAGCCAGGTGTGACCATAATAATTCCGGGTTCTGCGTCCTTGGGGACTGGGGATCTTGTGCTCATCGAAGGGACAGACTATACTCTGTCCTATGAAAATAATATAAACGCCGGTATGGCCACGCTCATTGTAGAAGGGATAGGCTATTATACCGGCAGTTTGAGGAAGAATTTTGTAATTACACCGGCGCAGGTGCTGATCAAAGCCAAAGATAAGACAATCCTGCTGGGCGATACGATTCCGGCGGTGGATGAGTATGAATACCAGGTAAGCGGACTGGCGGCAGGAGATTCCTTGCAGACAGCGCCTGTTTTGACTAGTGATATAACTAGAACGGATGTGACGGGCCGGTATGTTATTGTACCAAACGGTGCTGATGCGGGAATGAATTATAAGATTTCCTATGAAAACGGCAGTTTGACGGTGGCAAGGGAGGGCGCTTTCTGCACGGTAACTTTTGATGTGCAGGGGCATGGTACAGCTCCCAAGGAGCAGATAGGGATTAAGGTTGGAGATACGGCAGAGAAGCCGGCTGATCCGTCAGCAGAAGGGTATCGGTTTGATGGCTGGTATCGCGACATAGCGTGCACTAAGGCGTGGAATTTTGATGCCGACATTATACAAAGTGATGTGGTACTGTATGCGAAATGGCTTTGTGAAGGCACAGGGAGTGATTTTGCAGTTCAAGAGATAGCAGAGGTGTATTATACAGGAAAAGCATACAAACCAACGGTAAGTGTGTATGACGGGGAGATGCTGCTGAGATCAGGCAGAGATTATCAGGTCAAATATTATAATAATATCAATGCCAGCAATGTGCAGAAGCAGGGTAATGGTACGGGTAATTCTTTCCGTTCGGAACTTCCCTATGTGGAGATTATCGGCAAAGGAAATTATACGGACACAGTGAAGGCAAACTTTAATATTCTGCCAGCTGTGATTGGAAATGGCGGCACAACACCTTCTGCGGGCGTTACGCTCAAGGTTTCTGACCAGCTTGCGGTAGTGAATAGAGTGCAGAAGCCCTTTAGTTCTGTCAGGTCAGCGAAGGCAATGAAACAGGGCGTGGATTATACAATAGAACTGACTGTGTTGAATGCCCGTGACAGATCCGGCAGAAGTCTGGCGGAAGGTTTGGTTCTGGAGAACGCGGCAGTCCCTGCTGGAGCGGAAGGAGAATTTTTGCTGACAGTGAAGGGTATGGGGAATTATACGGGAAGTATCTGTAAAACAATTTATGTGGCAGATAAGACATACCTCATGAAGAATGCAAAGATCACGTTGGGTAAGAACCTGAAAAATAAGGAATTTACCGGTGAAGCTGTGAGGTTGAATCCTTCTGAGACTGATTCAGCTGATACTTTTACAGTAAAATGCGGGAAGACGACGCTGAAATATCAAAGAGACTATGAAGTGAGCTATCGCAATAACGACAAAGTTGGCAAAGCAGAACTGGTTGTTACAGGCATTGGTAGGTATGCCGGAGAGAAAGCGGTAACTTTTAATATTAAGGGAAAAGCTTTTTCGGCGAAGATGGTCAAGATTGATGGTGTGGAGAATCTGAATTATACTGGAAGGGCGTTGACGCAGAATGGGGTAGTTTTAACCTATGCCCAAGGTACCAATGCTGAGAGAGAGTTAAAGTATGGGACTGACTATACAATCAGCTATACTAAGAATATCAATAAAGGCACGGCTACAATGATCTTCAGCGGAAATCCGGCGGCAGGTTATAGCGGCAGCATTAGGAAGACCTTTAAGATCGGTGCCGCAGATATTACGCAGACAACACAGGCCTCTGGAATGCAGAATATCGAAGTAGAATACAGTAAAGCCGGCACGAAACCGACGGAGGAGATCGTGTTGACGAACAGGGAAGGATTTAGGCTTGTAAATGGCAAAGATTACACGCTGTCCTATAAAAATAATAGAGCGGTAGCGGACAAGACAGACCAAAAGCCACCTACAATTATTGTAAAAGGACGAGGAAATTATGCGGGGCAGTTGACGATTGGCTATACGATCACTCGTGGTGATCTGGAGGGAGATGCTATTCAAATTAAGACATCGGCAATGGCTTACCAGAATAAAAAGGCGGCAACTTATGCGTATAAACCGGCTGTGAAACTCATGGATGGTAAGAGTGCTCTGCGCGCCGGTACGGATTATGAGATCGCTTATGTAAATAATACACAAGCGGAGATAGAACGGTATCTGCAATATGAGCAGGGGCTTGCGATGAAAGGACAGAGAGAGAATCCAGAAGATACGCAAGAACCTCCAGCGCCCAGGGCAGTCATCACGGAAAAAGTGGGCAGTAATTATGCGATCGAGAAGCCGATTTCGATTCTGCTGCCAATTTACCAAAACAAATTGACGAAAGCGAATCTGATTGTAGAGATCGAAGAAACCGAGAAGGGTTATACAGGTAAACAGGTTACACCGACGGTAACAGTGTACTATAAGGTTGGAGATGATGCTGTTCTGATGACAGAGGGGGAAGACTATCTGGTGTCTTACGGAACGAATATTGCGTCGGGAAAGAACAGGGGAAGCGTTATCATCAGCGGCATAGCACCATATTATGGTGGTGCTGTGACTGTGCAATTCAATATTGAAAGAAAGCCGATTTTTTAGCGGGAGAATTGACTATTTGCGATTGCCATTTGCACAGAGGGACGCTGTGCCAGAAGACGTAAAAATAATACGCTTCCATAAAGGAAACGATACTGTTATAATAAAAAACAAAGTTCTGTCTTACATAGAGGGCGGTACAAAAACGATAAGATAAGAGGACAGAAAAAGTCTTAAGAAAGAAGGAGTGGAAAATTTCATGCAGATCAATTATAACGAGAAGAACAGGGTATTTAAAATAGATACAGAGCATACCAGCTACTGTATCGGGATTGTAGATGAAGAGAACTTTATCGGACATATTTATTATGGAAGAAAGTTGACAGAAGACAATCTGGTGTACCTGCTGCGGACGATGGAGGCGCCTTTTGTGCCATCGCAGAACAATAGAGAAAGACTCTCTTTTCTGGACACATTTCCGATGGAGTATACAGGTCATGGCTTGGGAGACTATCGGGAAGGGACGTTGATGGTCAGGACCATGGGCGGGCATACGGGAGTATCTTTGTCGTATGTGTCACACAGGATTTATGATGGTAAGGAGCCTCTTACCGGGCTGCCTGCGACGTTCGGACAGCAGGAGACATGTAAGACGCTGGAGATCACCTGTGAGGATCGGGTGCTGAACCTGCAGGTTATTTTATCTTACAGTATTTTTGCAGGCAGCGACGCTATAGCAAGAAGCGTGAAGGTCGTGAACCAGGCCGCAGAGGCGGTTTATCTGACGAAAGTGCTGTCGGCTTGTATTGACATGGACAACGAAGATTATGAGATGATTACACTGCATGGATCCTGGGCAAGAGAGCGCACCATACAGACACGTTCGGTCATGAAGGGAAAGCAGGGAGTTTCTTCTGTCAGAGGAGAGTCCAGCCATCAGGAACATCCTTTTATGGCATGGAAAAGTAAGAACACTACTGAGGAAAACGGGGATATTTACGCGATGCATTTCGTGTACTCCGGCAATTTTATGGCGCAGGTCGAGGTGAGCCAATTTGGCAGTATGAGGGCGTTGATGGGGATTCATCCGCAGGATTTCTGCTGGAAACTGGAGCCGGGTGACTCTTTTCAGGCGCCGGAGGTTATCTGTGTATATTCGGCCGAAGGCATTGGTGGCATGACGAGGACATTCCATGATCTGTACCGCAGTCATCTGATCAGAGGTGAGTACCGGAATAAAAAGCGTCCAATCCTGATCAATAACTGGGAGGCAACGTATTTTGATTTTGATACAGAAAAACTGCTCGCTATCGCCAAAGAAGCTTCTCGCCGTGGGATTGAGATGCTAGTCATGGATGATGGCTGGTTTGGGTACAGAAACGATGATAATACAAGCCTGGGAGACTGGCAGGTGAACGAGGATAAGCTGAAAGGCGGCTTGAAGTATCTGGTAGATGAAGTCAATAAGCTTGGGATGAAATTCGGAATCTGGCTTGAGCCGGAGATGGTCTCGCCGGACTCTGATCTTTACCGTGCACATCCGGATTGGGCATTCGCAATTCCCGGAAGGAAAGGCAGTCTTGCCAGAAACCAGTATGTGCTGGATTTGACCAGACAGGAAGTTAGAGACCATATTTATAATATGATCGCTTCTGTCCTTCGCAGCGCTAATATCGAATATGTAAAATGGGATATGAACAGACAGCTCTCGGATATGGGAAGCTATGGACTGCCGGCGGATAGGCAGGGAGAATTGTTTCACAGACAGGTGCTTGCAGTTTATGAGTTGCAGGATAGGATGACAAAGGAGTTTCCACATCTGCTGTTAGAAAACTGTTCCGGCGGTGGGGCAAGATTTGATCCGGGTATGTTGTATTATGGCCCGCAGATCTGGTGTTCTGATGATACAGATGCGGTAGAGCGCCTTTCTATTCAGGCAGGTACAGCTATGATCTACCCACTGTCAACGATGGGAGCTCACGTCTCTGATTGTCCGAACCATACGCTTGGAAGAACGACACCGTTTGAGACAAGGGGTTATGTGGCGCTGGCAGGAACCTTTGGGTATGAGCTGGATGTCACTAAAATTACAGAAGAGGAGCAGAATATGATCCCGGATCAGGTGGCAATGTACCACAAATATAATGATCTGGTACGGGAGGGAGACTATTATAGAATTGCTCATTATGCAGAAAATCACTACTATGACTGTTATGAAGTGGTGGCGAAAGATAAGAGTGAAGCGCTTGTCACTTATATCCAGGTGCTGAACAGACCAAGTTTCCACAGCAGACGCATTCGGATTCCGGGACTTGACAAGAATGCATCCTATGTGATTGAGAATGCACAGGAGTGGCCGGAGATTGTGCAGGTAGAGTATCATGGAGATACGCTGCAGTATGCAGGGATTAACATTCCACCGCTCAAAGGCGATTTCCAGGGAAGACTGTTGCATCTGGTGAAAAAACAGTAAGAAAATAACAGCTAGGGCAGCACATATAGTGGACTGGCCAGACCAGAGAGTGGAGGCTGGAAGAAATCATAAGATGACACACAGGTTGCGGACAAAACGGCCTGTGTGTTATTATATGAAGAAAAACAAACGGCATGAAAGGCAGGATAAGAGAATATGATTGTACAGAAGTATAAAGATATGCTGCAGGGAAAATCAGTGATCAGGCAGTTGTCGGAATTTGCGACCGCTAGAGGGGCGGAGATCGGATATGAGAACGTATTTGACTATAGCCTTGGAAATCCCTCCGTGCCTGCGCCCAAGGAGTTTACAGATACGATGATCCGGCTGCTGCAGGAGAGGGATCCCATGGAATTGCATGGTTACAGCCAGAGTCTGGGAATTCCCGCGGTGAGAGAGAAAATAGCGGAATCTTTGAATAAGAGATTTGGGATGCAGTATACAGGGAACCATATCTTTATGACAACGGGAGCTGCTGGTGCGATTGCCCATGCAGTGCGCTGTGTAAGTCAACCAGGGGATGAGATTCTCACGTTTGCCCCTTATTTTCCAGAGTATGGGCCGTACATCAATCTGACAGGTGCGCAGCTTAAGGTGGTTCCTGCCGATACAGACAATTTCCAGATTAATCTTGAGGCGTTTGATCAGATGCTTACAGAGAAGGTGGCTGCGGTGCTGATCAATACTCCTAATAATCCATCCGGCACAGCGTATTCGACGGATACGGTCAGGCGGTTGGCCCAGATCATGACGGAGAAATCGCTAAAATACGGACATGACATATTCCTCATCTCTGATGAGCCGTACCGTGAGATTGTGTTTGCAGGGGTAGATGCCCCTTATCCGTCGAGATTTTATCCGAATACACTGTCATGCTATTCTTTCTCGAAATCGCTGTCGCTGCCGGGAGAGCGCATTGGATATGTGGCAGTGAACCCAGAATGTAGGGATGCTGAATTGATCAGTGCGATGTGCAGCCAGATCTCCAGAGGTACAGGGCACAACTGTCCACCTTCTATCATACAGCTCGCGGTGGCGGAAGTGCTGGAACTTACGTCCGACCTGTCAGTGTATGAGACAAATATGAACTTATTATATAAAGAACTGACTGCGCTTGGCTTTGAGTGTGTGAAGCCAGGAGGAACTTTCTATATGTTTCCAAAGGCGTTGGAAAAGGATGCGGTCATGTTCAGTGAAAAGGCAAAGAAATATGATCTGATCCTTGTGCCGAGTGATAGTTTCGGTGTGGAAGGTTATTTCAGGATTGCGTATTGTATTGGCACAGAGAAGGTGGAAAGATCGTTGGATGCCTTCAGAAGATTTGTGAGAAATGAGTATAAATAAAGAGAAACAGGTCTATGAGAAGATTCATAGAAAAATGGTATAGCGGGAGGCAGTAAAGAATATGATAAGCATAATAGAGATAATCAAGGCGGTACTGTTCGGCATTGTGGAAGGAATCACAGAATGGCTGCCGATCAGTAGTACTGGCCATATGATCCTCTTAAACGAGTTCGTGACATTGGATGTCTCGGAAGAGTTTTGGGAAATGTTTTTGGTTGTGATACAGTTAGGAGCGATCCTGGCAGTGGTGATCCTGTTCTGGAATAAGATCTTTCCGTTCCGTTTTCGGGAAAAACAGGTCATACAGAAAGACATTTTTGTTTTGTGGTTTAAAATCCTGGTGGCGTGCATACCAGCGGCTGTGATCGGTCTGGCGTTTGACGATGTGTTTGATGCATTATTTTATAATCCCTGGTGTGTGGCGGTTGCGCTGATCGTTTTTGGTATTGCCTTTATTATTATAGAGAACAGAAATAAAAACAGCGCGCCGAAGATCACGGAGCTTGGGCAGATTACGTATCAGACAGCGCTGATGATTGGCATTTTCCAACTGCTTGCGGCTGTTTTTCCAGGCACCTCCAGATCTGGGGCGACTATTGTTGGAGCATTGCTGATCGGGGTATCCAGAACTGTAGCGGCGGAATTCACGTTTTTTCTGGCAATTCCGGTAATGCTGGGGGCGAGTCTTCTCAAGGTCGTGAAGTTTGGATTTACTTTTACGGGAGCGGAGATAACTATTTTGATGGTAGGCATGGCAGTGGCCTTTGTGGTATCCGTGGTGGTGATCCGGTTTTTGATGGGATATATTAAGAAACATGACTTCAAAGTTTTCGGATGGTACCGTATTGTATTAGGCGGAGCGGTGTTGTTATATTTTACTTTATAACTGTGTAGAGTTCCCTAATCGAACTGTACAGTTACGGAGTATCGGCATGTATGCTTTATCTTTGTCATAATCCTTGAAAACGGCATAAAATGGGCATTTTTGGGTTGTTTTTATGTCATTTCGTATAAAATGTATGAGGAAAATACAACTATTTGTTACAGATTGTTGATTGACAGTGCATCGGTATTGCGTTAGAATCCCCATAGAGTCCTGGAATGCAGGGCTTTAGGGATTATGAGAAAGTAAATAGTGTAACGTTTTTGTCCGAGGATTTGGACATGTGGGAAGGAGAATACTCATGGCAACAAAGAAAACGGCAGTGAAAGCAGAAACTGCTAAGGAGGTAGCTGCTAAGGTTGCAGATACAAAGACAGACGAAGTTAAGACAGCAATGGAAACATCGGCAGCAAAGACAGAAGCAGCAAAAGAGACTAAGACAACAGAAGCGAAGAAAGAACCTGCGAAGAGGCCAGGAAGAAAGCCTGCGGCAGTGAAGAAAGAGACCACTAAGAAGGCGCCTGCAAAGAAGGGGACTCCTGTCAAAAAGGAAGAGGTTCAAGAGTCTGTACATATTCAGTTTTCAGGGAAATCTTATGCAACAGAAGAATTGGTTAAGATTGCCAAGGACGTGTGGCAGTATGATTTGAATCAGGCAGAGAAAGATTTTAAAGCCGTTGAACTATATGTAAAACCGGAAGAGGACACAGTTTATTATGTGATCAACGGTGAGGTGAGGGGAAGCTTCAATATCTAGTAGCCGAAGCTTCTAGGATGTGTTTTACATATTTCAGCGTCATCAGGGGAAAATACCAGGGTGTGGACAGTCAATTTGAGAACGATACTCAGATTGGCTGTTTTTTAATTTCTTTTTTTCATATTTTTTTAATAATTTTTTTGCATGTAGATGTTGACAACAAAAATTGTAAGTGATAACTTACTACTAGAAGATGTTAGCACTCTAAAGAGTTGAGTGCTAACAATAGGAGAAATGGTATGCAGTTAGATGAAAGAAAATATACAATATTGCAGGCCATCATCCGCACTTACTTAGAGACGGGTGAGCCGGTAGGAAGCAGAACGATCTCTAAATATACTGATTTGAATCTGAGTTCCGCGACGATCCGCAATGAGATGGCAGATCTGGAAGAGCTGGGCTACATCTTACAGCCGCATACTTCAGCTGGCCGTATTCCTTCTGACCGAGGGTACCGTCTGTATGTGGATAAGATGATGGAAGAGAAAGAGCGGGAAGTGGAGGAGATGAGGGAGAGCCTTCTTGAGAAGGAAGACAAGATGGATCACCTTCTAAAGCAGGCAGTGAAGATGCTTGCAAACAATACAGAATATGCAGCGATGGTTTCCGCACCGCAGTATCACCGTAATAAATTGAAATTCATCCAATTGTCCCGTGTGGATAGCAGTCATATTCTGACGGTCATCGTAGTGGAAGGCAATGTAATCAAAAATACGCTGCTGACTGTAGAGGAAGCATTGAGTGATGAAACCCTTCTCAAGCTTAATATTTTACTGAACACGCATTTGAATGGTCTGTCCATGGAGCAGATCAATCTGGGTATGATTTCAGCCATGAAGCAGCAAGCGGGGATTCACAGTGACATTGTGGCAGGGGTTATTGATGCGGTAGCCGAGGCGATTAAGGCGGACGAAGACCTGGAAATCTACACCAGTGGTACGAAAAACTTCTTTAAGTACCCAGAGCTGGCAGACCATGAGAGGGCAAGTGAGCTGATCACTACATTTGAAGAGAAACAACTTCTTAGTGAGCTTGTGCAGGGGAATCTGGCAGATGAGAACAATACAGGGATACAGGTCTATATCGGCAGTGAGACGCCAGTACAAGGAATGAGGGACTGCAGTATTGTGACAGCTACGTATGAGCTGGATGAAGGAATGAAGGGAACGATCGGGATTATTGGACCTAAGAGGATGGATTATGAGAAGGTAGTGACGAACTTGAAGCTGCTGAAAAGTCAGTTAGACGATTTGTATAGAAAATGAGCGCGCTCTTACGGCAGCCAGGCTGCCAGGTAAAAGGCTATAGGAAGAATCGCCCATATCAATCATAGATGTTAGAAAGGAATGTGTGCCGTGGCAGAAGAAAAAGATATCCAGCAGGAAGAAAACATGACCAATGAAAGCATTTCGGAAACAACGGAAGAAACGGTTGAAGAAATGACAGAAGAAACAACTGTACAGGAAGACACTGCAGAAGAAACTTCCAAAGAAAGTAAAAAAGAAAAGAAAAAAAGAGAAAAGGCAGACAAGAAGCAGGATGCCTTGAAAGAAAAAATTGAGGAACTGGAAGACAGAGTGAAACGTCAGATGGCGGAGTTTGATAATTTCCGTAAGCGCTCTGAAAAAGAAAAAACTATGATGTTTGAGACAGGAGCAAAAAGTGTGATTGAGAAGATCCTTCCAGTTGTGGATAATTTTGAGAGAGGTCTGGCGTCTGTATCAGCAGAAGAAAAAGACGGCGGCTTCGCACAGGGGATGGAGATGATCTACAAGCAGCTCATGACAGAACTTGAGAAGATGGAAGTAAAGCCGATCCCGGCAGTGGGAGAGGAGTTTAATCCTGACTTCCACAATGCAGTCATGCAGGTGGAGAGTGAAGAGTATGAGACTGGTGTGATTGCACAGGAGCTGCAGAAAGGATATACTTACCGTGACAGTGTGGTAAGACACAGTATGGTTGCAGTGGTAAGCTAAGGGAAAACCAACACTCTAAAGTGCAGGAGCATGTTTGGGGCAGATATAAAGTGCATGTCGGATAGTCTGTGAAAAGAAACAGGAGGGAATAGGGTTCCGGTTCTTCTTTTCAGATGATCATAGATAGTTGATAAAAATGTAAAGTAAGGTATCTTTAATAGGAGGAAGAAATTATGAGTAAAATTATCGGAATTGACTTGGGAACAACCAACAGCTGTGTAGCGGTTATGGAAGGCGGTAAGCCTGCAGTCATCGCTAACACTGAAGGAGCCAGGACAACACCATCCGTTGTAGCGTTTACGAAGACAGGCGAGAGACTGGTGGGTGAACCTGCAAAACGTCAGGCGGTCACGAATGCTGACAAGACGATTGCGTCGATCAAGAGAGATATGGGTACCGACAAAGGACGTACCATCGAGGACAAGAAATATTCCCCGCAGCAGATTTCTGCTATGATCCTGCAGAAACTCAAAGCAGATGCAGAGAATTATCTGGGCGAAAAGGTAACCGAGGCAGTTATCACGGTTCCGGCCTATTTCAATGACGCACAGAGACAGGCAACCAAGGACGCCGGCAAGATCGCAGGTTTGGATGTGAAGCGTATCATCAACGAGCCGACGGCAGCAGCGCTTGCGTATGGGCTTGACAATGAAAAAGAGCAGAAGATCATGGTATACGATCTTGGCGGTGGTACTTTTGACGTATCGATCATTGAGATCGGCGACGGTGTCATTGAAGTGCTTTCTACCAATGGCGATACACGTCTGGGTGGTGATGACTTTGACCAGAAGGTGATCGATTGGATGTTAGCTGAGTTTAAGGCACAGGAGGGTGTAGATCTCTCCAACGATAAGATGGCGCTCCAGAGATTAAAAGAGGCGGCTGAGAAGGCGAAGAAAGAACTTTCTTCCGCAACGACTACGAATATTAATCTGCCCTTTATCACGGCGACAGCGGAAGGTCCGAAACACTTTGACATGAATCTTACAAGGGCTAAATTCGATGAATTGACACATGATCTGGTAGAGAAGACGGCAATTCCTGTACAGAATGCAATGAAGGATGCAGGTCTTACAAATTCCGATCTTGGCCAGGTATTGTTGGTAGGAGGTTCCACACGTATTCCTGCAGTACAGGAGAAGGTAAGAATGCTGACAGGTAAAGAGCCGAGCAAATCCCTGAATCCTGATGAGTGTGTTGCCCTGGGCGCTTCCATTCAGGGTGGTAAGCTGGCTGGCGATGCTGGTGCAGGCGAGATTCTGCTTTTGGATGTGACGCCGTTATCTTTGTCGATCGAGACGATGGGCGGTGTTGCTACCAGACTGATTGAGAGAAATACCACGATTCCGACCAAGAAGAGCCAGATCTTCTCTACAGCGGCAGATAACCAGACTGCAGTTGATATTAATGTTGTGCAGGGTGAAAGACAATTTGCAAAAGACAATAAATCTCTCGGCCAGTTCAGACTGGATGGCATTCCGCCAGCAATGCGCGGTGTTCCGCAGATCGAAGTTACTTTTGATATTGATGCCAATGGTATCGTGAACGTGTCTGCGAAGGATTTAGGGACGGGCAAGGAGCAGCATATTACAATCACGGCAGGTTCCAATATGTCTGATGACGAGATCGACAAGGCAGTAAAGGAAGCAGCAGAGTACGAGGCACAGGATAAGAAGAGAAAGGAAGCGATTGATACGCGGAATGAAGCGGATTCCTTCGTGTTCCAGACGGAGAAAGCGCTCAGCGAAGTAGGGGATAAGATCGATGCGTCTGATAAGGCAAATGTTGAGGCAGATCTGCAGGCTGTAAAGGAAATCCTGGAGAGGACCAAAGATCAGGAGATGAATGACAGCCAGATCGATGAACTCAAGGCAGCGAAAGAGAAATTGACTACTTCTGCGCAGGCGCTGTTTACCAAAATGTATGAGAATATGCAGCAGGCACAGGGCGGTCCTGACATGGGCAATATGGGTGGCGCAGCAGACGCAGGTGCACAGGGCGACGCAGCAGATGATGTGGTAGACGGAGACTACAGAGAAGTCTAAAGACAAAATGGGATTTTTTGTCAGGGAGCATATCTTTAAGGATATTCTTCCGGGATGAAGCAGACTTGGAGGATTATAAGTATGGCAGAACAGAAACGAGATTATTACGAGGTGCTTGGCATAGAGAAAAACGCCGACGATGCCGCAATCAAAAAAGCATATAGAGTTCTGGCTAAGAAATACCATCCGGATATGAATCCCGGCAATGCAGAGGCGGAGAAGAAATTCAAAGAAGCTTCCGAGGCTTATGCGGTTTTGAGTGATCCTGAGAAAAGACGGCAGTATGACCAGTATGGTCATGCTGCTTTCGATGGTGCAGGCGGGCCGGGCGGATTCGGCGGTTTTGATTTCAACAGCGCAGATTTTACAGACATTTTTGGTGATATCTTCGGCGACATCTTTGGAGGAGGCCGCCGTGGCGGCAGAAGTAATGGGCCGATGAAAGGAGCAAATATCCGATCCAGTGTCAGAATTACTTTTGAGGAAGCGGTATTTGGCGTGGATAAGGAGATTGAGTTGACGCTTAAGGATGAATGTACGTCCTGTCACGGAACTGGTGCGAAACCGGGAACCAGCCCAGAGACTTGTTCGAAGTGCGGCGGTAAGGGGCAGGTAGTATTTACCCAGAACTCTTTCTTCGGTACAGTCAGAAATGTACAGACCTGCCCAGACTGTCATGGAACTGGTAAGGTCATCAAAGATAAGTGCCCGGATTGCCGTGGCACGGGTTATATTGCGAACAGGAAGAAGATACAAGTATCTATTCCGGCAGGTATTGATAATGGTCAGTGCGTTCGGATCCGTGAAAAGGGGGAACCTGGAACGAACGGTGGACCAAGAGGTGATCTGCTGGTAGAAGTTGTAGTAGGCAGACATCCTATTTTCCAGCGGCAGGATGAGAACATATACTCTACAGTACCTATGTCCTTCGCGATTGCAGCGCTGGGTGGTGATATTGTGATTGATACGGTGGATGGCAGAGTAATTTACGAGGTTAAGGCCGGAACCCAGACTGACACGAAAGTGCGCTTGAAAGGCAAAGGCGTTCCTTCCCTGCGCAATAGGGATATCAGGGGTGATCATTACGTGACGCTGGTAGTACAGGTGCCGGATAAGCTGTCTCATGAGGCGAAGGATCTCCTGAAAAAGTTCGATGAAGAGACAGGGGATACCTTAAATGCGGCAAAGAATGTGACCTCTGGCCGTGCGGAGGAGACGACAAGCGGCAAGGGAAGGGGAAAAAAGAAAAAGCTCTGGTAATGGTCAGCTATAGAATGAAATACGGAGGATAGAAGAGCGGTAGAATTACTTATGAAGTAGTTCTGCTGCTTTTTATGTTTTGAGCAGCATGTGCTAGGTTTACTATTTTTGGCATCATAATATGTTGTACAACTTTTTCTGATTGTATAAGTGTGCTATAATAAATAAGATATAGAGATGAATTTCGAGGATAATAGTCTATTCATCTCTAAATAATCAGACAAAATAAAAGGAAAGGGGATTTGATGAAGAAAAAGATGTGGGCAGTGGGAGCGATTGCTGTGATGGTGATTATCGCAGTATTTGGTGGATGGTATGTGGCATTTTGTGAATTTGGAATAGGGCCGGCATTTCCATTTCTACCTATGGCACAGTTGGAAGAGGGGGATATGATATCAGTGGAGCTGGCGGATCACCCGCTTATGGCATTGACTGAGACACAGGAGCAGGCGCAGGAGATAGCAGAATTATACGGAATTGAGATGATATCGTTTGAAGAAGGCATAGCGGTGTACGACACAGATCAAGATCCCTATGATGTGATTACTGAAGGGGAGAAAAAAGGATATCCAGCCCTGTCGCTCAATTATGTCAGGGAAGCAGATGAATGGAATAGTATGCTTGAGTTCGAGTAGTTGGTAAAGAGTGTGTAGTGGAGGAAACGTAATGACTGGTAAAAGAGGAAGAAAAAACAGGGTGTTTTTGTCAATATTGCTTTCTATGGCACTGCTTGTAGAACCTGCTGGAGCAGCAGTCGTTCATGCAGAAAATGGTGTAGAGACAGAAGTTTCTCTGGAGGAGAATGAGAATAAAGAGGATGATGGAAATTTAAATATTGACAGTAGTGATGACGGAAAAACAGAGGAAGAAAGTCAAAAACCAGATGCCGAAGAGGGGGAGCAGGATCCTTCGGATAAAGATGATCAGGAGGATGGGAATTCTAAAGAGGATTCAGATAAGGATTCGGAAGAGACACCAGAGGAGACGCCGGATAAGGATCCGGAAGAAATTCCAGAGGATGTAGATAAGGATCCGTAAGAGACGCCAGAGGAGACACCGGATAACGATCTGGAGGAGACACCAGAAGAAACTCCTGAGGAAGAGATAGAGGAAAATCTGGATGAAGAAGAGAATGACCAGGACGTAGAAACTGTTTCTGGAAATGGCGATTTGCTTGAGCAGGAGGAAGAAGAAAAAGAGGGTTTAGAAGGATTTTCGGAGATGCCTTCGACATATAAACTTACCAGAGAGCAGATGAGAAGCAAAGCGGATTTGTCTGTGCATCTTAGCGAAATCAGTAATTATGATGAAGGATCTGATTATGTAAAAGGAGAGGTCATTACCTTTGCAGAGTCCGAGGAAGAGGCGCAGATGATCGCTGAGGCATATAATGCGGAGATTGTTTCCTTCGAATATGGCATTCTGACATTGAAACTGAACAAGAAGGATTCTGTCAGCAAAGCTATACGGGCGGCTGCCAACGAGGAGTTGAATCTTCCTGCAGTGTGGCCTAATTACTACCGGTATGCATTTTCGGAAGAAAATATGGCGGAGGATAACCAGGCAGAGAGCGGCGAAAGTAGTAATATAGAAATCACAACAGAAGAATATGAGATAGAAAGTTATGCCGCAGATACACAGATCAGTGGAGAGGATTATACAGAATCAGATTATTTATCAGTACTTGCCTATGATGATGAATGTCTGAAGCCGGCAAGCGCATCTTATCAATGGCATCATACGGTGATTGGGTCTGCCTATGCATGGACCGAAGGTTATACTGGTAAAGGAATAACAGTTGCGGTTCTTGATACCGGAGTTGATACCAATCACGGGGATTTATCTGCCACGAGTATTACTTCGAATGGGACAAACGATCAGGTAGGCCATGGGACACATGTGGCTGGAATTATTGGCGCTAAAGCAGGGAATGGAATCGGAGGAGCCGGTGTCGCACCGGAAGTTACGCTGCTTAGCGGAAACGTTCTGCCAGATGGAACAGGGACAGACGCTGATATCATGCAGGCAATCATGGCAGCATGCGGACAAGATGCAGATATTATCAATATGAGTCTGGGCGGAGTTGGCTATAATGGAGCGTTCCAGGATGTTGTAAATCAAGCTTATGCAGAAGGAACGGCAATCTTTGCGGCGGCCGGAAATGATGGTGGGACTAATTATAATTATCCTGCATGTTATGATCATGTTATCAGTGTGGCAGCTACAGATAAAGGCAACACCCGCGCAAGTTTTTCTAATTATGGTGACAAGGTGGATTTGAGTGCACCAGGAGCATCGATCTGGTCTACGGGTTGGCAGGGTGAAGGAAGTAAGCAGTATACCTATGTGGAAATGGGTGGTACTTCTATGGCATGTCCGGTAGCTGCAGGGGAAGCGGCTGTTATTTTGTCTGGTAATGCAGAAGTGCGCAGCAAGAGTGGGGCAGAGAGAGTCGATGCCTTAGAGAAGTTGATGAAAGCCAATACGATCAGGATTGGTTCGGGCATGGGCTCCGGTATCACCAGCCTGACAAAAGTATTCAAATTAAATACCGCGATTCAGAAGCCGAAGGCGCCATCGATTACGATCACTCCGGACAACAGCGCGGCAGCACAGAAAGTAACAGTGGTAATTACAAAACCGCAGAATGATACCACGATTTATTATACGATAAATGGGAAAACGCCGGTTTATAAGAATGGCGAAACAGATACGAATACAAAAGAGTATACAGGTGAGTTTACGATCAACGACAGCGCAAAAGCAACGATTAAAGCGATTGCGGTGAATGAGAGCGGTGTGGCTGGTCCGGTCAAATCTGCAACTTATGTATTAAAGCCCTATGTGAATAGTATTGTAATATCTGGTATACAGCAGGTCGCTAAGGGTAAGAGCATACAGTTGTCTGCAGAAATTCTGCCTGCTTATGCTACGAACAAGAAAGTGACGTGGGAGTTATATGAGAGTGATGGAAAGACAAAGATAGATCCGTCATCAAAGGATAAAGCAGTTGCCAATGCCTCTAAAGCTAAAGGGGTGAGTATCTCGGCATCGGGCAGAGTAACAGCGACTGCAAAAGCGGTTGAAGATAGTTATATTGTCCGTGTCACAGCCAAAGATGATGGGCATGTGAAGGCGGAGGATTATCCGATTACGGTAATTGCTGCTACTAAGGTCGGCACAGCCAAATTTAAAAAAACAAAAGTAGATCTGGTAATTCCTGTGACGTCTCAAGACCCTAATGCTGATCTTTCTTCGATCTTTGAAGCTGTGGAGATGGATAAGAAGACATTAGTGCCAGTAACAGATTTTAGGTGGAGCAGCAGCAATACATCAGTTGCAACGGTAAATGACCAGGGTGTGGTTACTCCGCATAAGGCTGGTAAAGCAACGATCACAGCTTTAGCCAAAGATTCCAGCGGCAAAAAGGCAACGATTACGGTGACAATTAAGCAGTTGGCGACTGGAATAGAGATAACAGGTAACGATAAGATTGCGGCAGGGAAAAGCATGACGTTTAAGGCGGAAGTGACACCTGTTGACGTGACGGTCAAGAAAGTGAAGTGGGAACTATACAACGAAGCAGGAACGAAAATCAATTTAAAAGACAGAGCGAATGCCAGCTGGGCCAGAGCACAAGGCGTTAGTATTAATGAAGCAAATGGCAGACTGACAACGACCGCAAAAGCGGTGGGTGGAAAATATACTGTCAAGGCGATCACAACGGATGGAACAGAGTTAACTGCAGTAAAAGAGATAACGGTTAAAAAGGGTATTGTAACTGGAATTACATTTTCAAAGAAAGAATACAGTAAAGTAACACTTTTCAGGAAACAGTTTTCTGCGGCGACACCTACAACAGCGACGATCACAGCCAATATCGCCGGCAACGGAGATGCGGATTTGGGTTATACGGTGACCAACAGTAATAAAGGGATCGCAACGGTCACAGACAGCAGGAGTGGTAATGTTATAACGCTTACCATCAAAGCTACCGGTAAATCAACAGGAAAGACAAATATTACGATTGCGGCTACGGATGGGTCCGGAAAGAAATTGGCATGTGCGGTTACCGTGAATAACCCGGTTTCTGGCATCACAGTAGCGCCTACCGGCAGCAATAATGAGTATGTATCACAAGGCAAGTCTTTGCAGTTAAAGGCCACAGTAGAAACAGAATATGGAACAATAGCGAATAAAGGCGTGACATGGGAGTTATATAAAGGAAATAGAAAAGTGGATCCCAGGTCGAAGGACAAAGCAGAAGCTGATTGGGCAAAATCATTAGGAGTGAGTATTTCTGCATCTGGAAAAATAACGGCTGTGGGTCAGTCCAAGAAGAGTGCAGGGGCGGTGAAAGGATCCTATCTCGTCAAGGCTGTGGCAAAGGATGGAAGCGGGGCGGTCGGCCAGTATAAGATTACTGTGGTCAAGCCAACGCAGCTGCTTTATTTGTATGATTCTTATGGCGCATGGAGTACAAGATATGCAGAGCCATTTACCCCAACGCCGGTAGGTAAGGCGCGGATTGCATACATAGCGACGGATATGCAGCAAGGATCTTTTGCAGTATCTTCGTCAAATCCAGGAGTCATCTCTGTAACCTGGGATATCCTTAGGGATTCTGAGACGGGAGTTTCATATCCTTGTGTGAAGTTTTTTGCACATAATAAAGCTGGAAAGGCAACCATTACGATTAAAGCAATGGATGGCAGTGGAAAGCAGATTAAATATAACTGTGTCGTGATGCAATAAGGCTGATCCTTTTTAAGGAGGCTGGCTGGGTAATGAGGCCGTGCGGAAAGAACTTTTCCGTGCGGCTTTTATTGACGTATTTTGCAACGCATATTTTTAATGGATGAAAGACATGTATCCTGTAATATGCAAATTTATTTGTATCATTTTTCTTATCATTTTCTTAGTTTTCCCCAATTTAACTATACAATCTTCCATTTTTCGGCTATAATAAAAAAGATTTTTGGCTGTATACTAATTTGTGTATATTGCAAAACCTAAAAAGAAAAGTTTTAGGTAATATACGTATATCCACAAATAATAAACCTAAAAACAGAAATTTTATGCGCACACGAGGTTATGAATAGCGGATAAATGATATCTGCGCAGAGGCAAACGACCAGCATTACCAAAGAAAGGCGATGTAGAAAAGAGGTAAAAATGTTACGGAGGAGAATTGCGTTAGCAGGAGTTACGATACTGTGCATGACAACAGGACTGATTGGATGTGGAACAAAAGAAGAGCCTGTACCTGTGCCGGAAGTAGATGAAGTGGTGGAGGAAGAGCCTGCACCGGAAGTAGAAGAGGAGCCGGAGGAGGAAATTCCTGAACTTACGACAGCTTATCCAGTTATTGGAGAGCGGGTGAGCGAGAACGGTAGGATTCAGAGTTATCTGACAGGGCAATGGACAGATGAGAAGATTGCGTTAAGAAGGCCGATCGCAGTAATGATCCCAAACAACGCGCCAGCGATGCCACAGTATGGATTATCCAAAGCAGGTATTATCTACGAGGCACCGGTGGAAGGGCGCATTACCAGATTGATGGCAATGTTTGAGGATTTCGATGAGCTGGAGCGGATCGGACCGGTGAGAAGCAGCAGGGATTATTATGTCTATACAGCTATGGGGTATGAGGCAATCTACTGTAACTGGGGGTTGGCAAGGCCTTATGTAGAGGAATTAATTAACAGGCCAGAGTATTATAATGTCAGCGCGTCAGTGGAAGGTATTCACAATCCGGCGGATGAGGCTTTTGGCAGGGTGAAGCGTCCAGGATATGCAACGGAATTTACCGGATACCTTATGATTGAAGGTTTATTTAAGGCTGTGGACAGACTTGGTTATGATTGGGACTATGATGATAAATATGTTCCGCCATTCTTGTTTGCAGCAGATGATGTGACAGCAGATTATGTTGAGAAGGAAGATGCTGTCATGGTGTATCCTGGTGGGAAGTCGGGTAGTAATGCCAGTGGTTATGGTTCTTATCATCCGTATTTTGAATATCATGAAGAGGACCATCTGTATTACAGATATCAGGATGGTAAGAAGCAGATAGATGAATATAATAATGAACAATTGACGGTCAGCAATGTTGTGTTCCAGTACTGTCATGGTGAGGTAAGGGACAGTCATGATTATCTTGCGTTTGGAGTACATGGTGAAGGAGATGCAATCGTCTTCACCAATGGGAAAGCGATCAAGGGTAAATGGATGCGCTATGATGGTGATTTTACGCCAGCGAAATTCTATGATGAAGCTGGGGAGGAGATCATCTTCAACCAGGGTAAGACATGGATCTGCAATATCTGGCAGGAATATGGTGAGTATGTAGAGTACGGCAAGGATGACGAGGGTTTAAGTACACCGGATATGCCGTCAGTCAAGGGATCTGACGCTTCATAAGCAGTTTTACACGAAAGCAGCATTCGTCCAAAGAGATTGGCGGGGATGCTGCTTTCACAGCTTGCAATTCCAGGTATACACGCCTTATGCTTTCGGTTATAATGAAAATTGAAATTCTGTTGCTGGCGGGGATCTGAAAACCGGCAGCGATGATTGAGAGAAGCCGTATAAATGATAATTCAAGAAATTTTAACAGCGATAGGGGTAAATTGAAATGAAATGGATGAAATTCAGGATCAAGACGATCACAGAGGCAGAGGACATTATTATCAGTACACTCTATGATATTGGTCTGGAAGGAGCGCAGATTGAGGACAAGATTCCATTGACCGCATTGGAGAAGGAGCAGATGTTTGTGGATATTCTGCCAGAGGGACCAGAGGACGACGGGATAGCGTATCTTAGTTTCTTCGTGGAAGAAAAGGAGGACGGCAGTCTGGAGGTGGATGGTGTTCCTACAGATCGGGATACTATCATAGGGCAGATTGAGCAGGAATTGGAAGAACTTCGGTTTTTTATGGAGATCGGAGAAGGTTCCATTTCGGTAAGCGAGACGGAGGATATTGATTGGATCAACAACTGGAAGCAGTATTTTCATCAGTTTTACATAGATGATCTTCTGGTCATTCCTTCCTGGGAAGAGGTACGGGAAGAGGATAAGGATAAGCGGATACTGCACATCGATCCGGGGACAGCATTTGGTACTGGGATGCATGAGACGACGCAGCTTTGCATCCGACAGATCAGGAAGTATCTGACCCAGGAAACAGAATTATTGGATGTGGGAACGGGAAGTGGTATTTTGGCGATTCTCGCTTTGATGTATGGGGCGAAACATGCGGTGGGCACGGATTTAGACCCTTGCGCGGTGGAGGCGGTTGCACAGAATAAGAAAGCCAATGGTATCGCTAATGAGTCTTTTGAGATGATGATTGGTAATATCATCACTGATCTGGAAATACAGGATCGGGTAGGATATGAGCGTTATGATATTGTTGTGGCGAATATTCTGGCGGATGTGCTGGTGCCATTGACTCCAGTGATTGTCCGCCAGATGAAAAGAGGAGGTATTTATATCACCTCCGGGATCATTGATGTGAAAGAACAGTTGGTCAGAGAGGCTGTGGCAGCAGCAGGACTGGAACTTTTGGAAGTTACTTATCAAGGCGAGTGGGTTTCTGTGACTGCCCGTAAGCCATTTTAGAATAGATTAAGGCAAGCAGACTTGCAATATGCATGGGGATTAGAATGAAAAAGAAAGACATTGTGCGAATAAGAAGCAATATAGCAGGTGTCCTGGCAGTGTTGTGGATGATTGTTATTTTTATCTTCTCTGCGCAGAATAAGGAAGAATCCAGTGTGGTCAGCGAAGGAGTCAGCGACCAGATCGTCAGCATGACAGGATGGCTTTTCCATTTGCATATTGATGCGGAAAGAATATGGGAGATTGCGCGTCTGGTGGAATATTTTGTCCGCAAAGGGGCGCATATGACGGAATTTGCCATTTTGGCAATTCTGCTGTATGTGTGGATTGGAAGATGGCAGCTAAAGCGGCTGTATCGTTATGGCATTGCAGTTGTTCTGACGATCCTGTATGCCTGCAGTGATGAGTTTCATCAATTATTTGTGGAAGGGCGCGCGGGCTTGATCAGTGATGTGATTGTGGACAGTGTGGGAGCGATTATAGGGCTGGCAGTTTTTCTGCTGCTGCAGAGCTATGTTTTGTGGCGGCGCAGGAAACGGACAGATCATAACAGAAAGGCGTGTGCATAGATATGTATCAGTTTTTTGTAGAACCGGGACAGATACAGGGGAGACAAATCGTGATCACGGGGAGTGATGTCAACCATATACGCAATGTACTGCGTATGAAGCCGGGGGAAGAGATCGCAGTGAGCAATGGGATCGATGGAAAGGAGTATCGCTGCGGTATTGAATCTTATACGGAGGATACAGTGTTGTGTACACTGCGTTTCATTAAAGAAGAGGGAGTGGAACTGCCGTCCCGCATTTATCTTTTCCAGGGCCTGCCCAAAGCAGACAAGATGGAACTGATCGTACAGAAGGCAGTAGAACTTGGTGCGTATGAGGTGATCCCGGTGGCGGCCAGACGCTGTGTGGTAAAACTGGATGAGAAGAAGGCAGCAGGGAAGATTGGCAGATGGCAGGGAATCGCAGAGTCGGCGGCGAAGCAGAGCAAAAGAGGCATGATCCCAAAGGTGCATTCTGTCATGAGCATGCAGGAGGCTGTAGATTACGCCCGCGCCATGGAGGTTAGGCTGATTCCGTATGAGCTGGCGGAGGATATGCAGCATACGCGGAAAGTAATAGAGGCGGTGGCGGCTGGAAAGGACATTGCGGTCTTCATCGGACCGGAAGGAGGGTTCGAGGAGAGTGAGATTCAGATGGCAATGGAGGCCGGAATCGAGCCTATAACGCTGGGGAAGCGGATCCTGCGGACGGAGACGGCAGGCTTTACGGTATTATCGTGGCTGATGTATCACTTAGAAAGCTGATAACATATGATAGGGTATAAGGAAATAGCAGAGACTATGCTGTGAAAAACTTCCGGGAACGATAAGTCAAAAGAAAGGAATGACAGAAATGGAAGTGTATTTAGACAATTCCGCGACTACCAAGTGCTATGATGAAGCAGCGGAATTAGTATGCAAGGTCATGTGCGAGGATTATGGAAATCCGTCCAGCCTGCATCATAAAGGGGTAGAAGCGGAACAATATTTAAGGTATGCGAAAGAGACGCTGGCGAAACTGCTGAAGGTAAATGACAAGGAAATTCTGTTTACTTCCGGGGGAACAGAGTCTGATAATATTGCATTGATTGGCGCAGCGATGGCAAACCACAGGCGTGGCAGGCATCTGGTCACCACCAGGATAGAGCATCCGGCAATCCTGCAGACTATGGCTTACCTGCAAAACCAGGGATTTGAAGTGACCTATCTTCCAGTTGACCGTGAAGGAAGAATTTCCCTGACGGATCTGGAACGGGCGGTGAGGAAAGACACGATCCTTGTTTCGATCATGCATGTCAATAATGAGATTGGAAGTGTACAGCCTATCGCTGAGGCAGGGGAACTGATCAAGCAATGCAATTCACAGACGTTGTTTCATGTGGATGCGGTACAGGGGTTCGGTAAGTTTAGGATCTATCCCGCTAAGATGCATGTGGATCTGTTGTCTGTCAGCGCTCACAAAATACATGGACCGAAAGGGATAGGCTTTCTGTATATAAAAGAAGGCTCGAAGATCAACCCGATCCTGTACGGAGGCGGGCAGCAGAAAGGGATGCGCTCTGGAACAGAGAATGTGCCGGGCATTGCAGGGCTTGCCAGGGCGGCGGAGATGGCTTACGCCAATTTAGACCAGGATGTTGAGAGAATGTATGTGCTGCGGGATTTGCTGATCGAGGGAGTAAGCCAGATAGAGGATGTTAAAGTCAATGGCTGTCCAGGACGGCAGGGAGCGCCGCACATTGTCAGTCTTTCGGTACGTGGTGTGCGGAGTGAAGTTTTGCTGCATGCACTGGAGGAAAAAGAAATCTATGTGTCGGCAGGAAGTGCCTGCTCTTCCAATAAGCCGCAAATATCAGATACCTTAAAAGCGATCGGGGTAGAGAAGGATCTGTTAAGTTCCACAATACGTTTCAGTCTCTCAGTCTTTACAACAGAAGAAGAAATCCGGTATACTATACAGGCGTTATGTGAAATGGTTCCGATGTTGAGAAAATATACACGCCATTGACGTTGACGGCGCTGTGTAAGTTTTGAGGAGAGTAAAGCCGCGAAAACCAGGCGGCAGGGAGGAAATATGTTTACGGCTTTTTTGATAAAATATGCTGAGATCGGGGTGAAGGGTAAGAACAGGTATCTGTTTGAAAATGCACTGGTACAGCAGATTAAGTACGCGTTGAAGAAATGTGAAGGGGACTTTTGTGTGCGGAAGACGGACGGGCGCATTTATGTAGATGCCGTATCCGGATTCGATTATGATGAGACAGTAGCGCATCTGCAGAAGGTATTTGGCATATCAGGAATCTGTCCTATGGTCTACGTGGAGGACGAAGGCTTTGAGAAGCTAAAAGAGACGGTGGTAAGCTATCTTGACACGGTCTACCCTGTAAAGGATAAAAGTTTTAAGGTTGCTGCCCGACGGGCAAGGAAGAACTATCCTCTCAATTCCATGGAGATCAATATGGAGTTGGGAGGTGTTATTCTGGATGCTTATCCACAGATGCGTGTTGACGTGCACAAACCAGATATTCTGTTGAATATCGAGATACGCGATAAGGTCTATATCTATTCCGAGACCATACCAGGACCGGGTGGAATGCCAGTAGGAACCGGCGGCAAGGCAATGCTGCTTTTATCTGGAGGTATTGACTCTCCAGTAGCGGGCTGGATGATCGCGAAGCGAGGTGTCAAGATCGATGCGGTCTATTTCCACGCGCCGCCTTACACGAGTGAACGTGCGAAGCAGAAAGTGGTGGATCTGGCATCGAAAGTGGCAGCTTATACGGGTCCGATCTATCTTCATGTCATTAATTTTACGGATATACAGTTGTATATTTATGATAAGTGTCCACACGATGAATTAACAATCATCATGCGCCGCTATATGATGCGTATTGCGGAGCATATTGCCAAAGAGACAGATTGTCTTGGACTGATCACCGGCGAAAGTATTGGGCAGGTTGCCTCACAGACGATGCACAGCCTAATGGCGACTAATGAGGTATGTGAACTGCCGGTTTACAGGCCGCTGATTGGATTTGATAAGATGGAAATCGTGGATATTTCTGAAAAGATTGATACGTATGAGACTTCGATCCAGCCTTTTGAGGACTGTTGTACGATTTTTGTGGCGAAGCATCCGGTAACGAAACCGAATCTCAAGATCATCAGAAAACACGAGCAGAATCTGGATGAAAAGATTGACGAGTTAGTGCAGACTGCACTGGACACAGAAGAACTGATCATCGTGAGATGACTGGGATAATGCAAATAAAAAGGAATCACCTTATCAGGTGATTCCGGTGTCTTATTGATAGGACTGATCAGATGATGTACGGTTTTAAGACTGCCAGAACTTCATCGATCGCGTCTTCCGCATGGATGTTCAAGTCGATGGGTTTGGATAAATCCAGACTAAAGATACCCATGATAGATTTCGCGTCGATCACATATCTGCCGGATACCAGATCGAAATCGTAATCAAATTTTGTAATGTCATTTACAAAAGATTTAACCTTATCAATTGAATTTAAAGAGATCTGTACTGTTTTCATATCGAATCTACCTCCTTTGCTCTACAAATACCTTCTGATTTAATACTAAAGGTTGGAGGCCTAAAAGTCAATGATAAAACAATACAAAAAACGTGAGGGATACAATGAAAAGTGTAGCATTACATAATCTCGGATGTAAGGTAAACAGCTATGAAATAGATGTTATGCAACAAATGCTGTTGGAAAGTGGATATAAAATTGTACCTTTTGATGAGGAGGCAGATATCTATATTGTTAATACCTGTACTGTGACAAACATAGCAGACCGGAAAAGCAGACAGATGCTCCATCGCGCAAAAAAGAGAAACCCGGATGCTGTTGTGGTGGCGGTGGGATGCTATGTCCAGACAGCCGGGGAAGGGATTATGCAGGATAAGGCGGTGGACCTTGCGGTCGGTAATAACCGCAAGAAAGATCTGGTATCGATTCTGGAGAGATACTTGCAGGAACGGGATGGACAGGCAGGTATGCAGACTAAAGGGCAGGAAGAAGACTTGGAGAAAGAGGAGGAAGACGGTCAGAGGAGAGAAGGCAGGCAGCCTGAAACACAGCCAGAAATGCCTGTGGATGGTGGGAAAAAGCAGAAGCCTGTCATGGAGATTATAGATATCCGAAATACGAGAGAATATGAAGAAATGCAGCTGAGCCGTACTGCTGAACATACTAGGGCATATATCAAAATCCAGGATGGATGCGACCAGTTTTGTTCCTATTGTATCATCCCCTATGCAAGGGGCAGGGTCAGAAGCCGGGGACAGGACGATATCGTGCGGGAAGTACAGGGGATGGTTGCTGCAGGATACCGTGAAGTTGTGTTGACAGGTATTCACATCAGCTCTTACGGAGTTGACAGAGGTAGTTCTGAGTTATTGCAGCTTCTTTCCAAAATACACGAGATGAATGGTTTAGAGAGGATTCGTTTAGGATCTTTGGAGCCGCGTATCGTGACGGAGGAATTTGCAAGACAGATCAGTGGGATGCCCAAAATTTGTCCTCATTTTCACCTCTCCCTGCAGAGTGGCTGTGATGCAGTCCTTCGCAGAATGAATAGACATTACACTACGGGGGAATACTTTCAGACAACACAGGTGCTCAGGAAATATTATCAGGCTCCGGCTATAACGACGGATATAATCGTCGGATTTCCGGGGGAAACAGAAGAAGAATTCCGTATGACGGAGGCCTTTGTACAGAAGGTCAACTTCTATGAAATGCATATTTTCAAATATTCCAGGAGACAAGGAACGAGAGCAGCAGCGATGGATGCCCAGCTCACTGAGCATGAGAAAGGCGTAAGAAGCAATCGCTTGTCGCTGTTAGAGAAACAGATGTCACATGACTATAGGGCAGGTTACCTGTATCAGGAGGCGGAGGTTCTGTTTGAGGAAGAGAAGGAGATTGGCGGCAGAAGGTACTGGATTGGCCATACACCGCAATATATCAGAGTGGCTAAAGAGGCCACAGAATCTGAGAATTTTGAAAACTGTATTGTAAGAGGGATGATTGATGGATTTCTCGAAGAGGATATCATGTTCTTAAAATGATTGAATTTTGTGTGGCGATAGAGTATTATGTTAATAATAGGGGTAATATCAAATGACAATGGATAAGGGCGTGAAAGAATGCGGGATTTAGAGAATACACAATTTTTTAAAGTGGAAACAGAGCCTGAGACAGGCGTTAAGCTTGTGCTCTCCACAGTATATGAGGCACTGACAGAGAAGGGATATAATCCGGTAAATCAGATTGTTGGCTATATTATGTCCGGTGATCCAACTTACATTACCAGCCATAAGAGTGCACGCAGTCTGATTATGAAGGTAGAACGGGATGAGCTGGTGGAAGAGATGCTGGTAGAATACATCAAGAATTCTCTTGGAAAATAGAATCGCTGCATTATGTACCATATTACCGTCGGGACAACAGGATGTACGGCAGATACACGATGAGGCAGGAAGACACGGAAAGAAGAAAACAAGGATATCATGAGGATCATGGGATTGGATCTTGGGTCCAAGACAGTGGGAGTAGCGGTCAGCGATCCGCTTCTGATCACTGCACAAGGCCTGGAGATCATCAGAAGAAAAGAAGAGAATAAATTACGTCAGACACTGGCGCGGATCGAAGAATTGATCCAGGAGTATGAGGTGACACAGATCGTGCTGGGACTGCCGAAGAATATGAATGACACGATGGGTGAAAGAGCAGAATTGTCACTGGAGTTCCAGGATAAGCTTGCAAGAAGGACGGGGCTTCCCGTAACAATGTGGGACGAGCGTCTCACTACTGTGGCGGCAGATAAGGCGATGATGGAGGCGGGGATCCGCAGGGAGCACCGCAAAGATTATGTGGACAAGATTGCCGCAGTTTTTATTCTGCAGGGATATCTGGATTATCGTGCAAACTGTTCTTGTGGCAGTGAAGGAGAGAAAGAATAAGTGGAGAAGATCATTTTTACACCGGAAGGGGAAGAACCTGTACAGTTCTGTGTGCTGGAACAGACCAGGCTGGGAGGCGTCGATTATATTCTCGTGACAGATTCCGAGGAGGGTGACGGGGAAGCGCTCATTCTCCGGGATACGTCTGCGCTGGAAGATACAGAGGCGCTCTATGAAATCGTAACAGATGATGAGGAATTAAACGCAGTGGCGGCTGTGTTTGAAGATATGCTGGAGGATGTTGAACTGCACTAATGTTCTACCCTTTAGCTTCTATAAACTTCAGAGATACATAGGGGGGATCATGCCGCGCCGGAATGGTGCCAAACATCGCCTTACAGACCGGAAATACCAGGAGCGATGGGACAATCTAAGGGCGGGATGATACTCTGTTTCATGTATTGTCTGGAGCAGCTTTTTATATGCGGAATATTTATGCTGTTTGGGACGGCATATATGAGAGAATGGAGGAACTATTTTTGAAGAAAATTGAACAGGGAAAAACTGCGTCAAAGCTGAAAGTGATTCCGCTTGGCGGCTTGGAGCAGATCGGACTTAATATTACTGCCTTTGAGTATGAAGACAATATTATTGTAGTAGACTGTGGTCTGTCTTTTCCAGAGGACGAAATGCTTGGGATCGATCTGGTGATTCCAGATATCACCTATCTGAAAGAACATGCGGATAAGGTGAAAGGATTTGTGATTACACATGGACATGAGGACCATATCGGAGCGCTGCCTTATGTCTTAAAAGAGTTAAACATTCCGATCTATGCTACTAGATTGACGATGGGAATTATCGAAAATAAGCTGGAAGAACACGATCTGACAAATAAGACAAGACGTAAAGTAGTTAAGTTTGGACAATCTATCAATTTGGGTCAGTTCAGAGTCGAGTTTATCAGGACAAACCATAGTATTGTAGATGCGGCGGCGTTAGCAATCTATTCTCCGGCAGGTGTGGTGGTGCATACAGGCGATTTTAAGGTGGATTATACGCCGGTATTTGGCGACGCCATTGACCTGCAGCGCTTTGCGGAGATTGGCAAGAAAGGGGTTCTTGCGCTGATGTGTGATTCCACTAATGCGGAACGGCTGGGCTTTACGGCCTCTGAGCGCACAGTTGGAAGAACTTTTGACAGTCTTTTTGCTGAACATAAGGATACAAGAATCATTATAGCAACTTTTGCGTCGAACGTGGACCGTGTGCAGCAGATCATCAATTCTGCCTATAAATATGGCAGAAAGGTAGTAGTGGAAGGCCGAAGCATGGTCAATATCATCGAAACCGCTTCTAAGCTGGAGTGTCTGCATATTCCAGAGAATACACTGATTGACATAGAGCAGTTAAAGAACTATCCGAATGATAAGACCGTGATCATCACCACAGGCAGTCAGGGAGAAAGTATGGCAGCTTTGAGTCGGATGGCCAGTGATAATCACAGGAAGATTTCCATTCTTCCAGGTGATACCGTTATTTTTTCATCCCATCCGATACCAGGCAATGAAAAGGCAGTCACCAATGTGATCAATGAACTGCAGAAAAAGGGTGCGGATGTGATTTTTCAGGATGTGCATGTATCGGGACATGCATGCCAGGAGGAGATCAAATTGATTTACAGTCTGGTGAAGCCCAGGTATGCGGTACCGATCCATGGAGAGTACAAGCATAGGAAGGCGCAGGCAAAAGTTGCGCAGGAACTGGGAATTCCGAAAGAAAATATTTTTATGATACAATCTGGTGACGTGCTGGAGATGGATGGCGGCAAGGCGGAAGTGACCGGTAAAGTGCCGGTTGGAGCGATTCTTGTAGATGGTCTTGGCGTAGGTGATGTGGGGAATGTGGTACTTCGTGACAGACAGCATCTTGCAGAGGACGGTATTCTGATCGTAGTGCTGGCTCTGGATTCCTACAGCGACAGACTTGTGTCCGGACCGGATATTGTATCCAGGGGATTTGTGTATGTGCGGGAGTCAGATGAGCTGCTAGATGAGGCCAGATTGCTGGTAGACGAAGCGGTTCATGGATGCTTGGATAGAGGCCAGTCTGATTGGGGAAGGATTAAGGCGGCGATTAAAGACGTGTTAAGTGAATTTGTATGGAAGAAGACGAAAAGACGTCCTATGATCTTACCGATTATTATGGAAGTCTAATATAGCATCTTCAGAGGAGATGCTATAGTAAATTGATCTACAGGCAGGAGGAACGGCAGCATGACAGAGAATGACGTTATGGAGGCAGCCAGGGGACTGACGGAAATCATAAGAAAGACGGACGTTTATCAGGAATATCTGCAGCAGCGTGATATACTCAAAGCACAGCCAGGACTGTATGAGCAGGTCAATGAATACCGCAAGAAGAACTTTGATATTCAGAATGAGGCGGAAGGGGCGGAGTTATTTGACCGGATGGAGGCATTCGAAAGGGAATACAGAGAATTTCGCGAGAATCCAGCCGTAGATGATTTTCTGCGGGCTGAGCTTGCTTTCTGCCGGATGATGCAGGAGATGTACGTACTGCTCACGGCGCAGATTGATTTCGAAGTATAACAAGGGGATAAGAAAGGCTAAAGTATGAAACTAAAGTATGTGATAGGGTCGGTGGTTGAGCTGGTGATCAAGATTGTGGCAGCTGTTTTTATCGTCATGTTTGTCACGAAGACGGCTGCATCAGCCTATGATTATGGATTCCGGGTATTTGCAGAGGAACCGGTGGAGAGCGGCATGGGCAGGACGATCAGTGTGTCTATCGGCGGCACGGATTCTGCTAAGGAAGTGGGCGAAATGCTGCAGGAGAAGGGACTGATCCGGGATGCAAATCTTTTCAGGATCCAGGAACTGCTGTCGGAAAATCATGGGAAAATCCAGCCGGGAATCTATGATTTGAGTACGGCGATGACTGCTCAGGAGATGCTGGCAGTCATTGCGGTGGAGCCGGAGGGCACTGAAGAAGAGGAACCGGAAGAATAGAGAAGAGAGGACTTAAAGACGATGACGGGAGATGAGCGTCTGAATGCGTTTATTGATTCTTTAGATACCGGAAATACGCCTTTTTTGCATATAATAGAGAGAGAAGCCAAGGAAACCGATGTGCCGATCATCCGCACGCAGGTGCAGGGCCTGATTAAATTGCTCCTTGCGATGAGGAGGCCTGCATCCATTTTGGAGGTGGGGTGTGCCATTGGTTTTTCTGCGCTTCTGATGAGCGAGTATGGACCGGCGGGCTGTCATATTACGACGATCGAGAAATACGAGAAGAGAATTCCTATTGCCAGAGAGAATTTCAGACGGGCGGGTAAGGAGGAACAGATTACTCTGTTAGAAGGCGATGCAGTGGATATCTTAGGTGGTCTGCAGGGATCATACGATATGATTTTCATGGATGCGGCGAAAGCACAGTATATCCGTTTTCTGCCTGATGTTGTGAGGCTGCTCGCACCGGGAGGGATTCTCCTGTCTGATAATGTGCTGCAGGATGGGGATATCATAGAGTCGAGGTTTGCGGTGACCAGAAGAAACCGCACGATCCACAGCCGTATGCGGGAATATCTGTATACGTTGAAGCATCATCCGGAGTTAGAGACAGTGATCCTGCCAGTTGGGGATGGTGTGACGGTGAGTGTCAAATGTACCAGAGAGTAAGAGTCTGCGGATATTGCATAAGCAAAGAGTCGACAGGTATCATGGTATGAGAGCAGGATGCAGGCGGAAACATACTGAGAAAGAGATATGGTTGTAAAGATGAGAGACAAGACAAGAAAACCAGAATTATTAATTCCGGCAAGCAGTCTGGAAGTGTTGAAGACAGCGGTGATCTTCGGGGCGGATGCAGTCTATATCGGCGGTGAGGCGTTTGGGCTGCGGGCAAAGGCGAAGAACTTCACACTAGAAGAGATGGCGGAAGGAATTGCATTCGCTCATGCCCATAGCGTGCGGGTGTATGTGACAGCGAATATCCTGGCGCATAACAGTGATTTGGCGGGAGCGCGGGCCTATTTCGAGGAGCTTAAGGCAATAGGACCGGATGCCTTAATCATTGCGGATCCGGGGATGTTTATGCTGGCGCAGGAAATTTGTCCGGAGATTGATGTTCATATTTCCACGCAGGCCAACAATACAAATTATATGGCATACCGTTTCTGGTATGGGCAGGGCGTAAGGCGGGTAGTGTCCGCCAGAGAGCTTTCTCTTTCAGAGATCCAGGAGATCCGGAAGAAGATTCCTGAGGAGATGGAGATCGAGAGTTTTATCCATGGCGCTATGTGTATATCTTATTCTGGAAGATGTCTGCTGAGCAGTTATTTCACAGGGAGGGATGCCAATCATGGGGCATGTACGCATCCATGCCGATGGAAATATGCAGTGGTAGAAGAGTCCAGGCCAGGAGAGTATCTGCCTGTCTATGAGAATGAGAGAGGTACTTATATTTTTAATTCTAAGGATCTGTGTATGATAGACCATATTCCGGAGATGATTGAAGCAGGGATCGATAGTTTCAAGATAGAAGGCAGGATGAAAACGGCGCTCTATGTTGCTACGGTGGCACGCACATACCGCAGAGCGATCGATGACTATCTGGAATCAGAAAAACGGTACTATGAGAATCTGGATTGGTATCGTGCAGAGATCGCGAAATGTACTTATAGACAGTTTACGACAGGATTTTATTTCGGGAAGCCAGATGAGACGACACAGATTTATGATAACAATACTTATGTGAATGAATATACCTATCTGGGAATTGTAGGGGAATTGGCAGAGAGGGCAGGAAATACTTGTGCCAGGATTGAACAGAGGAATAAGTTCTGCGTGGGGGACTGTATTGAGATCATGAAGCCGGATGGGAAGAATGTACCGGCCAAGGTGCTTGTTATGTACAATGAAGAAGGAGAAAGGATAGAAGCCTGTCCGCATTCGAAGCAGCTGATTGAAGTAGGGCTGTCCGTAGTGCCAGAGCGGTACGATCTTCTTCGTGTGGAGAGCGGAAGAAGTTTTTAAAGACTTTCACAGGAAAATAGGAACGGTACCTGCGAAATCTGTCATAAATCACAAAATTTAAATTAGAGTATTGCTTTTTTGAAAAAAGTAGAGTATTTTATAGGAGAGTCGTAACAGTAAAGATACTTAGGCTGTTACGGTGGTTGTTCTGCATAATGGTATCTTGAACGAAGGTGTTCCAAAAGGCTTATTTTTGGAACATTTTTTTGTGCACGCCAGGTGATTTATGGGTGAGGAAGAAAGATTGAAAATGAGAATTTCCAATCGCGAGATTTGTGTCTGTGTGCTGCCTGCCACAAACTCGTCAATGCGCAGACCCAATAAAATGAGTTGAAAGCAGCGCAGAAATGAGGAGAAAATGAGCGAAGTATTCAATGTGGAAGAGATCTTTGGGAAAAATGTGTTCACACTTGGCAAGATGAAGGAAAGACTGCCCAAGAATGTGTACAAAGAAGTTGTGAAAGTGATGAATGAGGGGGGCGAACTGTCCAAAGCGGCTGCAAATGTGGTTGCCAAAGAGATGAAGGACTGGGCAGTGGAGAACGGTGCGACACACTACACACATTGGTTCCAGCCGCTGACAGGCATCACAGCAGAGAAACATGATGCCTTTGTGGCACATCCGGATGAGGAAGGGCGGATGTTGACAGAATTCTCTGGTAAAGAGTTGATCAAAGGTGAGCCAGATGCTTCTTCTTTTCCATCCGGAGGTCTGCGTGCAACTTTTGAAGCAAGGGGATATACGGCATGGGATATTACATCGCCCGCATTTTTGAAGGAATCTGGATGTGGTATGATCCTCTGTATCCCTACGGCGTTCTGTTCTTATACAGGAGAAGCGCTTGATAAGAAGACACCGCTTCTGCGCTCTATGGAAGCATTGAGCGAACAGGCGCTGCGTATCGTCCGGCTGTTCGGCAATACGGAGGCTACCAGGGTTACTGCATCGGTAGGAGCAGAGCAGGAATATTTTCTGGTAGATAAAGATCTGTACATGAAGAGAACGGATCTTATGTTTGCAGGACGTACTTTGTTTGGAGCGCCTGCACCGAAGGGACAGGAGATGGAGGATCACTATTTCGGGGTCATTCGGGAACGTGTCGGCGCTTATATGAAAGATCTGAATGAAGAGCTGTGGAAGCTGGGGGTTACTGCCAAAACACAGCATAACGAAGTGGCCCCGGCACAGCATGAATTGGCGCCGATCTACGAGACAGCGAACATTGCGGTAGATCATAACCAGCTGGTGATGGAGGCGATGAAGAGAGTGGCGATCCGTCATGGTATGAGGTGCCTGCTGCATGAGAAACCGTATGCAGGGGTGAATGGCTCTGGGAAACATGACAACTGGTCTATCACAACAGACAACGGTGTGAATTTACTCGATCCAGGCGATACGCCGAATGAAAATATTCAGTTTCTGTTGGTGCTTGCCTGCATTATGAGAGCGGTAGATATCCATGCGGACTTGCTGCGTCAGTCTGCGTCTGACGTGGGGAATGACCACAGATTAGGAGCAAATGAGGCGCCTCCGGCGATTATCTCCATTTTTCTGGGAGAGCAGTTGGAAGATGTGGTAAGCCAGTTGATAGAGACAGGGGAGGCGACCAGTGTCAAGGAAGGGGGCAGACTGCTGACGGGCGTTAAGACACTGCCTGATTTCAAAAAGGATGCGACAGACAGAAACAGAACGTCACCGTTTGCTTTTACAGGAAATAAATTTGAGTTCCGCATGGTGGGGTCTGCGGATTCCCTCGCAAGCCCGAACACAACCTTGAACGCTATTGTGGCGGAGGCTTTCTGTGAAGCTGCGGACAGACTGGAGAAGGCAGATAATCTGGAGCTTGCGATCCATGACCTGATCAAGGAGTATATGTCAGAACATCAGAGGATCATTTTCAACGGTAACGGTTATGCCCAGGAGTGGGTAGAAGAGGCTGAGAGAAGAGGACTGCCGAATATTAAATCAATGATCGAGGCAGCCGGTACACTGACAACAGATAAGGCGGTCAAACTATTTGAGAAATTCCATATCTTCACAAAGGTAGAACTGGAGTCCCGTGAGGAGATTATATACGAAACCTATGCGAAGACCATTAATATTGAGGCGCTTGCCATGATCGATATGGCTGGCAAACAGATTATTCCAGCAGTTGTGAAATACACCAAAGCGCTTGCAGATACAGTAAATGCTGTGAAAGATGCCGGAGTGGACCCGGCCACGCAGAGAGAGCTTCTGCAGAAAGTGTCCAGCAGGCTGACAGCAATGCAGACAGCGCTGCTCAAGTTAGAGAAGGTGGAGAAGGAAGCGTCTGGGATGACGGACGCCAAGACACAGGCATTCTTCTACAAAGATGCAGTCAAAGTAGTTATGGAAGAACTGCGTGCACCGGCGGATGAACTGGAAATGATTGTTGACAAGGAGATCTGGCCGATTCCTACTTACGGTGAGCTGATGTTTGAAATTTAAAAGAGTACTTCTTTGGGGCAGGGGGGATTTTTTCTGCCTGTCCCAGACTCCTTATACGGTTTTTCATGTCTTGTTGCAGGTGAAAAAAGGGCGATTTGGAAGATTTTGAAAAAAATTTAAAAAATTTCATAAAAAGGCTTGCAAAAAGTAATAATATCCTATATAATTGTTAATTGTTGATGGGCTATCGCCAAACGGTAAGGCAACGGACTCTGACTCCGTCATTTCAAGGTTCGAATCCTTGTAGCCCAGCTTGAGACCCCGGCGAAGATGGTTATCTGCCGGGGTTTTGTTGTAATACAAGAGACAGAGAGTAGCCTGGGAGAAAACTCATGACATATGTGTCGTTTCCGTTTTATCTATTCGTATTGGCGGCATTTTTGCTATACTATAGTATGCCTTTGAAGAGCAGATGGGTTATTCTGCTAGGCGGCAGCATTTTTTTCTATTGGCAGGCCTTTGGATCAGGGGAAGGCATGGCGGTTCTTCTGGCTACAGTTCTGTTTGCTTACGCCGCTGGCATTATTCTTCAGAATACGAAAAAGAAGAGTATATTCGCAGGTACGATTCTATTAGTGTTGCTGCCGTGGTTTCTCTGTAAAAACGGTAATTACATTCTTGAAATCCTGCTGCGCAGAGATGCCGTGAACTGGATTGTTCCGCTTGGCATCTCATTTTATACGCTGCAGATCATTTCTTATTTGGCAGATATTTATATGGGAAGGATTGAGGCACAAAGAAATCTTGCGAAATTTGCACTGTATGTGATGTTCTTCCCTCAGATCGTTCAAGGTCCCATACCCCGTTATCATAGACTGTCCGGGCAGTTGTACCAGGGTCACACATTTTGTGAAAGAACTGTGGTGGGAGGTTTCTACAGGATTCTGTGGGGATTCTTCCTGAAAATGATGATCGCGGACAGGGCGGCAGTCGTTGTGAATGAAATATTTGATCATCATGACCAATATGTGGGCTGTTATGTACTGACGGCTGGCATTTTGTACAGCATAGAGCTATATGCCGATTTTGCGGCATGTATCTCTATTTCAAAGGGCGTCGCGAATTTGTTTGGAATTCAGCTTGCAGATAATTTTAACCATCCCTATCTGGCGGTTTCTGTCAAGGATTTCTGGCGTAGATGGCATATGTCTTTGAGCGAATGGCTCAAGGATTATATCTATATTCCTTTGGGTGGTAGCCGCAAAGGCCAGGTCAGGACTTTTGTCAATCTGGTTCTGACGTTTGTAGCCAGCGGCATCTGGCATGGGTCAGGACTTCGTTTTGTGGTTTGGGGCCTGATGCATGCCAGTTACCAGATCATCGGGCAGCTGACCAGGAATATACAGCGAAGAATGGTCAGGCTGTTAGGGCTTGAGGAAGCAGCGGAAGTCAGAATCTGGATACAGAGAATCTGGACCTTTCTGTGTGTGATGATGGCGTGGATTGTTTTCAGGGCCGAAAATCTGACAACGGGCGTTCAAATGATACGCAGTATGTTCCGGGTGCAGAACGTATGGATTTTTACCAATGACGCGCTGTTTACATTGGGACTCGATTGGAAGGAATGGCTCGTTCTGGTGGTGTCCATTTTGATTCTGTTCGCGGTCAGCTTAAAGCAGGAAAAAGGAGTCGTATTTTCAGATGCTGTCTTTAGACAGCCCGTGTTGATAAGATGGAGCTTGTATCTAGTCGTTATTTTTAGCATTATGACTTATGGGGCTTATGGAATGGGATATGACCCGCAGGCATTTATATACGGGGGATTTTAGTTTATGAAGAATAATCGGGGATTTATTTTACGAACGATATGTTTCCTTATGATATTCGCCGTCTGCTTTGGGGTCTATACCCGCTGGATCACGCCTAAGTTTTTTACGGATACCGCATGGCCTACGACGACGACTTATGCCGGTTTCTATGATTTGGAGAAGAATGCGGTGGATGTGCTATTCTTAGGAAGCAGTCACGGGGTGACTTCGTTTGTGCCGCAGCAGTTATATGATAAATATGGGATCACAAGCTATAATCTTGGGTGCGAGCAGCAGGGGATGGTGACGTCCTACTATTGGTTGAAGGAAGCGCTTCGTTACCAGACTCCGCAGGCGGTAGTGCTGGAGTGTTATTTCTGTTTCCCTTACGCGGTAGAGGAACCGCTAAACTCAGAGGAAAGTTATACCAGAAAGGCATTTGATTTTATGAAATGGTCGCCTGTCAAGGCGGAGGCGGTCAGGACTATTTGTGAGATAGATTCCAAACAGGATGTATGGAGTTATTATTTTCCCAATGTGCGGTACCATACAAGGTGGGAGAATTTAGAACGGAATGATTATCTTTATGGGGAGATGTCGGGCTATTCTGGCCTGAAAGGATTTTCACCCCTGTATTTCTACCTGGGAGAAACGGGAGAGAGCTTCGAGCCGCATGACGTTGGCGCGACGCAGGAGCAGGCCGAAATGGCGCCTTTGATGCGAGAATATCTGGATAAAATAAAAGATCTGTGCAGAGAAAAGGATATCTCCCTGCTTTTGACGATCACGCCGGCTGTGTCAGCAGATCTGACAAAATGTAACGCAATACAGGCGTATGCGGATCAGGAAGGGCTTACCTTCATCAGTTTTAATGAGAGAAGTGTCTATCAGCAGATGGATTACCAGATCGCGGTGGATAATTGTGATGATGGACATCCCAATCTGTGGGGAGCGATGAAAGTGACTGACTATATAGGGGCAGTTTTGAAGGAAGAGTTTGACATAGAGGGTAGAATGCACCGCCAATGGGAGGAGACAAGAGAAGATTATGCTTTCATGGTGGATTTGTGCAGTCTGGATCATACGGGAGAGATTGATGCTTATTTGTCGGCGCTGGACCATGACCCGTACACAGTTGTTTTGGTGTCAAAGGATGAATTTACCGGCTCATTGAGAGAATCTACTGTTGAGATCTTAAGAGCGCTTGGTTTGTCTGCAGATCTGATCGGACAGGAGGGATGCCATTACCTTGCGGTTATCTCGGATGGGGAAGTGCTGTTAGAAGAATTGTCGTATGACCCGATCGAATACCGGGGAACAGTCAAGGAGGGACATTTGCCCCTGTATGCGCTCAGTGCAAGAGATGAATGGGATAATGGCCTGACTTCGGTGCGGATCGATGGAGAGGAATATTCCAAGAATGAAAGTGGATTAAATGTGATCGTTTATAATAATCAAACGCGTAAAATTGTGGATAGTGTTTGGTTCAACACATATGAACCGGACAACACGATGGGAAGATGAAAGATTGAAAATTAAAATTATCAATCGTGAGATTTGTGTCTGTGTGTTGCTTGCTACAAACTTGTTCATGCGCACGAAGCAGCGCTGAGATGGAGGAAATTATGTATACATTTGACAGCAGGGTACGCTATAGTGAAGTAGGTACGGACGGTAACATGACGTTGATTGCGCTTTTGGATTACTTTCAGGACTGTTCGACGTTTCATTCAGAGGATATTGGTCTGGGTACGGACTATCTTAGGGAATTGAATCAGGTATGGATGTTATCGGCATGGCAGATCTGTGTCAAACGCTATCCACATCTATGTGAGAACATTGTGATCGGGACGGCGCCCTATGCATTCAAGGGATTTGTTGGATATCGTAATTTTGAAATGAGAACACGGGAGGGGGAAGTGCTCTCCTATGCCAACTCTATCTGGAGTCTGATGGATTTGGAAAAGATGACGCCAGTAGGGCCTAGTGAGCGCATGCTGACAGGATATGTGCTGGAAGAGAAATATCCTATGGAATATGCGCCGCGCAAGATTCATGTGCCGGCAGACGGAGAGGGTGTCGAATCATTCCTGGTGAAAGAACATCACCTTGACACAAACAATCATGTCAATAATGGGCAGTATGTCCGTATGGCAATGGAGTATCTTCCAAAGGAGTTTTTAGTAAGACAGCTCAGAGTGGAGTATAAGAGCCAGGCTATCCTGGGTGACCGGATACATCCAGCCGTGGCGGTGGACAGAGAGAAGAGCCTGTATACGATCTCCTTGAACAGGGAGGATGGCAGGCCGTACAGTATTGTGGAATTGAGCGGAGTGTAGAAACAATATCTGGACGGCTGTAGTACAATGGCGCCAGACAAAAGAGGGATTATGGATGCGTGCCAGGACACGCAGGAATGGAGGACTGAATGATCAGGTTGGGAGAGATCCAGACATTGCAGATCTTAAAGAGAGTAGATTTTGGAGTGTATCTGTACGATGGAGAAAACATAGAAGAACGGGTACTGCTTCCAAAGAAGCAGACGCGTGAGCAGGCGCAGCCTGGAGATGAGGTTGAAGTATTTGTGTACCGGGATTCTAAGGACCGGCTGATCGCGACGATCAACAGGCCGAAGCTGACACTTCACAAGATAGCGAAGGTGCGTGTGGCACAGGTTGGTAGAATTGGTGCATTTTTGGACTGGGGATTGGAGAAGGATCTGCTGTTACCCTTTAAGGAACAGACACGGAAGGTGTCGGCAGGAGAAGAGTGTCTGGCAGCGCTTTACATAGACAAGAGCAACAGACTGTGCGCGACGATGAATGTGTATCCGTATCTTTCCACAGACAGTCCGTATCGGAAAGACGACAGGGTAAAAGGAACGGTTTATGAAATCAGTAAGAATTTTGGGGCGTTTGTGGCGGTGGATGACAAGTATTCCGGTTTGATTCCGCAGAGGGAACTATATGGTTCTGTGCAGATTGGGGATATTGTTGAGACGCGGGTCACAGATGTGAAAGAAGATGGTAAATTGAACTTAAGCATTCGGGAGAAGGCATACCTGCAAATGGAGAAAGATGCAGAAAGGGTGTTGGAGATTATAGATAGTTTTGACGGTGCGCTTCCTTTTACAGATAAAGCATCCCCGGAAGTGATCAGGAGAGAGACGCAGATGAGTAAGAATGAATTCAAACGCGCGGTAGGGCATCTGCTGAAAGAAGGACGGATTCAAATTACGGAACGGGCTATACGTCTGAATGTGTCAAAATAAAATAGGAAAGTCCCATTCACGAGAATATTCGGAAAGACATAAGAATCTATCGTGATTGGGACTTTGTCTGGCTGTAACAGAATCTATACCCGGATATCAACATTTGCGCCGATATTGGGATTGACAGACAGCTCCATAGCTGCGGCATCCATCATGCCTGTAATCTGATCTCCCATAGAGGAAACCTGATCCAGCGATTTACTGAGCATTGCAACACCGTAGGCATTCTGTGTAGTGACTGCCGACATTGCAATAGACAATCCTGCTATGTCCATGCTATCATTTCACCTCCTGTATGATTTGTGTTTCGAAGATTTGCTTTCCTCGAAAGCATTCTATATTTACTATAACATAGATGAGGAGAAAATGCCGCTTTTTTTTGAAATATTTGAGATTCTTTCGGATATCTGGGCTGGTCAAGCCGCGTTTTTTTCTTTGTATAAATTGTCCAGTCAGTAAAAAGTGGCAAATATTTCCTTTTCCTTAAAAAATACACAAAAACTTCATGAATGGAGGTAGATTTTTTTGTAAATATAGATTAAAATGAAATCTGGATGCTGTATTTTAATGAAATTAGAGGCATCGGGTTTGTGTAATTTGCTATAAGAATGACAAGAGGTGGGGTATGATTTCGAATCAGATTTTACAGAGTACGATTGAGGGGTTGAAATCAATTGCGAGAGTTGAGCTGTGTGTCATGGATGTCGATGGGAAGGCGGTGGCCATGACTGCGGAGGAGATGGAGAAATGCGGCAGGTCTGCGGCAGAATTCGCCAAATCTCCGGCAGACTCGCAGGAGATACAAGGGTATCAGTATTTTAAGATTTTTGACGAGCAGCAGTTAGAGTATATTCTGATCGCTGGCGGGATCGGTGAAGATGTCTATATGGTGGGCAAGATGGTTGCGTTCCAGATCCAGAATCTTCTGGTAGCGTATAAAGAGAGGTTTGATAAGGATAACTTCATTAAGAACCTGCTCTTAGATAATCTGCTGTTGGTGGATATTTACAGCCGTGCTAAGAAATTGCATATTCAGGCGGATGTGAAAAGGGTGGTATTGATCATAGAGACAGACAATGCCAAAGACAGCAATGTTCTTGAGGTGATGCGCACTTATTTTGGTAGTAACAGTAAGGACTTCATTACGGCTGTGGATGAGAATAATGTGATCGTAGTTAAGGATCTGTCAGAAGGGGACAGTACGAAAGAGATTGACCGGGCAGCTTCTTCTGTAGCTTCTTTCCTGGAGAAAGAAGATTTTCAGAATGTAAGAATCGCTTATGGTACGACGGTTGGAGAGATCAAGGATGTAAGCCGTTCCTATAAGGAAGCCAGGATGGCGCTGGATGTAGGGAAGATCTTTTTTGGAGACAGGGATGTGATTGCATACAGTGAATTGGGCATTGGGCGTCTGATCTATCAGCTGCCGATTCCGCTGTGCAAGATGTTTATCAAGGAGATCTTTGATGGGAAGAGCCCCGACGATTTTGACGAGGAGACATTAGTTACGATCAATAAGTTTTTTGAGAATTCCCTGAATGTCTCGGAGACTTCCAGACAGTTGTTTATACACAGGAATACGCTTGTATACCGGTTGGACAAACTGCAGAAGAGCACAGGACTTGATCTTCGCGTATTCGAGGATGCGATCACCTTTAAGATTGCTCTTATGGTGGTAAAATATATGAAGTACATGGAAAGCTTTGATTATTAAGAAAACGGAAGTGGTGAACAAAAGTGGCAGAGAGACGGAAAAAGAGGAGTACAGCTGCGCCGGGGGAGATCATTACGCTTACGAATGTGTGTAAGGCATATTCGACAGGTGCGCCGGCATTGAAAGATGTGAATCTACATATCAACAGAGGGGAGTTTGTGTTTATTGTAGGAGACAGCGGTTCGGGGAAATCTACCCTGATCAAGCTGTTGTTGCGGGAGTTGACGATTACCAGTGGCTATATCAATGTGATGGGATATGATCTGTCGAAGATCAGACACAGGAAAATACCTAAATTTAGAAGAAATCTGGGAGTCGTGTTCCAGGATTTCAGGCTGTTGAAGGACAGGAATGTATATGATAATGTAGCGTTTGCGCAGCGAATCATCCAGAAATCCAACAAGGAGATCAAGAAGAATGTGCCAAGCATTCTGGCGATTGTGGGATTGGCTGGTAAATATAAGGCGAAGCCGAAACAGCTTTCCGGCGGTGAGCAGCAGAGGGTTGCCCTAGCTAGAGCCCTGGTCAATAAGCCATCTGTTCTTCTGGCGGATGAGCCTACTGGAAATCTGGATCCGAAGAATTCCTGGGAGATCATGAAGCTGCTGGAACAGATCAATGAAGGAGGGACGACGGTCATTGTGGTGACGCATAACAGGGAGATTGTAAACGCGATGCAGAAGAGAGTAGTCACGTTGAAGAAGGGCGTCATTGTAAGCGACGAGGAAAAGGGAGGATACATCGATGAGGATTAGCAGCTTTTTCTATACGCTCAGACAGGGTGTACGAAACCTTTTCCGGAATAAGTGGTTTACCCTCGCTTCAATTGCCACAATCAGCGCCTGCCTGTTCTTATTCGGTCTATTCTATGCGATCGTTGTGAACTTCCAGCACATCGTGAAAACGGCAGAGGAAGGCGTTTCAGTAACGGTGTTTTTCGATGAAGGGATCGAGGAGAGCAGAATACAGGCAATCGGTGACTCGATTGCGAGACGGCCAGAGGTAGCGGATATCAGATTTATCTCTGCGGAGGAGGCCTGGGATTCTTTTAAACAGGAATATCTAGGTGAATATGCAGATGGGTTTACAGAAAATCCGCTGGCTGATTCTGCCAATTATGAGATTTACTTGAATGATGTTTCCATGCAGTCAGCGCTGGTGACGTATCTGGAGGCTACCGAGGGTGTCAGGCTGGTAAACAGGTCAGAGTTGGCGGCTACGACGCTGACGGGTGTCAATGCGTTGATCGCGTACGTGTCAGTGGGCATTATTGCCATTTTGTTTGCGGTATCTGTCTTTCTGATCAGCAATACGGTTACGATCGGTATTTCTGTGCGTAAGGAAGAGATCAATATTATGAAGTATATCGGGGCGACGGATTTCTTTGTAAGATCTCCGTTTGTGATAGAGGGTATGATGATTGGCGCGATCGGTGCCTCCATTCCTCTGGGTGTTATTTATACGCTGTATAATATTGTTCTCCAGTATGTACTGGAGCGGTTTCCCATGTTGGCAGACCTGCTGAGTTTTCTGACAGTGGAGGAGATCTTCAATGTACTTGTCCCGGTTTCTCTTGGAATTGGAATTGGCATTGGTTTCCTGGGCAGTATTGTTACGGTGAGAAAGCATCTGAGGGTTTAAGCTGCTCTCTAGGAAATAGGGATATCCAAGGTAACAGACAATTAACATTCAATGAGGCATAAGGATTTATGAAGAACTGGAAAAAGGCGGTATGTTTGCTGTTCTGTGTGGTTATTATATTTGTAGATGCCAGACCAGTGAAAGCGGCGCTCACCAATGACAGCATCCGGGCAAAGGAGGCTGAGATTGAGGCGGCTAGGCAGGAAGTTTCAGGACTTAAGTCCAGTAAGACAGATGTGGAGAAACTTAAGCAGGAGCTGGAGAAGTCGAAGAATGATCTGACAGCTTATGTGACACAACTGGATGGGCAATTAAGCGGCATACAGGAGAAGATACAGCAATATAATACAATGATCACACAAAAAGAAGAAGAGATCGAGGAGACATCCAGAGAACTGGAAGAAGCAGTCAAACAGCAGGAAGACCAATATAAGGCTATGAAAAAGCGTATCAAATTCATGTATGAGAAGGGAGATACCTTTTATCTGGAACTGCTGTTGACCTCCGGCGGATTCGCGGATATGACCAATAAAGCGGACTACATCGAATCGCTGTCCCGCTACGATAGGAATAAGCTGGAAGAGTATGTGGCAACCAAGGAACTGGTGCAGCTGTGTAAAGAAGAACTGGAAGCAGAGAAAGAAGTGCTGGCAGAGGCAAAACTTGCAGTGGAAGAAGAGGAGGCAAATGTCAGCGCGCTTATCAATCAGAAAGAACAGCAGATCATGGCTGTAACTTCCGATATTACGACGAAGGAAGCAGCGATCAAAGAATACGAAGCTATGATTGCCCAGGAAAATGCCGAAATTGCTGCATTGGAGAAGGCTGTGGCAGAAGAGCGGGCTAGATTGGAAGCAGAGAATGCCAAGGCAAGAGTATATAACGGCGGTATGTTTGCGTGGCCATGTCCTGGATATAAGAGAATATCGGATGAATATGGTAACCGTATGCATCCGATCCTGGGTGTGCAGAAGTTCCACAATGGACTGGATATGGCAGCGCCTGGCGGCACGGCGATTCTGGCGGCTTATGATGGAGATGTAGTAGGTGCTGCTTATAATAATTCTATGGGGAATTATATTATGATTGACCATGGAAGTGGATTGTATACAATTTACATGCATTGTTCGGCGCTGTATGTATCGAAAGGGCAGAGTGTCACGAAAGGACAGAATATTGCCGCAGTCGGCAGTACGGGACGTTCAACGGGGAATCATCTTCACTTTAGTGTACGTCTGAACGGTAATTATGTAAGCCCATGGAATTATTTGAAGTGATTATGTGCTGTGAGGTTAGCGGTTCTTGTGGGATGCAAGTGTGAAAAACACCTTTGGTCCCATAAAGTTTCAGATAGAATAGAATCAAATGGAGATGAAGCATTTTGAATCAAGACGGAGACAATAACTATTATAATCATGATTATGGACATAATCCATATTATCAACCTCAGCCGCCCCTGCCGCCGCAGTTACCGGCAGGTGGGTCAGGCAATAAAGGGAGCGGACATTTCCTGCTTGGGCTCTTAGCAGGGGTTGTCATCACCGCCATGGTTGGAAGCTGTACTTATGTGGGTGTCAAACTGTATCTGATGAGGGCTGAGCAGTCGGCAAGAACGATTTCTGGCGGAGGTGATGCGTCCGGCGAGCTGGTCAGTGATGAGACAGTTAAGAAGCTGGAAGCACTCGAAGAGGTGATCCAGGAATATTATTACAAAGAAGAAGATATCAGCACGGATGCTATGATCGATGGACTGTATTCCGGGCTTGTGGATTCGCTGGGAGATCCTTATTCTGTGTATTATAACGAAGAAGAGTGGCAGGATCTCATGCAGACGACAGAGGGGATCTATTATGGGATTGGTGCCTATTTAAGTCTGGATCCCGCTACGGGTCTGGCAAGGATCGCAGGTGTGATTCCAGGCACGCCGGCAGAAGAGGCAGGACTCCGGGAGAATGATATTATTTATTTGGTAAACGAAGAACAGACGCAGGGATTGGAGTTGTCGGAGATTGTCTCTAAGGTAAAAGGTGAGGAAGGCACGAAAGTACATCTGACCATTTACCGGGAGGGAGAATCAGACTATCTGGAGATCGATGTCACAAGAAAAAAAATAGAGTCACCGACGGTCAATTATGAGATCTATGATAATGGGGTTGGCTATATTCAAATCAGAGAGTTTGATGAAGTGACGACAGACCAGTTCACGGAAGCATTGGCTGTGGTCAAGGGTTCCGATGCTAAGGGTCTGATTCTGGATCTTCGCGGCAATCCGGGAGGCAGTCTCCCTGTGGTAGTTGATATTGCCAGAGCTCTTCTGCCGAAAGGCTTGATTGTGTATACAGAAGATAAATATGGGGAGCGGGAAGAATACAGCTGTGACGGCAGAAATGAACTGCAGATTCCGCTGGTCGTATTGATCAATGGTAATTCAGCCAGTGCATCAGAGATTCTTGCAGGGGCTATCAAAGATTATGGCAAAGGTACGCTGATTGGTACTACAACTTTTGGGAAGGGAATTGTACAGCGGGTGCTTCCGCTCACAGATGGTACAGCGCTGAAACTGACAGTCAGCTCGTATTTTACGCCGAAGGGGAATAATATTCATGGCACGGGGATCGAACCTGATATAGAGATTGAGCTTGATGCGGAGAAGTATTATGAGGACGATGTGGATAACCAGCTTGAGCGTGCGAAAGAAGAGATAAATAAGATGATAGAATAATCAGTACCCTGCGGTTTGGCTGCACAGCGAGTAGAGGCTCAGGCGGCAGACTGCAGGGTGTTTGATTATAGTGGGGGAGCATATGAATATTATATTATTATCAGGGGGATCCGGTAAACGTCTGTGGCCGCTTTCTAACGACACCAGATCGAAGCAGTTTATCAAGATCTTTAAAGCGGAAGGGAATGAATATGAATCCATGGTACAGAGAGTGTACCGCCAGATTCTGTCTGTTGACAAGCAGGCAGAAGTGACGATTGCCACTTCCAAATCCCAGGTATCTGCGATTCATAACCAGTTGGGTGCAAACGTGGGGATTAGCGTGGAACCAGGACGAAGGGATACCTTTCCGGCGATTGCATTGGCGGCGGCGTATCTTCAGGATGTGCGGAAGGTGCAAGAAGAGGAGGCGGTAGTAGTCTGTCCGGTGGATCCATACGTAGATACTGACTATTTCGAAGCGTTACAGCAGCTTGGAGAACGTGCGGCCGTAAGTGGGGCGAATCTGGTTCTGATGGGCATAGAGCCCACCTATCCAAGTGCCAAATATGGTTATATTATTCCAGAAGACGGGAGTGCTCTGAGCAGCGTTTCAGTCTTTAAGGAAAAGCCTACAGAGAAGGTGGCGCAGGAATATATTGCAAAAGGGGCGCTCTGGAATGGCGGCGTCTTTGCATTCAGGTTGGGTTATGTGCTTCGCCGTGCCCATGAGCTGATTGAATTTAAGGATTACGACGACCTGTTTGATAGATATGAAACGCTTGAGAAAATCAGCTTCGATTATGCAGTGGTAGAACATGAGAAGCAAATTGAAGTTATGCGTTTTGCAGGTATGTGGAAAGATCTGGGTACCTGGAATACGTTAACGGAGGCGATGGAGAGTGACAGGATCGGTAAGGCAATTCTAAATGAGGAATGTGATAATGTACATGTAATCAATGAGCTGAATGTTCCCGTGCTTTGTATGGGACTGAAAGATGTGGTAGTGGCGGCGAGTCCGGAGGGAATTCTTGTCTCGGATAAGAATCAATCCAGCTATATTAAACCGTTTGTGGACAAGATCGATCAACAAATCATGTTTGCGGAGAAATCGTGGGGCAGCTTCCAAGTGATTGATATCGAAGAAGGGAGTATGACGATCAAGGTGACGTTGAATCCTGGTCACGGCATGAATTATCACAGTCATGAATTGCGGGATGAGGTGTGGACGGTGATCGATGGGCAAGGCAGGACGGTTGTGAATGGCGAGGAACGCCAGGTTGGCCCAGGAGATATCATTAAGATGCCAGCGAAAGTTGCGCATACGATCCTGGCAGATACGACATTGCATGTGATTGAGGTGCAGATCGGGACAGAGATCAGTGTACATGATAAGAGAAAATTGGATATGCCGTAAACATTAAGGGAGTATTTCGGAAATGAAATATTCCCTTTTTGAGTGTGGAAAAAGAAGAAACAGATTCAGAAAATAGAAGATTTTCCGTGAATGTGCACAGAATAGGATTCAAAAAATTGACTATAATTAATAAAAAGAATAGTTTTACTGAAAAATAGATAGACAGCATAAATAAATCATGCTATTATAATGTCATAACAATATAATAATATAACGAAATGAAGGAGGAAATATTATGAACCTGAAAAGAGTTGCAGCTCTGTTGCTCTCAGTGACAGTTGCAGTTACAGCGTTAGCAGGATGTGGAAACAGCAGCAATAGCGGAAGTGGCAGTGAGCAGAGTACGCAGACAGAAGAAACAGGAAGCGAGGAGCCGGCAGCAGAGACAGACAATGCTGGTTCGCAAGAAGCAGATGCAGGGTCTGAGGAAGAAACGGCAGCAGGCGGCACGTTGGAATTCTGGAATGATAAGATGGCAAATATCGAGCAGTCATCTCTGGATAAAGTGTTTGGGACGATTCAGTCAGCATCTGGTTATACTTTGGATATGATTCCTTATCCGGATACAGCTTCTTATCAGACAGCTATGCAGCAGACAATCCGTGATGAGAAGGCGCCGGGACTCTTTACCTGGTGGAGCGGTTCTCAGCTGCAGACACTGGTAGAAAACGGATTGGTAGAAGATCTGACATCTGTATGGGATAGTTCTATTTATGACGCGGGAGTGTCTCAGGGAGTTGCGGATGCGTTTACATTCGATGGAAAGATCTATGCGGCACCTTGGAGTGTTCTGTACAATGTAGTGCTCTATAACAAGACAGTATTTGACCAGTATGGTTTGAAAGAGCCGGAGACTTTTGATGAGTTCCTGCAGGTGTGTGAAACCCTGAAGTCCAATGGCGTGACACCGATCGCTTTAAAGAGTGATTCATGGGCAGGTTTCATCTGGTTCCAGGCATTGCTTGCGGCTAAGGATGTAGAACTGTATAAAGGAATCTGTGATGGAAGCATCAAATATACGGATCCTAGAGTTGTGGAAGTGATGGAAGTCTGGAAAGAAATGCTGGACAAAGACTATTTCTCTGTTCCGATCGACTGGCAGGACGTAAGACCAAGCTTTGCCAAAGGGGAAGTGGCTATGATGTTGGAGCCTCATGTGGAATTCACTGGCATGAAGAAGGACTTTGACATGGTAGAAGGTGAGAGCATTGACGCTTTTGTAGTTCCATCTATGGATGGCGGCAAGAAGACAATCTTCTTTGAGGCAGCGCCTCTATGTGTCTCTACTGCCAGTGCACAGAAGGAAGACGCGTTGAAGGTTCTGGAAAAATGGTATACGGAAGATGTGCAGAATATGTTCCATGAGGAGTTTGGCTATACCAACACGAGTAAGATCAGTGTGGATACTCCTGTTGTCCAGGAAATTCTTGATGCGACAGCTGATGCAGACCATTATCAGTTAGTACTTAGATTCTATGAAAGCACGCCCGATAAGCTGAGGGATTTCGTGCTGGATGAGCTGATGAGGTTCCAGCTGAAAAATGCGACTGTTGAAGACATGCTTAATACGATCCAGGCAGAGGCAGATACTGTATTTGGTAATTAATACAAAAATACAAAGGATAGACTGGGCCGGCACAGCGGGAATGTTTGGCTGCGCGGCCCTTTTTTTCAAAAAGAACGAAAGCGGGATTTGAGAAATCGGGAAACGGATCCTGTAAACGGGGATTGCTTGTTTTGTCATCTGGAGAGATGGGGAGTGGAAGCAGTGGTGGTGAAGAGGAGGTATACCAGGGAATGCGCAAGTCTTTTTCTTTCAAAAAATATAAAGATTATTTATATATAGCGCCGGCAGTTTTGTTTATCACAGTTTTTTTCATCAGTTCGATCGTCTATGCGTTCAGACTCAGTTTTTTTGAGTGGGACGGTTTTTCTGACATGAAATTTGTGGGGTTGGAAAATTATCTGAGACTATTCAGGGACAAAAACTTTTTGACATCGGTCATGAATACGATCATCTGGGTCGCAAGTTCGCTGGTATTGTCTTTGGCAATGCCGTTACTGTTTGCCATCCTGATTGTGAAAAGTTCCTGGTCAGGAGGATTTAAGAATATTTTCTATTTCCCGTCGGCATTGTCCGGCACAGTTGGCGGCCTTTTGATGACTTCTATTCTGTCGATCTATGGTCTTCCAAAGATTGTCGGGATGATGGGATTTCCGGAACTAGTCAGAGACTGGCTGTCCATTCCCTATGTCAACACGTTTGTGATGATCGTATCTGGCATCTGGCAGGGGTTGGGGCTTAATATGCTTTTGTTTATTTCAGGCCTAAACAGTCTGGATGCGTCCCCCATAGAAGCGGCACAGATTGAAGGAGCGAAGACTTTTCAGATGTATACAAGGGTAGTGTTTCCTCTGATGAAGAACACGATCGTGGTGGTTCTTCTGATGTCGTTAGTCAACAGCTTTAAAACGTTTGATAATATCTGGATCATGACGAAAGGCGGTCCCTACAGGACATCAGAGACACTGGCGCTCACCATGTACCAGGAATCCTTTATCCGGAATGATTTTGGACGGGGTGCAGCTGTTGCAATCGTGCTTACTGTGGTGGTAGTCTTTGTTTCTTATTTCAATATTAGAAACTCTTTTAAAGAAGATTAAGGAGGGTTAGTATGCATAAAACAAGTAAGAAAAACAGACGGATCATCAACAGTATATTGGGCATATTGGCAGTTATTTGGTTTGTTCCTGTCATTTTTGCGGTGTTGAATATGTTGAAAGGGCAGGTAGAGTATAATATGGGAAGCTTCTGGGCGCTTCCCGAAGGCAATGAATTTATGGCAAATGTAAGTTATATCAGGGATAATGCCAAGATCTTCCAGGGTATGCTAAGCAGTCTGCTTTATTCTACCTTAGGCGCTGTATTTGCGGTGATCCTGGGAACGATGGCAGCGTATGCCATTGCGCATCTTAAGATCAAGCACAGAATGTTTTGGTTTATGGTCATCTACAGCGGTACTATTTTCCCGTTCCAGATTTATCTGATCCCAATTTTTTCTGGCTATGCAAAGTTGGGTTTGTATGATACCAGGCTGGGTATGATCTTATTTTATACGGCGATTTGTATTCCTTTTGTCATGTTTGTACTGCGGAACTTTTTCACTGGGATCTCCAGAGAAATCTGTGAATCTGCAAAGCTGGATGGTGCAGGAGATTTCCAGATTCTGACCAGGATTTTTGTCCCTATGGCCAGGGCACCGATCTCAGTTGTGCTGTTGTCCCAGTTCACGTTCTGCTGGAACGACTTGATGTTTGGCCTGACTTTCACGAAATCGAAGGAGATCAAGCCCGTTATGGCCTCCTTATCTTTGATGAACACGGGACATGCGCCTGCTATGCTGACAGCCTGTCTGGCAGCGTCCCTGCCTACTATCCTGTTCTTCGTCTTTTTGAACAAGAATTTTGAGGCCGGGTTTGCTTATACCGGAAAGTAATTGTAGAATTATTATAAACAGGCCCGCCTGTCGGGCCGCATGACAATCTGCATGGCGCAGAGAAAGAGGACAGTCAATATTATATCAGGAAAGGTACGGAGAATATTTATGAACTTAAAGAAGCATTGGAAAGTATATTTGATCCATCATTCCCACACGGATATCGGTTATACAGAAAGACAGGATAAGATTATCAGCTATCACTGTGATTTTATTAAGCAGGCGATAGACATTCTCAATGATATCCATGAAAACCATAGGGAAGAATATCAGGGATTTGTATGGCAGTGCGAGAATTACTGGCAGGTGAAGAATTTCTATGCCCATGCTCCAGAGGAGTATATCCGTGATTTTGAGAAGTATGTACACAGCGGAGAGATCGGGCTGTCTGGAAATTACCTGAATATGACGGAGCTAATCTCAAAGGAAGTACTGGATACAAGAATCGCACAGGCACAGGAATATGGACGCAGCATAGGACATCCGGTGATTTCCGGGATGACCGCCGATATCAATGGATTTGCCTGGGGATATGTGGATTCCTTAGCGGAGCATGGGATAAAACATCTTTATTCCTGCCTGCATCCTCACCATGGCATGTTTCCGCTTTACAGGAAGGTAATGCCTTTCTACTGGGAAAGTCCCAAGGGCAATAAGGTTCTTGTGTGGAACGGAGAGCATTATCATTTCGGCAATGAAATGTTCCTATCGCCGCATGGAGGCTCTTCTTATATGACTTATGATGAGTTCCACAAGCCTCTTGGAAACAATAGTGTGCTGATCCATTCCGCAAAGGAGACGGATGAGAAGGAAATAGAAATTGCCACGACCAGGTTAGAACGTTATCTGGCAAATCTGGAGGAAGAGGGTTATCCTTATGAGCTGGTTCCCTTTATGGTATCAGGGGCGATCACGGACAATGCGCCGCCGAGCCGAAAGATTGCGCAGAGGGTGCAGGAACTGAACAGAATCTTCCAGGGACATGCGGAATTCCGTATGGTGACATTAGAGCAGTTCTTCCAGGAAGTGGAGGAGCATTGTACGGATATCGCCACTTACAGAGGCGACTGGAACGATTGGTGGGCAGATGGCGTTGGCTCAACACCGGCGGCAGTCAAGATTTTCTGTGACGCTAGGAGAAAATATAATATTTGCCGGAAATTAGATGGACAGCAGAGCCTGGGAGACGAAGCGCTGATGGAGCAGGCAGCAGAGAACCTTATGCTTTATGCGGAACATACATGGGGATATTCTTCTTCTGTTTCAGAGCCGTGGGAGACTCTCGTAGGCGATCTGGAAATGAAGAAAACGGCATATGCAATCAATGCCAATACAGAAGTGTCGCGGAACCTGGATGAGATCCTTGCCAAAAAGGGTGAGGTGACCATTGCGCAGGACAGACCGCAGAAGTATAAGATCATTAATCCACACAGCATGGATTTGAAAACGAAAGTATATTTGTATATTGAATTTTGGGAATACATGGAAGGGATCAGCTACAGCGAGAATATGCCCATAGAAGTAGTTGATCTGGCTACAGGAGAAGTTCTGCCGTCTCAGGTTAAGAGGATTGCAAGGGCAACCCAGGTGGAAGTGCTTGTGACGTTGAAGGCGGGAGAAGAGAAAGACGTCATGATCCGTCTTGCAAAAGACACGAAGCCTGCTGTGGTGAAGAATCATGCGCATATTGGTGCAGAAGGCGTAAGGGATGTGATTCAGCCAGATGGCTATAGGATGGACAACGCTTGTATTGAAACAGACTTCTATCAAGTGATTCTGGACCAGAAGCGCGGTATTGCAAAGATCATTGATAAAAAAGACGGACGGGACCTGATTAGAGAGAATACAACATATCCTGCCTTTACAGGCATCTATGAAGTGACAGATATGCACGAGCAGGCGTGTGAGAGCAGAAGAAGAATGGGAAGAAACCGTAAGGATGTATCGACTGCCCGCTATGTTTCGACCTTGAAAGACATCCGTATTGTGGAGAATGGTACGGTTTATACGGCAGTCCAGCTGGATTATGATCTTTATGGAACAGGATTTTACAGTGTTTTCCTGAAAGTATATAAGGAAACTGCCCGTCTGGAAGCAATGGTGAGGATTCACAAGAACAGCGTATGGGAGCCGGAGAATCTCTATATTTCCCTGCCGTTTACTGCGGGTGAAGGGGAAGTGAAGTATATCGATAAGACGGGCTGTATCATCCGTCCCGGCATCGATCAGCTCCCTGGCACGAATATGGAGTTTTATCTGTTGCAGAACGGTATTGTGCTGGAAGGTAAAGAGAAAACAGTGACTCTCGCCATCAAGGATGCTCCGCTTGTGACATTCGGGGACCTGGAGGCGCATCCGATCAGTCTCTGTGATGCGAACGATGTGGAGAAGAATCAGGCGGAAGCTTATTCCTGGGTAATGAACAATTTCTGGGAGACTAACTTTAAGGTTGATCTGGGTGGTTTCTATGAGTTTGCCTATACGTTGTCTACCCATGATAAGTGTCCAGCAAAGGAAGCTGTAAAGATCTGTGCTGCGGACAACGAAGGCATATTGGGATTTTATGCAGAGTAACGTAGTGATTCAGAGAATGCTGGGGAATAGGGGATTTTCCGTATAGATTTGAGATTGTGCTTAAGGGGAATTATGGAGGTTAAGGAATGAAGGTTTATCTTATGCTTGACGTAGGCGGCACCAATATCAAGGCAGGCGTTTTGTCAGAGGATGGGGTTTTGTGGGAAGACGGTATTATAAGCTTTGATGCAAAGTCCAAAGGAAGCAGAGAGGAAATCTTTCAGAACTTTGTCGCAATACTGGATGGTTTGGCAGAGAAACTTCCGGAAAAGGAAATACAAATCGAGGGGATTGGAATGGCTTTTCCCGGTCCCTTCGATTATGAACAGGGAATCAGCCTGATGCAGGGTCTGGATAAATATGATGCGATTTATGGCATCCCTATTGCGGAGGAGCTAAAGCGTTATTTTCCAACATGTAAGAACAGTACTTTGCTTATGGAAACACGGCAGTTTCTTTTTCTTCATGATGTGGAAGCTTTTGCCGTGGGAGAGAGCCATTATGGCAGTGGAAGAGATTGTGAAAGAGTGATGTACCTTTGTATAGGAACAGGAGCAGGTTCTGCCTTTACCAGGCACAGGGAGATTCTGAAAGGTGAAGATGGAACGGTGCCGCCCAATGGATGGATTTTTGCGACGCCTTTTCTGGAAAGCACAGTGGATGACCACCTTTCGGTGAGAGGGCTTTCGTCTCTTAGCAGAAGAGCATTTGGAGAGGCCAAAAACGGAAAGGAACTTTATGAGCTATGTAAGGAAGGCAATCAGACCGCTCTTGCAGTATACGAGGAATTCGGCAGTTGGCTGCGGGAAGCGATGCTTTCTTTCTTAGATACTTTCCGGCCAGATGGTTTTGTGCTGGGTGGGCAGTTGTCGAAAAGTTTTTGTTACTATGGGAAGGCATTTGCAGAAGAGTGCAGGAAAAGAGGAATCACCGTCTATTTGACACAGGACACTTCCAAAAGAGCTTTGGAGGGATTGTATGTAAGGATGAAAATGTGTTCCCCGCTTTCGTTGTAATTTTGTCCAGTAAATGGTAAGATGATACAGAATGATGTGTTTAGTATGTTATCTACCCTCTGGACTATTACGGGGTGTACGCAGGAGGTTCATAATGCTGAATAGAGAAAAAGGCGCAGCGCCGTTGTATTCGCAGATTGTAGAGATCCTCAAGGCCCAGATCGAAAACGGGGATTTCGTAAAAGGGGACCAGTTTCCTACGGAGAAGCAGATGCAGGAAACTTACCAGGTCAGCCGGATCACTGTCAGGCAGGCGATCAACGAACTGGTCAACGAAGGGTACCTGCAGTGTGCGCGAGGAGTTGGAACAACAGTAGTCTATGGTAAGATCGATGAGAATCTAAAGAATCTGGTCAGTTTCACGGATGAGATGAAACTTCATGGTAAGGTGATGAATACCAGCTACTGCGATATGTCGCTGATTCATGCGGGGAAGACGGTGGCAGCGCAGCTTGAGATTGAACCGGGAGAAGAGTGCTACCGGCTGGTGAGAGTCAGGAGCGTAGGAGATGAAGCGATCGTGTATTCCATTACCTATCTGAAAAAGACAAGGGAATATCCTCTGGATACCAGCTATTATATGGAGTCGCTGTACCAGTTTTTACAGACAAACTGTAATACAAAGGTGGTAAAGGGGCGCGACACGCTGGAAGCAGTGGCAGCTACGGTTGAAATCGGGGAATATTTATCCATTCCGAAAGGAGTGCCCGTATTTAAGAGGGTGCGCAAGGCTTATGAAGAAAATGGTGATATTGTGGAATACACAATCTGCTATTATCCAGGGGACAGATATAAATATTCTGTAGAATTGTAAAATATAAAAGATGAAAAGATTTTCTAAGGCGCCATGGAACGCCGTCTAAGAAAATCTAAGTCTCGTCTCAAAGAATCGCTGTTGGACGATTCTTCTGAAATCTAAAAAAGAGTAATGGCCAAGAATGGGGATTGATATGGGTAAGCGATATTTCAAATATGGCAATTATGATCTGCAGCCATATACCAGAATAGAAGGATATGATGATCATGCCGTAGAAGGTTATGATGATATAATAATAAGACTTAAGAAGGAAATTGCAGCAGGAAAGCGGGTGATCGTCTGCGACTTTTATCCAGGTGTTGATAAAGAAGAGGTCCTAGGACATTTATCCATGCTGCATCCAGCTCTGGTGATCGAATCCGAAAGCTGCGCACTGGAAGAAGAAGCTCTGACCAGGCTGCTTGAGGATTATCTTACAGATGACCGGGTATTTGGATTCATGTGTCACAAGAAGTTGGAAGACTGCTTCGTTGCAGAAAAGATCCAGGCGGCCCGACAGCAGATTGCAGATACGCAGGAGGGTGTTATCCTGGTGGCAGGGGTGGGCGCGTCTCTGATTACCAGGGGAGATGTTTATCTGTATTTTGACCTGACAAGATGGGAAATCCAGCTGAGGTACCGTGCGGGAATGCCGAATTGGAACTGCACGAATTGTGACGATCCGAATTTAGCGAAGTATAAAAGAGGATTCTTTGTGGAATGGCGCCTTGCAGATAAACACAAGAAGCAGCGCTTTGAAGATTTTGATTATGTGGTAGATACCAACAAGAAAGAACATCCCAGAATGATCACGGGGGAAGCTTTCAGAGAGGCATTGGTACGAGTGAGCAGCAGACCGTTCCGCACACAGCCTTATTTTGATCCTGGCGTATGGGGCGGACATTGGATGCAGGAAGCTTTCGGGCTTTGTGAGGATATGCCCAACTATGCGTGGAGCTTTGACGGGGTGCCAGAGGAAAACAGCCTTAACCTGATGTTTGGAGATATTCTGGTGGAGATACCTGCGATGGATCTGGTGCTTTACAGGCCACATCAACTTCTGGGAGAAAAAGTCCATGCCCGCTTTGGCGCGGAGTTTCCCATCCGTTTTGATCTGTTGGATACGATGGGGGGAGGAAATCTTTCTCTCCAGGTACATCCGCTTACAGAATATATCCAGGATGCTTTTGGTATGAACTATACACAGGATGAGAGTTATTATATCCTGGATTGCGAGGAAGGGTCCTGCGTCTATCTGGGCGTGAAGGAAGGGATTGTTCCGGAGGAGATGAAAGCGGACTTGAAGGCAGCTGAGAAGGGCGGTTATGAATTTCCAGCGGAGAAATATGTCAATAAGGTTCCGGTCAAAAAACATGACCATGTGCTGATCCCGGCAGGAACAGTCCATTGTTCAGGTGCAGATACCATGGTGCTGGAGATCAGTGCAACACCCTATATCTTTACTTTTAAGATGTGGGATTGGGGCAGGGTAGGGTTAGACGGAATTCCCAGGCCGGTTCATGTGGAGCATGGCGTGAAGAATATCCAGTGGGACAGGACGATGCCGTGGCTTGAGGAAAACCTGATTCACCAGGAAGAACTTTGCAGGGAAGAGGAAGGAATTCTGGTGGAGCGCACGGGACTGCACCAGAGGGAATTTATTGATACCTACCGTTATATGCTGACGAAACCGGTGGTGTGTACGCAGAATGACAGCGTACATGTGCTGAATGTTGTGGAAGGAGAGAAAGCCTCAATAGAAAGTCCTACGGGAGCGTTTGAGCCTTTTGAAGTCCATTATGCGGAAACTTTTATGATCCCGGCGAGCGTGGGGGAATATGTGATTAATCCGACAGGAGCCTCCGAGGGAAAACAAGTTGGAGTGATCGTGGCTTCCGTGAGATAAAACAGCAAAACTCCAAGACGGCAGAAATGTTGTCCTGGAGTTTTGCTGTATTTCTATTGTTATGATTCATCTGGCTGCTGGCCGTCGTGCGCTTTCCACTGGCATTCCATGAGCTGCATGTCGCTGAACAGTGCCTTGAAAGAGGAGTTTTCTGGGGAACAGGCGTAGATTCCGAATTGAATCGCACCACCGCCTTTGAACATATGGCATACCCGCATCTGCTGGAACAGTACGCCGTCTCTGGAACATTCTATGCAATAATCATCTTCTCTGCGGCTGAATCGATACCACATGATTTTCTCAGAGGCAGGGATTGCCGTTGTTGCCCAATCGGAATACCCCTGGTTTGTCACCACACTTCCCAGATGCTGGAATTCTTTATTTTCATATTCCACGGATGCTTTTAACCAGTTCTCACTGTCAAGGTACATCACGATCCCACACTGGTCAAAGCGGTGGCTGCTCTGTGTAAAATCAGTCTTGACAAGGAAACTGAAATAGGCTTTTTCTGTCTGCATCTGAAGTACCGGGGCATTGTCATTGCGGAAATGATAGTATGTTCTCTGCCATAGATCCGTGTACGGTCTGGTGACAATCTCTATCTGATTTTCTCCAATGGAGCAGCCTTCCGGTTCCCGGATCCATGTTAATTTCGTTGTATCAAACTTCATAGCGATATCCTTTCTGCGCGATTTTAGTAGCATAAATTATAGCATATGACGGGCAGGGATACAATGATAGCTATTTGCCGGGGATTCTTTATGCTAAACTCTATGGATTGGGCTGCGTGTAATATTATTTGGAAATGATTGAAGAAAAGTGATGAAGTGATTGACAGATGGATGGAGAAGAGAATACACTCTAAAGTATAGGAAGTGGCATGATATACTTCTGCATTAGGTTCTTGCAAAAGCCATATATAGAGGTTTTTATATGGTCTGGAAATAAAATTTATAATGTTGTTCACGATAGAAAGAATGATGGCCTGTATATATGAATAAGAAAGGAAATGGTGGGATCATGGGAGTGATTTTAGAGGGAAACAGGCTGGTTTTGGGCACCTGTTATTATCCAGAGCACTGGCCGAAGCGGCTTTGGAAGGAAGATCTTGAGCGGATGCTGGCGGCCGGGATCGAGGTGGTGCGTATTGCAGAATTTGCATGGAGTAAAGTGGAGCCGAGAGAGGGAAACTATACATATGCTTTTTTTGATGAATTCCTGGATCTGGCGGAGGAGACAGGGATGAAAGTGATCTTCTGTACGCCGACGGCAACACCGCCTGCCTGGCTGACAGAAAAGTATCCGGAAGTCCTAAACGCGGATATCAATGGGGTGCTTTACAGACATGGGGCAAGACGGCACTATAATTACAATTCACCTGTTTATCAGAAGTTTTCTGGGCAGATCGTGGAAGCATTTGCTTCCCATTATGCTTCCAGGCCGTGCATTATTGGCTGGCAGATCGACAATGAAGTGAATTGTGAGAAGAATGTCTTCTACTCTGAGAGTGACAACAAGGCGTTTCGGGTATTCCTTCAGGATAAGTATGAGAGTCTTGAGGCGCTCAATGAGGCGTGGGGGACAGCTTTCTGGAATCAGACTTATACGGAGTGGGAGGAGATCCATGTACCGCGTAAGACCTACAATGATTCTACGAATCCGCACGAGGTGCTTGATTATACCCGATTCGTTTCGGACAGTGCAAGGCGCTTTGTGAAGATGCAGAGCAATATTATCCGCAAATATATTAAACCGGGTGATTTTGTTACGACGAACGGTATTTTCGGAAATCTGGACAACCATCAGATGACGGAAGAAAGTCTGGATTTTATGATGTATGATTCTTACCCGAACTTTGCCTATTGTTTAAACGACTACTGTGATGCGCCAGGTGAGATCAAAGACCGGAAATGGAGCCGCAATCTGGCTGAAGTCCGCGCGGTTTCCCCGGTGTTCGGTATTATGGAACAACAGTCTGGTGCAAATGGCTGGAATACAAGGATGGAGGCGCCTACGCCCAGACCTGGTCAGATCACACTCTGGACTATGCAGTCGATCGCCCATGGCGCTGATTATGTCAGCTACTTTCGCTGGCGCACCTGCACTATGGGAACAGAGATCTACTGGCATGGCATTCTGGACTATTCCGGCAGAGAAAACCGCAGGATTGCGGAGGTCAGACAGATCCATGAGAAATTGCAGGGCATGAAGGAACTGGCAGGAAGCGCTTATGAGGCGAAAGTCGGTATTGTAAGAGACTATGATAACATATGGGATGCCCAGCTCGATGTCTGGCATGAAAGAGTGGAAAAAGCAAGCCAGCAGGCATTATTTAAAGCGCTGCAGATAAGTCATACCCCTTTTGACTATGTGTATTTGAATGACGGGACTAATGCAAAAGACTGGGCGAAGTATCAGGTATTATTCTATCCTCATGCAACGATCATAACCAGGGAAAGAGAGGATGTACTCAGGGCATATGTAAAAGCAGGGGGCACGCTGGTGCTCGGATGCCGCAGCGGCTATAAGAATAGGAGTGGAAGATGTGTGATGGAAAATCTGCCAGGACTGCTGGCGGATCTTTCCGGCACAGATATTCCAGAATATTCCTTTATTGCTCCTGATGCGGGAGAGGTGACGATACAGTGGGGTGATGCAAAGCTTACAGCAAATGTATTTGCGGATCTTTTAGAGCCTATCGGAGAAGGGAAGCAGGAGGCTGTCTATACTTCCGATTATTATGCGGGAAGCGGTGCGCTGATCAGTAACAAGGTGGGAAAAGGGAAAGTCTATTACTACGGAACGGCGTTCAATGAAGGGAGCGCCCGCATTTTCCTGGAGAAACTGGATATCATCACACCTTATCGTGATGTGGTTCATGTACCGGAGAGCTGCGAGATTGCAGTGCGCAGAAAGGGAGAGGACAGATACCTCTTCGTACTGAATTACGATAGGAATCCTGTCCAGATCGAACTGCGACAGAGGGGAATTGATTTGTATACAGGGAAGGAGGTTTCAGGGCAGAGGAAACTGGAAGGATATGGGACAATGGTAGTAAAATTGTCTAAATGCCAATGAGAAAAAGCGGAATAACGCCACTAAATTAACACAAGGAGGAAACCTGAAATGGGAAATTGGGATGAAGTAACAATCGAAACGGAATTTATGAAAGACATACTTTCAAAAATACTAAATAAGGCTTTGAAAGGTAAAAGCGGGTGTGATATAACGGTTCAAGTGAACGCACTGCATCTGGAGAATAAAGACGGGAAAGTACATGTTCAGCTGGGCGCGGATGCGGAAATCAGTACGGAAGAGCTGGAAAAACTTTTGGGAAATATAGTGTAGCAGCGCGGAGAGATTTTCTGAGGTATCCGGAAAGCGCTGCTTAAGCAGGATTCTGGAGGTTAAGCCAGAAAGGCTTTCAGACTGAAAAGGAACATGAAATGATACAAAGGATCAGGGAAGTTAGAAAATGCAAGAATATGATGTTATAAAAGTCGAAACGGAATACATGAGAAATTTGCTCGGAAGAGTGCTTCACGACGTCCTGCAAAAGAAAAAAGGATATTGTGTCGATTTTCAGATCTGTGCGCTGAGTGCGGCCAACTATGATGGAGAGATAGAACTTCATGTAGAGCTTGATGCAGTAACAGATACCAAGGAACTGAAAAAGATCTGCAAAAGCCTTGGTATATTCGGAGAACTGCTTCCGTTAGGATTAAAACTGCTCAGTAATGGGTTTGCTCAGAAAAATAGATATCACCTCATTGAGAATATGGTAGAGAAGTGGCTGAAAGAAAACTTTAAAATAAAGATCCGTAATCTACAGTTTTATGAGGAAAAAAAGAAGGTATATGCGTCCTTAAAGGCAGATGCAAAGATGGAAGAAAAAGATATCAAAAAGATTCTGAAAAAACATGGCTTTATTTAGTGAAAAGCCTAATGAAGGGGTGCCGCTTGATCATCTAAAACGATGATTTTGCAACACCCCTTTCTGGTAAAATGATCCACTCATAGATATCTGAAAGGTTCTTGCGCGTCAATAAAGGAAACAGGAAGATCTGGAAATCTCTCCTGCAGCCATTTTGCCATATATTTCATCCCAAACTCTTCGCTTCTTTCGTGCCCAAGTGTGAGCATCCCCTTGTTGAAGCCCATTTGATAGGCGTCGTTTAAGTAAGCGCAGATGGTCCACTCAGTAATGTCTCCCACGATCATCAGATCCAGTCGGTCACGCTCCATCACCTGCATTGGCATTACTTCCACGCCAAGTCCTAGGCTTCCACCGCCAACCAGAATGCCGACTCTGCGAACTCTCATATCTGGTGCGCCAATGATCTGGATCGTATCCATTTGAAAAATCTTTTTGAAGTTTTCTACCAGTTTTCGCAATGTCGTTTCAGGAATTTCATAAATCCAAGGCTGTGGCTCTTCTTTCAGGAGATATTCACGCCACCCAAGTTCTTCAATCAGCCCCTCGTAGATGTAATCAATCTCAGAGCCGGTATGCATATGATCGTGGAGACGCCAGATCGTTATGCCATGTTCTTGTATATACTTTTTCTTTGCAAGATAGATGCTGTCCTGTTCGCACCAGTCGGTATGATCTGCTGCGTTAAACCAGGTAGGTTCATGAGTAATGATGAGATTCCTACCCTGTTGGACAGCCTCCTTGATCACGTTAAAAGTCGCCATGAAAGTGGTCGCAATTCCGGTCACTTCCATTTGGGGGCTTCCGGTAACGATGATATCGCAGGTGGGATCGATCTTCGCCCCGCCGCACATATTAAGAAGAGTTTTGTCAATCACTTGCTGTACCGTCCATTTTTTCATAAGTCGGGCCACTCCTTTTTATTTGTTATTCTATAGGCGTTTGTGAAACGCCAGAACCCGCATAAATACGAGATTCTTTTTGTCACAAAATAAAACAACTCCTCACTGGTTTGTGGTAAAATTGAGATGTCGAGTAACAATCAACCATCACCAGAAAGG
>CATOJY010000008.1 GCA_951800685.1 uncultured Lachnospiraceae bacterium
ATGCTTTATTAAAGTGCGCCTCAATCCTCCATATTTTGTTTTTATCCCTGAAATCCTGCTTTGCAGGTTTTCTTCTTTGTCTGGAATCAGAATTGCGAACGAGCTTGGCGAGTTTCGCAATCACCTAGTAATTTTTATCTTACTTATAACATTCCTTGACCCCCATTGTCAACGAGAGACAATATCCACACATTGTCTGATGTCTGGAACTGTTTAGAACCAGTCCTATCTTCCAAATGCCAAACGGACCTATGTGCCAAAGCACACAGGTCCGTCGTCAACTTACGATCTCTTCTTTAATGGAAAATAAACCTGATACTCCTCATACCCTACCTGCCAGAGCGGTATAAAACGGATCCCTCGATCCTGTCCTACTGTCTTATAGGTATTCTGCCAATACCCCCACTCTCTCTCATTGTCATTGACAAGTGTCTCTTGCGGTTTCTGCCCATCCACATACAAGGTGCGCTCCTCATTGCACAGTCCGGCTAACGTCACCGGGCCGTCCATATATGCCGCCATATCCTCTCTGCCCGGCAGATAATCCACATAAATTCCCTTTGGCAGTTCTACATGGACCTGATCTTTGTTCCAAAGGCGTCTGATCTGTATAAAACTGCTCTTTACTGCCTGCACGTCAAGCGACTCTCCGTTTACCTGGATTACCGGCACATCCTGTAGCCACCAGGGAAGTCTGATATACAGCGTAAACTCTGTCTCCTTCTCTGTCTCGATAGCAAGATCAAATACCAGCTTCTCAGGATGGAAAAGCTGTTTCGCCGTGACATCCGTGATCTTCTGCCTGCCAGGAGAATCGCTGGCCAAATGTTCGCTGCCATTTAACGTGTTGATCTTCTGCCGCAGGCTCACGCCGCTGCCTGCGATGCTGCCCTCATACGACGCGGCAAAATATTGGCATACATACAGACTGTCTTCGTCCTCATAGTACATCCCCTTATTATGACCCGCATTGGCCTGTACCAGCGAACCGTGACAGCAGAAGAAGTCCTGTGTCCTGCTGCTCCATGCCTTCTGTCCGCCTGCGCGCAGCGGCAGGAAATAAGTTAATAACCCTTCTGTTGGATAGAGCGATTTCCTGCCATGTGTGAAGCTGCCCTTCCAGTAGCCCTGAGCCATAATACCGTTATAAAGATTTCTCTCCCAGTAATCCATATAAACAGCATCCTTCGTATGGCGGAAAAGGAAGTCTGCTACCCGCATCATATTGTATACTGTACAGTGTTCCTGATTCTTATCCCCAAGACGATAAGCCAAATGCATCTTCGGACTCCAGATCTCTCCACATGTCTGTCCGCCTGTAGCATACGTTCCCCGTTGCGTAACAGCCATATCCCAATATGCTTTGACGATCTTAAACCACTTCTCTTCTCCTGTCACTTCATAGGCAGATGCCGCACCGAGAATCTCAGGAATCGTAGTATTTGCATGCATATTGCTCAGTACATCCCGGCCTTCCAGAAGTCCATTAAACAGAGACTGCCGGTAATACCGGTCCATCAGCTCCTTAAACATTTCCTTCTTCGTAAACCGGTACAATAACACCCAGATCTCCAGCATTCCACCTGTCTCTACGTCTAGAATTCCCTGGAACTGTTCTTCTGTATAATGTCCACTCCACTCATAAAACCATTCTCCGAAACGCACTGCAATCTCCAGTGCTTTCTCACTTCCAGCGAGTTCATACATATCTAATAGACCCATAAAGGTCTTATGGATCGTATACTGCGGCGCCCAAATCCGTTTTCCGCTTCCGATCCAGTACAAATATTTTTCTGGAATGGAGGCTACCCATTTACCACCATTCTCCTTTTGGCACTGCTCCAGCAGATCCACGATCTCATCCGCTTTCGCTTTCAGCATCCGGTCGCCAGTAGCCTCATAATGCATTGCCGCCGCAGAGAGCCAGTGTCCCAGAAAATGTCCTCTCAATTCACACATAGGAGATTCCCACCCTCCATGAATCCCCTCTGGCAATTCAGATGTCTTATAGAGTCCCGCTTCCAGTGTATATGGAAGCGTCAAGTTCTCATTCTCTAATTCCAGCAGATACTTCCTGTTTTCTTCACGCCTACGGATCAATTCAGCATCCAAGATTCGAACCTGACGCCCTTTTGCCATTTTCAATTCACCCATATTGGTTATCTGTACTCCTTTCTTACTGTTCACTTTTGTCTTTCAGGCCGATTGAAAAACAAATTTAGTTTTTTGTCCCAGCCTTCTTCTTTATCGTCAAGCCTGTACACACATGATGTCACAAAGCCATACTTACTCTGCGTACCATTTCCCCTTCTCGCTCTCTGGCGTGTACCGGATCAGTACTTTTTCCATACAGAAAGAAAATAACACGGTTCCTGCCGCAGGCACAATAAACACCGTCATAGGAATATACCACATGACCGTCACGGACAATATCACAAGTATTACCATAAGTAGTGTATAAGGAAAATGCCGCACTGTCAATTCCAATGAAAAACGCAGGATTGCAAAGCATTTCATGCTGCATCTGGACAAAACCGGAAAAGCATAGCACGCCAGAGATAACGCAAGAAATCCCATGCTGCCATACACCGCCGTCATAAAAAGCTGCAGCCCACCTGCCTTCATAGATGCCGTAAAAATATAATTGGCATAGAACACACCCACACCAGCCAGGCTTAGAAGCCACAGTCCCAAAGAAGGGAGGAAATTGATCCGAAACGCATGGAAAAATGTTCTGGTCACATATCCTCTGCTCTTTCGGATCGTCTTGACCCCCGTATAATAGAGCGCCGTAGTCGCTGCGCCGATCGTAATGACCGGCAGGCAGCAGACAAACCACAAGGCGCTAAGCCATATCACATCTGTAATCTTACCTATGGTTGACATGACAGGCGAATCATATTCCATAAAATGCATCGCTATCTCCTCAGATCAATCCTTCATACCGGACATCATAACGCCCTTCACGAACGCATCCTGTGCACATAAGAAAGCGATCAGCACGGGAAGTACCGCAATCACGGAGGAAGCCATCAGTACCGGCCAGTCTGTAGAGTACATACCCTTCATACTTGCCAGTCCCAGCGGAAGTGTATATTTTCTTGCATCGTTGATGTAAATCAACGGCGTAAAATAATCGTTCCAGACGTTCATGAAGCAGAAAATACACAGCGTCGCAATTGTCGATTTCGCCATCGGAAAAGCGATCCGCAGGAAAGTATAAAGGGGATTACAGCCATCAATCTTCGCAGCTTCCACCAATTCTGTAGGTACCGTGATAAAGAACTGTCTCATCAGGAATGTGCCGAATGCAGACACGGACGCAGGCAGCATCAGCGACCAGAGCGTATTAACCAGGCCGTACATGGACATCTGCAGAAAGTTGGTGATAACCGTTACATGAAACGGGATCATCATTGTCGCCAGATACAAGGTGAAGATTTTATCCCTGCCCTTGAAATTCATCTTGGCAAAAACATATCCAGCCGTTGCAGACGTAAATACCTGGAAAAATACAACCCATGCAGAAACCTTAATACTGTTCATAAAGTAAGCAAAATAGTCAAACCGGCTCGAAATCTGTGTGTAGTTCTCCCACACAAGCCGTTCTCCAAACAGCGTTGGCGGGAACACAAACACTTCTCCCAACGTCTTAAAGGAAGAGGACAGCATCCAGAAGAAAGGCACCAGCATCGTGACCGATCCCAGGATCAGAATTGTATGCGCTATGATCTTTGTAATCAGTTTTTTTCTTGAATTACTCATCGCATGCCCCTCCTTTAATAAATCTCACGCATGCTTTTTTCCATGCGCATATTGAAGATCGTAATGACCATAACAATAAAGAACAACAAGTAAGCGATTGCACAAGCGTAACCCAGCTTAAAGTACTGGAATGCATTCTGGTATAGATAATGCACCAACACTGAAGAGGAACGTCCCGGACCACCCTTGGTCATCAGCATAACCTGGTCGAATACCTGGAAAGAGCTGATGATGGACATAACAAAAATGAAAAATGTCGTAGGCCTCAACATAGGAACCGTGATATAGCGGAATTGCTGCAGTTTGTTTGCGCCATCCAGTTCAGAAGCTTCATACAGGCTGGTTGAAATACCTTGCAGACCTGACAGAAAAATGATCATATTATAGCCGGCGTTTTTCCAGATTCCTACGATCGCCAGAGAGATCAATGAGGTGGAAGCTTCCAACAGCCATTTCGGTCCCTTAATCCCGAACAGCGATAACACATAATTCAGGATACCGTAATCCGGATTGTAGATCCACTGCCAAACGATAGCAACTACAACCATGGATGTGATTGCAGGCAGGAAGAATGCCGCCCTGTAGAATCTGCGGAATCCGATAGGCTGATCCAACATAACAGCCAGCAGCAAAGAGAAACACATACCGATCGGTACAGTGATTACCGTGTATAAAATCGTATTCTTAGTAACCTCCCAGATAATGGGGTCCTTCGCCATATCAATATAATTCTTCAATCCTATAAACTGCGGTGTCGTCAGCATGTCATATTTGGTAAAGCTTAAGACGAACGTTGCCACCACCGGCACCAGCATAAATAGAAAAAATCCAATTATATTAGGAGCCAGCATAAACCATGCCCATTTGCCGTCATCCTTTAACTTACTTATTTTCTTTGTATTTTGCATCTTACCCCTCCTTTTACAGACAGATCCGCCTGCCGCCCTCAACCTAAATGCTTTTAAAAGCGGAGACATTTACAATGACCTGCTGAAAGATAAAAAAACACATCCTGCACAGCTCGTGCAATGCAGGATGCATCGTTTCTGATCACTTACTGCCCCAATATATCTTGAATTGCCTCATCTATTCTGGTATCCATATTCTGTAACGTCACATCCAGATCCTGATCTTCCTTGAAGTACATATCAGTCTCCTCTGCAATGATATCTCTCGCCTGGGAAGAAAGCTGCAGTGCGCCTGGATCTACCGCTGCGTCTCTGAAATAGCCAAGCATCTGCTTGTAGCTGTCCCCGTGTACCTTCTCGTCATACCACTGTGCTACTGCATCCTCTTCATACATGGAGTAGCGGTTCGGCATCCAGAGGCCACTCTTAACCAATGCACCCTGGTAATCCATACCGGACAGGAACTGCAAGAATAACCATGCTTCTTCCTTGTGCGGGCTGGTATCTGCGATACAATGCAGATGTGCCTGTCCTGTGGTAAGTGCCTTGCCATATACTGGAAGCGGTGCCATACCGATATTCATTCCAGAAGCTGCCAGCTCCTGCAGTGACCAAGAACCATCCATCAACATTGCTACTTTACCTGTCTGCAGCATCTGTTTTGCGGACATACCTACTGCATCCAAGGTGGAAGCATCCGGTGCAGAACCATCTTCGGTACGGATCGCTTTAATGATCTCAAATACTTCTTTGTTTTCCGGGGAGTTCATCGTGCTCTTCGTATAGTCGTCCGTATATCTGGTGCCGCCGTTGGACAAAAGCTGTGCATTCAAAGTATCAGCTACGCTCTCCAAACCATACACGCCATAGATTTCATCATCCGTAAGCTGCTTTGCAACCTCTCTGAACTCATCAATCGTCCAGCAGTTCTCCGGATCTGCGCTAGGATAAGGAACTCCCTTTGCATCAAAAACATCTTTGTTATAATAGATGATCGGTGATACTGTACAAGAAGAAATACCATATACATGGCCATCTACTTCCATGATCGTGCGGGAAGACTCTATGAAATCATCCAGCGGATAAGTTTCATCGAACTGTTCCGTAATATCCCACAACGCACCTTTGGAAACAATGGTACGATAACTATCTGCTGCCACGAACATAACGTCCGGAAGAGAACCTGCCGCTGCAGAGGAAAGCAGTTTTGCATTGTATTCAGAACCTGCAAGTCCAGGTGTATAATTCACCTTTATATTTGGATATTGCGCTTCAAATGCTGCTATACCATCCTTCACCGCCTGTGTCTCCAACGGAGATGCTTCCCAGCCCATGAAGGTAAGTTCCACTACCTCACCGTCGGATGCTGCGCTGGAATCAGAGGAAGCTTCAGAACCTGTATCCGCAGAATTGTCTGTACTACTTGTGTCGGCTGCCGCCCCCGTCTCTCCTGCTCCATCAGGCCTAGAAGGCGCACCACAGCCCGTTACTGCTGCAACTGTCATCGTCACAGCCAGAATCAGTGCTATCACTCTTTTCTTTCTCATGAATCAAACCCTCCTCGTTTCATGATCTTACATAATCATTCACGTTTCTTATCATCAGTACATTTCTACTTGCAAGTATTTTGACTGTCTTTACAATATCAATGATATCAGTTTAAGATTCCCAAACAACATACAATACACAAGAATAAGTGGTCATTTCCAATTTTATGCCGATGAAATTACACCAAAGAGAAAATTTCATGATACTATGAAAACAGAGATTTCTTTGATCGGCAGACTGCCCACATGAAATAAGTATACTCCAAAAAAGCCGTTAAAATGATGAAGAGGAAGGATGGGAAGAGATGCTTTATTTTATTTCAGATGCTGGTAAACCTGTGGAATATATCTCCTGCGGAAACCTGACAAGTAAAGGAGGGTTCGTACACCCAAGAAGAAATATCGATTCGTTTGTTCTGATCATTGTGATCAAGGGGACGCTGCATATCTGCCAGAATATGTCGAACTTCGATGTGAAGGAGGATGAATTTATTCTCCTATTCCCCAACACACTCCACTATGGCTATCGTCCCTCATCAGGTGAGCTTTCCTACTATTGGGTCCACTTCTATGTACATGACCCCAACTATTCTATTTACAACCGCGGAAGTCTTCTGCGCAACCGCACGCTCCTCACAGAGTCTTCCGATTTTAGCCCCCCCCCGGAGAATTTTTTGCTTCCGGAATATGGAAGTCTTTCTCTGGAGCGACGTTCCAGGCTGCTGTTCGTTCAACTGCTCGATATCAATAAACGGGAAAACTATGTAGCCACCTGGAAATGCCATTACGCCCTTAATCTGCTCCTGATGGAAGTGTCGCACGAGTCCTTTCAGATCAGCCACTTCCTGAATTCCAATGTGCCCATTTATATATTAGATCTCGTTGAATGGATCCGCACCCACTACGACCAGCCGCTCACCGTGGCCTACATCGCAGAGCAGTTCGGCTACCATCCTACCTACCTGACTAATATATTTAAAAAATATACCGGCTATCCGATCCTGACTTATATCAACCGGATCCGCATTGCCGTCTCTAAAAACCTGCTCGCAAACCGCACGCTTTCAATCTATGAAGTTGCCAATACCTGCGGCTTCTCGGATGAGAAATATTACATGAAGCTTTTCAAACGCTACGAGGGGATCACGCCTACACAATACAGGAAAGCATTTCATCAGAAAAAGGTGAATTTAACGTGAAAAGCAGCAGTGATATAGCCTGCGCACATAGTTGTCAAACTGACTGAAGACTGCTCTTTTCTTATAAAGTAAAAAATGCTCTCGCAAACCGTTCCAGCGAAGCCTGGTCCCTGGCGCCCATCATCTCACAGGAAGAGTGCATAGCCAGCAGCCCTACGCCCAGATCAGCTGTCTTCATAGGTAGATGTGAAGAAATGATGGAGCCGATTGTCCCGCCTCCTTTTGTATTGGAATGCTTCACAAAACGCTGGCAGGGAATCTCCTTTTCTTCACAGAGCGCAATGACAGCCGCCAGAATCTCCGGATCCCAGGAATAACTCTGGTTGCTGGCCGTCTTTAGCACAAATCCCTGATTCAGCACCGGATAGTTCGTAATATCCTGGCTTCCCGGATAGTTCGGATGGTAAGCATGGGCGACGTCCACGGACAACATCATGCCGTCGGAAATATCTGCCATACAATCTACCGCGCTTCTGCCGAAAGCCTGCCATATTTTCTGAATGATAATAGCAGGCAGCTGGGAATCCGCCCCCTGTTTGCTGAGACTTCCTATCTCTTCATTGTCAAAAAGGCATACCAGATTGACACGGTCAATATTTTCACTTTCGATCAGGCCGTGAACCAGCGCACAGACAGAGGTGATATCGTCAAGGCGAGGCGCACAGATAAACTCGCCTGTAATACCAGCCTGATACGGCGGCTCCGTATTGTAGATGCACAGGTCATAATCCAGAATATCTTCTCTCTTAAGCCGGAATCTGTCTGCCAACAGTCCAGTAAAAGAAGTTTCTCTGTCAAGTTCTTCTCCTATAGTGCCAAGAACCGGTAGCAAATGCTTCTGGTTGTCAACCGGCATCCCCTTTTCATTCACTTCACGGTTCATGTGGACAGCCAGATTCGGCAAATACAGAATTGGATCCTTGAAATCAACCAGATGGCTCACCGGTCTGTCATAGCGCCCTCCACGGGTCACTACCCTGCCAGCAAGAGACAGCGGCCTGTCAAAGAACGTATTTAGGATCGGCCCACCGTACACTTCTGTATTCAACTGCATATATCCCTGCGCAAAAATCTCTGGATTCGGCTTTATCTTAATCGCTGGAAAATCTGTGTGGGCCCCGCCCACATGGATGCCGTTTCTCAGATCACATTCCCTGCCAACCGTAAAGGCATAGAGTGTCGTTCCAAAGGGCATACAGAAGTACCGCCCTCCCTTAGCAAGATCCCACGTGTCTTTGAGCGACAGTTCCTCAAATCCAGCCTCCAGAAGCTGTCGTCTGCTGTGTGCGGCTACATGGTACGCTGACACACCGGCTTTCACATAAGAACACAAGTTTGTAACTTCTTTCGTCAGTTGCTGCATTGTGCTAAACTCCCTTCTATTTCGTCATTCCAGCCTGAAAATCCTAGACCACTTCACCCAGCACTAGATTCCGCAGCTTTCTAGTCAAGGTAAAGGTACCTCCGTCTTTCTTCTGCGTCCCCATCAGGAGTGTGAGTCTCTCTTCCGGGAAATTAGCGAAGTATACACCCAGCCAGCCATCCCAGCCATACTCTCCTCTCCTTGCAAGAAACCCTGCCTGTGCTGGATTCTTACAAATCCTCATCAAGTTACTATAGCTAAATCCTTCCAATCCGATCCACTTCTCAAATGCTTTCTGCTGATGCTCCAGCAGCTCCCCGCCCATCATATAACGTACCGTGGCTGGCTGCAGGATCCGCACACCATCCAACATACCTCCCTGCATCAGCATCTTCGCAAACCTCATATAGTCATCCAGCGTAGATGCCAACCCAGCACCGCCAGATTCGAAAGCGGGCCGGCTGTCCATACTGTTGCAGACAGCCAGATTATCTCCCTCATAGCGTATCAGGGAATTCCCTTCTTCCGATCTTACCGTCTCATAGGTCACTGCCAGGCGGTTCTGTTTCTCTTTCGGTACCCAGAACGCAGTATCTCTCATGCTTAGCGGACCAAATAACTCCTTCTCCAGGAAATCCCCAAACCTCATTCCCGTCACCACTTCGATCAGCGCGCCAAGCACATCCGCTGAAGTGCCATAACGCCAGGAACTTCCCGGCTCAAAGGCCAGTGTGCACTTACCCAGCGCATCAGCCATCTCTCTCGTCGTCATAGCCTCCTGCGTATGGAGGCGCCTATCCATCTCTTCAAAGACTGCCGCTGCCTGGCGCCCAGACTCCGTCACATCATCGGGATATACAAGACCAGAAGTCATACGCAGAAGATCCCATACCCGCATGGGCTGCAGTACCGGCTTTCGATCTGATCCCATTGCTTCCTTTATTCCGGTGCCGGTTTTTGGCGCTGCCTCTTTTCCCACTTTACCCCCTGCTGCCGCATCCCCAATACAGTTCTCTTCCACAACATAATATTGTTCCGCAAACGCCGGCAGGAAATCAGATACCGGCTGACACAAGTCCAACTCCCCTCTCTCCATCAGAATCATCGCCGCTGCTGCCGTAATGGGCTTACTCTGCGAATAGAGACGGAATATGGTATCCCTGCTCATAGAACGGTTCCCTTCCCGATCCGCCATTCCTGCCTGGCAATAGAACAACTCCTGCCCGTTCTGTTCCACCAGCAGATTTACACCTGCCACTTCACAGTAATCCACTGCTTTTTCCATTGTGCTGCGCACTTTCTCCTGTAGCGTCATTTCCTTATCCTCCCTAGTCCCACACGCTTTATCTTGCTCCGCTTCTTCTGCTTTCATTCTATAAAATCCCACTATCGGAAAGCCAGACAATGAGATACCCGTTTCTTCCCATCAGCCTAGGCAAGATGCGCGGCCGCATCCCGCACCCGCAGATACTTCTGAAACATTTTGTCATACAGATCCGCCTTCCTGGCGTCTGGCTCATACTCCCTGGAAGCATACCTGGACACACGCCCCGATGCCTCCAGAAGATTGCTGTATAATCCACACCCCACACCTGCATATAACGCAGCGCCTAGACATGCCTGTTCCTCGCAAACAGCAACCCGTACTCTCTTCCTGAAAATATCCGCCTGCATCTGCAGGAGAAAAGGATTCTTCGCCCCACCACCGGAAGCAATAATGTGCTCTGGTGAAATACCCGCACTTTTTTCAATATATACCAGATTGTCACGCAGAGCATAGATCATGCCTTCCAATGCTGCCCTGCACATATGCTCTTTTCCATGCGCCAGCTTCAATCCATAGAACATGCCGGCCGCTGTATCACTCCGATAAGGACATCTCTCCCCTGACAAGTAAGGGATAAATCCTACCCCGCCTGCGCCTGGCTCCACTCCGGCTGCAATCTCCACCAACTGGTCAAAGGAATCGATGGAAAACACCTTGTTATTGATCCATTTCATGACAATACCGCCATTCAAGCTGGCGCCAGATAGAATATCGAGCCCATGTATGGAATGTACAAAACGGTTCAGTTCCTTTGCGCCATTTGTATTCTGGCTGCTCACCAGACAAGTGATCTGGCTCCCCGTACCGATATTGGAAACCATATCTCCTAATCTCACCGCTCCCACTCCCAACTGCTGCGCCATGGAGTCACCGCTGCCATAGACCACCGGAATCCCTTCCGGAAGCCCGGTGAGACGGCTCGCTTCCCGGCTCACAGTCCCAGCGGTCATACAGCTGTCGTGGATATCCGGCAGAATAGCTAGCGGTATCCCCAGCTGTTCACACAAACCTGCATTCCAGTTTCTATATGGCTGTTTCTCCCACGCCAAAGGACTTTCTTCGCAGAATCCGCTTTCATACAAGCAGTCACATGACTCACTGCCACAGAACAGGCGCCCCCTGCGCATATCCAACATTCCGCTTCCAGACGCATCCGTCACATCCGTACCTATCTCACCTGTCAGCTTCATACGGAGATAGTCTTTGGGAAATAGCACTTTATAAATCTTTCCAAACAGCTCTGGCCTGTTCTCTTTCAGCCACAGCAGAGAGAACAACATAAACCCTGTAGAAGGCAGGTTCGCCGTCTGCTCATAGTAGCGCTCCAGATCTATTGTGCATTCAAATTCCTTGATCAGCTCCCCGGACCGTCCGTCCGACCAGATGATGCATGGCATCAGCGGCATATGATCCCGGCCCAGCGCAACTAATCCATGCATCTGGCCAGAAAATCCAACCCCGGCGATCTGCCTCTGAGGCCCTGTCTGCTGCGTCAGCCTTCTGAGTACCTGAACTGTCTTCTCCCACCATAGCGCAGGGCTTTCTTCCTCAAGCCCTTCCGCCGGAAATGCAATATCATATTTCTCCGACTCTGCGTGCAGAATCTCTCCATTGAGACGCACCAGCGCCGCTTTGACACTGGAAGTTCCCAGATCAATTCCCAATAATAGCTTTTCCGTCATTGTGTTATCCCCTTACCATCCAATAAGCGGACTACTTAGAACAGATCCCCCGGCTAATCTGATTCCCAATACCGTCTGACCTGTTCCTCCGTCAGCGCATCCACAAACTCTTTCTTCAACTGCAGGAAATACTCCAGATCTACCAGAATGCCGTACAGTACTGCCCGATCCTCGAATTCCTCCCTCGTTACAGGCAGCGCCGCACTCTTCATCTGTTGGAGTACCTTATCCAGCCTATCCAGCAGATCTATGGCATTATTGGACTCCCCAAAAGAAACTGCGGTCTCATAGAGCAGCGCCGCCACCTGCTGCGTCTGCGGCGGAATCGTACGCACATTGATGATCTTCTTATAGATTTCCCGCAGGACTACCGTCTGCTGCTCGCGCATATTCATATACGCAATGAAATATTTCGATTCCTGGAAAAAGGTATTGTTCATATAAGCGAACGCTTGCTTCCTTCCGGCATAAATATCCGCCTGCAGTCTGTCAAAACAGGCTCCCGTATAATCTGACCGGTCCACTTTCATAATATATTCCGACATCCGTAACAGAACCGTCCTCAGATCCTCCTCCAGCGCACCCTGCATAGCACGGATCTCTTTCCCCTTTCCCGGCATATATAAATTCAGGAGCGTGCCAATTCCAGCGCCGATAAACAGAAGTAACGCTTCATTTGCGACAAACGGAAGCGACATATCCTTTTCCAGAAGGTAATGTGTCGCCAGTACTGCATTGATCGATACCGCATCGCCAAATCGCAGCGGAATACAACACGCAATAAAAAGAAACAGAAAAATGCCATAAGAAAACACGTGATATCCCGCAAAATGAAAAACCATATAAGCCAAAAAAGTCGCCAGCACAAAAGCAAAAATCCTTTTTACAGAGATCTTAATGGTCTCCCGCGAGGTATCCTGAATCGTCAGAAGTGTTATAATCCCTGCAGCGGTACTATAGCTTAGTCCCAGCACATCGGCCAGAAAAATGGACGCCACACTCCCAACAGCAATTTTGATCAGTTTCAGCATAGAACTTCCCTTCTTTTACCCTTTGCTCTGTCGTATTCCCCTTTCACCCCATTCAGGCAAAACCCGGCGAACAGAAGAAAACCTTCTAAGACCAGCTCATCGCGCCGGATTCCTGCGATGCACCACTATTCAAAGTTTCTGGCAGAACTCCACCCGTTCCTGGTTCGGCCCTAAGATCGTAAAGAAACGGACGCCCTTCTCCCAGAAAGGCAGGAATTGGATCTCCTCATTGCAGAAAGGAACCTTCATCTGCTTAGCGAGAGCAAATACTTTCTCAATATCTGATACATCAAAACAGATATGATCGATCGCGCCGGTCTGCTCTGCGGTCTTTTCCTCCTCATAAGCCTCAATCACAAGATTCCCTTGTTGAAGAAAACAGACCTTCTGTCCCTCATTCACTGTCTCATAAGCAATGTGCATCCCCAGATTTTCGTAGAAAGCAATCGTCTCTTCCATATTCCTGCACGGAAGTCCTATGTGTTGTAAACCATTTAAATAACTACTTATTTCCATCTTTTCCTCCATTCTAAATCGCTCTACATTGTGTTCTCTCACATTGTATCACACCCAGCCGAAACAAAAAAGAAAAGAATTTAGCGTACCATACACTAAATTATCCTTTCCTCTAAATCAAAAAGACAGTAGGCAAACTATGTCCATCACCAGCCGCCCACTGCCTTTTGTCCTTGGCATTCCTATCTGTCCAAAACTACAAAAGTTTCCCCATCAAATCCGCTGTTGATCAAGCAGCTCCCTAAGCGCCTCATCACCAACGCTTACCCATACATCTTCTTCCTCGGCATTCAAGCCAAGATATTCCCGAAGAGTCACCGGTTCGTCACTGAATCCCCAATCCTGACTGTAATCATCAATCTCCTCAAATTCGATTTCTCCTGCCAAATACTTCTCTTTGAATTTCTTCTCCATGGCCGCTTATTCCTCCTCCGCGCAACTCTCCTGCCTCTTCTCAAGACAGTCCATCCGCTTTCGCCTTCTCTGCAATCATCTCGTAAGTCGGTACAGGCACACCATATTCCTGTCCCATCCGCACTACCTCATAGATGAGGCCGTCAATCTCAGAACTTTTACCCGCATATACATCTCTCTGCATAGAGGTACTCGCCTCCGGATTCAGGGTATCAAGAATCCGCAGATTCGTGGCCACAATATCTACCAGGAACGGTACGCCCATTGCCACTGCAAGTGCATCGATCTCTTTCATCAATTTCACAAAAGTATCTCTCGGATCACCGGTCTTCTGCACCTCCCCCGCTGACACATGATAGTAAAGTCCACAAGCCGCCATAGGAGATACATAGGCAAATTTCTGCAGCGCGTCCCTTCTGATGTTATCAGATAATACTCCTTCAATCCCACTTTCCTTCAGATCCTTTGCCACCATAAACAATTCTGGCCTGAGCTCTTCCTGGTTTCTCACTCCATATACAATCCTGAAAATATCTCCCCGCAGAAGAATCGTCCCCGGTTCCCTGATCTCTCCCGCAATATAGATGCACCCATCTGTCACCAGTATACCAGGCAGTTTATCCTGCATCTGGCGGCCTGTTCCATAGAGATTTAGAATTGGAATTACAATGGTATGCGGCCCAGCTACTCTCCTGATAAAGGGAATCGTTTCCTCCAGCGAGTAGCCCTTAACACAGACAAAGATAACATCAGGCTGGTCTTCATAGTGCTCCATATCCACCGCCTTGATCGGATGCACCGTATAATTTCCTTTGGCTGTAGTCTCCATCTGCAGGCCCTGTTGCTGCATGCGCCGTAGATGCTCTCCGCGTGCAATCAATGTCACATCCTTACCCGCTTCTGTCATGTAGGCGCCAATACTGCCGCCAGTGCCGCCTGCACCGATTACCAGATATTTCAAGTTGTTTTCCTCCTGTCTACACTGCATGATAAAACCCTGCCACCGCTAAAACCATTTCCCAGCATCATAAAAATATTGTCACCTTATTTATTTAATTTAACACAGCCTTCGTCCACTCTGCAAGTATTACATGGGAAAGCAGAAAGCCGCCTATAAGCCTATATACCACGTGGAGTACCCACACGCAGCGCTTTTCATACAGTTTGACATTGTCTATGTAAAGATGCTTTAAAAAATGCTGCTATATTATGCATAACTATGACATATTACTGTCATAGGTACCGTGCTATACTATGGATAAAAACTGGAGGTAATTATATGACAAACCCATATGAAAAATGTCCCATCTATCAAAATGATACCTATCTTTTGAGACTCGTGGACGCTGCGGATGCGCCAGACTTGCTCCTTGTGTATTCCGATGAGCAGGCGGTTCCCTTTTTTAACAGCGACAACTGCAACGGTGATAATTTTCACTATACATCGCTGGAACGTATGCAAAAAGCCATCGAATTCTGGCTCCGGGAATATAGCTGTAAGGGATTTGTCCGTTGGACAATCATCAACAAAACTATCAATCAGGCAGTCGGCACCATCGAATTATTCAACCGCAAATCAGAAGATTATTTTAACAACTGTGGGCTGCTAAGATTGGACTTGAGAAGTGATTATGAACAGGAGGCGGTTATCTATGAAATACTGTCTTTGATTCTCCTGCCCGCCTTCGAACTGTTTCACTGCCAGATGATCGCAACTAAAGTTCCCTCTTTTGCTGCACAACGCAAGCGCGCAATGACACAATTCGGCTTTGCAGATACAGAACATACCTTGATCGGCGGACATGACAATAAGCGTTACGGTAATTACTGTATTCTGCAGAAACCTCTTTCTCTTGCAGAATAAACTGGAAAGAGAGTCTTTTCCTGACCAAAACGAAAAGACTCTCTTCCATTTTCGATATAAGAGCAAATCTTACCAAACTTTTACATTTTCTTATCCCCTCTCCCTCTTGACATTTCTCCCAGATAGTTACATAATTGCAAAGGTTAATTTGTTTCATATTTTAATAAGTAGAAACAGCTTAAATCCACCTTAATTTATGTGAATCTGTGGAAAGGAGCTATAAACATGTGCCTTGTATTTTTTCTCATATGGATTATCTTCAATGGACAGTTTACTCTGGAAATTGCCGCCTTTGGGGTTGTAGTATCCGCACTGGTCTACTGGTTTATCTGTCGATTCCTAGGTTACAAGCCATCCGATGATATCCTGCTGTGTAAAAGGTTCTTTCTGTTGATCCATTATATATTTATTCTGGTGACAGAAATCCTGAAAGCGAATATGGCAGTTTTTAAAATGATCTACTCCTCCAGATACGAGATTGAGCCGGTCGTTATCCACTTTAAGACAAATCTCACATCGGCCTTTGCCAGAGTGCTTCTTGCCAATTCCATTACATTAACTCCAGGCACTATCACCGTCAGCCTCAAAGACGACGAATATACCGTCCATTGTCTGGATAAGGAGCTGGCCGTCGGCATAGATTCGTCCATATTTGTAAAACTGTTAGAAAGAATAGAAAATGTTAGATAATATGAGTAAATTTGTTTGGCAGATTGACTCATATAAATTTATTTCAGAAGTTAACTCTGGGAGGACAAAAATGTTATACCATAATCTCTACATTACACTACTGGTCATCCTGGCCATCATGCTTTTCCCCTGTCTGATTCGTGCTGTGCGGGGACCGCGTATCGCGGACCGGCTTGTCTCCGTCAATATGATGGGTACTATGGTCATGGTCATGATCGCCATTCTGGCGCTCATGCTGGATGAGGGATATCTGGTAGACATCTGCCTGATCTATGCCATGATCAGTTTCCTGTCAGTAGTCGTCCTTTCTAAAGTATACATCGGCATTTATGAAGAAAAACGTCACAATGCTGAACATCCAGAGGAAAAGACAGAAGGGGGGATGTCCGATGGGAGTTTTTGAGTTTTTGCGTCTGATCACAGGATGCCTGTTTCTGCTGATCGGTCTGGTGATCTTTTTTACAGAGATCTTCGGCGTGTTTCATTTCCGGTATGTACTGAACCGAATGCATGCCACTGCCATGGGCGATACGTTGGGCATCAGTTCCTGTATGATTGGACTGATGATTTTTTCAGGGTGGAATTACACCACCTTAAAGCTGCTATTGATCGTTGTCTTTCTGTGGCTGGCTTCTCCGGTCTCTTCCCACGTGCTGGCAAGACTGGAAGTGGCGACCAATGACAATCTGGAAGCCCACTGCACGGTCTATCCAGAGTTAAAAACATTAGAATCTGAATTGGATGCGTCACAAACGGCCGCATCCACAATACAGCAAAGTAATTCCGCGGATGATGCAGGCTGACGTCTGCATCATGGTACCATGGATTGATAAAATTATCCCTGACTTAGTACTCTGATTTCAACAGGAGGCAATACGAAATGACCACTTTTCAATATATACTGCTGGGATTTCTGGTGGTGTGTGCAATCTCTGTGAGTTTTTCACGCAATTTGCTCAACTCCATCCTGATTTATATGTCCTATAGTCTGATCATGTCCATTCTCTGGGTATGTCTGGAGTCTCCGGATTTGGCTATCACAGAGGCTGCAGTGGGCGCAGGTGTGACCAGTATCCTCTTCTTTGCCACACTCAAAAAGATCCAGGCAATCCGTATCGAGAGCGAAAAGACAGAAACCAATGCGGGAAAAGACCGCGGCACCTCAGCGCAGGATAAGCAGGAAAACAATACGCATACAATGCAGCGCATAAGCGAAAGCGGCATGCAGACAGCAAATGTCATCATGAACGACAGTGCGGAGGACAGAAAGGCGGAACCGGCACATGAGTAAGCGAAAACCAAACGAAGAATATGACAAGACAATGGCAGGACGCTTTTTCAGGTGGCTTTCCGGCAGTAAGGATCCCTATCTGGATGAAATAGAAATGAAAGCCCAGGAACAGAAGATACTGCCCAGCGAGACGATTATCGAACGTATGCGGGAAGCGCAGATGCGCCGGGACAAAGTATATGACTCTGAGACCAACACACTGGCCCGGCTTTTCCATAAAATCTACGCTGCCAGCGCCGTTCTTTTCTGCATTGCACTGGTGGGCGTCCTTTTAGTGACAGTGTCCTATCTGCCGCCCAGCGGAAATGCAGATAATCCGGTGAACAACGTGGTGTCACAACGCTATATCGAAGATGGCCTGCAGGAAACAGGCGCACTCAATATCGTCTCCGGTATGATCCTGACCTATAGGGCCTTCGACACCTTCGGAGAAACCAATGTGCTTTTTATCGCCACCTGCTGCGTCATGATCCTGCTGATGGTGGATGACGCGCTGCTCAAGAAACAGGAAGCCATGAGCGACCGTCGTTTTGAACCGAAAAATGACGCCATCCTGCAGGGAACGGCTTTTGTACTTACGCCGATCATCTTCCTATTCGGTATCTATATCATCCTAAACGGTCACTTGTCTCCCGGTGGCGGCTTCTCTGGCGGCGCTATCATAGGGGCTGGGCTGATCCTATATACCAGCGCCTTTGGTTTCCATAAAACACAGCGTTTCTTTGACGAACATATCTATAAGATTGCGAAGATCACCGCGTTGTGCATGTACGGCCTAATCGGCACTTATTTCTATGTGACCGGAGCGAATGGCATTGAGAATCATATTCCCCTGGGTATTCCGGGGCGTATTTTAAGCAGTGGCATCATCCTTCCTATCAACTTCTGCGTTGGGCTGGAGGTTGCCTGTACTATGTATGCTTTCTACGCATTATTCAGAAGAGGAGGGCTATAGGCGAAAATGGGTCCTAATTTATTCATCAATTACGGCGAAGCGGTAGCTATGCTCCTGTTTGGCATCGGATTTGGCAATCTGCTTCTGCAGCCAAATCTGATCAAGAAAATCATCGGCCTCAATATCATGGACACAGCCGTCTATCTTTTCCTGGCGGAAAAGGGGTATATTGCCGGGCGGGTAGCACCAATCATAGCTGACGGTGTTCAGGATATGGACGCCTATATCAATCCCATTCCCAGCGGCCTGGTGTTGACTGGTATCGTAGTATCTGTGTCTGTGTCTGCCCTGATGCTGGCATTGACGATACGGCTCTACAAGCGTTATCACACACTTGACCTGGACGTGATTTCAAGACAGTTGAAAAAGGAGGGGCTGTAAAAATGGACTTTGTACAGAACTTTCCCTGTTTTTCCATAATCCTGTGTCTCTTCGCCGGTATCATTAGTTCCGGCTTCAAAGATAAAGCCGCCCTGCGAATGAACACGGCTCTTCTGATCATTGTCACTTTCTTAAGCGGGGTTACCTTACTCTACACGCTGGATACCGGAGAATCTTTCGTCTACGTCATGGGAAAATTTCCTGCTCCATGGGGCAATGAAATCCGCGTTGGTGTGTTGGAGTCCCTGACAGCGCTTTTCTTCTGCGTGATCATGCTGCTGTCCTTGCTTGGCGGCAGACATAAGCTGTTGGAGGAGGTCGAGGCAGACAAAACCTATCTCTACTATGTGCTGACAGACTTGCTGCTCAGTTCTCTACTGGCTCTTGTCTACACAAACGATATGTTTACGGCTTATGTTTTCGTGGAAATCAATACCATTTCCGCCTGCGGTCTGATCATGATACGGCAAAACGGCCGTACTATAGAAGCCTCCGTCCGCTATATGATCATGAGTCTGTTAGGTTCCGGCCTGCTGCTTCTTGGGTTGTGCATGTTATACGACCTGACCGGCCATCTACTCATGAGCAATATGAAAGAGTCGGTAGCACAGATTGCTGCAAACGGTCAATATGTGATTCCTCTGATCGTTTCAATCGTGTTGATGTCGGTAGGTATCTGTATCAAGAGCGCACTGTTTCCCTTCCACGCCTGGCTGCCCGATGCTTACGGCTATTCCACCGTATCTTCCGCCGCCATTCTCTCTAGTCTGGTGTCAAAAGGGTATATTTTTCTTCTGATCAAGATTATCTACCGGGTGATTGGTTTTGATATTTACCACGACACAAGAATCATCGACGTATTGTTCGCTTTCGGATTGATGGGAATGGTCTTCGGTTCTCTAAGCGCTATCCGGGAAAATGACATCCGCCGGATGATCGCCTACTCTTCTGTGGCGCAGATCGGTTATATTTACATGGGATTCGGCATGGGAACGGAAGCAGGCATGACTGCCAGTATTTTTCATATCCTGTCCCACGCTGCCACCAAATCTCTGCTGTTTATCGCTGCCATCGGTTTGACGGATGTCTCCGGCGGCAGCCGTAAGTTTATTGAACTGACTGGAGCCGGCTACCGCAACAAATGGGCTGGTGCAGCATTCACGGTTGGCTCCCTTTCCATGGTTGGCGTACCGCTCTTTTCCGGTTTTATCAGCAAACTGTTATTCGCCCAGGCTGCCGTACAGAACCATACAAAAATGCTGCCTGCCTTGATTGTTCTGGGGATCAGTACAATTTTGAATGCCATCTATTTTATGAAAACTGTGATCCGCATTTATACCCCAGTAGGATACAGTGCTTATCCAAGTATTACTTTTGTGAAAATGCGGATCTATGCCGTTACCCTGGTGGCCTTCATTTTATTAAACGTCATCTTAGGTATCAGTTCCCAGCCTGTGGTCGATATGATCCGACAGGGACTTGCTATGTTTACGTAAAAATTAATTGCAAGAAATTATTTTCCTACATTATAAGAAGGGATTGATGACATGTATCTCATTCTTTTATCTATCGTCGTACCGGTACTGGCTGGCATATGTCTGTTAGTAGCTCCGGAATCTTCAATAAAAACTGCACCAGGCAAAGAACATAACCTGGGAAAAGCGCCAGGTTCCACTAGCCACAGAGCATGGCTTCTTGTAACGGTGGGAGCCGTTTATCTTCTGACAGGTACCCTGCTGGTCTGCGCGCTGGCTGCTGCCCGCGATGTAACTTTCACGCTTTTTCATCTCACCGCGTCATTGCCCATCTGCTTTCGCATCGACGAAATCAGTGTGCTGTTCGCAGCGCTGACACTGACCGTATTCCTGTGCGCTGGTTTCTTTTCCTTTGAGTACATGAAGCACGAAAGCAAGGAAAAGCGTTATTATGGATTCTATCTGATCATGTTCGGAGTGCTCAATGCGCTCTGTTTTGCGGGAAATCTGATCACCTTTTATCTGTTTTTCGAAATGCTGACCCTCTCCTCTATGCCGCTGGTGCTGCATAACGGCAGTCGGGAGGCTATTATGGCTGGATTGAAATATCTGTTCTACTCCTTATGCGGCGCTTATATGGCACTGTTTAGCATCTATTTTATCTGGAAAAACAGCGAAACACTGATATTCACAGCGGGCGGTGTACTGCATGCTGCATCTGCAGACAACAATGCCGGCATTCTTCTGACTGCTGCCTTCGTTATGCTTCTGGGATTCGGTGTCAAGGCCGGTATGTTCCCGATGCACGCCTGGCTGCCTGCCGCGCACCCGGTCGCGCCTGCTCCAGCCTCCGCCGTCCTCTCCGCCGTTATTGTTAAAGCAGGTGTATTGGCGGTAGTACGCGTGGTCTATTATATCTTTGGGCCGGACTTTCTGCGGGGTACATGGGTACAGACGGCATGGATCATACTCACACTGATCACCATATTTATGGGATCCATGCTGGCTTACCGGGAACCCGTGCTCAAAAAGCGCCTGGCCTACTCCACAGTAAGCCAGCTCTCCTATATCCTGTTCGGTCTGTCGGTAATGAATGCGGCTTCTGTCACCGGCGGGCTGCTTCATGCATTGGCTCACGCCTTTATCAAGTCGGCTCTGTTCCTTGTGGCAGGCGCCATCATCTATCGCACCGGCAGGACACGTGTGGATGAGCTGCGTGGGATCGGTAAGGAAATGCCTCTTACCATGTGGTGTTATACAATCGTATCGCTTGGGCTGATCGGCATCCCTCCCACAGGCGGTTTCATCAGTAAATGGTATCTGGCCGTTGGCAGCCTGCAAAGCGGCCTTTCCGTCTTTCGTTGGCTCGGACCAGTAGTATTACTTGTCAGCGCGCTTCTGACAGCAGGTTATCTGCTGCCACTCACGCTTCATGGCTTTCTGCCGGGCGCAGATTACGATTATTCCCGCTTGGAAAAACAGGAGCCTTCCCCCTGGATGACAGTTCCAATCTTGTTTTTGACAATACTGTCGGTTTTGATCGGACTGTTTCCAAATGTAGTCACTAACTGGCTGATTGGGTTTGTTCATATACTCGTATAAGCCGATCCGTGGGAAAGCAATGTCCCACTTTACAGGCAAATTCAAAAAAAGGACAAAATGCTATGATTATACTGGTAATTTTAATTCCTATAATTACAGGCGCACTGGTGCCGATGCTTTCTTTTAAAAAGCGTTGGCATATGGAAGTCTTTCTGGAAGGCGCAGTCATCCTAAACAGCATTCTGGTATGGTATCTGCTGTTACATCACTCGGACAGCACCTTCCTGTTGGCACATTTTACAGGCGACCTGTCTATCTGCTTTAAGGTGGACGGCATGGGCATGGTCTTCGCCGGACTTGTCTCCGCGCTGTGGCCCTTCGCCACCCTGTATGCCTTTGAATATATGACGAAAGAAGAGCACGAGAAGATCTTTTTTCTCTTCTATACCATGACTTATGGCATCACACTAGGTATTGCACTGGCAGCCAATCTGCTGACCATGTATTTCTTCTACGAACTGCTGACGCTGGTGACTGTGCCGCTCGTCATGCACACTCTGACCAGGGAAGCAATTCTGGCCAGCCGGAAATATCTGTACTATTCGCTAGGCGGCGCTGCGTTTGCCTTTATTGGATTGATCATGATCATCATCTACGGCACTACCACCGATTTTATCTTGGGTGGTGTACTGGATCTGAACAAAATCGGAGAGCGCACCAATATCCTCTTATTCGTCTATGTAATGGCTTTCATGGGCTTCGGTGTCAAGGCCGCCGTCTGCCCTTTTAACTCCTGGCTGCCTCAGGCCGGTGTCGCACCTACCCCGGTAACGGCACTTCTTCATGCCGTGGCTGTTGTCAAATCCGGCGCCTTCGCAATCATCCGTCTAACCTATTACAGCTTCGGCGTTGACTTTCTGAAAGGCACCTGGGCACAGACTACCGTCATGCTGGTTGTCATGTTTACCATCGTGTACGGCTGCAGCCGGGCCGTCAAGGAAACACACCTAAAACGGCGGCTGGCCTACTCCACCATCAGCAATCTTTCCTATATCCTGTTTGGCGTCACGATCATGACGCCCCTGGGACTGGTAGGCGCGCTGACCCATTTGATCTTTCATGCGGTAATCAAGATCTGCTCCTTCTTCTGCGCCGGCGCTATTATCCACCAGACGGAGAAGCAATACGTGCATGAACTAAACGGCATGGGCTATAAAATGCCTTGTGTCTTCGGTGTCTTCACCGTATCTGCTCTGGCACTAATGGGGGTTCCCGGATTAGCCGGTTTTATCAGCAAGTGGAATCTTGCTTCCGCCGCTGTAGAAAGCGGCAACCTGGTGGCATATTTCGGGATTGCCTGCCTGCTAATCTCCGCCCTGCTGACTGCAATTTATATGCTGACCATCGTGGTACGGGCCTTTTTCCCTGGGAACGGTCCTCTGGAGATCCAGGCAGCGGATATCAAAGATCCTAATTGGAAAATGCTTCTCCCGCTATTTGTATTTACGTTTTTCATCCTTACGTTTGGTCTATATTCCCAGCCTCTTACAGATTTCTTCCGTGATGTGGCAGCTGGGCTGTATACCTTTTAACAAAACGATGGTAACAGCAGAGAAATAACTCCACTATGATCAGAAAGGCATTTATTATGATTACATTGACCAATCTCCTCCTATATACCGTAATCTTCGGTCCAATGGCCGCCGGAATTTTCAGCTACATTCTGGGTCGGTTCCAGAAAGATCTGCGCAGCCGGTTTGCCAATCTGGTGACAGGTTTGACCTTCTGCGTTTTCCTGTATCTGTTTCTGCAGATGCTCACACCTGAACAAGCGTCTCCCGCTATAACCAGATTCCAGGCGGATATTCCCGAAATCTGCGGCATGGGGCTTCACTTCACATTGGACGGCTTCCGGGCTTTATACGGCACGATTGCTGCGTTTATGTGGTTCATGAGCACGCTTTTTTCGAAAGAATATTTGAGCCATTATCGTAACCGCAACCGCTATTATCTGTTTCTGCTTGTGACGTTGGGGGCGACGGAAGGCGTTTTACTCTCTGCCGATTTCTATACAACTTTCATCTTCTTCGAAATCATGTCCTTCACTTCTTATGTGTGGGTGGCGCATGATGAGAAAAAGGAGTCTCTGCGTGCCGCCGCCACTTATCTCGCCGTGGCGGTAATCGGCGGGCTGGTGATGTTAATGGGAATCTTCCTGCTCTATGATGTGACAGGGACATTGTTCTTCGATGAGCTAACTGGCGTCTTTCAAACTTATAGTGCAGGGGATACCCTTACACATGCCACGATCACCGTACAGGATTTGGCCTTCGGCTCACAAAGCGTTTCGTCTGCCTCGATCCAATTGTGGACCGCCGGTCTCTGCCTGCTGTTCGGTTTCGGAGCCAAGGCTGGCGTCTTTCCCCTCCATATCTGGCTGCCCAAAGCCCATCCTGTGGCTCCCGCTCCAGCTTCCGCCCTGCTTTCCGGCATTTTGACAAAAGCCGGCATGTATGGCATTCTGATCCTGACTGCATATCTTTTCTCAGGCAGCACCGTCTGGGGTGATATGATCCTGCTTCTGGGTGTCTGCACAATGATTGTCGGTGCGGTCCTGGCACTTTTTTCTATCGATTTGAAAAGAACGTTGGCATGTTCCTCTGTCTCGCAGATCGGTTTTATTCTGGTAGGCGTTGGCATATCCGGGCTCATGGGTGCAGAAAACCTCATTGCCGTGCGCGGCAGCATACTTCACATGGTCAACCACTCCCTGATCAAATTGGTGTTGTTTATGGCCGCAGGTGTTATCTTTATGAATGTGCATACGTTGGATCTAAATGCCCTGCGTGGCATCGGCCGTAAGAAACCACTGCTTCATTATATCTTCCTGATGGGTGCACTTGGGATTAGCGGTGTGCCGCTCTGGAATGGTTATATCAGCAAAACCCTGCTCCATGAAAGTATTGTGGAATATACAAAACTCGTTGCGACGGGAAGCCACTCCGCTATGTCTGACCCATCTGGCATAACCGCTATTTCCACTCTGGCTAATACAGGAAGTATGTTCAGTATCAGCACTCTACACTGGATTGAATGGGCCTTTCTGGTCAGTGGCGGATTGACAGTCGCTTATATGACGAAGCTGTACGTCTCTCTCTTTATAGAAAAAAACATAGACGCATCCATCCAGGCAAAATATGATGCTCTCAAAGGAACTTATATGAATAAAGTCAGCGCTGTCGCCTTGACGCTCAGTGCCACATTGCTGCCGCTGATGGGATTTTTCCCTTATGCTATAATGGACAGATTAGCCGGCGCAGGGCAGGGATTTATGAATGTGGAAGAAACAGAGCTGACTGTTTCCTATTTCTCGCTGACAAATCTAAAGGGTGCTGCGATTTCACTGGCAATCGGCGCGGTCATTTATGGAGTCGTAGTCAGATTGTGGATGATGAGAGAGCATAAATACATCAACCGCTGGAACAGCTACTTAGACCTGGAAGACCGTTTCTATCGGCCCCTGCTGCAGCAAACGCTGCCTTTCGTGTTTGGTGTGGTCTGCCGTGTGTTGGACAGCCTCGTGGATACGTTCATCGTATTGCTGCGCAAAACACTCTACCGGGACAGCAAACTGCCACAGGAATTACCGGAAGGAACCGCGTTGACCCATATGTGCGCCTGCATTGCTTCCTTTTTCCAACATGCAGCTAACCTGACTTACCGCAGAAAACGGCCGGCCAATACAGATTATGACCATAAGTTCGCTATGATCCACGAGGAATGGTCCGAAAACAGCACTATGATTGCGAGAAGTATGTCTTTTGGACTGCTGTTGTTCTGTATTGGATTGATCCTGATGATCGCCTACTTATTTGTGATGGATATTTTCTAAATAATACGCCAAAATAATGCCGGAACGGCTCTCACTTGCAAAGCCGCCCGGCATTATTGCTTCCTAGACTCAGTGTTTCTTCTTCCTTTTCAACAGCCATACACAAATAAACAATCCCACCACAGTAATCGAAACAATATAGAAAGCATAATCGCCTATATTCCCATCCTGTATGCAGACCGCAATCTCTGCTTCCGTTCCTTCTACCACAAAAAGATGATAAATGCCCATAAGCTCCGTATCCGCCTGCTGCCATACCCCATCGCGCTTCACGTAGAGTGCAATGCCTTCCGTCTGCCCCTGGGGCGCCTGGTAGCGCATCTGGTGCTGCTCATTTCCGTCTGTTGGAATCGTGACCTGCCAGTACTCTGCCAGATTCTTAAGTGGTATGTCACGCCCGGCGCTGCCATCAATACCAGCAGTCTCTCCGCCGCCAACCTGCATTTCCTCCTCCTGCTTAAACATACCATCCACAAGAAGCACCGACTGGCCATTTCCCCGTGTCTGCTGGGAGTTAAGTGTCGTAAGATAGCGCACATATTCCGCCGTAATATCTTCATCATACATAACTTCCGGAATCTCCCTGATATCCCAATCCGCATAGAATCCATCCTTCACAGGAATATTCGGATACCAATCGGAAGTGATCTTACTTCTATAGGGACACTCGATCCGCTTAACTTCCTCTTCATCAGCATAAAAAACCACTGACATCATATGGAAACGGTTCGGAAGGCCTTCCACCGTAAGCAGCTCTTCATAACTAATTGGTTCCGCTTTACCGCTATAGCTGATGCGGTCAATCCCTGCGATCTCCTCCGACACAAAGTAATTATTCGCCACAGTCCCGCTACTGTCTGTTTCTCCCGCGATTGCACCATAGAAAGCCGTCGCATCCTGCACCCGCACCATGGCACAGCAATTCTCCATACTTGACCCGGACCCAGAAATTCCCGCCACATATTCTTCCCCGGACACCGTACATTTCGCGTACCCGTTCATGATATATGACACCGATTTCCCCGCAATACCTCCTACATAATTTCCTGCCGTACTATTGATCCTGCCATAATTTTCACACCGCAGAATCGTTCCCATCTCCTGCTGCCCTGATATGCCGCCCACATAACTTTTCTGCGCAGTTATAGTACCTTCGTTAATATTATGGCGTAAGACACATTTGGTCAGAAGAGTAGCGTTCCATCTGGCATTCTCGATTCCTGTCACATCCCCTTCCAGGTCAAAATCATACTCGATCGCCATCGTCCCTGTAATGCCCGCTATATTCAGGTCTCCTCTCACCGTCCCCCTGTTCGTACAGTCAGCGATTGTCGCATCCGTGCTGCTCTCTGCATCCTCCTTGGAATTGTCCTCATAGATTGTAGAGTAATCCATATCCAGAACACCGTCTATAGCATCCGTATACAGCCGCATGATTACGCTGAACTGGTCGTTAATGTCCGTAAGATCAGCTAACATGATATCGTTGGTTGAGGACATCTCGTCATTCAGCTTCCCCATATTCTCAGACAGCCCCTGCAGATTGGCATTCAGACTGTTTGCCTTAGAGCGGTAATCGCTTCCAAGCTCTGGCAGCTGGAGATCCGGCATCCCATTGACTGTCTGAAAAATATTTCCAGCTTCTCTTCCAACAGACTCCAGATTTTCCATGGCGTTATCAACCGAACCTGCTGCGCTCTCTAACCGCTTCCGTGCCTCCTGAGACATCTCTGCCCCGGCTTTCAGGGCAAGCTCAGACATGATCTGCAGGTACTCTTTCATATCCTGCTGATAGCCTGGAGACGACGGGTGCGCCGCCTTATATTTTTCATCCGCATAAGCTGCCGCATCTGCCTCTATTTGGGCTGCATTGGAAGCTTCTGTCATCTCCTTGGATACGTCTGTGAGCAGCTTTCTGTCCAGTTCTCCTTGTGCCCCCTCCCTCTGTGGAAAGTCTGTCTGCTTTTCTACACCGTCCGCCTCCAGACGATTATGTACCCAGCCTGTCACTTCCATATAGTCTTCATAAGTACGTCCGGCATTCCATCCTGTCCAGTCAGTCCGTACCTCCTCTCCAAAACAAGGCCGTAAGTCCTTTACGCTGGCCTGGTCAGTGCCTCTTACATCGTCACCAGAATCTGTATCCTTTCTGTTTGTCTCGTTATCACTGCCATTCTCTTTCTCTTCTATACTGCTGCCTTCTGTATCTGCTCCATTACTAGCGTCATCTCTCTCCGTGCCATTGCTCTGGCCGCCTGCCGCTCCAGTGCCTGGCTGATGCCCGCCTTCTGTGCCGCCCTCCGTCTCTCCGCTGTCTGTCTGGCTTCCGCTTTCTGCCTTGCCGTCCGTCTGCCCGCTGCCGGTCCGGTTTCCGTCTTCTTCCTCCTCGCTCGTCTGAGAACCGCCTTCTGTGCCGCCCACTGCTGTTTTGCCGCCCGATCCGGCTTCTGCTTCTTCTTTCGAAGGCTGTACACTTACATACAGGGAAAATCCCTCGTCCCGCGTATATCCATAAGCCGGGTCCGACCTCACTTTATCAATATAGTAATGCCGATACGCCTCTATTACTTCCGCGTAATCCTCCGCATACTCCTCCGATGCATTTTCCAGCGCGTTCCTTGCTTCCTCGTATCTTTTCTTTTCCTCCTCAGACATATATTGATAGACATCCAGCGCTTCTACGGTAGCTCCAAATTCTTTGGCAGCATCTCTCGCATTCCCGGCCGCATTCTGCGTCTGATTAATAAAACCGCCATCTTTTCCAGCCTCCTCCATGACATAGTCCACCCGTCCCAGCAAATCGTTGGTAGATCCGATCATACCGTCCGTCCATTCGATCGTCCTGTCAGCCAGGAACCCTGTGTCCTCCAAGGCTTTCTCTACGAAATCCTGGATCACTGTGAGTCTGGCCGAGACCATGTCAGACTCTGTACCCGCATCTTTCAGCATCTGTGCTGTCAGATCATGCAGTTTATCAATATTTTCTGACAGCTGGTACGCAATATCCTCGGACAGATCAATGGCTATATACGGCTCAGTCTGTCCAGCAATACCGCCCACGTCCTTCCTTCCATAAACATTCCCTTCATTTTCACAGGCATATACATACCCTGACTGTCGTCCAACAATGCCGCCTGTGTTATAACCCACATGCTCATACCCTATTGTACCACTGTTACTGCAGTACTGTATAATCCCCGTCGATAAGCCGGCAATGCCGCCCGTATCAATGGTATTGTTCACTGCGGAAGCCTTATGGGATTTTTCTTCCTCCTTTTCAGTCTCCAGAAACCCTGCCGTATACTGTTCCAGATTGATGTCATCCAAAGACACCGGCTTATCTTCGTTAAAAATATTTACGTCCGCTTCATTGGAGCAGCCTGCAATGTTACCTGTATTTTCTCCCACAAGACCGCCTGTATAATGTACTCCTGTCACTGTACCACGACTGGTACAGTCAAGCAGAATACCGCTCTGCTCGTTAAACCCTGTGATCCCGCCCACATAGTCATTGCCTTCTACAATTCCATCAAAGGTACATCCCAGGAGGATGCCGCTGTTATCCCCCACAAGGCCACCGACCACCATCGGTTTTCCACCTGGACACACGCGTCCCTCTACTCTGACATCTGTGATCACTGCCGATCGCTGTGTGTAACAGAATAAACCTATATAAGATACAGAATCCCGAAGCGTCAGGCCGCTGATCGTATGTCCCTGTCCATCAAAATAACCGCCAAATGTAGGAATGGAAACAAAATCGCTTCCAGACAGATTGATATCGCTTGTCAAATATACCTTTTTATCTGCTGACCAGGTGTCCAGCCAGCAGTTTCTGGAAAACTCTTTCATATCCTCCACAGAGTCTATGTATATTTCCTCCCACTGCGCAGTCTCCTCCTCGTAGGCCGACAAGGCCTTATTGGCATCTTCTACCGATGTGATCTCCCCCGCATCCTCATCTGCTTGCTGTTCTACTACAGCATCGCTTTCCATCTTCCCCTTTGCTCCATTTATCCCAGTGTCTTCGTCCGCCACTTTCTCTTCCCCGGAGACTGTCTCCTCCTTCCTGTACTCCTCTCCCTCCACATCCAGCGTCGAAGTCACTACAATCAAGATCGCCAACGCCAGGGAAGCCGCTTTCTTCTTACACATATTCCTCCACCTCCCTGCTCTGCAATTCCGATTTTACAGCCTCTGTCATGTTTCTATACTCTTCCTCTGTTAACTGCGTCACATCTCCCGCTTCCACGTAAGCGCTCACATTGCCCCGTACAATCGCGTTCATGGTGCCCGTCACAGTCCCCTCAATCCGACCGCGCACCAGTCCATCTACCTTGACCAGCCCTGCAGCATTCTTTGTACGGATTGGCATATTCATGACGAATGCGGTCTTCTCTATAATCGAATCTCCCACTAGAAGAATCTGTGGCAATACAAACATTGTAATAAAAATGGAGATCAGAGTTCCCCGCCCAAGACATTTGCCAATGCCAAAGATTGCCACATCCGACGTCAGTTTACCGATCAAGATCCCCGATACAGCCAGCATCGTGCCTGATGTAACGATCGTTGGGAAGGACAAATTCATCGTATCGATGATAGACTGTTTTCTCCCCATGGTTTTGCGCAGCTCCGTGTAGCGGCTTGCAATCACGATCGCATAGTCGATATTCGCACCCATCTGGATTGAACTGACAATCAGATATCCCATAAAGAAAAGATTCTCGTGTGCCATCGCAGGCACCGAAAAATTAATCCAGATGCTTCCCTGAATAACCGCAATCAAAAGCACTGGCATACCCGCTGACTTAAATGTAAACAAAAGCACCACTAACACCACCAGAATAGACACTACATTTACCACAATATTGTCCCGCGAAAAAGTTTTCTGCAGATCATACTGACTCACCGACTCCCCACAGACAATCACTTTCCCATCATAGTACTGTCCGGCGATCGTATGCATCCTGTCCAGGAAGGCAAAGGTCTCCTCGCTCTCCTCCGGCAGTGTCAGATAAACCAGCATACGACTGTAATTCTCCCCCTGTAGTTGGTTCTTTGCAAAATTCATCTGCTTGTAGGCATCGTCCAGCATCTCCTGCAGTTCATCCTCCAGCGTCACATAACCCTCTTCCACCTCGTCATAGACAAACAGAAACATCTCAATCAAAGGCACCTGATAGTCTGCCAGGCCGTTCACTACCTTCGCATAATCCTCATCGCTGACCGCATAGGCCGCATAAACTAACTCCGCCACTTCATAATCCAGATCGATCAGCTCCGAGAACTGCCGCGGCGTCAGTTTATCCGTCAAATGATATCCGTCAAGCGCCTCGATATTAGCAAGCCCCATTGTGTAATCCACCTCTGGACATGCATCCAGATCCTGCAGCAGCGCCTTTTCTTTCTCATAATCACCTGCTGGCACGATCAACGCTACCATGTTGGAATCCCCGAAATTATCCTCCTGCATCGCCTCCGCCTTCTGTACACGATTCTGCAGCGGCGGCGTAACCGTACTATAGCCAAACACGTATGGACAATTCTTAGAAATCATATAAGCCGCCACGATCGCCACCAGAAAAAGAGGCGCCACGATATAACGTGACCTGTAAGCAAACCTGCCCACAAGCGGTATATCTGGAATAAAGTTCTTATGCTGCGTTTTCTCCATGAGATTAGAAAACAGCATAATTACACCTGGCATAAGCAGAAATACCGCACACAGGCTCAAAATGATCGCCTTAATCAGCACAATTCCCATATCGGGTCCCATCTTGTACTGCATAAATGTCATTGCAACCAGACCGCCAATGGTCGTAAGAGAGCTGCCTGCGATCTCCGGGATCGCCTTGCTGAGCGCAATGATCACCGCCTCCCTGGCCGGCAGCGAGACATGTTCTTCCTTATAACGATTCAAGAAAATAACCGCATAATCCACAGACAACGCCAGCTGTAACACAATCGTGACAGAATTAGACACAAAAGAAATCGTGCCAAACAGAAAATTTGTGCCCATATTGATGATCGCGGCCGACAGGAATGTGATCAAAAGCACTGGTATCTCCGCATACGCCTGTGTCGTCAGAAGAAGCACTGACAGCACAACAATAGCGACCAATACCGTGATCGTGTTCATCTCCTGACCGATCAGTTCCGACTGCGTATCGCCCAGACTCGTAGTCAGATAATAATCGCAGCCGTCAAGCCGCTCCTTGAGCGCCTCCAGGGCTATCAGACAATCCTCTTCTTTCTCATCATAGTCAAACGTAATATTGTAAAAGGCGGAAGCATTGCTGTAATGTTCCTCTGTATCATCAAAATCTACGGAAAATATCCCCGGTGACTGCTCTATCCGTTCACAGATCTCTTCCGCCTGCCTATAGGAAACATTCGCCACCATTACATTGCAGGTTCCATAGGTAATAAACTCTTCCTCCATCAAATCCAGACCTTGTCTGGTCTCTGTGCTTCCCGGCAAGTAGTGCGCCATGGAATTCTCCACCCCAACCCAATTCCTGGATATAGCCGAAAAAATAATCAGGAGACCAAAGAGCAGGAAGAAAAGATTTCTCTTATCTACAATAAACCCGCATATCTTCAGCATCGCCTGATTATCGCTTTTGTTCGTATTCAATTCTTTCCCCATACACAAGCGCCTCCTTCACTTAAGAAGGAATTATAGCACCGTGGAGAGGTGGTAGCAATGTTAATTGTGCCTTGAGAGCTATACAATTTAAGTGTTTTGTATATATTCGGCCAAGCTTTCCACGGTCCTTTGCATCCCCTCCCGCATATGCACCTGCGGTTTCCATCCAAGACCGGTAATCTTTTCCACATCCAGCAGCGCCTTTGTAGCGGTCGAATATCCCGCCTGCTCCACGGCATCCGGCAGATCATAGATCACTCTCACCCCATTGTCCTCTGCCAGCCACTCTGCTATGTTACGGAGTGTGACCTCCGACTCTACATCAGAAATATTATATGCTTGCCTACTCTCCCCTTTCAGCAATACTGTCAAGATTCCCATCGCCGCATCCATTGCATAGGTATAAGAATATAACTGTGTTCCGGCGCTTTTCAGCACAATATCCTCACCAGCAGCAGCCTTCTTGATAAACTGGGCTATTGCCTTCGAGTCTGACATAAGCATTGTCGGTCCATAGGTTCTGCTTAACCGCGGAATCACGAAATCCAGCCCGTACGTCTTGGCATAGGCATTACAAAGCGCCTCCCCTACCCGTTTGCTCTCCGGATAACCTGCCCGCAGCGTATTACAGTCAATATAACCCAGGTAGTCCTCCTTACATCTATCCGTATCCCCACGGTTTTCACCATAAACCTCAACCGATGAGACGAAACAGAAGCGCTCCGTCTGGTGTGAAACCGCATAATCCAACAGATTCTTCGTTCCAATCACATTGGAAGTGATCGTTCCGACTGCATCCTGGGAATATTGCAGCGGATGCGTATTGCTCGCCGCATGGACGATATAATCCACCTGTCCGCATTCTGGCAGCTTCGTGTTGACGTCACAGGGAAGGTAGCGAAATGCCTCCTGCGACCAGTATTCCTTAAGGCGCTGCCTGGCAGTCTCAGCATTCCGGCTAAGTGCAATGACATGCACCTGCTGGTCTATACTACAATTACGATTATATTCCATCAACACCTCTACGATACATTTTCCGATCATACCGGTCGCACCGGATAGTAAGATCGTCTTACCGGCCAATCTCTCCCATGGTAAAACCTGTTCTGACTGCATCTTTTCACTCTCCTCCCGCCTCTATCATAGCCTTGCTGCCTACATCCAGCCATCGGGTTGCTCCGTTTTCGCAGGCAACACAGCGATCTCATGTCAACCATATCTTACCTGCATATAAAGTCTTCCATTTGTCCCGATTTTTCAAAAAATATATTGTCGTCAAATTCTCCCCCAGATAACCTGCAAAACGATCTGCACGCTCCCATCCACGTGGTGTTACCAGTTGCTCTGTTCGTTCTAATACTCGGAAAAGAAAGCTGCAGTAATCATCAAACACTGCAGACTTTGCAAGCAGCATATTAAAATTATAAAAAAACCGCTCTCCTGCCAAAATACTTTGCTCATAGGCTTTATAATACGCAGGCTCTAACTCCTTTAAAGCCCGTAACAAAGCATTCCAGTCCTCTCCCTTGACATAACGGCTGTGCTGCGTAGAAATATTCGGATAGTGGACCGTAGGATAGGGCAGTATAGCATCCCACTCCGCCTCACGCTCTAGCAGCCTCTGCATCTGTTCCTCCTTAATATCAAAAAGACGCCTGTAATGACAGATACCCTTATACGAGGCACCGCTGTGCTTCCATGCATAATAAGTCGCTGTCAGCTCACAGTAATTGCGGTTCTTAGCCGATATACTCTCACCATCATTGTCCCGCAAGTCGGCAATACTTTCTTCTGTCAGATCCGCACCTACTTGAATAGGACGAATATAAGAAGGCAGCGCGAAATGATGCAGTAGAGGCCTGTCCATGTGCGATCTAGCCTGGTAAACGTGAACCGCGGATGTCAAGTACGGTTGTTCATATGCCATTGAGGCAGCCCATCCCTCGATTTCCTCCTCCATAAAAAAACGGTCCTGCTCCGCACCGTTGCCGCCATGCTTGCGTCCAGCCGCACTATAACCATGCGCTCCTGTATTGAAAGGCGAAAGGAATGCTGGCACAGTATTATGGCCTAATATGTCTGCATAATATGCCTCCATCAGCTTATTTTCCCGCTCATTTGTAAGAAGAAAAATACGGTCGTCCTCTATCTGTAAGGCATGTAACGTTTCTACGATAGCCAAATGGTGCGCCTCCGGGGTCGCAACAAGATATCTTTCAGGCAATCTGTGGCATAGTACTTGCGTCTTCCACTCCGATAAAGTTTTGACCGGAATTCCATTTATATCATATAGCCTGTCACAAGCAGACTCTGGATCAGAAACAAGAAAAAAAAGGGGCGTACAGCCATATAAAGCTTCAATAGCTGTGTATGCACTTGCCGCTACAATCCCGGCACCGTAAATGCAGAAAGAATGCTCTGATAAAGATTGTACTGGCATACTCTATCGTCCTCCCTTGTATTCAGAAACAAGCATCATTATCCTCAGAATATCTGACAAAACTGAGTTCATTTCACTACTTAGCGCTACATGCTATACTAGAACTGCCAATAACTCCATAAGAATCTATATGTTTTTCTTCTAGTAGAGCAATTACGTCTTTCTGATGGAGTCCAACTACCGTAACAACAATCAAATCTCCCTTTTGGGTCTGGTAGTCTTTCATTCCCATAACTGGAATATCCTGTATTCTATCGGGATTGTCCTCCAGACTTGTCACCAATATAGCCTGAACCTTGTCCGCTAAATCTCGTTCCCTAAGATAATTTATAAAATCACTGCATACTTTTCCGGCGCCATATGGATAGATCCTGTCGCATGTCTCCATCTTGCCAACCAGTTCTCTCCAGCGCCAATTCTCTACCGTTTGGATACTTTCAAATATCATACCTAATGGGGTAATCAAATATTCTGTATCCTCCAAACTTTCTCTCACTATTTGATTTATTTCTAATAAGATGGATAAGCTCTCTGTACTTAAATGATGACAGATAATATCTAAATACTCGCTCTCTATGCGCTCCACAGTACGCATAAACAACTTTTTCAAATCATGTTCCTGTGCAAAATGCAGATTATCAAGCAACCCGTGTAATAAGTCGATTACATTATTTACACGAAACCGAGACAACACATTAGGTGCACGATATACATATAAAGCTTTGTCTGAAAAACAAAATCTTTTTGCTGCATACATTGCTCTGACAAAAAAAACGGGATCCTGGAACCGACGATATGCTGGAAACGTTATCTTATTCTCAATAAGTAGTTTCCTCTCAAACAGAAATCCATAATATCCATAGTCAAATTGAAGATCGCTATATTGCAGTACATCTTTTTTTTCTGACGCGTCAATCAAAAATTGAAATCCTTTATCTGGAACCGCTATTTTGCCTCTCTCTATCCTTATAACAGTTCCACAAATAGACACCTGATGCCTTTCACACTGCTTAATCATACTTTCCAAAGCATCTGTGTCTAAGTAGTAATCATCCGCATCCAAAAATGCTATAAACTCTCCTTTTGCATAATACAGCCCTAAATTCCTCGCAGCGCCAGAACCTTGGTTATCTTGACCGTACAGCTGAATCCTCTCGTCCTCCTTCTGCATCTGGCAAATAACTTCTGCAGAGCGATCGGTAGAACCATCATTGATACAGATAATCTCAATTTCTTTTATTGACTGTCTCTGCACGCTTTGTATACTTTGCTCTATCGATTTCTCACAATTATAGACTGGTATGATCACCGAAATTCTTGTCATATTTATAATCATGCCTCCTTCTTAGCATGCGGATTCGTAACTGTACTGCCTAAATCTTTCTGCGCCTCTTATCCCAAAGAATAGTTCGCCAATTCCCTATAGGTAATATACGTATATTTTGTACCATATAACTTATTCAATAACTCACGCATTTCACCTTCATATCTAGTGCTGGCTATTAGAATCATAGAAATGGGAAGCTTTTCTATATCCTTTATTGATACAAGCAAATATTTATCCAAATACACCTGCTCTGCGCCAGCATCAGTATTTGCAAAAACAATTCGGTCGTCTGTCCACTTTAATTCTTTCGCAAATAAATTGTAAAAGGTTATGACTCTTTGCCCAATATCTCCCGTTCCATAAATAACAATTTTTTCACTTGGACTTCGCATTATTTTCCTTTTCTTCGACAGTGCATCAGTAATTTCGATGATCCTGGTTCTCAATGCGAGAACTCTTTGAGAAACTTTCTCTTTTATAGCAGGCAGCCCATTCAAATACCCTTTTTCCACGATCATCCCCAGAATGTAATAATAAGCAAAAGCCAACTCTAAACCAAGCGGTCCAAATAATTCCTTTTCATTACACGAAACAAAAAAACGGCAAAAATCAATCATGTATTGATTATGGTATAAATCTGACATCTCGTGGTATTGATCCATTTGATCCATCAACCGTTTGGCCAGAATAGCAATGACTCCCCTAATGCCTTCCAGCTTTTCTTCGCCATTCTTCAACTGCGTCAATATTCGAAGACATTTTTCGTTCATCTTTAATGCACTTTGCAAATGTACGATCCCACATTTTGATGTCATGATGGAATTTTCCCTATATCTTCTCATATACAACTTCTTTGACAAGTACATCAAACTTTGTGCATTGCAGTATACTTTTAAAGAAAATTCATTGTCCTCATAATATACCTGTTCCTCAAAAAAAATTTGATATTTCTTTAAAAATTCCGCATTATAATATGATAAACACGCTGATACATGCACGCCGCCAATCAGAAAGTAAGAATTAAGATAATCCATTCCCTGATAAATCTTGTCCTCATTAATTCCAACCGCACTGCGGTCATACGTCGAAAATTTTCTCCCGGCAACCGCGCCTTCAACAAAAATATCCGAATCATATGTAACAAAATCAAGCTTCCCTGCTTCTGCACGACCATACAGCTCTTCTAAGCAATTTTCCTTTATGTAATCGTCAGAATCTAAAAAAAAGATATATTTCCCATTTGCATACCGGATTCCAAGGTTTCTGGCAGCACCTAATTTTTTATTTTCCTGTTGGAAAATTCGTATATTCATATGCTTTTCTGCATAAGAACACATAATATCATAACTTCGGTCTGTAGAGCCATCATCAACCAGAATGATCTCTACCTCTCTCTGTGTCTGTCTCAAAACACTCTGAATACACTCATCTAAATATTTCTCTGTATTATATACAGGAATGATCACTGTTGTCTTATACTCTGTCATTGTCCGCTACCTCTGTCAATCTGTTTGTCGGGACTGCATAGTATATGTATTCATTGATCACATCAGGAGCCCATCCTCTGTATTTTCTAAAATAGAAATGATACTCTTTACTGATAGAGGCAATAAACTTCGGAATTTCCAGCAAGTCGCTAGGTTTATGATAGGCTGCAATCGCTAAAACCGGAAGATCTTTCCTGATCTTTTTGCATGCTCCCTCCAAGACTAGCATCTCTGCGCCTTCGATATCCATATTGAGCAATGTAATTTGTTCATTATCAAATATAGTATCTATATTATGTTTACTATCCTTACCCTCAAAAGGCTGATCGAGAATTTCTATTCTCTCTCTCCCATGCGGGAGAGATTCGAAGAGTGTATTGAGGTGTTCGATCAAATTCATACTTGTCTCCACCGCATAGATTTTCTTATAGCCTCTTCCTAAAGACAGATAATGTAAGATTGTATCCCCCGTTGCACTGCCACAATTAATCCAGGTCTCATTTTCATATAAAGGTTTATAAATACTGTCATCAAAATATTTAACCTCAGATGTATATTCATGATATCTGTAAACATCATTCTCAACCAAGCTTCTGATTACCTCTATAAAGGTTTTTTTCGACTCTTCATCTTTTAATTGATCCAATACAGCATAGTATTGTTCCTCGTTTTTTAAAATATAAGCATAATTACGTACACCCATTCCGCGTGCAAACTGTAATTTTCCTCTTCCACGAAATACAAAACCGTAATCAGCTTCTCTATAATCTTCCTGTGTAAATATCTGTCTATCGCTTTCTCTATTAATGTAACAGAGGACACTATTGCTCGTGTCTATATCACTCAGTTCCCCGACTGTAATAATTTTTATTCCCAAAATCTGCTCATATTCCACTTGCACTGATTTGGTTGACAAAATGTATGCAGGTTCGATGTCCCTGTTCCTAAAATATTTAATCAGCCAATACGTTTCATCAACAATATAGTCACTTCTTATAATCAACGATAATTGTCGATTTGACGCTTTATTTATGCTGATTAATTTTGTTATAATAAACGGAATATTCGTTTCCTCGTAATCATACATCTTATTACCATGTATAATCTGGTATAGTTCTTCCTGATCTATGTTCATAATATCCTATCCTTTCTATTCCTTTTGATATTATCGTTTAAATATTCCATCTAATTCCACAAGCGCCCAAATATATGCATTCTGCAGTCTTCTTTGAATCCCCTCCTGGAGTTCCGATGACCAGTCATTGATCGTAATACATACGCTGTCCACCTCTGGTAATTCCATTTCCAGGCTATACACGGGACAGATACAAATCTGAGAATGATTTCTGTCGATTCCATATTGGAGACATAGCTCCAGTTCCTTTAAATATAGCAATAACCGCTTTGCATTCATTCCCATACCATAAAATGCCAGCGATGAGACTTGATGCGCTTTAAGCAGAAGAGCAATAGACTGTAACAGTCTGTCCCACGTTTCTTTCAGGTAACAATATTCTTCTTCCTGCATTTCCAATAGCCCGCACATTTTTTCTTTGGTATATTTCTGATGCATACACTCATAAAATAAATAGCGCTCTTTAAAAATCGCATTCTCAGTCTTATGTACATATTTTGTATTCGATACAATATTAGCGGCCCACCCCAATGGATTATGCATTCTCTTTTCGAAAATATTCCTTGATAGACCATCTTCCCTGTATTCTACATACATCAGTACCTTATGAAACCAGCGTATTTTGAGTCCCTGTGCTGCTATCTCATTATGGGAGACGCCTTCACTCAGAAAATTCTCCCCCTCGTATTCCGGCAATGGATACTGCAGCCATATTTTCGTTTTATAGATACACGGTTTATCTTTCAATAGACCATAACGTGCGCGTTCAAAATCTGTAGCGTCTACATAGTCTTTGAAGGCAGGCTTTCCGCCAATAATCTGACCATCAGCGCTGGAACACATCAAGCCTGATATTCCTGCAAAATCATCCTGGCCGGCAATTTTTACAAATTCCCTTTGTATAAATTCTATCGCATCATCTGCCAAATAATCATCACTGTCTACAATGAAAAAAATCTCACCCTTTGCCCGTTTAGCACCTTCATTGATCGCCCGATGCTTACCACCATTTTTCACATAATAATAATGGATTGGAAATCCAGCCTGCACTTGCCAAATATTCACTAGTTCCTGCAAATGATCTGTTGAACCATCATCTATGAGCAGCCATTCAAAATCATAACTTGTCTGTCTTAGTAATGATTCATATAATCTGCCCACAACATTTCTTCGGTTGTAAATAGAGGTAAAAACAGTTATCATGCAAGCTCCATTCCGTCATAAAATTTTCGTCTTATTTGTTTTTTATCATGAAATTCCTGCCCATGCCAGCTAGCAGCATAATGATGAATCGCGTAAGTATCATGCAAACATTTTGCAATTCTGAAACTATGTGGACTCATTCCACACAGAACTAGCTCAGGATACACTACAATGTCCTCCACCTCCTGATATCTTCCGTTTGGTTCCAGTCCATGTTCCAATAACAGTTCTGTCTGATACTGTGTACATGTCTTCTCGTTCAAACTTCCGTCTGGCAATATAAAATACCTTTCTTCATAATCGTCCCTGAGCCGTTTGACCAACTTATGGTGTTTGACCGCTCCATAACCCAGTCCGAAATTAACATATTTTTTTTGTTCAAATCCGCAAAAGGCATTATTTTTTAGAAGGTCGTCTATTTTTCTTAATAATTCAACATCCGTGTCAAGGTATACGCCCCCGAATTGTTCAATTACATCCAATCTCACATAATCAGAAACAAATGCCCATTTCTGTTTCTCATATGCTTGTCTGATATATAAATTTTTCCCAATATCATAATTACTTTCATTCCATTCAATAATTTCATAATCTGGGCAAAACTTTTTCCAGCTTTCCATCCAAATTCTGCTTTGCACTGGAATATCCTGTTTACCAAACCAGCAGTAATGAATTTTCTTTGGAATTGTGATTTCTTCTTTCGTATATAGCTTCTGGGGAACCGGTATCCTTTGACGTTCATAATCGCACTGGTCTTCCCATAGTTGAGAATATACATATACCTCAACATCATCCAGCTGATCATATCCCGCTAACTGCTCTGCAATTTCAACAAAAAAGGCTGTTGTGATCAGAATCACATCCCCCGATTTTATTTCATATAACATCTGGTTCGTATGGATAATTGGCACAGTTACATCATGGATCGTGATTAACCCACACTTTTCCTGACAATTATCTACAATACTTTTTATTTTACTTTCAATATGGTATTCACAAAACTCATTGAGGAAGCGCTTCAACTCTTTACCTGCGCCAAAGCAGTAGACCTGCTTTCCTCTTATTTTTTTTACAAATAAATCTACCCTTGATTTTTTTAGGCGCATCCAACTACTCCTTGCAGACCGTTTTCTATTTCAAAATAACTAATGTCCCGCCTTCATCCGCAATGGGTATTTTTATAAGGGATTCATCCGCCAGTTCTTCGTACTTTTCCACCGCTTTTTTTACACCATGCAGGAAACAATTATTATAGTCATGTACAAAAATCGCACCGCCTTTGTTTAAACGGGGATAAAAATATTTTAATCCTTCATAAATAGATTTCTCAAAATCTACATCAATTGATACAAAGGCATACCTAATTCCGTCTAAACCGACAGCTGTATCCGGAAAAATCCCAACCTTAGGCACACACTGTTCTGGATAGGGCATGTCACCAATAACTTTTTCCAGACTGGTATCTTTAAAAACATCTATAAATCCACTCTCACATCGTTCTTGCTCCAGTTCAGCCTTATATTCCTTTTGGTCAAAAGATTGGAACGTGTCGAACAAGTATAGCTTCTTATTGGGGAACTTTGCATTGATCAGTCTTGAAAAGGTTCCCTTGTAAACTCCTAATTCCGCTACATCACCCTCCACATGCTTTTTGTTAATCTCATCTGCCAAAAGTTCAAATGTACGGAATCTGCAGTAATCTTTTCGATATGACCATGAACGGAACCCTTCCTCCTGCAATAAATCATTAGCATCAATTAAATCATATCCCGTTCTGGTCGTCATAACCAATCTTCTTAAAGTTTCCTCTCTCTCCTTACAAAAACTGTAAAATACCGGAAAAGCTGATTCTACCCACGCATTTTTTTGCTCAGGAACTATCTTCTGATAGCATAAGTCGGGAAACTCCTTCGCCGGAGTGCCATCCATCCACTCAAAGTTATCCATAAAGATAACTTTTTCTATTGGAATATTAAAATGTATGCACATACTGTAAATCTCTCTCGTCGCAAACATTACGCATACCAGAATATACTCTTTTTCTCCCAAAACAATTTCCTGAGGTGCAAATACCTTTTTCCCCAAAAACACCTCCTCCGTTTTATTGCTTTGAATAAATCCTATTAATTGTTCTTCTGCTACCTCATTTTTTGCAAGGTACTCTTTTGCCTTTTGTCCGGTTCCCCAAATATAGATCTTCCTATCATTTATCATATTAATCTGCTTTCTCCCTGTAAAATAGTATCCACCGACAACCTAACAATATTATATATGTATCCACTCTCTCGGAATAATCTCGTTCATCCAACGTTTCGGACAAATTACAATTTTATCCGGATCAGAATTCAAATACGCCGCCCAGTAACTAAACGTACTGTTCGCTATAATATTATGCTTGCAATGCTTCATAATAGCAAACTCCTCATAATCAGCATAACCCATACTACTGATATAGATTTTCTGTCCGTTAATAGGCATATTTTCTTTTACCCATTCAATATCGTCCGAAAAGACCAAATAAACCGGTTTGGCCATTCTTTCCTGTATTACCCGCATAGCTTCCTCGTAATACGGTTGCTCACTGATATCACAATGTAACTTTAAATAATCACCTCTTCTGACATGCACACTCACCGTATTTTCATGAGCCAATACCCATTGCAGTTCTTTAGGTAATTTTATCGGAATTCTCAACGTAAATTCTTTCTGTAATATTTTTATAATATCCTCATAGTATCTCAAGTTAAAATGATAGCCTTGAAAATAGGTGGGAAAAAAACAATCGCCTTTTCCCCAAATTTCGTCTTTGCTTTTCTGCGAATCATCTTTAAACTGCCAAACCCATAACCCTTCCTGTGCCAATTCAAATATAGCCTTATCTACACCATTCTTTGCATTGATAAAACGCCATCTAGCTAAAATAGGTTCCTCCGCCACTGGCAGTTTGATTCTGAAATGATTTAAACTATACTTTCTGAAATCATTTCTCTCCAATGTGCGTCTCTTCTCGCCCCTTGCGATTCTATCCTCATTATTAATAAACCGCGTATCCAAATAAACACGGCCGCCACGCTGGATCTGGATTTTTCTGGCAAATGCATACTGAAACATCTGATTTCCCAATCCATCAGAAATCTTTACAACATTCATTAAGTTTCCCTCTTAAGCCTATATTTCATTTAGTATATCTTCTAAAGAAATCATTTCATAATCTACTTTCTTTGATAGCATCTCTCGGATATCATAAAAAAAGGAAACCGCCGTAACAACAATCGCATCAACTCTTGGCAGTTCTTGACTCGGTAACAATACATCGACATCTGTACATATATTATTTGCATTTAAATCAATAGCATATTTGACTTCAATATCTGAATTTTTCAATTCATCAAGCAGTCTCTCCCCTAAGTAACTCATACCATAAATAGCTATGCTCGTTATCCCTTTTTCGTGGAAATAACTGATAACGGATTTGCCTTCTTGTTTCGTTACCAGCCATCGGTTGAGTAAAAGCATCAATGTCAGGTGCTTATTCGACATATTCTTCCACTCTTCTTTTTCTTTCTGCTTTTTTTTGAATATTGTCGCCGCACCTGCTGCACTTCCTATTAAAACTCCTGACGTTAATGACAATACCGTTCCTACTACCTTTTTCATACCCTTACCTCCTCATATCTTGAGATTCTTTTCTACTATAACTCTCTTATATAATCCTTTTCTCCATTTAACATCTTGAGAATGTCAATCGACTTAAATACAGGCCCCATTTGTCTGCAAAATGCATTATATCCTACGGCACGTGTCCAGTTTCCATTATTCATAACGTAACTCTCAAACGCTTTCAGATAAACAACACCCGCAATCTCTGTCTGTGCAGAATAGAAACATACTTTATTATATGGAATGCTGTCAAATACTTTTAGGTATTCTTCACTCTTTTCACTATAATCAAATCCCATTTTAACAAATATATTGTTAAAATTTATTCGTTTCTTCCGCCTTTCCCACAATTTCCATCCATCCTCAAATGTAGTATTATGAATAAATTCTAAAGTGATTTCTTCCTCCCCTTCTCCAATTTTCCCAAGCGGACAGTAGTTTTTCCGCATGTCTCCTTCACGCTTTAATTGGAGCGGTTCCCGCAGATAGTATTCCAAATTTGAAATCAATTTACAATAAGACTCTTCCGGCACGAACATATTGACTGTAGGCGAATGGAATGGTAAGTATAATGCATGATACAATACCCCCCCCCAACAGTCATTTGACAAAATTGTAATTGGATTTTCTATCAAACTTACATAGCGCTTAAAGTCAAATAGTGATAATTTGAAGATGCTTCCGTTAAGTATTTTGGAGGAAGGAACGCCTGCTGCCATTGCCTCTTTATAAATCTCGTGATACCAGGCAGAACTCGCAATAATTAAATAATCAAATTCCAGATCTGTCATCTCATTTTTGGTTATAATCGGCCATCCGTCCCGCGTCTTTCCCACAATATCTTCTGCTTTTGCAACAAGTGCAACAATGCTCATATGTCCTTTTAAAATTTCACAGTGAACAGACTGCAGAATCTCTTCATATTCTTTGCCCAATCCCCAAATAATACATTTTCTCACCAAGGCCCCTCCCTCTCTTGCTACTCACATCAACTTATCTTTTTGACAAACAGCTTTCATAGATACGCAAAATATTATCAGCGTATTTTTTCGAATCAAATCGACGAATTGCTGTCCTTTTCGCTCTTTTAACCATTTCTCTGCTTCTTTCCTTATTGTCGTATACAAAGAGTATTTTCTCTGCAAGTTCGACCCCATCCCCTGCCGTATATAGATAGCCAGTGGACCCATCCTGGATCAGCTCTGGCGTTGCGCCAGCATTTGCTCCAATCACCAAGCATTCTCCCAACATGCCCTCCGCTGTAATACGCCCAAATGCCTGCGTCAATGCGCATGACAGCACGATATCCGCCTCCTCCAAAAATCTTCTCATATTTCCCTGGTGTCCCCAAAAAGTAATATAATCATTTAGGTGATGCTCGTTAACATATTTCATAAGTTCCATGCAATATTTACTTTTTGCTCCGACTATATTCAAAACCACATTTTTATATCCACGCTCTACGATTTCCTGCACTGCTTTGATCGGATCCAGAACCCCCTTTTCCTCCGTAATTTGCCCATAATGCAGCAAATTTATAGTTTCCTTAGAAAAGAGACTTTGTTTATCTATTACATATTTATCTAGGTTCAAACCATTATAAAGAATTACATTCCGTTTTCCCGCCATTGTATTTTTTTTCACATATTTAGAAATCGATATCAGGCAATCTGCATGTTTCCGCAGAAGTTTTTCTAGCTTCGGGAAATCATACTTCAGCGGATATGTTACTTCCAATACATCCCTGATGTGCCATACATGCGGCACACCGCATATAATAGAAAGCCATGCCCCAAAATCAACATTGGAAGCATTGGTATGTATTAAATCTACTTTCCGTTCCTTAATAATTTTTATTGCATCCGAAAGAAATAACATATTATTTATAATATTCTCAAAACGCTTGTGCCTTAAATCAAGCGGACTTGCATTCATTGTGTATGGAATAATATAATGCTCAATGTTATTCTTCCTTAGCCTTTTCGCCATTTCCCCATCGCCTGGCAGTAAAACGGTTACTTCTATATTCTTTTTCAATGCCATTGTCAGATCAAGCAGCGAATTGTTCGCCCCATAGCATACACATGAATTAGCAATAAACAGTACCCTCATCCTCTGATCCTCCACATAGTCTAATACTTTATTCTGTTTTTCCAGCGCTCATAAAATTCCTTTTTCTCATTTTCTGTATAAAAATGATCCATATATTTATTATTCTTATAGTAATAATCATAAAACTGATGTGGAATTTTTACATTTCTCTTATAATCTTCATATATATATTTATAACCTTTTTCATTGGCATCGTTTCCGTATATTAACTGGAAATCTTCTACACCCAGAAAATCGCCTATCACCTTTTTTAAAGAATTTATTTTTTCTAACTTCAACAGCAATAAGGAAATCCCATCTTTTTCAATAATAGAATATCCGTTTTCACGATCAAACGGAAAGTCAAATACATTAATGTTTAAAATTTTACCAATCTCCGCGTCAAACCAGCTAAATTCATCTTCACTGTTTGGAATAGAATAGAAAAATTTTTCTATCTCTTCAAATGACTTAAATTTACGCCAAAAGTTATTCTTTTCAGTGCCCAAATGATGCCACATAAGCGACACTTGCCGGGCGATCGGTTCTCTGACTAAAGATATGATTTTGCCGGATGTCGCTCTAATTATATTACTGATAATGCGATCATCTAACCCCAATATATTAAAAGAATGTACATGTACGGCATAGATCCCAGCCATTTTTGAACTAACAACCAGGCTGATCGATCCAACCTTCTTACCTTGATAAACAAATACAGTATTTCCAGCCAGCTTCCCCAAAAGCAACTGCTCCAATAAGTTTTGTTTGTAATACATATTCTTCATGAAAACTTCTTGTTCATTGATTCTTTTTTCTAATAAAGAATTATTTGTTAATTGCGGTTTGAAACCTTCTTCATTATTTAAAAAATGCAAAACCATTTCCATGGCGTACCATGTATAGGTGTCGATCTTCTGGTAGCCTATCCTATCTATCTGATCTAATATACTTTTTTCCACCTCTAAATTATCCGTTGACAGAATAATGGCTATCTGGTCGAAATTATTCTCTCTGATCTTTTCTGGTAAATGTATCGGAAACATATGGTAATACCCGGCTTTACTCGGATTGGAATCAACAAATTCTATTTCCTTTGTCTGCATGCTTAACTTCTCTGCCAGCAGCCGTCCATTCTCTCCAGCACCCCAAATAATAAATTTTTTGCTTCCTATAATATCTTTATAATTCGTTAATAGCTCGTAATCTTTTATCATTTTCCCTACTCCTCTTTCTCTCTGTCCATTAACAATTCATATAAAATTTCATCTATTGCATATACTCTATTATATCCTCGTGCCATTAATTCTTTTTTTATGACATCGAAAGATGTTACCGCCGTAACAATAACTGCATCAATATCTTCATTCTTTTCTTCGCCTGGCACATAGATTTTTATCCCAGGTATTCCTATTAAGGGATTGCGGTCCAAAGCATAGGCTACCTTAACATGATTGCTATTTTCTAATTTTTTGAATAAGCGTACTCCCAAAAAAGACATGCCATATATTACCACTGTCCTTATTTCCTTCTCTAACAAAAGCTGGTCTATCGTCTTTTCTTGCGCGTCAACCATCATCCATACGTCATACAGCCTCAAAATTACACGGTTCTTCGCATTTTCTTTCCTTAGACTATCAATAAGAAGGCAATACTTATGCCCAGTAGTATACCAGGCTATGATCAAGCCGAGTCCAAAGCAAATGCTTCCTGTTAATATAAACAAAAAAATATTCATAACCCATCCTTTATCTTTTTAAAAATTTTTTCACCAGTATTTTTACTTTCCTTTTCCCGATTTGGATCAACGGCATCCTTATGCAGATATGCTAAATAATCAGTTAATTTATAATCCCCTGCTTCTTCCACGCCGCCTTTATACAATTTGTTTTTTACGTATTCTCTTTCGTAGTCTTCTTTCTTAAGTGCTCCATCTATATAGGTAACACTCTCATTTCTCAAATCGATCACAACAATTTTGTCAATATTATGAGGAAATAATATCATAATATCGCCCGTTCTTATATACCCTCCAAACGGATATGCAAGCTGATTCAAACTTAATTTCTGATAGTTGCCAATAAAAGATAAAAATTTGTATTTTCCGGTTGTCCTATCTATAGAACAAAAATCTTTATCAGAATTCGGCACTACCAACACTCTGTCAGCTGTGCCGGCTACATAACAGCCTGGATAGTCTCGAAAGTTTAATTCATTCACGTAGAAATAATTTGTTGTTCCGCAGTCAGGACTCCAATTCATAATTGTTGCAGTTCCTGCAACAGTGATCCAAAACTCCTCTCCATCATAATCGAAACTATTGATCCCTTCACAATCTACAGTAAATACTGTGACATCCATTTCGTCTAAATGAAAAGAAAATACATATTTTGTTCCACAAACAGCAGCCCATATCTCATTACCAATCTGGAACATATTGGAAAAGAACGCGCCTGATTCAATCGACAGGTTTTTCTTTTCAAAAAGTTCTTTGATAGAGCAATATTCTACATATTTCCCTGTCCGGCAATCAAAAATATATATTCTGCAGCCAACAGAAGCAGAAAACTCCCATATACGTGTCTTATACATAAAAGCCGACCAAATAAGTTCATCCGGCCCCAATATTTTTTCACTGAATGAATAAGCGGTTATATTCTTATTGGTAATGTTATACCGGACTATGCGCATCGTTCGAAACATCACCAGATAAATATCACCTTCAAACAGTAACATTCTTATAACCGTATCATGAAACGGCAGATCACTGTGAACCCGCCCTGCAATTTCATAGGAAAAATCCTTTAGATCATATTTCATGATAAGACTTAGGTGATTGTTAAATGTATATAATACTCCCTGATCAATCACTCCTGTAAAACATGCTAAGCTATTTTTTTTACCATTCATTCTATTTCCCCTTTGAACGAACCATTTGCAAGCAGACTTTCAGATTTTCTAAACTGCTATGGGATAAAAACCTTATTTTACTTTCCTCCCAGAAATTTTTCCACATATTATCTTCCTCTATCGTTACACGATAATTTTTTTTCAAAAATTCCTGAAGTTTTCTAGTATCACTATACTCCATATATACCCTATTTTTATTCACAGATTTCGCAGTCCAACTGTCTCCCTTAAAAATTCTCCGATGATCCGCCATAATATCATTAAAGAAATAAACTTCACTTTGTATGCCTAGCAAAACCTGTCCCACTAAGTCACCATTGATTCCACAATTTTCATAGAAGTCCCACTCTACCTGATTCCATGATCTATACATATTTCTGTAAACCATGCTGGCTGTCTGAGAGACCATTTTCTGTCTTTTCGCCAGTTCTTTTCCATAAATATAAGCTTCCCGGATATAATAGTAATCAAAATCTCTATGTAGCAAATTTCCCTTTTCATCAACACACCTAATGTTATGCGCTGTTCCAATGTACTCGGAATGATTTTCCAAAAAAGCGATTTGCTTTTGAAGTTTACGGCAGTCTGTCCAGTAATCATCACCTTCTATGCTGGCCACATATCTGGCATTGCACCTGTGCATTATCTCTAAATCATTTTTCAGGCCTCCTACATTTTTTTCCCACAAGACTACTTCTATTTTATCTGGATATTTTCTGTAATAATCCTCCACAATTTCTCTGGTACGATCTGTTGAGCAATCTTCGCCTATTAATATTCTATAAGAGTAATCTGTCTTTTGCATCAAAACACTGTCAAGCGCCTGCCCAATATAGTTTTCGTGATTATATGTCAACATCATAATATCAACGTCAGCACATTCTTTCCTCTTGCATAAAAGCACTTTTTTTTCATCCATGATGTATTCCCCTCAAGTCAATCCGTATAATACTATTGTTTGCGCTGCACCTCTGTTAAATCGAAGATATAATTTATAATTTGGATTCAGTCTTTTTATCAAAAGCGGCACCTTATAAATAGGATCTATTCCATATCCAATCATAATCGCAATCCTTGGTTCATGTTCCTTCAAAATTCTCTTCGCTCCCAAGAGCGCTTCCTCTACGCCGTCCCGATACTGTATCTTTAACAATGTTACTTTCTTTTTATAATCAAACATATTATCCAATAACTCAACTTGCAATGTTTCCGCCTTCTGCTCATCAGGTGTACATGCATGAGACGACTCTCCATCAAACAGAAAGTTTATTACACCGCTTGTATTCCAGGCTCCCTTTGAGGCAATTTCAAATTGACCGATCTTATTTTTATCTATATAGTCTACTAAATCACTTCTTAGTTTTTTTTCAGGTTCAACTGCATAGATATAGCCGTAATCTCCACCACTTTCCTTTATAAACTGCTTGACATTCTCACCGGCAGCGGATCCCACATCCAGGTAAACTTCTTCCCTCCCTATCCTGTATAAGTCATTATCAAAATAACTCATCCGTCTATCAAAAACCTGCAGTGTATACTTTACATTCCCAGATAACTTTGTCTGTAGAAAAGCAATCAATACCTCCTTAGACTTCTGGTCTGCAAGCATATCATATACCACTTGATACTTACTGATATTATCCTCAATTAACTTAAACGGTGTCCTTTCGAATTCTCCATATGCAGTGCATGCGAAATAAAAACACTCGTTTACCCATTCTTCATTTTTTAGGACATCTGCTGCCTGATAATCAGAATATCCTACGACAACATTTACTTTTTGATACTTTTCTAATAACTTTGATTTCGATATCACTCGTATACTATTTAAATACATTTCCTCGGCATAATATGCATCATCGACAAAAACATCCGCTATCTGTATTTTCTTCTCTTTCAAATATTTCTCAACTACTGACGCTATTTGGCCAGCTCCCCATAATACAACTGGATACACTTCCTTCTTAAGAGATTCTATAACGTTTTTTTCTTCCAGATCGGTTAAATAGGATAACATATTTTCCATATATTCTCTCCACAATATATTTGTAGTAATAATAGAGATACCCCATATTGTTGTTGTCAGTATTTCTGCAAAGTTTCTTTTACAATCAAAACAATTCTTTCAACATCTACATTTGGCAAATCTGCGTATAGTGGCAATACTAAAATCCTATCCGAATAATATCGCGCTCTCTTCAAATCCATTTTGGAATACTTATCTCCAAAATAGGCCACATCTGAAGTCAAAGGATAGAAATATTTTCGTGCACGAATATTGCCTTTAGCCAGATTTTCATACACCTTATTTCTCAGTTCTTCTGTTTCAAATATCACTGGAAAGTATGCATAATTAGATTTTTCAATGTCTTCATTTATTCCAAATGCTATTTGTTCTAAATCACATAGCAATCTTTTATATTTCTCCACTACCTGTTTTCTTTTCACTCTCTCATTCTCAAAATGTTTTATATTACATAACCCCATCGCTGCCGAAAATTCGTTCATTTTGGCGTTAGAACCAATATCTGTGACAAGCTCCTCTGATTGAATCCCAAAATTTTTTAAATTATATATTTTCTTATACTGTTCCTCATTTCTACAACACACCGCGCCGCCTTCAATCGTGTTATATACCTTCGTTGCATGGAAACTGAAAATTGACAAATCACCATATGCACTTATTCCCTTGCCATGATGGCATTCACCAAACGCATGTGCAGCATCATAAATTACTTTCAAATTATGCCGTTTCGCAATTTCCTCTATTCCTTCTACATTACAAGGGTTTCCATATACATGCACGGGAACAATTGCTACCGTTTTTTCTGTTATCAGGTCTTCTATTTTTGATTCATCAATCGTCAAGTCTTCTTTTATGTCACAAAAAACAGGTTCTAATCTGTTTCTAATAATTGCATATGTCGTAGAAACAAATGTAAACGGTGTTGTAATCACTTCCGAACCTGCCGCAAAATTCATTGATTGTATCGCCAACTCTAACGCCATATGCCCATTAACCGTCAGTTGCACATAATTTTCCCCTAAAAAGGTTTCTAGTTCCTTTTCCAGCTGATTATGTAGTGTACCCATATTCGTGATCCAATGACTATCCCATAATTGTTTTATCATATCAATGTATTCTTCAATGGGGGGCATGGAGCTCCTTGTTACCAATATCTCTTTACCTGTTCTCATAAATTCCGTTTTAACCTCCCGACTTCTTGTATAATAACTTTCCAGATGTCATCCTGCCTGCATCAGAAAGTTCTGTAATCCCCCATATCAGCCCCATTTAGACTCTACAATCTTGAGCTTTCTCTCCAGATAAAAACAGCTTATTTTCCTTGAATGGCCACTAAATCCTTTAATATTTCCCTGCTCACTATTTCAGACAATATCCTATTGCCTTCCTCTGAGTAGTGGCAATGATCAATAAACATTCCCTCTTTTTCGTCAAACAATGATAATAAATTAATATAAAAATCATCCTGCCGCGCCTGTAGACGAAAAGATGCTATCTCATTATCCATATCCCCGGTAAAGTGTATACTTCTCTCAAGAATACTAAGTTTTTCTTTTGCCTCCTTTATGGGTTGTAAGAAACAAAAAAACTTACTTTCATTCAATTCTGACACGGCCTTAATGATCTTCTGTATTCTAAGCCAATAATCAAAGGCTGTTTCTCTTATGGGAATTCCACATGCATATGTGGCATCAGGAGCCAAAATTTTGCACCATTCCACAGCATGCCTCAAATTTGCCTTATTCTCTACCCCTTTAATGCGGTGCGTTTCATTATTCACCCCGCTCATGCCAATAACATACTGTGGCCGCAAATGTACACCATCCCGAATCAATCGTAAGAGCTCCTGTAAGGCCTCTTCACCCGGCCCGGCACAATCATAAATAGTAACCGCCACTCCCTGACTGGCTAATTTCCGGTACAGCTGCCGCACCCAGCTTGTTGCTCTGAACATGCCATCTGTAGAAGTTGAACCGCCGAGCACCAATATTCTGATATTGTCTTCATTCATATCGCCAATCACATGAATTCCGGGCAAGTTTTCTTTACCGTATTCCCCGCTCCAACCCGTGAGCGGATCTGCAACCATTCTGATCTGCTTACGCCAGTCCACCGTACTAACTTGATAAAAACCTGCGTAATCAAACATACTCATTGACAGGCCGATGCTCTCCAACAAATCATAAATTTCAATCTGTTCGCTCCTTTCCAAAACGTCCAGATCATTTACCAGCACGTATACATCCTGAATATTATCATAAGCTAGTTCATAAACATCCTGAATTTCAAGTTCTGTCAATCCCTCTTTATAAACCAATCCACTTATCTCTATGCCGTATAGCTCTAGCGCTGCTTTGATGAATCTTAAATAGCCTCCCTGGGATCTTGTATAAATATATATTTTCTTCTTCTCATACCAGGCTTTATGAACAGACTGAAACAAAGCTGTTCGAAAAATAGTATAATCAAACAGAAAATCTCTGATATAGATATCCGCACTGCGCGTATCTAACACGTCTATAATTTCCTGCTTCATTTTCTCCTGAAATACCGAAATAATAAAAGCGTCGTTGTCGCCCGCCTCTACTGCATCTATTTGATAAATTACTCTGTTCTCTATCTCGTTTCTGGTATCTTTCTCTGTAGTACAGAAGCCCTTGATCTCTACATCAGCTTTCTTTAGTTGTTCATAAATATCCTGTCCTCCAGCGCCTGCACCATAAATATATACTGTCTTTTCTTTTAGTTCCTCATCAATCTGTAACAGCTCTGAGATAAAAAACGCCTTCCGGCTAACATCAGCAGGAAGTTTACTTCTCTCACAGCTTTGGGACAAAATAATGATGGCATCAATCTCTTGCAAGACTTCCTGCACTCCTACAACCGGCCTGTTCATGTATCTTTCATTCCTATAGGCCTCTTCCTGTGTGACAAACCCTTCGATATTAATCTGCCTGAGCGCAAGCTTTGTAAACTCTGTAATAGAATCTTTGCTGACATCCCATATATATATTTTTTTCTTTTTTATCTCTTCCGATAAGGTATATAATAACCTAATCATTTCATCATCTCCTTAGATCAAAAAGCATATGTGAATTCTGGAAGTTTTCCTTTATTTGTATTTTCTTTCTTTTGCTCTTCATGGGACTTCTCTTCAGCCACTGCTCTGCATTTAAATGCCGTTATAGCCAGTAATTTCTGCCGTTGTGGATCTATCTCTGCCCCGCACACTTCCTTGATCCTCTCCTGAAACTCAGGAATTGTTTTAAATTTATATGGCATAATATAAGTCTCTTCACTATTTCGCGTCAAAAAATAGGAGTCCATACTGGAACTGCTTCTTTGTTCAAAAACTTGTTCATCTCTATTCGCGGCTGCCCATTCCTGGAGTAATTTCTTTTCTTTAATATCAATCGAGTGCATAAATCTTCCTCCAATCCTCGTCTACCATAGAAGGCTGTTCTTCTTTATATAAAACGATATTTCCCATAATCAGAACATCCATTTCCGTGCGCATGAAACATAAATAGGCATCCTCTGGAGAACATACGATTGGTTCCCCTCTCACATTAAAGGAAGTATTAATAATGACACCACATCCTGTTCTCTCCTTAAAAGCATTTATAATTCCGTAATAAATCGGATTTACCGCTTCCGAAACTGTCTGAATTCGTGCACTGTAATCCACATGTGTTACTGCAGGAATATCGGAACGGACTATATTGACAACCGGGAGCATATCGTCTTTGGTATCTGCCAGGCTGCCTTCCAAATCAAAACTTTTCCTTTTGCTTTCTTTCACATTGGCACAAAAAAGCATATATGGACTCGTCCCTGACAGTTCAAAATAATCTTTTACATCCTCTTCCAGAACAGAAGGCGCGAAAGGTCTAAAGGATTCCCGGTACTTGATTTTCAAATTCAGTTTTGACTGCATTTCTCCTGATCTTGCATCTGCAATGATACTTCTGTTTCCAAGAGCTCTCGGTCCATACTCCATCCGGCCTTCTAACAAGCCTATCACCTTTTGTCCATCAATCAGCTCTGCCGCCTTGCTATATAACTCCTGCTGTGTTTCACACACGTGGTATGGATATTTGTTGCTATCCAAGTAATTTCTGATATATGTGTCTGAAAATCCAGGTCCCAGATATGTCCCATTTTGCATATCATTCACGCCATCGCAAGTTCTTTCCTTACCGCTAAACTGATAGTAATAAAACAAGGCGGCACCTAATGCCCCGCCTGCATCACCCGCTGCAGGCTGAACCCAAATATTTTCAAATATTTTTTCCCGCAGCAATACCCCATTAGCAACACAATTTAATGCAACACCACCCGCCATAACCAGATTTCTACACTCTGATCCTACAATTTTCTTTGCAGTTCTGGCAATTAAAAGAACGATCTCCTCAAGTACCTTTTGGACAGATGCTGCCAAATCCATTTCTCTTTTGGTAATTTCACTTTCCGGCTCTCTACGGCCGCCGCCAAAAAGAGCCGCAAACTTGTCATTTGTCATGGCTCTTCCATACTGATAATCAAAATACTCCAGGTTCAATCTATAGGAACCATCAGACTTAATATCAATTAAGTTATCTTTGATCAACTGATAGTAAATCGGCTTCCCATATGGAGCCAGTCCCATCAGCTTATAATCGCCTGAGTTAACTTTAAACCCACAGAAATAAGTAAAAGCACTATATAACAATCCCAATGAATGCGGATAGTCTATCTCCTTTTTCAATTCTATCCGATTCCCTTTCCCATACCCGATTGTGGTAGTACCCCATTCCCCTACTCCATCGATTGTAACAATGGCAGCTTCCTCATAAGGTGAAGGAAAAAATGCCGACGCTGAATGTGATATGTGATGTTCTGTGACATAAAAGATCTCTTTAAGATCTCTCCCTAATACGTGTTCCAACTGCTCCTGTATCCATATTTTTTTCGAGAAAAGAGTATCAAATGAAAACGCAATCAAATCTTCTGTATCTATCCCTGCAAATTGCAAATTCTTGACAAAACGCTCAAGTGTCAACAGGGGATTATCATAGTAAACTACCGCACTTAGCTGCTCTGCTTTAATATTCCCTTCTCCCAGACAATATTGTATTGCATTCTGGGGTATAGATGGATCATGCTTTATTCTTGTAAACCTTTCTTCCTGTGCCGCTGCTATGATTTGCCCATCCTTAATTAGAGCCGCTGCCGAATCATGGTATAACGCAGAAACACCTAAAACGTACATATGTTATCCCCCTATCTCTATCCACTCAGTACAAATTTAACACCATTCAGGCAAAAAACCACCTATGGTATACCTTTTTCTTCCCTTGAGAATTTTCGTTACTTTCTAATGTATAATGCAGTCACCGTATAATAAGATTTCAAGAAATAGCCCTCTGCTTTCATCTTTTTATGGATTGGTGTCTGAAGGATATCTTCTATAGACATTTGCCCAAGAAGTTCAATTAGAACACATTTAGGACTATATTTTTTCCAATTAAACGTGTTGACTATTTTTTCCTCTATACCCTCAACATCGATATCAACAAAGTCAATTCTTTCAACATTGTATTCCTCTAAAATATCATTGATATTTCTCATTTTGATCAATTTTACATTTTCTACTTCCCTTACATCTTTTCTTTCTGAGAGAAAGGTATTCATACCTGCCGCTCCATGGAACATATAGTATTCTAACTCCTCATCCCGATCCGAAACTCCACAGCATATATTTATATCATCGGGTCTAACCGCGCGAAACAACCTCATACTTTCCTCATTTGCGTCAATATTTATTCCTCTCCATCCCTTTTTGTAAGCCCACCATGTATTATTTCCCCGAAAGGGATGATATGCGCCTATGTCTAAATAAAAACCCTTATAACCCTCATCAAGAAATCCTTTACCACCAAAATAATGCATAAGCCCTACTTCTTCACCTAATTGTGAATGGATGCATTGTCCCCATAGATCCTCTATTGAAATAATGCCTTTGCCTGGTAAATATGCTCTTACACATTCTGCAAAACCATCTTCAGATAACTGTAAATAAATATCATCCGTATTGGCACATGTTATGCAGACTACCTCTTCCTTCTGATTAAATTTATCCTTGAATTCGCTATATTTGTGTACTCTCAGTCCTTTTACCGTTTCTCCTGATTTCTTTTGATCATTATCCACAAATCCTACGCAGCATTCAGTCCCACATTCATCAACATATTGTTTTCCAATCTTTCCTGCTCCAAATAACCATATTCTTTTATTCATAATACTCATCATCTTCCTCTCTGCAAAATTGTAACCCAGTTATAAAACCTTATCCCCATGCACACTAATTCTTCAACCTATTGTATTTCTCATTTACCAATAGCATCCTTCCTCTACAGTTTTATAATTCTTAGGCCGTAAATCTTCTGTTGGTCTTACCCAATGTTCATTATACAGTTCACAAAAGGGATTCGAGTTATCCCATCTTTTTCCTTTAATCCCAAAAAGAAGCTGTAATGTCCCTCCGATGTGAATTGCTATTTTATGCAGCTTCGACTTTATAAAAGCTCCGATCGGCATACCATATGCGCCGCATCCTATAAGGGCAACATCAAATTCAATTCCAGAAATGTCCTCTTCCATCTTTTGTAATGCGTCAAACCATGATGAAAATTCCGAATTTTGCCCCCCCCCAATTGACTGTACCGCCTCATATGCTTTCAAGTCCATTTCTGGCAAAATATCCTGTGAAGCAAAGAGGCAGCTTCTTTTTAAATACTGCTTTTCTATTAATTTCGCAAAGGGATGTACTACCAAAACCTTCTTCCCCTGCAACGTCCATGTCCATGACACCCCCTCCCAAAAGGGGCTTTTCATCTGACTGCTAACCAGTAATGCATCTGGAGAATACCACTCATAGCATTCTTCTATTTTTGGAAACCAGAAACCTGCGCATAGGATATCAATTTTTCGAGCAGCATCCGCATAAATTCCGGCAAATCTGTGCACAGATATTTTATCTAACGGCCAAAATCCTGCGTTATTTTTTAGTGCCTTTGTTTCCACATCAGTCAGCATAGCAACTCTATCCCCATAAACAATATTTCCTTCCACCTCTCCCCAGCGTGCAAATAGGAAAGATTGTCCATCTAAGATTTTCCGCTCTATTAATTGCTTTGCTTTCAGATCCTCCAGTATTTTCTGACGCCGCAGACCATTATACAACCCATCCCTGTTTAATTTTTCACGTACAAACCGCATATCTGCCGGTATATATCTATATATAATTTTACCGCCAAATTCCATTATCTGATTTTCAATTTGGCTCACCACGCTATCACTCGCGACAGTTATAATAAAAATAATACGATCTATGTTTTCCATGATCCCTTCTAAGAATATCCGTTCTTTTTCGTCTGGCATATTTTTCTCATCCGAATCATAGATATATAAATTGCTTACTTTATGTATGCGCGCCTCTCTTAAAAAAAGATATCCTCTCTCACCTGCACCCCATGCTACCCATATTTTATCTTCTTTTGCTTCCTTTATATTTTGCAGCTCTCTCGCGTTTCTAATAATCCCCTGTATCATGAAATTCCTCCATTAAACTATCAAAAAATCAAACAGCAAAAAGCGTTAATCCCTGCGGAATCCCAACCGTGTATCTAAGATATATTTTATACCGAGGATTTATATTTTTAATAACCAAATACGTTTCCAACAACACGTTTTCATCAAAACCTGCACGAATTATTAGTTTAGGTTTTCTCTCCCTTAAAAGATTTTTTCCCCCTTCCAATACCTCTGAAACGGAAAACGCAAAATTTATTTTAATAATAGAAATCATTTCTCCCATGGGTAATTCTTCACACAAACGATCAATTGTGACTGCAGGATATGTCTTATATGCAGATGTGGAAGTTTTTATTCCTCCCTGCTCCCGATCCCCTTCAAAATGTACTGTCCCACATTCATTGTATGCGCATACCTGTTTTGCTATAATATTATTAATTCCTCTATTCTCAATCTCTTTGCGCAATAACAGGTAATTTTCTTCTTCAGGCTCAAGTGCAATTACAGACCTGTAATTGTAGTTGACTGTTTGTAAAAAAGACCAAATCGCTTTTCCATAACATGCGCCAATATCTAAAAACGTCTCCTCGCTGCTTAATTGAATCACATCATTTTTAAAATATGTGACATCTTTATCATAACAATCGAACATATACTCTGCTTTATCATATAATCTGCTCTCTAAATAGCTCTTTAGACATTTTTTTGACTTCTCGTCTTCCAATGCTGCATAAAAAGATTGTAAAATCGAATAATTTTCCTCTATAAAATTTATGTCAATCAAATCATACATACTATAACACAGACTGGATAAGCAGTAGATGTTCTCTACATTATTTATATCCTTTAATAGCTCTATCCCTTCCGCATAATTTGCATGACCTATAATCACACTAAAACTGGAATGGGTCTCCATTAGCTGTTCTATACTGTAAACAGGAAGATCATGAAACATAAAATCTGAATCCGTAGAAACGTTAACGAAAAAACCATCCACATTAATATTAAATTTTACACAATAATTGTAAACATTCCTGGCTAACGCGCCGATGCCCCAAATAAAGATTGGGTTTTTATCTTCTTTCACTAAAATATATTGTGGTGTCAAAGGTTTACTTAATACGATCTTTTCCATTAACCAATAATCCTTTTCTGCTATATTTTCCTACCATTAATCTTCTTTTCCACAATACATGCCGTCATAGCATCGCCTGTCACATTAATCATAGTTCTTCCCATATCTAATACACGGTCAATTCCCGCAACTATAGCAATGCCATCTACAGGAAGTCCTACAGAGACTAAAACCGTGCTCAACACGATCATTCCTGCTCCAGGCACACCCGCAGCGCCTATTGATGCCAGTGTACCAGTCAAAATAACCATAAGCTGCATGGTGAGACTCATCTCTATTCCATACACCTGTGCAATAAATAAAGCTACAATTCCTTGATACAGCGCATTCCCATCCATATTGATCGTAGCTCCTAAAGGCAATACGAAGCCACTGACTTCTTTCGATATTCCTAACTTTTCCTGTGTTCTTTGCATAGAGATCGGTAAAGCCGCCGCTGAGCTACATGTCACAAACGCAATAACTTGTGCCGGCAGCATTCCTGTAAAAAACTCTTTAATAGAAAAGTCTGAAAAGCATTTTATGGAGGTGCAATAAATGAATCCCATATGAATGATTACTGCAAGATAAAATACCAAAATCAGTTTCCCCAGTGGAAGCAAAACCGCCACTCCATTTTGTGCGACAGTTGGTATCATCAATCCCAAAATTCCTATTGGCGTTAACGCCATTACGCCATTGGTAATTACAATCATTGTTTCAAATATGTCTTCTATGCAATCATGCAGCACCTTTCCTTTCGGGGCCACTTTTACAAGGCTTACTCCAATCACGATAGCTGCAAATATAATTTGCAGCATATTCGCATTTAACAATGCGCCAAGAATATTATCCGGGAAAATTCCAACCAAGGTATCTGTCAGACTAGGAAACTGTTTCATTTCATATGTATCGCCTCCCATCATTACTCCCAAACCAGGTTTGAATATATTGGAAAGCGTCAGTCCTATTATGACTGCAAAGGCAGTCGTAAATAGAAAGATTATAACTGTCATAATCCCCATTTTGCCAATTTTCTTAACATCAGAAATACTGGATACCCCCAAGATCAAAGAAGTGAATACTAATGGGACCATGATCATTTTAATAAGATTCACATAGATTGTTCCCAACGGTGAAAACAACAATGCAATATCTGTTTTTCCCTGCAAACACCCTCCAATAATTACACTCAATAGTAAAGAACCTATAATTGTTACTGACAACACATTTTTTTTATTCATCTTTTCTCCTCGTCGACAATTACCTGAATATAGTTACCAATATTTTTAATATCCTCTTCCATCTCATTCGGATCGCTGAATTTAATGAGAGCAACACCCACAACTCCATTACTATTTTGATAAGTGCCTACATAATCTCCTGGCTGCTTATGGATATATATTTTTTCAATTTTATCTTGTATATATTGATCCACATAGAGCCTCTGGAATTTACCATTCTTACCGCTTCCTATAATATACTGAAAACAACACTTTATCTGCCCCGGCATCCTGATCTTAGATTCCGTTCCCATGGCAAGCTGCAATACTGCTGTTACTTCATCCTCTCCTGTAGCAAGCTGCATTAATTGTGGAACATAATTGCCGCCAGTTCTTGGGCCAATTTCTATAATATATATCTGCCCTCCCCCTGTTACTCTAACCTCTACATTAACACCACCACAATCAAACCCGCTGCGTTCAATGAATCTTGCCACTTCCATATTCACTTTTTCCATGAAATCACTATCTATTTGAGAGGGTAGTGATGTGCCAATTGGAACTGTATTTAAAAATCTTTGGTCTCCCAAAGCTATAAACTGTAACTTTCCATTTGCTACAACACCGTCCCCATGTAACTGGCAATACGGAGATGGAATAAATTCTTCAATAATAACCCTGCCGCAATGGGAATATGATATCGCAGCTTGAAATGCCTTATCTAATTCTGCATGATTATTTACTTTCGTTACCCCTTTGCTGCCAGAGGAATCTACAGGCTTAACCATGCAAGGAAATACTATTTTATCTTCAATCTCTCTCATTTCCTCTAAATTTGTGACAACATTAAAATAAGGGAAATTAAATCCTTCCTTTCTCTGGAATTCCCTAAATAGATCCTTTCGGAATAACCTCCGCACAGACTCATATGAGCTGCCTGCCAATCCCAGTTTATCACTTATATATGCGCATGTACGTGCAGAAGGATCTGAGGCATAGGCAATTATCCCATCTATGCCCTTTTTTGCCGCATATTCTAAAACTTCTTCTTGTTCAATGGTACTTATATTTTTATATTCATCAGAAAATTTATGTCCTGGATTATCCGGAAGATAATCACATGTGATCACATATAATCCCATTTCTTTTGCTCTCTTGATTGCTGGGATTTGTGCCATAGCACCTCCTAACATTAAAATTCTCTCTTTCATTTCCGCAAATTCCTTTCGTTTTTTTATCAATCTGCCTGAATTCCCAGCCTATTCATAGAGTTCCACAAAAAATGCCATTGCGCCTTGATGCAATGACAATTTACATTTCTATCATATATCTGCATCCATGCACCCTTTGTCCATTCATCCTGAATTACTGTATTAAATATCGGCACACGCTGCAAATTTCTTTAGTTCGTTCCTGATGGCAGAGTAGGCAGAGTATCCCCGTAAAGCTGTACATTCCCCTCTATCCTTCCCGTCCAGCCATCATAACCTCTAACCTCTTTGCATCAATAAAATCTGTCACAAACTCCGTTGCCGGACGCCTGCAGATATCTTCGGGCGTACCTACCTGTTCTATTTTCCCATGGTTTGTGATAATTACCGTATCCGCCACTTCTACAGCTTCCTCCTGGTCATGCGTCACAAAAATGCTAGTCACTCCAACCCTTCCAATCATTTCTTTCAACCATGTCCGCAGCTCCCGGCGCACCTTAGCATCAATCGCGGCAAAAGGTTCATCCAGCAGAAGCAACTGCGGATCAGGAGCCAATGCACGAGCAAACGCTACCCTCTGACGTTGTCCTCCTGACAATTGATGCGGATACCTTTTCCCCAGATCCTGCATAGAAACCAATTCCAGAAGTTCTCCCACCCGGCTCTTAATTTCCCCTTTACTTTTTTTCTGTACTTCCAAACCAAAGGCGATATTATCTGCCACTGTCATATACCGAAACAACGCATAATCCTGAAAAACAAATCCAATCCCTCTTTTGCTCCCCGGAATTTCATTTACTCTGACTCCATTTATCATAATATCCCCCGAATCAGGTTTATCTAATCCGGCAATCATTCTCAAAATTGTTGTTTTACCACTCCCGCTGGGACCAAGCAGCGCCGCCAGATGTCCTTTTTCTACTCCAAAATTTACATCCTTAGAAGCCTGAAAGCCATCAAAACTCTTGTTGATCTGTCTCATTTCCACATACATTGCTTTATCTTATCCCTTTCTTCTTAGTTTAATACTTCCTTTTCCTTTCACCTGTCTATTTTTAGAAGAAAGAGGCTGAACCACTACCACTAAGATCAGTAATAATTCAGCCCTATATCCTCATATTCTTTCTCATCACTTAATTGGATTTTTTAATTGCCACAATGATCACATCATCCTCGATAAATCCATATTTACTAATGTCTGTTGCATCAATCTCCCTTTCAGGGCTGTAAATTTGCAATTCTAATCCATACTTCTCAAATCTGGCTTTATAATCACTGCCGTATAACCGCACATGATCAATCTGGCCATACGCCTTTAATCTGGCTTCCGGAGAAATAATTGCTGAATCTTCATATGTTGTCATATCTGTGCAGATCGGAAAGGAGAATATCCATTTACCATTCTTTTTCAGCACCCGCTTAACTTCCTCTACCGCTCTTTTTTCATCAGCGACATGTTCCATAACATGATTACAAATAACGTAATCAAACGTATTATCCCTATATTGAATATCCGTAATGTCTGTCACATGCATGGCCTGTCCCATAACAATATCCGCTGTATAATAATCAATTTTTTTGTTCTGCTTTATATACTCCATAATGCCTCTTTCCGGAGCAAAATGAAGTACACGGCCAGAAATTTCAGAAATATCCGTTTTGTTCTGCAAAACGTAGTAGAACCAACGCTCTCTATCTCCAGCTCCACAGCATGGACATATACAGTTACTTCGGTAACCTCCTCCAATAATATGATGCCTGTTAAATATTTCCTCCTGAATTCCCATAGGTAAAAATTCTTTAAAATTGCTTTTACAGATAATGCAGTGCTTATCGCCTGCTAAATAAGGTTTTCTCCTTGTAACCAAATTATCTGCTATGAAATTTCCGCAATAATAAACTTCAATATTTGTACTGTCAGCCCTATAAATATTTCTTTCAATTTCCTGGGATATTCTTTTATCACCTATCGCAATAAAAACAATTTTATCGCCTTCGATCCTTATCATTTCTTCAAATGAGATTACGGGAATCCCTTTTACCTCAGCCCCTCTCTCTGGTTCTTCTGTCTGCACAAAATAATCAATATGCATGAAAGGTGTAAAACATTGAAATAATAACTGACCATATTTGCCAGCTCCATAAATAAACTTTAGCGCCCTCTTTTCCATCACTCATCTCCTACAAATACGACGTTTTATGTTTTCATTACTATAACAGATATCATTTAATATGTATAGGTTCCATTTCATTCACAGCACATTCCTTCTACGCTCTACCAAACTTCTCACAATCAAGATCATTACCGCAAGAATAACTAAAATAGAGGAAACTGCAAATGCCGCCACTGTATTAAACTCATTATAAAGAATTTCCACATGAAGCGGCAGCGTATTCGTCTTGCCTCTCAAATGTCCGGAAATAACAGATACTGCACCAAATTCTCCCATGGCACGTGCGGCGCATAGCACAATCCCATACACCAATGCCCATTTGATATGTGGAAATGTTATTTTCCGAAAAATCGTGCTCCCAGTTGCACCCATTAATGCCGCTGCTTCTTCCTCATCTTTTCCCTGCGCATTCATAACAGGGAAAATTTCCCGAAAAACATACGGAAATGTGACAAAAATCGTTGCCAAAACCACACCTGGCACTGCAAATACGATCTTGATTCCATAGGATTTCAAAAAGTCTCCCATCCATCCGACGTTTCCGAAAGTCAATATAAATACTAGCCCTGCGATCACTGGAGAAATCGAAAACGGAATATCGATAAAGGTCGTTAGGACTTGCCGCCCTCTGAAATAAAACTTAGAAAGCAGGAAGGACGCAAATACACCAAAGATTGTATTGGCCAGCACAGCACATACCGTTGCAAACAAAGTAAGCTGCAACGCCTTCAAAGTATACTCATCCATCACAGCTTCTACATACTCTTGCCAGCCGTTACGCAGCGCATTGGTCAAAACAACAAACAGTGGTAGAATCAACATCACAAACAAAAACAGTATAGAAACTCCAATCAAAATATAACAGACAGCGCCCCCAGATTTCTCTTTGTGTGTTTCTACTACTTTCCGTATGGAGTGAATATCATCTTCAACACGGTCCTGCCCGTAAGTCTCTCTTACCTTTTTTGTCATACCACACCTCACTGTACTTTATTGTCTCTTTCCATATGATTTTGCCAAAAAATATTTTGGTCCAATCATCCTCTGCTGAATTTCTGCATATAAATTTGTACCGAATTAATCAGCAGCATTAGCACAAAAGAAACCAGCAGCAACACCAATGCAATCGCAGTGGCATCTGCATATTTATATTGCTCCAGCTTTACCATAATAAGCAACGGCGCAATCTGTGTCTTATAGGGAATATTGCCAGCAATAAATACAACGCTCCCATACTCTCCAATTCCTCTGGCAAAGGCAAGACCAAACCCGGCAAGCAGCGCTGGAAACACCTCAGGCAAAATGACCTTAAAAAAAGTACGCATACGTCCAGCTCCCAACATCATTGCTGCCTCCTCATACCGTCTGTCCAGCTTGGCCAACACAGGCTGTACTGCCCTTACTACAAAGGGAATCCCTACAAAAACCATGGCAATTGTAATACCAATACGGGTATAGGCAATTTTTACTCCAGCCTTATCAAAAATCGAACCGATCCATCCCCGATCCGAATACAGATATGTCAAAGAAATACCTGCCACTGCGGTAGGCAGGGCAAAAGGCAGTTCGATAATACCGTCCATAAACTGTTTCCCCGGAAAATCGTACCGCACTAAAACCCATGCAACAATCATACCAAATACAGCGTTCACCAAGGCGGCGAAAAAAGCACAGGAAAAACTGACAACATACCCTGAAACACTCTGTCGAGAAGTAACAACATCTATAAACTCATGAATATCAAGCTGTCCAGCGCTGATGAAAATAGACATCAATGGGATCAATACAAACACACTCAGCATTGAGACCGTAACTCCCAACGATAGGCCAAAACCCGGAATCACTCTAATCCCCCGCTTGTTTTTCACTTTAACAATTTGCTGCTTCATAAATTGAAATTCCTTCTTTAATATCAATTTGCTCCATCATCACTCTTCATAGATCTGATCGAAAATAGCACCGTCATCAAAATAATTGCGGTATACCTCATCCCAACCGCCAAAATCTTCGATCGTTACCAGATTCATATCCAGATTAAATTGATCAGAAAACTCCTGTAAAATCGTCTCATTCGATGGGCGGTAATAATGGTCGCCGGCCAGTCTCTGCGCTTCGTCACTGTATAGATATTCCAGATATGCTTCTGCTGCCTTTCTAGTCCCATGACCTTCTACATTACCATCAACCACCGCCACCGATGGCTGTGCTAAGATACTGACACTAGGTGTGATAATCTCATACCGGTCAGGATATTCCTCCATCGCCAAATATGCCTCGTTTTCCCAGGCAATCAGCACATCTCCCTGCCCGTTTTCCACAAAGGTATTGGTCGCCCCCCTGGCGCCGGAATCCAGCACCAAAACATTCTGGTACAGCTTCTTCATGAACGCCCTGGTCTGTTCTTCATCATTTCCATCCACTTCCTGTTGGTATGCCCATGCTGCCAGGAAATTCCAGCATGCGCCTCCTGACGTCTTAGGATTAGGCGTAATAACCTCCACCCCGTCCTTGACCAGGTCATCCCAATCCTGTATATTTTTTTCATTTCCTTTATGCACCAAAAAGACGATGGTCGACGTATATGGCGCGCTGTTCTTACTAAATTGTCCAATCCATCCATTCCGAATCAATCCCGCTTGTTCTATAGCCGCCACATCATGTGCAAGCGCAAGCGTAACTACGTCCGCTTCATTTCCTTCGATCACAGATCTAGCCTGTGATCCAGATCCTCCGTGAGACTGTGTTACAATTACTTCCTGCCCGTTTTCTTCTTTCCAATATTCGCAGAACAGTTCATTATATTTTGCGTAAAATTCCCGTGTCGGATCATAAGAAACATTCAGCAGTTCTATCACATCATTTTCACTTGCACCAGAACCGTTCTTACTGCGACAACCTGTCAATCCTCCTACGACAAGAAAAACCAGAACAACCAGAATTTTTAAGCAAACGATTGCTTTACCATTTTCTCTAACTCTGTTCGCATTTTTCATCCTGCTTTACATCCTTTCCTTACTATAGAATTGTATCTTCGATCGCCTGCCTATGTGAATGCAATCATATTACACTTAATTTCAATGCACAGAGCACTTTAAACTATGCAGTTCCGCCGATTTCTTCTTTAATCAAGTTGCAATTCCCTAAATTCTTCTATATAATATTTAAAACAATACACTTAGGTTACCGGTATTATATCTAATAAGAATCCCTTATTTCAACCTCTTTTTGCACAAACGTTTGCCTATAATCAGACAATGATTTAACTATGTATTTTCACGATCATTCCATATAACTGTCTAAAAAGTGAGGATATCATGTCATTAAAAAAAATTGCAGAAATAGTAGGCGTCTCTCCGTCCACCGTTTCCCGTGTGCTAAATAGCACCGTACCAACCTGTGCATCGCCCGAATTGAAAGAAAAAATTTGGCAGGCGGCACACAGTATCAATTACATCCCAAATGCCAATGCCCGTAATCTAAAGATTGGCAGGCAGTCTGACAACCAGATTTATAAAATTGCCGTTATTCTATCCCGTTTTCATTCACTGGATACGGATCCCTTTTTTTATGAACTCTTTCAAAGCATTGAGGAGACATTGTTTTCGCATTCCTGTATTCTCCATTCCTTCTCGAATTCCGAACAGGCAAATCTCTCCTCCTTGTCAACCGCAGATGGTGTCATAATTCTGGGAAGATGTTCTGATGATTTTCTAAATAAAATCAAAAAATATACACGGAATATTATCGGAGTAGACAGAAACCCCACAGATTACAAGATGGATGAGATTATTTGTAACGGCAAAACAGCCGCCATAAAAGCCATGGAGTACCTGCTTGCCTTAGGACACCAAAAAATCGGCTATATTGGCGACTGTTCCTCTGAGTCACGCTATGTCGGTTACTGCGAAACATTGATCGGCCGCAATATCCCTCTTAATTACCATTATATCCGCTCTACAGACCAAACATTTGACAGCGGTTTTCTTGCAATGCATGCACTTCTGCAACAGGATATCACCGCTGTATTCTGTGCCAATGATATCACTGCATTAGGCGCCCTCAAGGCTTTATCCAAAGTGTATTCTATGGCAAATACAAAAAGAAACGCCAGCACAGCAAAATCCTCCAGAGTATCTGTCATCTCCATAGACAATATCGCCTTGTCGCAAACTTCTTCACCGCTCCTGACTACAGTGAATATTCCCAAAGAAGACATGGGGAGAATGGCCGTCACGATCCTTTTGGATCGAATCATGCATAGACACAGCGAATGTCTGCGCGTGGAATTTCCCTGCAAAATTATAGAACGGGACAGCTGCTTTTCCCCATAACGACAATGAGTCAGTCTCTTTCAGATATTCCAAACCGCATTCATGTAAACATGATATCTATTACTGCATTCGCTCCACAATTAACGTCACCGCATCCTCTACCGATATTTCCTGCGTATTGACCACAAGATCCGGCGCATCCGGCTCCTCATAAGGACTGCTGATTCCTGTAAAATTAGGAATTTCTCCCTTTCTCGCTTTCTTATACAGTCCTTTCACGTCTCTTTTTTCGCATTCTTCCAGCGGCGTGCTGACATATACTTCAAAGAAATCATCCCCAATGATTTCTTTCGCGTTTTCCCGGTCCCTTTTATAAGGTGAAATAAATGCCGTCAGAACGATAAGCCCTGCATCATTCATAAGTTTGGCAACCTCGGCAATTCTTCTGATATTCTCTACCCGGTCTGCTTCTGTAAATCCTAAGTTCCTGTTTAATCCCATGCGGATATTATCGCCATCCAAAAGCATGGTATGTTTACCCATTGCCACGAGTCTTTTTTCCACTGCATTGGCAAGTGTAGATTTTCCAGAACCTGAAAGCCCGGTAAACCATATTGTCCTTGTAGTCTGGCTCTTCTGTTCCGCCCTGATCTTCTTCGTAATATCCGTTTCCTGCCAAACCAGATTATTTGACCGCCTGAGCGTGTGCATAACAGTGCCGCATGCCGATGTCATATGTGTAACCCTGTTGATAAAAATAAAACTTCCTAAATCTTTGGTTTTATCAAACACATCAACAGCACATTTTTCTGAAAGGATAATATCGCATACTGCCAATTCGTTTTTATAGAGTTGTTCCGCCGGTATGTGCTCTCCACTGTTTACATCGATCTTGTACTTAATCTCCATAACAGAAGCCGGAAGCACTCTGCTCCCCAGTTTAATCCAATAGTTTCTCCCTGCCATTAAACTCTTATCATCCATCCAGAGTAATTTCGCTGTAAACATATGCGCCACCTCAAGATCGGCATCTTTACAGATCACACATCCTCTGGAAATATCTATTTCTTTATCTAACCGAATCGTTACTGGCTGTCCGGCCTGTGCCATTTCTGCTTCTTGATCCATGATATGGATTCCCTGCACCTTCGCATGTTCATGGCTGGGCAAGACAACAATCTCATCCCCAACAGCGATTTCTCCTTCATTGATCTGGCCTTGAAAACCTCTGAAACTCTGATCTGGCCTGCTGACTCTCTGCACAGCCATAACAAATTTATCGCAAGCCGACAGATTTACTACCTCTATATTTTCAAGATAGCCCAGCAGTGTATCTTTTTGATACCATGGTGTCTTTGATGATTTTTGGGTAATATTATCCCCTTCCGTGGCCGATACTGGTATGATCTGCATCGTCGCCACATCAAATTCACTTACAAACTTTTTAATATCCCTGGAGATCTGATCATAAACGCGCTTATCGTAATGCACCAGGTCCATCTTATTAACAGCAAAAACAAAGTGCCGGATTCCCATCAAAGAACAAATCCTGATGTGGCGTTTAGTCTGCACAAGCATTCCCTGCGTAGCGTCCGTCAAAATTACCGCAACATCGGCAAAAGAAGCCCCAACTGCCATATTTCTGGTGTATTCTTCATGTCCCGGCGTGTCTGCTACGATAAAGCTTCTTTTTGTCGTTGTAAAATACCTGTATGCCACATCGATTGTGATTCCCTGTTCTCTCTCTGCCATCAATCCATCCAACAAAAGAGAATAATCTATTTTTCCTTCGCGGCTCCCTATTTTGCTGTCTAGTTCCAGCGCCTTTTCCTGATCTGCAAAGATCAGCTTCGCATCATAAAGCATGTGGCCAATAAGAGTAGATTTTCCATCATCCACACTGCCGCAAGTGATAAATTTCAATAAACTTCTCATGTTAGAAATATCCCTCCCTTTTACGTCTCTCCATACTGCCTGCCGCCTCATGGTCTATTACCCGGCTGGTTCTTTCTGAAGTGACCGCCTGTAAGGTTTCTTCGATAATGGCGTCCAGGGTATCCGCCTCTGACTCTACGCCTCCTGTCAATGGATAACATCCTAGCGTTCTGAAACGCACCTTTTTCCATTCTATCTTTTCTCCCGGCTGCAGTTTCATCCTGTCATCATCTACCATGATGATATTCCCATCGCGGTAGACCACCGGTCTTTCTTTTGCATAGTAAAGTGGAACGATTTCAATATTCTCCTGTCGTATATACTGCCAGATATCCTTTTCCGTCCAATTAGACAAGGGAAATATTCTGATAGATTCTCCCTTGTTGATCTTAGTGTTATACAGTTTCCACATCTCCGGCCGTTGGTTCTTAGGATCCCATGCATGCTGTGCATTTCTGAAAGAGAACACTCTCTCCTTTGCCCGCGACTTCTCCTCATCCCGTCTTCCACCGCCAAAAGCCGCGTCAAATCCGTAATGATCCAATGCCTGCTTTAATGCCTGTGTCTTCATGATATCTGTATACGCTGAACCATGGTCAAACGGATTGATCCCCTGTCTGACCCCATCCTCATTCGTATAGACCAGCATTTCTATTCCAAGCTTTTTTGTCCTTTCATCACGGAACCTGATCATTTCTTGAAATTTCCATGTAGTATCAATATGCATAAATGGAAACGGTGGCTTTTCGGGATAAAAAGCTTTCAATGCCAAATGCAGCATCACTGAGCTGTCCTTTCCAATCGAATAGAGCATAACCGGCTTTTCACATTCAGCAGCAACCTCTCTCATAATATAAATCGCTTCTGCTTCCAACTGCTCCAAATGTGTCAACTCTCTCATACTTTTACCCCATTTCTATTCTACTTTTTGCAATACTAAATTCCCGACCTTAAATGAAAGCACCCTGTTACTGCACTCAATCGCAATAGCAGGGTTTCTCCCAATCCAATTTCTGCATCCATGCAACTTCTCTATTTCCTTGAATTATCACAGTTTCTATATCGGCAAAAAACCATAATTCCTTAGCTGCACAAATACTTATATAAACCTAGGCAAAACCCCAGGCAGGTTATTTGACGAAATGTGACTGTGGCAAAACACTAGACCTGCTGCCATACTTCTTCCTTCACTTCACCCAATCTTCCTTCTCCACCCGATATAATGCCTTAAAGATCTCCACATCCTCCATCGTCGTAATCTTAATATTCTTGGAGGAACCTTTTGAAAAATAAAGTGTCGCACCCAAATCTAACATCAGGGTATTCGTATAGACCGCATTCGTGATCCCCTTCTGCAGCGCTTCCTCATGTGCCTTCATAACCTGTCCATACCGATATGCCTGAGGAGTCTGCACCCGCATAATATCCTTCCTGCTGATCCCCTCGCTTCCTTTCACGCCATCCTCCGTCCGAATGATCGTCTCCTGACACCGCAAAGCCGCAAGCCCAGATCCATACTGCCTGCACTTCACAATACAATCTGATATGATATCCGCAGATACCATCGGTCGTATGGCATCATGAATTATGACAATATCATCTTCTTTACAGATGTCCTGTAATTCCCGCAACGCATTCCGCGCCGAAGCCTGTCCATTGTCTCCGCCACACACGATTTTCTGCAGCTTCGTGATTCCAGCATCCTGTGCGTAAACGCGTAGAATTTCATGCCATCCGTCCAGGCAGGACACAATAATCCCATTGATATCGGGATGTTTCTGGAAAGCTTCCAACGTATAAAGAATGATCGGTTTTTCATATACATTCAGGAATTGTTTTGGGATATCCTGTTCGGTCCTGACACCACTGCCCCCTGCTAATAACAATGCTAGATTCATCTTAACCATCCATTCTTACTCAGCTTGCGAATTTGGGCGCAAGCACAAATTTGCGTGTAAAAAATCTTCCATATATGGATCTTTCACACTATACCTCTTCATAGATACTGCGAATTATATTCCCAGACTTCCTACTCGCTATCGCTCATACACATAGAGTATTCAAAATTTCATTCCTAAAACTCATTCTTGAACGGTTCCCGTCGCATGCGGTATAATGCCTTAAACATTTCCACATCCTCCACCGTATTGATTTTGAGGTTCAGATCCGATCCTTTTGAAAAAAATACCGGTTCTCCCAGCTTCGAGACCACGCTGTTAGTATCCACTTCACCTGTAATTCCAGACTCAACAGCCTTTTGATGGATCTCCAGCAACCGGTCCATGCGATATGCCTGGGGTGTCTGAATGCGGACAATCGAATAGCGCGAAATGCTCTCCGTCCCGGTCACACCATCGCTCGTCCTCATAATCGTGTCCATTGTGCGGACAGCCGCAACTCCCATCCCATGCTGTCGGCACACTCTGATACTGTCTGTTATGATTTCTTCTGAAACAAACGGTCTGATGGAATCATGCAATATAATGATATCGTCTTCCCGGCATACATCTTTAAGCGCCAGAATACCAATTCTCGCTGAAGCCTGTCCGTCGTTACCTCCCGTCACCACCCATTTTAATTTGTCTATATTAAACTGCTTGGCATAAGCATTAACCATTTCCTGCCAACCATCCAGGCAGGCTACCATGATTGCATCAATATCCTTGTGGTTCTGAAACGTCTCTAAAGTATACACAATGACCGGTCTGTTAAAAACGTTGACAAACTGTTTGGGCACGCTCATCTGAAATCTGTAATCCGTACCGCCTGCTAAAATCAAAGCAACATTCATACGCTGTTCTCTTCCCTCTCCTCACTACCTTTAAATGTGCTATAACGTATATACTATAACAGATGCTGCTGGCCTATAGCAAGTGAAATACTAGCAAAATCATTGATAGACATCAGGCCATACCGCTTTTTCTATTGTAATATTTTGTACACTACTATAGAATGGAAATAAACAAACAATATACAGAATCTACAAAAAGAGAGGGGGTCAGCCTAATGCTATCTTTACAAAACAACATTCTTGCCATGAACGCCAGCAGACAGTTCCAGACAAATAATAAGAAAACCCAAAAAACAACAGAAAAGCTGTCTTCCGGTTATAAGATCAACAGAGGTGCTGACGATGCCGCTGGGTTGGCAATTTCCGAAAAAATGCGCCGTCAGATCCGCGGCCTTACACAGGCAACAGCTAACGCGCACGACGGCGTCTCCTATGTACAGACTGCTGACGGAACAATGGATGAAGTTCACAGCATGCTGCAGCGTATGAATGAACTGACCGTTCAGTCTCTCAATGGCACCTACACAGAAAGCGACCGTGCCGCTTTAAATGCTGAGTTAGATCAGCTCCGCACAGAAATTGACCGCATCAGCCGCGAGACAGAGTTTAATGACCAGCCTGTATTTGAAGAACACGAGGCCTCTTTTTACCAGCTCTCCGGGAACCGCAGATGGAATGATGATCAGCTGCACGTTGTTGCTGAAATGGCAAATGAATTGAATATACATCTTCCTTCTCATTATCAACCTGCTGACTACACTCTCACAATTCCCGTAGGTACATACACCACACAGGAACTGGTCGATGAGATCGATGATGCCCTGGCCAATATGTCCCCCGCCAATCCCGGTTTTGTATTTGAGTTGACTGACGAAGGTTTCTGTAACGTGAATTTTGAGAGCGTTTCTGGTGAACCTGTTGAAATCGATTCTGTGGATGGTTCCCTTTCGTACCTCCTCTATGATCATTCTGAAGGTAATTCTTCTACCAGTCTTCTGGGTACGACAGTATTCGATACCAAGGAGCCTTTGATCATCACCAAAGGCCAAAATGATGAACTGAGTTTTTATGTTGAGGGCACAAATGGCTCCACCTTTGTTACAATGCAGATACCCGCAGGGAAATATACTCGCGCCCAGATGATCGACCAAATCAATGGGCACCTGGCACAAATCCCCGGTATTTCTGGTGTAACCGCAAAAGAATACGGTACTTCCAGTATCCAGATTGCAGGCAGTGATGCTTCTACAAGCATCACCGGGCTTAAAGGGAATATGTTTAAGCTGGAAACTGCAAAACCTATTTATTCTTCTGTATTTTATGACAATATAAAGTATGGCAGCTCCAGTGGCGGCACCTGCGCTACTATTTCCGGTAATGCCTATTACCACAGCAGTCTGACCACCACCATTGATATATCTGCCGCTAATAACAATAATGTTCTCCGCTTTAAAGCAAATGGCGCTGCGGATTACACAGAGATTACCCTGCCAGATAAGAATTATACCATCTCAGACCTTGTTGCAGAAATTAATAGACAATGTAAGGCCCAAGGTGTTGATGTCGAAGCTAAAAGTTCTGATAAGTATGTATCTTACTATTATGCAGACTATTTGATTCTGTCCAGCACGGTAGGCGGCAGCAACAGTTCTCTTGAATTTGATACTACTTCGAATGCTCTTTATGCCAATACTTACGCTGCATTATTTCTCGATACACGTTATAAACCTCAGATTAACAGTGGACAGAATGCTTATCTTGATGGCAGGGCAAATCTTAACGGAGCAATAACTCTGTCTAACGACGCCCCACTGTTATTTCATGTTGATAATCAGTCATATACCATCAATAACATTGGAGGCACTTACGCAAACCGTAACGATCTGATCACAAAATTAAATGACTGCCTGCAGAATGATCCCACGCTCTCGTCGATCAAAGATAAGATTCAATTTGTCTCTTCTGGAAACAGCATCAATATCAATGCACTGAGTAAAGACGTACATCACATTTATTTTGCCTCCTCTGACCAAAACGCTACCTACACTAAATTATTTACTGGCACTTCTACGACTGTACAGCCAGCAAATTACACCTACAATCCAGGTAAAGTCGAACACCCGCAGGGCTCTACCCAGGTCATTAAGACAAATGCAACTGCCAGCTTCACAATACCTGCTGACAAACGTTCTTCTCCAATAACCATTGACCAAAACAGCAATCAGATTGCCTTTCAAGTGCAAGGACAGAGCGCATCGATTACTCTGAGCCAAAAAACTTACAGTAATATAGCAAGCTTGACTTCAGAAATCAATCGCCAGCTTGCTAACAGCAATGATACTTACTTAAACACTATACAGGCATCCTATGACAGCGCTACTGGAAAGTTGGTTTTTACCTCGACTCCCCCTCCAGGCACTCCTGACGGAACATGGTATATCGATTTCCCCTATAACTCATACCACTCCACTTCCGGTCAATACGCCTGGAAGCAAATTCTTGGAACGAAGACAGGAACGACCATCCCCACGTCAGTCCAGTCTGCCCACGCTACTTTAACAACCCATAATCCTATTCCAGAGCACGTCACTCTAAACGATACTAATAATACATTTAATTTAAGTCTGGATAACCAAAATGTTACTATTTCCATTCCTAAAGGCACTTACAACTCAAGAGATGACTTAAAAGCCGCTCTGAAGCAGGCCGTTAATAGCGCTGGTCTTGGTAGTAAAGTTACCGTTGATATCACGAATGAAGGGAAACTTCAAATAACATGTGACGCTAATAGGATTGAATCCTCCGGCAGTTTCCACCGCGAAATCATTCTATCCAAGCAGACGGAAAAAGCGCCTCAAAAGTATGTCCAGACTGGTTCCTATTCTGACAACGATTATGCAAGCGCCTACATTATAGGACGTAAAGATCTGACTGCAGAACCGATCGAGATCTTCTCCGGCGCTAATGATATCTTTACTTTTGATTTCACTCATACAAGTCAGACTGCAGATTCCAATAGTTACCAGAAAAAGGGCTTAAGCGTCACAATCCCCGAAGGTGTCTACAGTGGTGATGATCTGGCTGCGGTTCTACAGGAAAAAATACAGGAGAAATTCGATGCAGAGTCTCTGGATGACTTTGAAATAAAAGTCACCGTAGGCGGACTATCTACCGGCGTTGTCGGCGCCAATGACGATACTGCTCTGCAAATTGTAGTAAACAGAAAGAAAGATAAAGCCCCTGACAAGGGACAATATATTCTGGACGGCATTAGAGGAAGCGCCGCAAGTTTCATTTTCTACAAAACTACCGGGAAACCAACTGCAACCTATATCTCCGGAACGAAAAACATATCCAATGGAATTACTTTTAAACCTGGTCAGAATGTACTGACTCTCTCTGCTGATTCCGTACCACATAAGTATACATTTCCGGAAAATATTGATTATACTGCAGACGAATTCGTTCAACTTCTGAACGATATGTTCACCAATGGAGATGATAACGGCAATACTGCTCCCCTGACGGCATCCATAGAAAACGGAGTGTTGAAGATCTCCCACAAAGTAATAGGCTCACATACAATAACTGATATTGGTGGAAGTGCGCGGCCTGCTATTTTTCTGGAAGAGCAGAAGGGAAGGTCCCGCAATCCGCTTGTCCTTCTTGTCGGTTCTGAAACAATGGACGTCCTGTCAATTCCCAGGGTACGCATTAATTCCTGCGCTCTCGGAATCAACTCCATTACCATAAGCCGGCCAAAATATGCAGAGAAGGCCCTAAACCGCATCAAACATGCAATCAACCTCGTAAGTTCCCGGCGAAGTCTCTATGGTTCCATGCAAAACCGTCTGGAACATACGATCAATAATAACAACAATGTCATTGAAAACACACAGGCAAGCGAATCCCTGATCCGGGATGCAGATATCGCAAAAGAAATCATGGAACATTCTATCAATAATATTTTACAGCAGGCCTCCCAGGCCATGCTCACCCAGGCCAATCAGATGCCTCGTCTGATCCTAAACCTGCTGCAATAAGGGGAGAAGCTTCATACAACCTCGGCATTCTGTATCATTACCGGCTTCCCCGTCTCCTGATACACCTGCACCACGCTACTCGTATCACCATAATAAGCATCGCTCAACACTACCGCCCGGTCCATATCCGCAGAGTCATCATAGATACCCCAGCCTTCTTCCCGATAGGCCTGCACAAGTTTCTCATACTCTGTCCAAAGCTTTGGTCTCATCGATCGTATTGTGCTTTGGATCAGAGGGTGCGGCCTCCAAAGGAGCGCAAGCTCGTCCTGCTGCTCCTTAAATAACTGGAATACAGCCTTCATCTTTTCCAGCATCTTCTCTTCACTCCGCAGCAAAGCGCCTATACTCGTATTATAAAAGATAATCTTTTTCCATGTACCATCCGGCCTCTCAATGATCCTACGCCAATCCTCCGGTATCTCTATGCTTTCCTTTCGTATACTGTGTACTCTATCCAGCTTAGGGGAGCCTAATCCCAGGATCTTCTCTTCCAGCTTCTTCCTATCGGTATGTTCTCCTGACAATCCAGCCTCCTCTGCTGCCTTAACATATTCATTGATATAAATCTGTCGTATCTTTTCAGATTGTACGATTACTTTATCCGCCCAGATTGTACCTGGCAGAAAGCAGAAATGCTTCATGCTGTCAATAGCCGCCTGATTATCCGGTTCAATCTCATTTAAAACAAAGTAAGGAATATATACCAGACAATCTGTGTGCCTTTTCAGGTTACTGCTAAAATACCGTTCCGGAACGCAAGTCACGATATTACATCTGTCATAGGGATTATGGATATAGATCGTATCCGGACGTCTCTCTTCCAGATTATAATCTTCGTAGTAAGTGATCTCAATATCCGGCGGATACTCTCTTCCTTCATAATGCAGTTTTCCCAGCCTGCCGTCCGGCAGTTTATCATAATAGGGAATTGGTACTACGTAAGTATCACAGTTCTCATCCTCTCTGGCCGCTAGATAAACGCTTTCCAGAGAATCCCACATACTCGCCTTATAAGGCATAAACACCACTTCCCGCCGCAGCGGCATATGGCTGATCTCATTTTCTGCCCTAAGCAGGATTTCTTCCAAATACTTATAGGCCTTCTGCGGTAAGATTGTCTGCGCCTTTAGATTGACCTGATAGAGCCTCTCACAGTATTGTTCCAGATATGTGACTGCCTCCGTTCCTTCTCCTTCCATCTGCTCAATCAACCCGCCGATCTCAATAGCGGCATCCTGGCAGTCTGTAAGAAGATTCTGTACAGTCGGATATGCCTTCTTCGACAATTGTTCCTTACAATGCTGATGAACCATATGCAGGCTGTCGAAGACTTCTAATATCTGTTGCTTTTGAAATTTGCGCATCTAACCCTTCCTCCTGAGACGCCTTCCTACCCTCCTGGCGTATCCCTCTTTCATCCTATTTGACCAGTATTTTCTGAATCATAAATTATAATCATCTTATTACAGGAAACATAATCATTGTACCACAAAAAGGCAAAAGTGAAACCACTTTTACCTTTTGCATGGATCTCTCCGTAATAATCCAGACTTTGACTGCCTTGTGACCGTCCTCCACGATCTTAAACTGCTGCACGATTGGCCCAATAACCTCCTACATCATCCTAAGAAGCATAATATGATACTCCTCATCCTGCACAATCCGAGACAAAACCGCATTCACACAGTTGTCTTCAATCATTTTCATATGCTGCTCATACTGGCTGATCGCCGCTTTCTCAGCCTCTATATTAGCTGACAGAATCCCCGACAGACTGCCTGCAAACTCCACATACCCTGGGGTCCAAAGCTGGGGTTTACCGCTGCGCGTCGGAACCGAATAATCAATCCGTCCGCCTAACAGCAGAATCAGTTCTCCCAGTTTCTGCAAATGTATCATTTCCGCCATCGCAATGCCAATCAGTGTTCTTGCCTGCGCACAATGATCGCAGCACATATAACTTTCCCCATGAATATACTGGGTAATAGCAGTCAATTCCGATACCGATCCACAATAGTCTACTGTAAGCAGATTCGCATAAAACTGGTTCGGTTCCTGCACTTTAAGCGGCGGATAGGGAAAAGGCAGCATCAGCGGCGACACGCCGCCGAAGCTGCAGTCACTTTGTAACATTTGGCTTTTTGCTTCCATAATTCTTTGTCTCTGCCTTCTTCTTTCTCTCTATAGATATTCTATGGAAGCATCGCTATAAGGTGCAATCCAATAATTGGTTTACAGCATCCCCTCCTTCAACACACCCTGGTCACGCAGTACTTTCTCTATCACTGTTCCTTTTAACACACGCAGCAGTGGTTTCTTAAGCGCATTTAACGGGCCAGGCAGTGAAATCTCCAGAGGAGATTTACCATCCATCAACTTCACACTGCTTCCCAACAGCTCACGGATATCGTATACACTGCCCCACACTTCAGGTACCCCCCTGTCCACGCCCAAAAGACCATACACTGCCTCCATAGCTGTTCTGACAGAATATTCGGTGGTGAATACTGTATCTCTAGGTGTCTCAGCAAACTGTCCTAAGAAAGCAAAGTTCATGCAGCCATCCGGGATCACATCCGGCCGGTCCCCTTTTGCTCTCGGCATGAAGAAGGCTGTGATATACGGCATCATAGTCGGCACACAGACCGCGCTGCATTCTGCCAATTCTGCGATTTCTTCCTCCGGTACCCCCAGATGGTAGAGCCATTCTTCCGTGATTTCCTTACCGGTACACTCTCTCATAGGTTTTTTGACATAGTCTCCCGGCACATCTGTAAACAGACCATACACCCATACACACACCTTTTCCTTTTCCTGCGCCTTAAACTGTCCCTGTCTGTTGATCGTCCAGCTGAGCAGCCAGGAAGAATCCTTACAGCTGACAATACCGCCAGTAACAACCTTACCGCTTCTTGGATCGCGCTTACAGATATTTGTGATATATGGCAGGATCTTATCATCTAGTGTGGTAACCGTCGCAGACTCCCAATTTGTCTTCGCCACATCAGAACAGAACTTTTCTGGATGGCCGAAGGCCTCATCCTGTGCGGCGATATTTTTCCACAAGTTCCAACAGCCACTGGTCCTCACTTCTGCGTCACCGTTAGGCGCATGGTTCTGGTCGCCGTACACAGTACCCTCGGTGCAGCTTCCATTGGTGACAAATACCAGGTCATTTTCTGTGAGTACAATGCCTTCTTCTACACCTTTTACTTTACATTCGATGGCTTTTGCAACTTTCTTTTCTCCCTCTGTCTCAAAAATAACATTTGTTACTTCCGTATTAAAGCGAAAATCCACCCCTGCTTCCTCCAGATATTTCTGCATAGGCAAAATCAAGGACTCATATTGGTTATACTTCGTAAATTTCAAGGCGCTGAAATCCGGCAGCCCTGCAATATGATGGATAAACCGCTGGAAATAGAGTTTCATCTCTAATGCACTGTGCCAATTCTCAAAAGCAAACATAGTTCGCCAGTACAGCCAAAACGTAGAATCAAATACCTCCTCATCAAAAACGTCCTCTATTGTTTTATCATACAGATCTTCATCCCTAGTCATGAAAAGTTTCATAATCTCCATGCATCCCTTCTGACTCAGATTAAACTTTCCATCCGTGTGGGCGTCTTCCCCGCGGTTAACTGTGGCGCGGCACAGAGAATAGTTAGGATCCTCCTTATTGAGCCAGTAATATTCATCTAACACTGACACCCCCTCCGTCTCCAGGGACGGAATGCTGCGGAACAGATCCCAGAGGCATTCGAAATGGTCCTCCATCTCCCGGCCGCCGCGCATGATATAACCTCTTGTAGCGTCATAAATGCCGTCGCAGGCGCCTCCTGCGAGATCCATGGATTCCAGAATGTGTATATGACTCCCTGGCATCTGCCCGTCACGCACCAGGAAGCATGCCGCCGCCAGGGAAGCCAGCCCACTGCCCACAATATAAGCATTTTTGTCTTCCACGCCTTCCGGTTTCCTTGGTTTTGCAAACGCTTCATAGTTTCCATTGCTGTAATAAATTCCTTTGTTATTTCTATCGTATCTGCCTAACTCTGTATTCCTGTATTCCGGTACTGCAGTCACATATTGTCTTCCTGCCGTTTTTCTGCCATTTTGTTTTGCACATTCTCCTCCCTGCGCCTTCTTCTTTTTATGATTGTAAGACGCATAAGCCGCTGCGCCTGCTCCGGCTGCAACAGCAGCCACTCCCAGTCCGATTCCTTTTTTCTTTGCCATAATCTTATCCACCTTTCTGATTTTTCCTGCAAACTATCCACAACGACGCTTTTCATATATACTTGTATTTATAGCATCAATCTTTATGAAAGCGGTTCTTGCAGATGAACTATGCTTATCTTATGCAATCAGACAAAGAAATCCAACTTACAAAAAAGGCAAAATGATAAACTTTTTATCATTTCACCTATTTTGTCAAGACAGCTATTTTCTATGAAAGCACATGTATATTCTTAAAATACATGTGTATTCTGTTCAAAATTATGTATCGAATGTACAATATTGCCATGCAGAGTAATACACATCTTCTCTACAATCAATACGTAATCATCTTTCATGCCACGGTCGATCCAGTCCAGCATTACACCCACAAAACCATATTTATAGAATTGTGCAATGAAGTCCTTATCCTCCTGTGCAAGTTTCGTATCCGCGCATTTTTCTTCAACCACATCCGCGATCAGGCGGTAAGTCAATTCATACAGATATCTCTCCAGCTTGCTGCGGTCCACTGCACGGCACACATTCATGATAAACGTCTTGTTTTCTGCCACCACCTCAAAGATCTGCAGCATTCCCTCCTGCCACGTATCATACGTCTTCTTCCCCTGAAGCGCTTTTCTGCCATCTTCAATGCAGCTCCACTCAACCAGATCATAGATATCTTTAAAGTGATAGTAAAATGTCATGCGGCTGATCCCGCAGTCTGCCGTCAGGTCCTGAATCGTAATCTTATCCAGCGTCTTGTGCATCAGAATCCTCTTAAGAGACGCTTCCAATGCATGTTTTGTAGTATTTGACATACCCGTTTCCCCCTGATGCACAAAAAGCCGGCCCTTCCGGTCCGGCTTCTGTGTATATTAATCTATTCCGCACTGCTTTCTTTATGACAATTCTCTACTCAATGTACATGTATCTTTTCAGAAGCATAATCAATTCATCGACGTTGACTGGTTTCGCTGTGTGTGCATTCATGCCGCTGTCTAGGCAGCGCTGTATATCTTCCGAGAAAGCGTCCGCTGTCATGGCAATAATCGGAATTGTCTGCGCACCTGGTTTCTTTGAAGCCCTGATTGCCTGTGTAGCTTCATAGCCAGTCATAATCGGCATACGAACATCCATCAGTATTGCATCATAATAATTGACATCCGCCTTTTCAAACATCTCTGTACAGATCTGCCCATTCTCTGCCCATTCCAGTTCTAAACCAAAATCCGTCAAAAGTTCGTGCAGAACTTCCCAATTCAGATTATTATCTTCTGCTACCAAAATACGGTGCCCTGTCAAGTCCACATTCTTTTTTTCTTCAATTTGGAGATCTGCTTCCTGAACCATGTACTTCTGCAGCCCGTAGAAAAGTGTCGACTTAAACAAAGGCTTCGCAATAAAACCATTGATACCGGCCGCCCTTGCTTCATTCTCAAACTCACTCCAATCATAGGCCGAAATCAGCAGAATCGGAATATCGTCTCCAAGCCTGCGCCGTATCTCCCTGCTGATCTGAACGCCATCCATTCCCGGCAGCTTCCAGTCCAGAAGAATGATCTGGTAATCATCCCGTCTCTCATGATGCTCCACTACAAGTTTTAAGGCTTTCTCTCCACTGAGGGTCCAATCTGCCGTAATTCCAATAGAATCGAGTGCATCCACCACTGTGCGGCACAGCGTCTCATCGTCATCCACCACAAGCATCTTCCATGCCGGAAGGATCATGTCCACTTCCTTCACAGTCGCCTTTTCCAGATCGATTATCACATGGAATTCAGATCCTTTCCCTAGCTCACTCTCTACACCAATGCTGCCTTCCATAGCATTAACAATATATTTGGTGATCGCCATGCCCAACCCGGCGCCTTCCGTTTTGTGTACTCTCCGGTTATCCGCCCTCGAATAAGAGTCAAAGATCTTCGCAGTAAACTCCGGTGTCATGCCCATACCGTTGTCCTTTACCAGAATATGCGTCCGAACATAGTCCTCTCCTTTGGGAGATTCCTCCTGATACAGTGACAATCGTATAGACCCATCTTCATGTGTATATTTGACGGAATTAGATAACAGATTTAAAAGCATCTGGTTCAGACGCACACTATCACAGTACACGTCTTCGGAAATGATGCTGTCAATATGCACCTCAAAATTCTGGTGCTTCGCTTTCACCTGTGGCTGAACAATCCCCACAAGACCTTCCATTACTTCCCGCAGGGACACCATGTCGATCGTCAGTGTCATCTTACCACTCTCGATCTTAGACATATCCAGCACATCATTGATCAATCCCAACAGATGCTTACCAGACAGTGCGATCTTCTTTAAGCAGTTCTGCACCTGATCCTTATCATCCACATGAGCAATCGCAATCGCTGTCATACCTACGATAGCATTCATAGGTGTACGGATATCATGGCTCATATTGGATAGGAACTCGCTCTTTGCCTTAGTTGCTTCTTCAGCTGCCTGACGTGCCTCGTTCAGCTCACGGATCTGCTGTTTGCTCATCTTGAAATACATAAAGAAGAGTGCCAGCAAAAACAGAAGAATAGAACCACAAGCCAGCAGCGTTGCCGCTGTTCTCTCCGCATTCAGTGCTTCTACGGCTTCATTCAGAACGCCAAACGGCAGCACTATGACTAGATTCCATTCAGAATTCGGCAGGCTCACTGTGATTACCTGTTGTCTGCCTCCACCGAACTCCAGAATGGCAACATAACTCCTGCCCTCTTTCATAGCATCAATCAAGTCTACAATATACTGCTCAATCTCTTCCTCTTCTCTCATATAGGTCGCGCGAAGATAGCTGAAATAATCCTCATATGCTATACTTTCATCCCGTATGATAAACGTACCATCCGTTCGTATGATGTGAGCATACATCTCTATGTCTTCTTTTTCCAGAGAAAGCTCCGCATTGATCTCTTCTGCCGGAATCGACATAACAATGGCAATACTCTCTTCTCCGCTGCTCATCGGGTATTCCGCATCCACTCCGAATAAGACTACCTGCTCTCCGGAAGTATTCACAGCCACTGCTACTTTCTTCTCTCCTTCACGAAGAGATTTCATGAATGGTTCTGGATCGATTAATGTCGCTTCCTCTCCATATAACGTTTCGAATTCACCGTCCTCGGAACACAGCGCCAACGATGCAAAATCTCTGACCTCCGTCCTGTAGATCAACTCGTCATAGGTTTTCTGCACATTCTCCTCGTCTGAAGGAACCACAGATGCCACTGCTTCCGCCTGCTTCAACCGCAGATTTACTATGGTCTCAAAGTGCTTACAGATCCTTTCTCCCATGCTTGTCATATACATATTTCCCAGTTCATCTATCGTCCTCTCACTCTGACGACTCATATAGGTGCCCAGGAAAACAAACACCGTCACACTGAAGAAAATAAGTAAAACGAAACCGCCCAGAACGAATTTCGTTGTTTCTGTATTAATATGGCCTTTTCCCCTTTTGTCCATCAGTGAATTCCTTCCATAAAAAAGCTATGCAATATATTATATAAATATAGCACATAGTCCTCGATAAGCGCAAGACGTTTCAGGCATTTTGGCCCTTCGTCATAGATGGAAACCCCACCGCTGCCCAAACAACGCCACATCTTTACTGTACCGTCTGTACCAAAAATAGTTTCTGACGTTTTACGCCGGATCCCATTGACATTTTTTCATGTCTACACAACCGTTCTCCTTGAAAATTACGCCTTCTGTTTGTAACAGGCTTTTCTGTTCCGTAAAATGAGGCGCCGGTCTTCCTGCATGATTCACCACTCTATGACACGGATAGTCTCCATAATATTCCGCCATGCCAAGTACCTTTCCCACCAGTCTTGCATTCTTATCCTTCCCAATCAGTTCTGCAATCTGGCCATAAGACGCAACCTTCCCCTCTGGAATCTCTTCGACAACAGACAAAATCTCATAAACCAGCCCATCGTTCATCTTTGTTCTTTCCTTCATGCTCCCACATCCTGCCATCACAAATTCTTTCCCCCACCGCCGCTAACATAGATAACTCTCCCTCCGGTTCATCTTTTCCCTCAGATAATTCCCCAGAACGGTAATACACCAAAGCGTTACTATCAGGAAAAGACCTGGAATCAGAATGATCCACCAGGTGTTTGCTAACAAGGCATTCTCCGCCAGTGAGAGCATACTTCCCCATGTGATTTCCTCCACAGGAAGACCGATTCCCATAAAGCTCAAAGTGGATTCCGCCACGATTGCACTTCTAATGTTCATGACCACCATAAACATAATAGAAGATATAAAATTAGGAGTCAAATGCTTCCACAGTATATGAAAGAAATCCCCACCCATACATTTGGAAGCGATTACATATTCACTGTGCCTGATCTGCCGCACCTCACTTCTGATCACCTTGGCAATACTCATCCATCCGGTAATTCCCAGAACTACAGAAACACTTAATACATTCGCCTGCCCCAAAACGGCCTGGAGCAGAATAACGACTAAGATCCCTGGCACACTGAGCAGAATATCTGTCAGACGCATCACCAGTATATCTATCCATGCAGGTGCACAGCCACTCACTGCTCCAATCAGAATCGCCAGGACAGTAGAGAGCAACGTTGACGCAAACCCGATGAACAAGGAAAGTCTGCCTCCATACCAAATCATGGAATAGATATCCCGTCCCATCGCATCTGTCCCAAACGGGAATTCTCTGCACGGCGGCACACTGTAGTTTTGCAGATCCAGATAAGCTGGATCTTTCGTCATAAGCAGTTCACACCCAAAACAGCCAGAAACGATCAAGAAAAGGATTGCAGCAGCAACCACAGGACCAATATGATACGTTTTCTTCTGTCCCAGGCTTTCTGTCTGCTCCATCTGCCGGATGCCGACAATCTCAAATTTATTCTCCACCGTTTCCTCCTGTCCAGCTACTTCTTCTTATACGCGGATCTATCGCCTCATTGATCATCTGCGCTGCCAGATTACACACAATAACCGTAATCCCTGTAATCATACATAACAGCATCAGCAGATTGTAATCCTTATATCTGGCACTTTCATAGACTAATGTTCCCAACCCCGGATAAGAAAAGACCGTCTCGATAATATACGTTCCTCCCAGAATATGTGGTACCGAGACCGCCATGATGCTTAAGTAAGAAGGGATCGCATTGCGCAGACAATGCCGGAACATAATACTACGCTTTGTCAGACCTTTGGCCTTCGCAAACAGCACATAATCGGCCCTCATTTCTTCCAGAATCCGGTTGCGGATCATATAGGCGTAGTACCACAGGTGTCCCATCACCACCACAATCATAGGCAGAATCAAGTGTCTGGCACGATCTCCAAAACCTCCTGCTCCGCCGGCAGAGTAGGCACCGCTGCTTGGCAGCCATTTCAGATTGACAGCAAAAACAAGAATCAACAGTAAAGACAGCCAAAATTCAGGAATACAACTGCTGACCGTACCGGCTGTACAGATCACCTTGTCGATCAGCCTCCCTTCCTGCCATGCACATAACATCCCCAAAAGCAGCGCCAGACAGAAAACCAACAAAAACCCGATGCCGCCCAGAAGAAACGTATTGCCGGCACGCTCCCCGATCACCTGTCCCACATCTCTCTTATACTTATAAGAAATTCCAAAATCCCCACGCAGTGCCCCCTCAAGCCACCGGATATACTGCACCGCAACAGAATCCCTTAAACCCAGTTTTTCTTCCGCCCACTTCCGTTCCTCCGGCCCCATCTTCTCTACCCGGTCGCCATAATAAGAAAGAAGCGGGTCGCCCGGCGCCAGACGGGAAATATAGAAAACCAGCACAGATAGAAAAAGGAGACTGCCAACAAACAGCAACAGCTTTTTTCCACAACCAATCCATTTATCAGACCTTGCTTGTCTCATTTTATCACTCATTTCCAATTATCTTTCCACGTATATAACACCATCCTATTCTCCCAGCCATCAGACGCCGCCCTTAAAAGGAGACGGCAGAGCCGACAGAAGCGTCTTCGTATAAGGGTGCTGGGGATTAGCAAAAACCTCCCGTGTCTTCCCCACTTCTACCAGCTTTCCTTGATACAAGACTCCTACACGATCGCACAGAAACTCTATCATGCCAAGATCGTGCGCGATAAAGAGGAAGGAAAATCCATGCTCTCTTTGAAGATGCCGGAACAGATTCACGATTTGTGCCTGAATGGACACATCCAACGACGCAACAGGTTCGTCCGCTACCAACAGTTCCGGTTCCATAGTCAGTGCTCTGGCAATGGCCACACGCTGCCTTTGTCCGCCGGACAGCTCTGTCGGATAACGGTCCAGATACGACGGATCCAGACCGACATAATGCATCTGAAATTCTGCTTCTGCCCGCAGGGAACCTCTTGGCGGCATGATCTGCCAGATCCGCAGCGGTTCTGTAATGATATCGCACACTTTCATGCGTTGATTCAGACTGGAACTGGAATCCTGAAAGATGATCTGTCGTGTTGTATGGAACAGTTTCCTATGCCGCCGGAACAATTTAGGATCACAAGTATCAATTCCTTTATAGAAAATCCCGCCGGCTGGCCGGTAAATATTCATAATGCACCGGGCTATCGTCGATTTCCCGGAACCAGATTCTCCGACCAGGCCGAAGATCTCACCCCTTTTGATCTGAAAAGAGACATCGTCCACTGCTTTAATCATCTTCTTTTTCGTCAATGGAAATTGGTGTGTGATATGCCGGACATCCAATAGAACTTCCTGGCTGCTTCCTCTGCTTTCTCCGCCCTCTTCCCATTCCAGGCTTTTTGTTCTGGCCCTGCCGCCTGTTTTCCCGCCAGTCTCTTTTGTCCCACAAAAGACTCTCCCCGTATAAGGCGGCAGAATGACCGGCGGCACGACCTTCGGTGCGCGCTCATCCAAAAGCCACGTAGCGGCAGAATGGGTATCGCTGACACGGTACATTGGCGGCTGCTCCTCGTAATCCACCGCCAATGCATGGACATTGCGTCCGGCGAAGGCATCCCCAGCCGGCGGATCTACCAACGTCGGCGGCATCCCCGGAATGACACACAAAGCAGCCTTTCCTCTGGCAAAGACCGGAAGCGCCTGCATAAGCCCCCACGTATAAGGATGTTTGGGATCATGGAAAATCTCTTCCGTCATACCGATCTCGACGATCTTACCGGCATACATGACTGCCATACGGTCTGCCGCCTCAGCCGCCACACTAAGGTCATGGGTCACCAGAACCATTGCCGTCCCACGATTCTTCTGAATCTTGCGAAGCAGACGCAAGATCTGTGCCTGTATTGTCACATCCAGCGCTGTCGTCGGCTCATCCGCAAACAGGATCGCCGGATTAGCTGCAAGTGCGACCGCCAGCACACTGCGTTGCCGCATGCCGCCTGAAAAATGCCAGGGATAGAGTTTGCTGCGTTCCTCTGGCTGGTCGATCTCCACTAAGCGCATCAGCTCCAACACTCTGTCTTGCAGCGCCGTTCTGCTAATCCCTGGCTCATGCACTTTAACAGCCTCCGCAATCTGTCTTCCGACAGGCATTGTCGGATTTAAGGAAGTCATCGGATCCTGTAAGACCATGGAAAACAGCCTGCCCCGCAGTCTATGCATTTCCCGTTCCCGATAGCCTGCAATATCCACACCGTTTATGCAAATGCCGCCAGACTTGATCCTGGCAGAGGCCGGTAAAAGTTTCATGATGCTTTTGCACAGAGCGCTTTTCCCACAACCGGACTCCCCGACAATCGCCAGCACTTCCCCTGGACGCAGCGTAAAACTGACATCCCGGACAGCCTGCACTTCTCCTTGCGGCGTGTAGAAACTGACTGACAGATTTTTCACTTCCAGTAACTCCGACATGATTCCCTAGTTCCTCCCTGCACTTCCCGTCCCTGTGCAATGCATTCTATACGATGCCAGCGTAGATTGGCTGCTTCTGACATTCCCCACATGTGAACCTCTCGCTCACTCTATCCCTTTCCCTTCATTCTGCATCGTCCACTCTGCCACATTCCAGAAAATGCCCACGCCATGATGCCCCATGACCGTATCTGTACAAATACCCTGAATTGCACTATCCGCCACATAATTGGCATCCACATAGCAGAGAAAGGCAAAGGCCGGATCCTCCGCCAACGCCATCTGAAACCCATCATACGCCTCTGCACGGACTGCCGGATCATCAGACTGTCTTGCCTCCGTCAGATACCGGTCAACATCCGCATTGGAATAGCCACTATAATTAGCCCCCTTGTCAGTACCAAACACCTTATAAGTATGATCGTCGGCATCAAAAGGGCTGCCCCAGCCGATCAGATAGGCCATCTGTCCCTCCCAGTCCACCTGTGTAGGAATCTCTACGGAGCAATCGATCCCAACTTCCCGCAGCTGTTGTGCTGCGGCCTGTGCAATATCAATGCGTACCTGGTCCCCAGCGCCCACACTAAGCACAAAACCGATTTTCTGGCCATCTCTTACATAGAAGCCGTCTACACCCATCTGGCATCCCGCCGCTTCCAGAATTTCTCTGGCCCTATCTGGAGCATAATCATAATGCTCCACATTCTCGTTATCATAAATATTTCTCTGCAAGGGGCCATAAGCAGGCACCCCCTGCCCCAACAGCACGGCATCCACGATTGCCTGCCGGTTGACGGCGCAGCAGACAGCCGGTATGATATCCTTATTCTGTATCCAATAGGCATTCTGGAAGTTGAACAGAATCCCCCGGTAATCGGACGTTTTCATATCATAGCAGGTATACTCCTCACTGTCTGCAAAGGTGGCCGCATCCCTCGGCGTCAGCAGTGCCAAATCCAGCTCTCCTGCTTTCATCTGCAATGCCTTGGCGTTATCATCCGTGACAATTTTAAAGACAATTCTGTCAATATTTGGTCTTCCCTTGAAGTAAGTCTTGTTTGCGGCCAGCGTAATCGCCTGTCCTACATCCCAGCTTTCCAGTCTGTAAGGCCCGGTACCTACGGGATGCCGGAAAAAGTCGGATGTCTGTATATCCTCATTAGCCAACAGATGTTCTGGCAAAACCGCCATCGTCATATAATCCAGAAAAGCTACGTTAGGCGCTGCCAGCTGAAAAGAGATGGTATGCTCATCCAATACGCTGATCGCTTCAACATCTTCGTAATCAGCTGCATTCTCCGATCCATTTTCGGGATCCATAATAGCCTCTATGGTGAATTTCACATCTTCTGCAGTAAATGCCTCTCCATCATGCCACACTACTCCCTCTTCCAGGTAGAACGTATATGTACAGGCCTTCTCGTCAAACTCCCAGCTCTTGGCAAGATCCGGAACGACCTCGTTATCACCGTTGTGCGCTGTAAGCCCGTTAAACAACAGGAGATTGATCTCTCCGTGCTCATCCATAGCCGGATTGATCCTGGTATAGTCACCGCTGCCGTAAACAAGTGTCGTCTCTTCACCCTCCCGGAGTGCATCCTTCTCCTCTCTGCCTCCCGTCAGTACGGCATCTAGCTCTCCATCCATCTGGCGGCCGGCGCCACAAGCGGACAGGAAACAACACGCTGTGAAAACAATAATCATAGAGTAGAATTTCCTCATACATCCTTCTCCTTCTGCAGCCGGCAGAGAACCTTCCCCACAGAAATACCGTTCTCTCTCGCCGCACAGGCAAGATCCTCATACTCATATTTCTGTCTCGTAATTCCATAACCCGTCGAGGTTTTTCTTCTGATATCGCCATATGGAGTCTGCAGCGTTTCTATGGACCGTTCAAGGGTATATCGTTTATATTCCTTTTCCCGAATACCGATCGTGGTCGTGTGGTCAAAGATCAATTCTACCATTCTGCCCTTATCCTCCGGGCGGCACATCACGCTAAACAACGTTCCTGGGCGGGATTTTTTCATACCTACTGGCATCGTATATACTTCCAAAGCCCCAGCGTCAAACAAGGTATCCATAGCAAATCCTATGGCCTCCCCGGTCATATCATCTACATTGCAGCTCAGCTCCGTAATAACATCCCCGGCGCTCCTAGTCTCCCCAAGCATTGCGCGGACACAGTTCGCGGCCGGAAAATCCTTCTTACCCATACCATAGCCAATGGCACTCGTTCTCATAACGGGCATACTTCCAAAATCCGTCACAAAATGTTTCAGCAATGCCGCCCCTGTCGGCGTGCACAGTTCTCCCTGGATCTCACCCCCATAGATCGGCACATCCCGCAAAATATATGCCGTAGCCGGCGCTGGCACCGGCAGGATGCCGTGGGCACATTTCACCTGCCCGCTTCCTACATGAACAGGAGATGCCGTCACCTGATCCGGCGCGATCTTCTCCATCAGCAGGCAGACCGCCGCCACATCAGCGACTGCATCCATGGTTCCTACCTCATGAAAATGGATCTCCGTAACGGGAACCCCATGCGCATGGCTCTCCGCCTCAGCGATCAGACCATAGACTGCAAGAATATCTTCCTTCACCCTGTCTGTCACGGAAAGATGGTGGACAATATGTTCAATATCACACATTCCACTGTGATGATGGTGATGCTCGTGGTGGTGATGGTGATGTTCATGCACATGCGCCACCTCGTTCATCTCCTCCCCTTCCTCCATGCCATGGACTTTTACCGTGACATGAGTGCCTATAATCCCACATTTGTTTACTTTCTCCTTGTCGACGGTAACCCCAGGAATTCCAAGCGCATTCAACTGTGCAATAAATTCTTCCTGGTCGGGAAGCAATTCTAACAGTGCTGCCGTCAGCATATCTCCCGCCGCGCCCATACTACAATCCAAATATAAAGTTTTCATTCTGCACCTCCTGCATTATTTTTCAGCACACACATTCTGTCTGCCTATCGTCATATGATTGATCATGCCCGCCAGATACCCGGCGCCAAACCCGTTATCGATATTGACTACCGAAACGCCGCTGGCACAGGAATTGAGCATAGAAAGAAGTGCGCTCACCCCGTGAAAAGAAGCGCCATAGCCTATGCTTGTGGGTACCGCAATCACCGGGCAGTCCGCCAGCCCGCCGATCACACTGGCCAGCGCGCCTTCCATCCCCGCAATAGCGATAATCACAGAGGCCCCCATGATCTCATCCATATGCGCCAGCATCCGGTGCAGCCCCGCCACACCCACGTCATAGAGCCGAATCACTTCATTGCCATGTACCTGCGCCGTAAGTGCCGCTTCCTCAGCTACCGGGATATCCGAAGTGCCTCCCGTGGCCACCACGATCCTGCCGATTCCATCCGGCACAGGTATCTCACCAATAATACCAATCCTTGCTTCCTTATGGTAATCCAGCTCATGTACACCGGAAATACTTTCCGCCGCTTCATCAGAAAGACGAGTGATCAGAATCGTATTCTGTCCATTATTCTTCATCGTTTCAATAATACCAAGCATCTGCTTTGCTGTTTTACCTGCGCCATAGATAACCTCCGGCGCACCCTGCCGGATACTGCGGTGCATGTCCACTTTGGCATAGCCAATATCCTCAAACGGCGCTTTCTTAATCGTAAGCAGCGCTTCGTCAACTGAGATTTCTCCACGCTGGACCGCTTCCAATGTTTTTCTGATCCCACTGTTCATCGTTTTCCTCCATTTCTGCACGATCTTGTCCAAATTCTGCTGCACCGGCACATTTCATGTGTTTGTGGAACATCCTCTTGGCTCCAAATCAAGCAGAACTTCCCTATAATATTTCTTAAGCTCCCGCACAATGGCTTCTCTTTTTTTGACAGCACCCATAATCTGACTGTCTGGGAACTGGAGTTTCGCAATATTCCCTATCCTGCGTACCCGGAAATCCGTAAAACCCTGTGCAGACAAATATGCTTCTGCCGCTTCCGTGGCTGCCAGTTTTTCCTCTGTGATTCTCTCCCCTGTGGGGATTCTCGTGGCAAGACAGGCATAGGCAGGCTTATCCCATGTAAAAAGCCCGGCCTCTTTCGAAAGACGGCGGATCTCCTCCTTCGTCAGCCCGCAGAGCCGCAGCGGCGACTGCACTGACAGTTCCTTAAGCGCCCGCATACCGGGACGGTCTTCCTCCTCATCAGAAGCATTGGTGCCGTCTAAAAGTACTGGAAATCCGTCTGCCTGCGCTTCTCTCATGATCGACTCAAAGATAAGCCTTTTGCAGTGATAACAACGCTCCTGCGGATTCTCTGCGATTGTTTCTAAAGCCAGCACATCCGCCTCAATGATCCTTTGTTCTACCCCAAGCTGCTCTGCCAGCCTCAGCGCATCATCCAATTCAAATTGTGGCTGAAAAACAGATTTCACATAGTAGGCCCGCACCTTAACGCCGCACTTTAGCGCTGCATAGAGCAAATATGCAGAATCCACGCCACCGGAAAAGGCGACTGCTGCTTTCGGGTACTGTGCAAAAAACGCCGATAAATTCATACCGTATATATTCCTTCCTTTCTTCTCGTTCCCTACTGATGGCAGGTACGTATTCCCTAACTGTTGTATCTCCGCCTTCCCTGCATCCTGAAAAACAAAAGACATACGGTCTTCTCCGAAAACCATATGCCTTCCTGTACATATATCATTCTATGTATAATCCTGTTTTGTACGTAATCTTATTTCGTCTTACACATCTGACCATGCCTTACAGCAGAGAAACTGCGCAGACCGACCGGAACTTCTTGTTCCGTCAATGACTTCCTATCATTCTCTTCTTGTCATGCAGTAGTCTCATTATACCATTTCGGACGCAAATAGCAAGCAGATTATATCATCAATCCAATGACGCAATCTGCTTTCGTTTTGTTCTTCTGCTGTCCAGACAGCAGCATGCGCTGCAATCGTTGACTTTTACAGAATTCCTTTATATAATGATATACACGAATTGGTCAGGGATACCTGGCACATAACAACATTCTATGAATAAGGGGATTCTTATGAAACAAAACCGCGCTGGAAAGTATATTTTGCTCTTAAACTGTATTTTATTGCTAGTAACAGGCTGTGGTGGTACTGCCTCCCAGACACCAAATTCGATAGAGGAACTGTCTTCCGGCATACAAACAGAGCCAGAGGATGATACCCCCAATTATCTGACCCTGGCGGAGGTTAAATCCATTGTAATCGAAAATGCCGGCCTTACAGAAGAACAAGTCCATTTCGTAAGGGCGCAGTTAGATTCTGAAGGAGCGCTCTCCTGCTATGATATAGAATTTGTCTGTGAGAACGCAACATATGACTATACTGTAAATGCCTTGAGCGGTGAAATTCTTGCCATGAACAGTTCTTCCGGTTCCTATGATCTGGCGGCATTTTCCGATACCGGTACAGCAGACGACAGGATAGAGACGGCAGCCGAAATACCACAAAAACAGAATAACTCCGCATCAGTCAACCAGCAATCTGAAGATACGTCCTCCCAGCAGCAATATATCGGCACAGAGGCTGCCAAACAGGCGGCGCTCGACCATGCTGGACTCAAAACGGAAGAGGTAAACTTTGTGCATGCACACCTGGAAACAGATGATGGAATATGGCAGTACGACATAGAATTCCACAAAGATACCATCGAGTATGATTATGATATCGATGCTCTGACAGGGGAAATCCTTTCTTTTGATCAGGATGCAGACTATTATCACCATGCACAGGCAGCCTCCGCCGGCAAGGAACAGATCTCAGAAGAGAAAGCCAAACAACTTGCTTTAGATCACGCCGGCGTCACAGAAGAAGACGCGCAGAAGCTGCAGATCAAATTTGACTATGATGATGGCCGCGCCGAATATGAAGTGGAGTGGCATGTAGGCCGGACAGAATATTCCTGTGACGTGGATGCAGTAAGCGGCGCCATCCTCAGCTATGATAAGAAACTGGATTGAATCATCTGCCGGTATACGTTCTCCACTTCTTCCCCTGTAGCCAGTTGTTCAGAAAAGGCGCTTGCGCTTCCCGATGATATTCCCATGATAAATGCATGTCCGTAATCCTTCTGCTCCATCCAGCCTGCAAGAAATCCTGCCACCATAGAATCTCCGGCTCCTACGCCGTTGACAAGCTTCCCTGCTGGCGCAGGCGCTTCATAGATGCTGCCGTCCTCTGCTGCCAATACTGCTCCTTCCCCGGCCATAGAGACCAGTACATTAGCCGCACCCATCTGCTGCATCTTTCTGGCATAAGGGATCACCTCTTCTCTGGTCCGCAGGGTCACTTTGAAAATCTCACCCAGTTCATGATTATTTGGTTTTACCAGAAAAGGATGGTATGCCAGCACATTGACTAACAAATCCTTTGTAGCGTCCACCACAATCATCACGCCCCGCCCGTCAAGCCGTTCCATGATCCTTCTGTATACGTCATCCGGCATCGAATTTGGAATACTTCCAGCCAAAACCAGCACGTCTCCTGTCCCCAAAACGTCCAGCTTCTCCATCAATTTCTGTACGTGCTCCTCACTGATTTCTGGACCGCTGCCATTGATTTCCATCCCTTCAATGGACTTCAGCTTCACATTGATTCTGGAAATACCGTTGTCTAGCAAAATAAAATCAGACTTCACCCCCATCTGTTCAATCCGGCGTACGATCTCTGCACCCGTAAATCCAGCCGCAAATCCCAACGCCATACTCTCAATTCCAAGGTTTCCCAACACCATGGAGACATTCAAGCCTTTTCCTCCGGGAAGCAGTAGCTCCGAACTGGTCCGGTTCGTAACTCCCAGCTTAAAGTCCTCTACCGAAATAATGTAGTCCAATGACGGATTAAAAGTAACCGTATAAATCATTTCTTTCCCTCCTCTTATCACCACTTTCAAATCTCTTCCTGCCTTGCAAGATCCTCTGATTCCCATCTACTGGTTTTGCAAAACAGGTTGTCTCATGTTTATTTCTCATAAAGGAACTTCTCTGGCAGCGTTACCTTAAAATCGGCCGCCAAATCACGGAAATTCTGCGGCGTGATAGTCTGCTGCTTATCCGGCCGCATGGAGAGCATTTTTACAAGAATCTCGGCCGCCTTCTCCACTGTATGCATCAGCCCAAAAGTCAAGTCAAAATCCTCACCGGACGCAAACATACCGTGATGCGCCCAAATTGTCACATCATATTGCCTCATCCGTTCACTGGTGGCAGCCGCAATATCCCTGCCGCCTGGCACCATCCAATCTATCACTCCGATGCCGTCCGGGAATACTACCGGGCACTCCGTCGCCATCTCCCACAGTTCCCTCGTAAATACCTCGTCCTTAAGCGGCAGCACAAAAGTCAGAGCGATTACGTTTGTCGTGTGCGCATGGTAAATCACGCGGTGTCTTCCGCCAGTAACCTGTATCTTCACTTCATGGTTCATTAAATGGCTGGGCAGTTCACTAGTAGGCCTTCCGTCATTGACCAACCCCCAGCAAATACGGTAATTCTCACCCTTCTCATCAATTTCCACGATACCGATAGAATCCTCTGGGTCCAAAACGACATTGCGAAAATATTTACCACTGCCCGTCACCAGGAAATATTCTCCTGCCAGCTTCGGCGTAGATACGCCAATCTCTTTCCACACCCCATCCTGTCCCAGCTCTTCCTTTACTGCCTCGGTTTCTTCTTTTTTCATACGGTAAGTCAGATTACCGCCGTTCCTCTCGTGCCAGCCTTGCTCCCAACCATCGTTACACATTCTAATAAATCCCTGCACGAATTTTGCGTCTAAAACTTTCATGTTGTCCTCCATCTTCTATAAAAACTTCTTCTTACCTCAATTATTGATATCATAACAATTTAGACTTTATAGCTTATCAGATAAGCATATCTGGTGTAATATACTGGTACTGGCCTGATCACTTCCGTTTACCAAACACTTCCATTTCATACTTCTGTATCTCACCATAAAGATCAAAATCTCTCACCACACCACTCTGCTCACAGTAATAGTTCCACACATCCCCAAAGGGCAGCATTTTTACCGCTTCCTGAGTAGCCATCAGCTCTGTAAAGCGACTCTCGTCCTGCAGCTTCTTCAACCGCTCATTGGGCGTACATAGTGCTATCATTAGAGCTTTTTGGAAGCTTCTCATACCCACTGCCCAGGCAGATACACGATTGATGCTTGCGTCAAAATAATCCAGCGCAATATAGACACGGTCCAGCGCATTGCACCTCACAATCTCCTTGGCGATCTCTTTCGTCTCATCATCCAAAAGCAGCACATGATCGGAATCCCACCTCACCCCTCTTGTCACATGCAGGGCAATCTCAGGGTAGAAGCAGAGCATAGACGGGATCTTATCCGACACCAGTTCTGTGGGATGATAATGCCCGTTGTCCATCAGCGGCAGACAGCCTTCATTTCTGGCCGCCAGAGAAAGAGCAAACTCTGCGGAACCCGCCGTATACGACTCCACACCGATGCCGAACACTTTAGACTCAACGCAAGGTTTTACTTTCGACCTGTCATAAGGTTCGGAAAGAATCTCCTCGATAGCCTCTTTATAACGCATTCTGGGACCCATACGGTCCGCCGGCACATCCTTAAAGCCGTCACCTGTCCAAATATTCATAACGCAGGGCACACCCGTCTCTTCCGCAAAATACTGGGCAATCCGAATACATGCCTTCCCATGTTCAATCCAAAACCTGCGCACTTTCGGGTCAGGACTCGAAAGTGTCAGTCCATTCTTTACCATTGGGTGGGAGAAAAAAGTGGGATTGAAATCCAGACCCATGCCTTTTTGCTTTGCAAACGCCACCCATTTTGCAAAATGCTTCGGCTCCAGCTTATCTCGGTCCACGTATTCACCTGTTTCAAAGACCGCGTAGCACGCGTGCACATTGATCTTCTTTTTGCCTGGGATTAGGGAAATGGCCCTATCCATATCCGCCATCAACTCGTCAGGCGTCGTCGCTCTGCCTGGGTAATCTCCCGTCGTCTGGATTCCGCCTGTCAACGGACCATCATGGTCAAATCCTGTCACATCATCGCCCTGCCAGCAATGCATGGAAACTGACACCTCCTTCAATGTCTCCAGGGCAGTATCTGTATCCACCCCAACCGATGCAAATATTTCTTTTGCGGATGCATATCTCTCTGTCGTTATCATGTTTTTGTTCTCCTCTTTTTCTTTTTACTTACTAAATTTTATCACTATCCGTTTCCTGTCCTGGCTCATATGTCTGAATCTCAAATGATTCCGCAACACACCTTCGCGCATCTGCCAACCCCTCCAGTTCCCCAGCCTTGATCATCTGCGCCATAATATTACCGATAGCCGTGGCTTCTCCAGGCCCTGCGCAGACTGTTTTGCCTGTAGCTTGTGCCGTCAGCCGGTTCAGATACGCCGCGTTGGCCCCACCACCGATCACATGAATGCTTCTGTATGTCTTTCCAGTATTTCTCTCAATCTCCCGCACAGTCTGCCCATAACACCATGCCAGACTCCGGTAAATAATGCGGGCAATCTCCCCTGGTGTTTCCGGCGCTTTCTGTCCCGTCCCAATGCAGCAATCCTGAACCTCTTTTATCATGCTTTCCGGCGACAGAAAACGGTTATCGTTTGCATCTACCAGCGAAGTGAAATGCTGTGCCCTCTCCGCCATCCTGCAAAGCTCCGCATAGGAATACCGGACGTTTAGCTCCTCCCGTACCGACTGTATCATCCAAAGCCCCATAATGTTTTTCAGATAACGAAACCTGTATTCGTACCCACCCTCGTTTGTGAAATTGGCTCGCCTACTCTCTTCCCTGCAGTCCGCTTTCGCCAACTCCACACCCATCAACGACCAGGTGCCTGAACTGATATACAATCCATCCCCCTCTTCTTTCGGTACCGCCATCACGGCCGACGCCGTATCATGGCTGCCGCAGAGAACTATCTTGCAGCCGAAACCTACCTGTACCGCAATGTCCGGCTTTAATTTCCCAACTCCACTGCCTGGTATCTGCAGAGGAAGAAATATTTCCTCCGGGTAGCCTAGCAGACGGATCAAATCCTTATCCCACTGCTTCGTCGCCGGGCTGACTAACTGCGTAGACGTTCCATTCGTATACTCAGATACCTTATTTCCTGTTAAAAGAAACTGGAAATAATCTGGCAGCATCAAAAAAGTTTTCGCTTTATTCAGAATCTGCGGCTGCTGCCGCTTGTCCGCCATCAACTGATAAATGGTATTGAAGATCTGTTTCTGGATTCCCGTCCTCGCATAAAGCTCACTTTCGCCAATCAGCTCATAGACTGCATCGTCGCACCCATTTGTCCTTTTGTCCCGATAACCGTAAGTATCCCCAATCACCTGATCCCGCTCGTCAAGTAATACATAGTCCACCGCCCAGGTGTCTACAGACATACTCTCTGGAATTTTTCCGGCTTTTGCGCACGCTTTCATGCCGTTTATGATCTCCGAGAACAGATGCTTTGTGTCCCACAGCAGTTTACCGTCTTTATTTGTCATCCTATTTTCAAAGCGGTAGATCTCGTCTATCCGTATCTTCCCCTCTTCCAGATACCCCAACATATGCCTTCCACTGGATGCGCCAATATCCACCGCAAGATAATACCTGCTCATGATTACCCTCCATTTTCTTAACTTTTCGATGGACTTTTATTCTCCTTATGTTTATCATACAAGAAAAGACACTAAAAAATAAGGTCGCCTTTCCACATATTTAGGGACCTTATTTGCAAAAAATTGATTTATACAGCAGACTATAGATGGGAGGAGATCATGAGGGAAGAACTGCTACATCACCTACGCCAAATTACTGCTGAGGAAAAAGTTCTTCTGCAAGGACATTCCAACATCCAAAAAGAAATCTACACTTCCGGCCAGGAATTCGTAGTGGACAATGCCAAACTTTTGGAGCGCGGCCATCTAATTGAGATCCGTCCACATACCCGCTTTGCGCATTTTCCCAGGCACCGCCATAATTACGCCGAGCTGGTCTATATGTGCTGCGGTTCCACTACGCATATCATAAACGACACCGAAAAGATCCTTTTACAGGAAGGCGATCTGCTTTTTCTCAATCAGGCTGCCACCCATGAGATCCTACTCGCAGGCAAAGATGATATTGCCGTCAACTTTATCATTCTGCCGGAATTCTTTGACCGCACTTTGTCCATGATGGAGCAGGAAAATGTACTGCGTAGTTTTCTCATCTCTACTCTGACAGGTCGTGACTCGCAGATTACCTATCTTCACTTCCAATCGAACAAGATTCTGCCGATCCACAATCTCATTGAAAACATGGTCTGGAATCTAATCGGCAAAAAGCCTGGCATAAACACCATCAACCAGATTACAATGGGACTTCTTTTCATGAACCTTTCTCTTTTCGCTGACTCAATGACAACAAATCAATCCGGAAACTATGAACAGGATCTAATTTTCCGGATTTTGAAATATATTGAAACACACTATAAAAACGGCACATTGACTGACATCTCTACCCAAATCAAACTACCCCCTTATTATGTCAGCCGCCTTTTGAAGAAGTACACCGGTCAGACCTTTACGGAACTTCTGCAACGGCAAAAACTCCAGCAGGCTGTCTACTTTTTATCACAGACAACTCTTCCGACCGACGATATCATACAAGCCGTCGGGTATAATAATAGCAGCTTCTTTTATCGTATTTTTCGTGATAAGTATGGATGCTCCCCTAAAGAGTACAGGACGAGAGTGCAGAACATATAAAATCTGTCAACTATTTCTCGGATTTCTGTCCTTCTTATACATAAATACGCAGATTATCATTAAAATGGCCTCCACAACAGGCTGCGCTGCAATTACACCATTTAGTTTCCAAAAGTAATTCAACAGGATTACTCCCGGAATAAACAAAATTGCATTTCGTAGAAGCGTAATCATTAGTGAATTTAATGCTTTCCCCAATGCCTGAAAATAACTTGTCATCATATTGATCACGCCGAGCATCGGAGCCGACAAACAAAGGATTTTTAAAAAATATTCCGTTTGTTGGATTAAAGCGTTATCTTGTAAGAATATAGACGCAAGAGACTTACCAAAAAGCACAAAAACAGTGGTAAACAGCGCACCCATGAGGATTCCATATATTATTGTATACTTTACCAGATCAGACATACGCTTTTTCATATTTCCGCCATAGCAATAACCTACTAAAGGAGCAACGCCCTGTGCTAATCCTACGGACAATAAAATAGGAATCATATCAAGTTTATAGGCAATTCCATAAGACGCCACTGCATCTGACCCATAAATACTGATATAATTGTTGAGTACAATATTGGACACGCTCATAAGTACTGTAATAAGAGCACCTGGGATACCGATGCCTACAACATTGCGTATCATTGCAGCGTTGGGGGAAAAATGACTGGGCATCAACGGCACTAATTGATTGCCCTTGTGTTCTTCACGAATCATACAGACAATATAGTAGATTGTCGCACATATAAATCCCAGAGACGTTGCAAGTGCGGCGCCCGCTGTTTCCCATCCGAAGATAACTATGAAAACATAATCTAATACCATATTAATTACATTCCCAAGCATCAGTCCGATAGTTCCTTCTTTAATCAAACCCACTGAACGGAACAAATGAACAAATCCATTTGCCAGCATAATAAAAGGGGAACCTATAAAAATCCATTTTAGATAATCACAGGTATAAGTAATATTGGTTTTGTCTGCGCCGGATATTTTCGCCAATGGCTGTAAAAACACCAATCCCAAAACAAGCGTAATAATACCTGCAGCCGCCATCGCATACACACAAAAATTCATTGTCATGCCAGATTCCTTTTCTTTTTCCTCCCCCAATAGTCGGGCAATTACACTACTGCCGCCCATTCCAAAAATACTGGCAATCGACATAATAATAAGCAATATTGGTGCACATAATGTTACCGCCGCAATTGTTGCCGGTTCTTTGGTCAATGAAACAAAAAATGTATCAGCAATATTATAAATCAATGTTGTAAGCTGGCCTAACATAGCAGGCAATCCAGCTCTCATAATTGCTTTGGAAATATTTTTTTCTTCATAAACTGATGTCATACTTTCTACTCCTCCCTTGTGTTTTTTTCATTATAATGTATAATAAACGCAAGAAAACAAGACATATGTCCTGTTAGGAGGGGTTTTGTGGAAAGAATCTTTGATCAAAGAAAAATTATGGACTGCATTGCTAAAAGCAAATATCATGCTGTACTTGATTCGCTGGCTATAGATTTTTATCTGATAAGATATGAAAAAGGTGAACTAGTAAGTTCACCTTTTCAAAACGAACTTTTATTCCAGATTGTAGAACACGGTACCGTAAATATCTATTTTATTCGTGACGACGGCACGCGCTATTCTCTGTCAAATGGAACTACTGACTATTTTCTCGGAGATATGGATATCTTTTATCCTAAAAACAATAGTATTTATGCAGAGGCCGCTGAAAATCTGACCTGCATTTCATTTTCTATTGAAAAGCATAGGGAAAAGCTGTTCTCCAATAATAGCTTTCTGGTACTGATCTGTAACAGTCTTGCCGCCAAAATTGGAGCAATGACTATCATTGATGCTGCCCCTGCTTCTCTTACAGAACGGGTTATCTCCTATATGAAGTACAAATGCCCTGATGAAACCTTAACAGGAATAGAGCAAACTGCTTTTCATCTCCATTGCAGCGCAAGACACCTGCAAAGAATTTTGAATCAAAGTGAAACCTCTGGATTAGTCAAAAAGCTGGGAAAGGGAACCTACAAACTCATTCTGCGATAACAATCTCCCCACACGACTCTTTATCATCCCGGATGATCTCGCCTACCGCAGGCGCAACAATCCGACCAGACAAGGGATTCTTGATACTAAGAACCGGTGTCGTAATTGTCGCCTCCACCCCGGATTTCTCAAAAGATAAATCCGTGTCGATCATTTCACAGTCGATCAGCTTCAGATTCTTACAATAGCAAAGCGGCTGTGTGCCGATGATCTTACAATGATCAAACGTCACATTTTCGCAGTACCAGGCAAGATATTCTCCCTTTACGACGCTGTTGCGGATCGTCACATTTTTTGCATGCCAGAAAGCGTCCTTCGTGTCAAAATCACAGTTCTCGAACACCGAATTCTCTATGTACTGGAAGGAATACTTACCTTTCAATCGTACCTTTTCAAAATGCAGTCCGTCAGAGCGCATCATAAAATATTCCCCCTGCACACTGCAATCCTTCATCGCCATCTCCTGCACAGACCAGCCAAACTCCGGTGAGATCACATCGCAGTTCTGCATTTTCACTCTGCTGCATTCCCGCAGTGCCTTGACCCCGTGCAGTTTAGTATCCGTAATCTCGATGCCATGCGAATACCACAGCGCTGCCCGGCAGAGTTCTGTCATCTCCGAACCCGTAATTTTTAACCCTTCATCATGCCAGAAGGGATAGCGGAGATTAAAGAAACATCTCTCCACGCTGATCTCTCTACCTTCCTTAAATGCGCTTTCACCGTCTGCCGGGCCATCAAAAACACAGTCAATCACTTCAATTCCATTGCTGCCGTATAAAGCGCGTTCCCTATCAAAACTCTGATTTTTTATTGTCTCCATATTGCAAACTCCTTCCTGCGGGCTGTACTCTCTTCACCCGTCCCGTTAAGCAGTATCCTGAACTGTTACACGGCTTTGTGAAGCCTATCTATGTAAGATCTTTGCCGCCATATGCTGTGGATTATTATATTGCTTTTCTATCTACAAGGCAAATACTTATAGTGAATAGTCTTTCATAGTTTTTACATATAATCACGCAATCTTTTTCTCCAGCCATTTCCCCCGCAGAAGCCGTACAAGAAACAGTAGCCCGCGCACACACAGTTCTCCGCACATAGCGATCCACACACCGATCAGACCCAGGCGCGGCGCCAGGAAAGAAGCAGCCGTAATACGGACGCCCCACATACTGGCCAGATTGATCATACTGGGAATCAGCGTATCTCCCGCACCCCGAAGTGCCCCGGTCGTCACGATAGAGACCGCAAACAAAGGTTCCGCGAAGGCTTCGATCCGCAGCACTCTCACACCAAGCTCACGGATCGCCGCATCCGGCGTCAACATCGAGAACATAAGCGGTGCGCAGAGAAACATCAAGCCGCCTGTACAAGTCATCACCACCGCACCAAGAATCACCGCAAGATTGGCATACCGCTTCGCCTTATCCGGTTTCCCAGCGCCAATGCTCTGTCCTACCAGCGTTGTCGCCGCTGTCCCAATGCCACTACCCGGCATATAGCATAGGCTTTCCGCCGTCACCGCCAGGGAATTTGCCGCCACCGACACTGTCCCCAGAGGTGCTACGATACGTGTCTCCGCAATATGTGCCCCACACATTACCGTATGCTCAAAAGCCATCGGCAGTGCAAGGCACAGTGCTGTACGCAGGCATTTGGGCTGGAACTGGAACTTCTCTCCCGGCGTAGCGCCGCAAACTGCATCCGCCCCGGCGGCACATACCTGTGATCTTCCCGCCAGTCTCAGCTGTTTCGACCGGAAGCAGACCGCATATAACATCAAGACCGCCGTGACAGCTTCCGCTAATGCCGTTCCCAACGCTGCCCCTGTGACCCCCAATCCCGCCCCCGCTACCGTGACATAGATGCCGAACAAGGACACCTGTCTTGTCGGAAAGATCAGTAAGCTGTTAAAGATCACATCCAGTCCGCACATCATAATGTTTAATCTACTTGGAACCTTCATATCACCACTGCACTGCAGTGCACTTCCAGCCGTATGACGCATCTGTGCAAACGGAATTGCACAGGCATAGATCAGGAAATACCGGGAAGCATCCTGACAGATCTCCTCGGCCCCGCCCAGCCAGACAGGAAGCCGCAGACTGATACCAATTCCCACTGCAGAAGCGATCAGCCCGAACAACAAGGTACACAGAATAGCCTGCCGCAAAACCCCTCTTGCTTCCTTCTCCTGTTCCGCTCCGATCAACTGTGCCACCTGCACTGAAAATCCGGTGGCTGCAGAGACACATAGCCCTCCGAACAACCAGGTGGTGCTGGACACCAAACCGATCGCCGCGGTAGCTGTTGCACCCAGACTGCCCACCATTGCCGCATCAATATACTGCATGATGATTGAACTGATCTGGGCAAGCACCGCCGGAATACTCAACTGTATTACCTTCCTTAGATATTCCTTATTCTGTTCCCTATAAGACATCCTTCCTCCATCTCATATCCCCATAGATACTCGGTCAGATCCATGCGGGAAATAGATTCCTCCTGGTAGATTGCTGTTAAGCAGAATCAGAGCCGGCGAAGACTTCCTCTTCTATGATTAAAAGCTTTGCTGCCATGATGTTTCCCCTGAATCCTTCTGTTTTAGAAACACATATTTTCCTGCATCGGATAGATCGCTGCAATAGGAAAATCCTGCTGCCCGAAATTCCTTCATGCCTTCCGGTTCACAGACATTGTTCTCTGCCAGAAAACGCACCATCTCACCCCGCGCCATCTTAGCCAATGTTCCTTTCTGCTTTACCTTTCCATCTGTCAATTCCCCAAATACTACGCTGACAAACCGGTCTTCTGTTGTTATGTATTTTTCGATACACTGGGAATATTCCCGTGAAGCCAGATTAATAATCACCCGGTCTTCCCTCGTCAGACTCTGATAAAGGCGCCTGCCCCAAAACGCATACAAGTCCTGATGTTCTCCCACAGTCAACGGTGCCTGCATCTCCAGCCGGTAAGGCACGACTCCGTCAAAAGGCTTCAACAGACCATAGAAACCCGAAAGAATACGGAGGTGCCTTGCAAGATAGGAAAGCGCCTCCGCTGTAAACACTCCAGGCGCCATATGTTGATACTGCAGACCCTCGTAAGACGTCACTGCCGGTGTCAATCCCCGTTCCAGATCCATCTCCCGGAAACGCTGATAATTTAACTCCGCCAGTTTATCATTACATTTCCACAGTGCCTTAACTTCCGAGAAGGACAATGCCTGAATCGCCTTCATGAGTGTTTTCGTGTCTTCAAAAAACTCTGGAAGACCTTCCGGGGCAAAAGAATCTCTGTCTACGTTCATTTTCTTCGCCGGTGAAATAATAATCTTCATTTTTTCTCATTTCTACGCTGCTTTCTGTATATGACAGGTTTGTGACAAGCAGTGCGCAGACACAAATCCCGCGATTGATAATTTTAATTTTCGATCTTATTTCTCTTACAGCTCGCCCAGCATCTGCGCCGGATTCTGTTCTGCCTTTACATTTCCGAAAGCCTTTACAATCAGGCCTTTCTCATCGATCAGATAGGTCGTCCGCACAACCCCCATACTGACTTTCCCATAATTCTTCTTCTCCTGCCATACATCATATGCCTGAATGCAGGAAAGCTCCGGATCCGAAAGAAGAGGGAACGGGAGTCCGTATTTCTCCTCAAACTTCTTATGGGATGCCACGCTGTCCTTGCTCACACCCAGTACAACGGCTCCTTTTTCCTGGAACTGCGGATACAGCTGCCCAAAATTACATGCCTGTTTCGTACAACCCGGCGTATTATCTTTCGGGTAAAAATAGAGAATGACCTTTTTACCCGTATATTCCTCCAATGTGTGTATCTGTCCATTCTGATCCGGCAGCGAAAATGCCGGTGCCTTTATGCCTGTCTCTAACATGACTTTTCCTCCTGTTTTCTGCTATGCTTCCTTTCCCACGAAAGCCATCTGCCATTTCCTATAATATTAATATGCGAAATTTCCCTGCATCCTATACAATGAAAGTCTATATACCTGTCAAGAAGCAGTCCTGCCTTTGCCAGATGCAAAGAACAAAACCGCCATTCTCACCACTTTCTTCGAAATTCGCTCTTGTATAGGCCACACCTCTCCAAACAGAATGACCGCTGTTCACAAAGTATTTTTCAAAAAGCAATCACTATACTTCCACCTTTGGCAGCCGTGCAGTCGCTTTCGCCAGATCCTCATCGGAAGGAATGTAATCTACCATTTCACCATCATTATATCTCTGATAGGCTACCATATCAAAATAGCCCGTACCAGTCAGTCCGAATACAATATTCTTCGCCTCACCAGTCTCCTTACACTTCATCGCCTCATCGATCGCAACCTTGATCGCATGACTGCTCTCTGGCGCCGGCAGAATGCCTTCTACCCTCGCAAATGCCTCTGCCGCTTTAAACACGCCTGTCTGCTCCACATTTCTCGCTTCCAGGATGCCCTGATCATACAGCTCCGAAACAACAGAGCTCATGCCATGATAGCGGAGCCCGCCTGCATGGTTAGCAGAAGGAATGAACCCGCTTCCCAATGTATACATCTTCGCCAGCGGACAGACTTTGCCGGTGTCACAGAAATCATATGCGTAAACACCTCTTGTCAGACTCGGACAGGATGCCGGTTCTACGGCAATGATTTTATAATCCGCCTCTCCTCTTAAGATTTCTCCTGCAAAAGGAGAAATCAAGCCTCCCAAATTCGATCCGCCGCCCGCACAGCCAATGATCGTGTCCGCTTTGATACCGTATTTATCGAGCGCCGACTTCGTCTCTAACCCGATGATCGACTGATGCAGCAGCACCTGCGAAAGCACCGAACCCAGCACATAGCGATAACCTTCCTGACTGGTCGCCGCTTCCACTGCTTCGGAAATCGCACATCCCAGGCTTCCAGTCGTCCCAGGAAATTCCTCATTAATCTTACGCCCGATGTTCGTCTCCATCGAAGGAGATGGGGTTACTTTTGCTCCATAAGTACGCATTACTTCCCGACGGAAAGGCTTCTGCTCATAAGAACATTTCACCATATAGACCTGACAATCTAATCCAAAATAGGAGCATGCCATAGAGAGCGCCGTTCCCCACTGCCCGGCTCCCGTCTCTGTTGTGACGCCCTTAAGTCCCTGCTGTTTTGCATAATACGCCTGCGCAATGGCGGAATTCAGCTTATGGCTTCCCGATGTATTGTTCCCCTCAAACTTATAATAAATGTGGGCCGGCGTACCCAGCTTTTCTTCCAGACAGTATGCCCTTACAAGCGGAGATGGACGGTACATTCTGTAGAAATCCCGTATTTCCTCTGGAATATCGAAATACGCTGTCTGATCATCCAGCTCCTGCCTCGCCAACTCCTGGCAGAAGATTCCCGAAAGTTCCTCTTCTGTCACCGGCTGCAATGTACCCGGATTCAAAATCGGCGCTGGCTTTTTCTTCATATCTGCACGGACATTATACCACTGTTTAGGCATCTCCTGCTCTTCTAGATAAATTTTATAAGGAATTTTCTGTTCCATTTCTATTTCCTCTCTTTCCTGTTGCGATATCTTCTTTCATTGGAGAAAATTTCGCTCTCTTGTACTTTAACACATTATTGTGAGAATGTCATCCCTGCATTATGGCGCAGAAAAGCTTTTCAAACCAGGAAATCTATGATTCCTTGTAAACCGCATGGTATGCTGCAAGCTCCTGCTCCCTGAAACAGCAAAAATAAATAGTCATTTCTGCATCGGCATGTTCCTCCAGCCATTCTACCACCGCCGACAATGACACGCCTGCAGCCTCTTTTAAAGGATAGCCATATACCCCTGTTGAAATGCCTGGAAACGCTATGCTGTTGCAGCCATTGTCCAATGCCAGATCAAGCGCATTCCGATAGCATGCCGCCAGAAGTTCTGCATCCGCCGCCCTGTTACGGTAGACAGGTCCAACTGTGTGGATAATATGTTTGGTATGCTCTATACCGTAGCTCCCTGTTATCTTAGCCTCACCAGTCCGGCAGCCGTGCAACGCTCTGCATTCCTGAAGCAGTTCTGGTCCGGCTGCTTTGTGAATGGCACCGTCTACACCACCTCCACCCAGCAGACTGTTATTGGCAGCATTTACGATCGCATCGACATGCATGGCGACAACACTGCCTTCAATAAAGGAAAGGCGGTTTTCTGCAATGTAATGTTGAATCTTTTGTTTTGTTTCTTGCCCTAAGCCTATAATCATATTCCTCACCAACTGGCACTCTTTTTCCCCATGCCACATTTATTCAGCCATAATGATTGGTCCCAAATTGCTTCCTCGCCGCCTCAAACAGATTGTGAAGGTAAGGATACTCCCATTTACCAGCACCTACGTTTGGGGCCGCCTCATCGCCCCAGCCCATGCCCGGCTTACCGCCGTAATCCATGAAACTGGCCGCCATATAACGGACGGTATTCACCAGCACAGTATTAGGCTCCTGCTCACGCACGCCAATCACTTCCGACATATTGGCTTTGCTAAATTTAAAGAAATCTACATACTCCAGAATTTCTTCTCCCGTATCATATTCAAAATAATATCCATACAGATCGCAGCCATCCTCCGTATGACTCTTTTCAAAAGTAAGGTTTGACACTCTTCCAGGACAGAGTTCTTCACTGCACCGTATCACCTCCGCCTGAAACGCTTCCCAATCCTCCGGCTCATGGAATGGATTTTCCCCCACGGGATTCGTTACCGGCAGACTGTAAATCTGATTCTCTTCCTCCCAAGACGCATAAGTCACATCTCCGCCCAGAAAATAATGGGCAAACCCAGACGGCTGTTCTATCTGGAAACTCCCCTCGGAACACAGCCCGCCTCTGGAATAGGGGTCTTTACGGATATAAGAAATCTCCGGCAAAAATACCGTCTCGCCCACTGGAAGATCATTCGGATCCTTCGGCGCATCCCCAGTTCTTACGATTGTCGTCCACTTGTATCCTGTTCCATAAAAGCGTTCGCTGATACGCCAAAGACTGTCGCCTTCCTGGACTTCATATTCCAACATCCTGTCGCCTGTGAGTTTAATATAGTCCTCTATCTCATCCCACTCCGGCACTTCATAAACCAGCGCAAAAGAATCTCTCCTTTCCCGCTTGCTCTTTTCCTCCTGTTCTTCCTCCGTTAAGCCGTTTGCCACTGCAAGTCTGCTGTTCTCTACCTCTCTTTCCGTCTTGCGTACAAACTGCTCCGTCTGCGGATCCCAGAGCAGATAAGAAGGCGATGTATACTCTTCCTCCATCGCTTTTGCGCCATTCATATGAGCCGGCGCGCCAATCCGCATATCTGCATAACCGTCACCATTTAGGTCCGGATAAGTAATCGTATCTGGCAGCTCAATACTCAGAAATACCCTGCACTCCTGCAGCACTTCGCCTGTCTCCATATCCATTACTGTCATATCGTAGGGTTCGTCCATACAAAATCCATTCAAGAGGTAGTAGCGAAGTTCCGTATCCTCTTCCTCCGCAAATATTTCTTTCTCCCTGAAAGTCTCATCTTCATTTTCCGCCAGCGAACTGGCGGCTGAAATAATAGAATCTTTTCTCAAATCATCTATATAATCGGAAAAGGAAGCTTCCTCTTCCCCATCATCCTTCGCAAGTGAGCAGTGGAGGGAAAGCATCCTGCCATTCTCCGTAAGCGGCAGCTCATAGTCGGCCCCCACAAGCAGACCAAAATACCGCATAATCCCCTCGTCGCCGGCAAATTCCCAATTCTCGTTAATTCCCCGGACTTCCAGAAAGCTGCGCTTCGGATTCTCCAGCTCGGTCAGACGCTGATCATGGTCAATCCAATATAAGCTTTCCTCATCCAATCCCCAGCCGCTTCCCAGAATGCCGTAACGTTGAAAAACATCATCAAACACATATTCCAGAGTTTCGTCGTCATCTTCCAACGGCCGGTTTAACAGCGTAAGCCCGTATGCCATCCGGTCCTTCACATAAAGATTGACCTTCGACTTGCGGCTGTGCAGATACAAAAATTCATGGCCATCCTCCTCTTCCACCGTTTCCTGTATATAATAGAACAGCTTCCCGTTATCTGCGCTCCATGCTGTCAATGGATGCTCCTTCTTATCGAATTTTCTTTTCAGTGTGTAGTATAGATCGAGAGCGTGGTCGTTCTCCATCATGGGAAAGGTATAATACAGAAAATGAAGTGAACTCCTATCAATTTCCTGCACGGACGCCTCATTCAGCGCTGTCTCCATCTCTGCAAGAGAATTGTAAAACCGCCATGTCACACCCGCTTCTCCCGCAAACCGAAAAGACGATGGCGCACCCCACTCGGTTTCCAGCTTTTCCCCTTCATAATCCTTTATCGTAATTTCCGCACTGGCGTAAGGACTTACGGAAGTATATTCATACAGATATCCGCTAAGCTCCTGCACCTCACAGCTGTCATGCTCTTCCGGCCACGCTTCCGGTTCTTCCTTTACTTCAGCGCTTTGCGCGTCTTCCACTTTTCCTGATGGCGCCCCACAGGCTGCAAGCAGCAAACCAAGTGCGGCTATACCAATGATATAGTTTCCTCTTTTTTTGTTTTGCCGTTTTCTTTCGCTGGAATCTGGCTTCTCATCTTTCTGGGTATTCTGATACAAATCTTTTGCCATATATTGTCCTTCCAACTATCAAGTTGTTGCTTTCATTTCTTATGAAGCTTCGACTTGATTTGAATTCAAGGAGATCAACCATAAATACATCCGCAATCCGGTATCTCTTCCTCCCGATAAGCTATCCTTCTATCTATTCTGTCCATCGTCCCTTCTAAACTGCATTTTTCACCAGTTTCAGAACCTTTTCTTTTTGTACCATTTTCCTGCTTATCGTCATTCACAACTTTCCTCACCAACTGACACACGCACTCAACATGTGTTGTCACTAACATAGGAACACACACCTTTTACCTCGTCTACGATATGGGAACACAATTCTTTGGCTTTATCGCTCACACTCTTAGACTTGTCGAAACGCTCTTTTGCCTTTCCAATTTCA
>CATOJY010000009.1 GCA_951800685.1 uncultured Lachnospiraceae bacterium
AATGTTATCAGACATGGTTCTATACCTCCTTTGGCAAATTTTGTTGTGGTGACTTAATTCTACCAAACGGCTATAGACCATGTCTATTTTTATGCAATTAATTTGCGAAACTTATTATACGTCATCGATGTGACACTTTTGTTTGATAATGCTCCCACACATAATCTTTAATTTCCTGATAGGTTGCTGTGCCGATGCATTCTCGCCTATCTGCTTCACTTAAATCAATTTCTATCTCAATCTTAGTGGATTTGCCACTTGATTTTTTACGCGACAAGAGGACGCACGTTTCCACATTCGCCGTATATAGGTATTATCATCCTACAATATCTCTATTTACCTAACAAGCCCTAAAAACTGAATATTTTCATTTATATTTACCAATTCAGTTACAGCAAAACCTTGCTACATATTTTTCGATGGTGGCAAAATGGTGGCATTGCCACCCGCTTCGCATCACGGTCAACATGGAAGAATTTAATAAAGAGTACGGTTTTGACTATGGGCCTGATAAATGCATGAATTATCTTTATCCACGTGGGATTAAAAGAGCATTGGAGATATACAGGCGAGAGAGCGGAAGAAAGATAAATCAAGAAGCCTATGATATGATTACAGACGGATTAAAGGCTATCGAACTACCCAAGAAAGAGATAGCAGTAGATAAACATTATGGTTTGCCTGTTCGTATCAATACAGTTTTGGGGGAGGAATCAATGCAGATAGAAAATAATATAAAAATACAAAATATTTAATTCAAGAAAAATATCTGAATTTTTACAATAAGCGAACACAGGTAAAAATAAAGAATAACAGACAACAAGAAATACTTTGAAAGTGGCAGTTCTGAGGAAAATTGGAACTGCCACTTTTTATAATTTTAAGATAGTCTATGAAATTTTTCTTAAATTACATTTTTTGATTTAATAAATTTAATTTTTTTAACTTGAAAAACAATTTCCGAAATACCTTAACTTAACAGAAAATTATTTTAGCTTAATGACATTGGTGGCAAGTCCGCTCTATTTTTCTTAATCTTCAAGATACTTTTAAAATATTCGACAAAGGGCTCCACATACGTTATAATTTGTAACAGTAAGAAACTTAAACAGATACGCCCGGATCAGTAAGCAGTCCAGGTATGCAGGAAGAGGATATGCGAAAAGATACTATTTTGGAACTTATCATAAAACTAATTTTCATAGCTGTTCTGGTGTTTGTTTTTACAAAGCTAACTCCGGTTGTCATGACATGGGTTTTTAATTATATCGCGAATATCGCTAGCACGATGTGATTTTCAATACTGATTTGTTCAGTTTTTTCTTTGTTTTCTAGAACCCTCTATCAAATCCGGATCTATGATCCTATCTTTCTAAATATATTTGCTCTATCTTACCAAATCTATTATAATATTTTGTGAAAAGGGCGGCTTGTCTGCCGCCCTTTTCAGTTCCCAGGCTGATTTATTCAGCCTTTTCTTTCTTGTCATCCCGAAGTTCTTTCACTTTTCTCTTCGCATCTTCTAAGTCTTTGCAACCATCAAGAATCATCTCGAACATTTGAAAGCTTTTATCAAACTGTTTGTCTGTCATAACCTCCATTTTTTTCTCCTTTCTCCCTTTCGGGTTATTGCCCTCTGCTCCTTTGGACAATTATAATATATCACATATTTTAGTGATCTCCAATGTGGTTATCACATATTTTTGAGATTATTTTTTCTTTGTCCTCATCCGTCTCCACATATTTTATAATATCTCTCGGTTGCATTTCCAAAACACAGCACAAACGATTTAATATTTCTAAAGATATTTTTGTATCACCATTCCGAAACTTTCTCATTGTATCTTGTCCAAATATCCCACTCTTTTTCGCAACTGTTGTATTTATTCCTACATTTGCCAATTCCGAAATTATGTCTATTTTATATTGTAACAATTCTGCTTCCTCCCCTCGAATGTATAAATTTACTATATAATGCTATACTGATTTTGTCAATAAATATTTTCTCAAAAAAGTGTGATTTAATGGTTGACATTCACATATTTATGTGATACCATAGACTTATCAAAGAAACGGGGGATATTAGAAATGACAACACAAGAACAGGCTTTCGATATTGCTATGAAATATATAAATGGAACAAAGGAAGAAAAGGAAATTATAATATCTTTCTTTAACGGAAAAGAAAGAGAAATTTTCTTAACTGCAGTTGGAATGGTTCATATGTTTACAGATTCAGATTACTACAGCACAATTCAAAATACAGTCAGAGGACAAATCGTAAGCAAACTTTACAATTAACCACACCACCCACCCGGCGGGGTTGCGCCGGGAGAAAGAAGGGCAGATATGAAAAATAGATATTGGTTTACAAATGAAGATGGCGAAAATATTTTAAATGATTTCTGTGGAACGGAAAAAGAAGCCGTTAAATACGCTGAAGAACAAGCAAGCGCATTAGAGCAATCAATCTATATAAATTGTGGAGAAGATATTGTTGACGTTGCATATGTGTAGAATAGAACAGGCGGCAGGATAACACCTACCGCCAATTTTTATACTTGATACAGATTTATCATTGATACCACGCCCATGGAATCGAGCTGCTTCTGCAGCCGCTCGGCATTGTTACGGCTCTTATACGCCCCAGCCTGCACAATCCAGAGCTGCCCGTCCGGCGCGATCTCGTCTGGTTGCGACGTCGCAACGTCAGTTTTGACGATGCGGTTAAGCAACTGTACGATATGATCCCCATAGCTATCCTTTGCTGCTCTGGCCGTCGTAAGATCCGGATAGCCGGAATAGCCTGGCACAGCCCATTTCCCAGATAATTTCTCAAATGTAGGTGCACATCCCTTATTAACATACTTATATCGCGGATCCACACAGGCCTGCGTCAAAGGCTCCGTCGAAGCATATGCTTTGAGATGCTGGATCTGTGCCCGGATTCCGGTCCGGTCATCTGCAAAAGTAATGCCTGGTACTCCGCCAGTAGCTCCCAGGCCGGCATAGTTGTGTTGTCCAGGTTGCACATCTCCGCCGAACTTAAAATATCCCGTCTCGATCAGTGCCTGACAAAATGCGCCGTCGCCGCGCACGCCTTCCGCGGCGCCCTCGTCGATAAAGATCTGCGCAAGGTGCAGATACCCGGTTGCCCGTGAATTTACAGACAGCAGATGTTCATTTAACTGTTCTGCACTCGCAATACTGCTTCCCATGATCGCTGTCTCGTCTTCTGTTACATTTCCTTTAGAAATATTATCGAGTAAAGCCGCATAGATCGCTTTTGCTATCGCTTCCGCGCCGCCTGCTGCCATGTATGTATCTATATCCTGCTGATTGTCACAGAAGCAGCACTCGATCAACATAGACTTTGCTTTTGTCTTCCTGATCACGTATAACCCAGATCCAGCCTTAACGCCCCGGTTCATAAAGCCTAGATCAGCGATATTAGCGCATACATCTAATGCATCCTGGTACTGCCTTCCCTCGTATGTGTAAACCTCTACGCCACGCCCTGTGTGTGCTGCTGACGCATTAAAATGTATGCTGATAAACCAGTCGAGAGCCTGCCAGTTCGCCAGCTCAACTGCGGCTGCCAGATACTCCTGCTGTGTGTTTGCCTGATCTATTGTGCAGTCGATCACAGTAACGCCTGCTGCCATGAGTAAGCTTATCAGAGCTTGCCCAACCAGTCTCGTATGTTCACTTTCCTTAATAATGCCAACGGCGCCGGATCCGGCGCCGCTTTTTGTATGGCCACAATTAATTCCTACAATCATGATATTCCTTTCTCCTTATTTATGGTGAAGATATTCATCTGCAATGATTGCATCTTGTGTAAAACTATTGTTTTTCCACCAAGCCCAGAGAGAAGCCCCTATAGTCAATGCCATAGATATTGCTTGTCCAACTTCTTCCTCCGAAAATGGAAGCGGACTATGGCCGCTGATCGTCAACGCCTGATTTGCCAGTGCAAATACAAGCACTCCAGTTCTTACAATAGTTCCTTTTTCAATTTTTCTTTTCATGAATTTTCTCCTTTTCTTCCGGCTCCTCCGGCATTTTTAAAAGTGTATGATACAGTTGTGTTGCAACATCGTTACCGTCCAATGCGTGATATGCTTCATATGCTTTTTTTATTGATTCTTTCGCATAAATCGGGCAGAAATCACGATCCTGATACTTGTTATAGTTTGATACTATACTTTCCCGTAAAAGACACTGCACGCCGTCTGCAACAGCTTTGTTTTTTTTCTGTTCTTCTTTCAGTTTTTTTGCTGTCTGTCGGTATAAAAACCCAAGAACAAATGTAGCCACCGTAAAGAACCATTCCACCCAGTGCACCACTATGTATTGCATGATCATTTCAATTCCCCATCCTTTGCTTATATAAATTTATAATGAGGTCTCTCTCGTTTCTTTATTTCCGTCCATGGACTCCATTTTCTTATATTCACATAGACAAGATATCTGATCCAGTCGTCCAGAACGATGCCAACTGCAGATAAAGGAATCCATAGTAGAAAATAATACAAGCATATCTGCCCATATAGGTTAAATGGGAGCGCAGAATAATCCCAGACTCCCCAGCCAAACCATAGGTTTACTATACACCCTGTGAAAAATTCCAGAACAGTTACTATGCTTGCACCCGTTACCGACTGCCGTAATAGGCACCAATGCCATGGGATTTTATATTCGTTGAGTAATCCAAGAACTACAAAGCCGCCGCCTCCAAGACAGAACATAGTCCAGTGTGTCCAACCGCGCCACACTATCTCTATCCATGTATATAACCGACCGCCTAATAAAAATAATAGTACTTCCATCCTTATTCTCCTTGTTGCTGTGCAAGGTACATCTTAAATACCTCGTTCTGGTACTCCTCCGGAATAGAAATGCCGTAAGTTATCTGCGCCACATCCTCCTTCGTCCCGCATCGATCCACCCACTCGCAAAGATTATTCCTGTATGTAGTTTCAATGTTAACGAATCCTAGTGCTGTCGTTATGATCTTCTGCATATCATTCCTGGATAGCAACATACAATGATTATCAGAATCCTGATAAGAAACTATCTCTGCATCAGATCCTGATAGTTCTAGCTGTTTCCCCATTAGAAATTCCCTATCCTCACTTTTCAATGGGAAATGCTGTATTCCGGTAGAGAGTTCCACATTAATACCCTCTGTAACATCTGTGTCATATGCTGCATAAATCTCCTGTTTCTTAGCTGATTTTACTTCTTCCAACGTTGGGATATACGGCTCTGGATCAGGTACAGGATCCGGTTTTTTTGGCTCAACATAGACAGATCCATCATCTGAGAACTGCAGACCACCTTCAAGTTCTCTGTACAGTGTCGTATATCCTGTATATTCCCATTTATCATCCTTACCGATTCTCGACACGGTAAAACCGCTATCATATGACGGAAGATTTCCCAAGACCTGTACGACATGCTCGGATATCCTGCTGAATTCTACTTCATATTTCTTTGTTTGACCTACATAGGTTAGATTGACCATAGCTTTTTCCTTTCTCCGGTCTTACCGGGCTAAAATATTTGTAGTATGTTTTTCAACTACAACCTCGTACAACGGACATGTGACAAGTTTTTATCTTGAATATGCATAACCTAGGAATTTAGGATTGGTATAACACAGCCATAAATCGTAAATATCCAGCAGTAGTACTTGTGGTTTTCGCATGTATGTTTATAGTATCACCCTCTGTAAGATTAATAGTTAAGAGCGTAATATCCGGTACAAAACTAGTCCCCGTCCCTGATCCAACATAAATGTTTTGTGAAATTCCATTAACATAATAGCTTATTGTAAACTTATCATCGCCCTTTGCATCATTGCCTGCAATACACAGCGTGTAGTTACCGCTTTTTACACACTTTAATATACCGTCAGCGTTGATCTCAAAACCGCTATGAGCTAAAAGACTTAAAAATGATCCTTTATTATACGGTACCGTTTTTTCTGTTTTAAAGATGGCGTATGATGCTTCTGAAAAAGGGTGCACTGTATCAGCACCATCCTTCCAACCTGGCTGACCATTGGCTGTAAAGCCGAAGGTGAGGCCACCTAATTTATCATTTAACGCCCCAAACATTTCCTTTACTGCCAGAGCACCAGCAACTTTTCCGGATCCCGTGTTTGCTTCTATTTCTTCCTTGTTATCTAGGATATCTACGGCGTTACCGCCGCCTCCAGACTGAGCCACTTCATTGATAGCACCCACAAGGTTTTCCTTATTTTCCGTCTGTAATGTTTTCAAATCCCCAACTTTAAGGGCTCCCCTTATCTTTTCTTCCAAAACTTCCTGCGTTACCGCCTTTGTTCCGGATCCATTCCCCATCTCTACAAGATGCAGGCTTCCGGCCGGAACTGTTTCAGTCTGTTCTAACTGTGTAATATCAATTTTTCCCATTTTTATTGCTCCTTCCTTAAAGTTATTTTGCACATTGACAGATAGGTCGTCTCACCATTATTGTATTGCCCATGCCGTCTATAATGGTATCTCCATTGCTTGTTGCAAGTTCTGCCCTTACCATTCCGGTAAAAAGCATTTTTTCTATTTCTTTTACCTGTTTGTTAAGCTCCTCTATCTGTAGCAGCATTTCCCCAGATGCATCCGTGCTGAAAATGTCCTTGATCACTTCAAACCATTCAAGAAACTCGGTTTCCTTCGTATTTCTAAAGTTAATCAACTGCTGCGTTAGAGCAGCAAGATCAGAATTGCCCTTCACTTCCAGTTCATTGATATAACTTTCATACTGTGTATACAAGTTTTCTCCACGCTGCGTGAATTCCGTGTAGCGCTCATCCATCACCTTGGTAAGATCGTTATAAGCTGTTTGTGCTATATTAACAAATTCGTCATAACTTGTATTCGACTTATCGACAAATTCCTTATAAAAGTCATTAAGCTGGTCATACAGTGTAGCTGTATCAAGATCATAAAACGGAAACGCCAGACCACATACAGTACTGTTTAACCGCTGATCCGTAATGTCTGCCTGTCTGATCGATATCGCCCCCGCTGCCACATAAATATCTGCAACTACATAATCTTTATACTCTGCGTCTCTCCTGCATACTGGCGGTGCCGGCCTGTATGCAGGTATACCTTTCTGCAGCGTGTAATGGATATCCCTGTCTTCTGCACTCCAGGTTACCGACACTCTGTCTATTCTGTTCATGATACCATCGGCCGGGCTTAATGATACCAGGATATCGGATACGTTGCTGTACCGGTAACCATCTATGATCATCCTTCCAGGTTTTAATGTCACCGTCATATCACCATTTGCGATCACCTGCAGATTTGTAGATTCTTTCATAAATATTCCGGATGATATAAACGCCCGGAAATATTCCGCGAAAGCATCCGCAAGATATTCCCGATCCGGTTTTCCATCAACTTCTACCGAATCAAAAGGAAAAGAATATTCTGAGTTTTCTGCCATATTGTTTACTCCTTTGCTTTAATTAAACTGATCAACGTTGGAATTCCATAACCAAACGTCGCATAAACAGACTGTTCAGTTTTAGAAAATCCTTTTATGATCTCCTTGACCTGTTTATTTTCCATGACACCCCATCTTTTATCCACGCATGTGACATAATCCCCTAACTGAAAATACATAGCTTTTTTGTTATTTATCTTGCACTGAAATGTTTTGGCAATATAATAGGCAGCGAGTTTTTCGCTGCCTTTCTGATCCATCAGAGTGTGTACCTCTTCTATCGTTATATCCCTATCAGATATCCCAGAAGCATTATAAAACATTTCATATCTATCAAGTCCCATCCCCTCCCCAACTGTTCTCATGATTGCAACTTCCCCTGGCCCACTTACAAGACAGACATTTCTATAATTGCTCTCATCTTCGGAATATTCCTGTGTATAGACATTACCATAATCTCTTGAGAAGATGCATGGCTGACTCGATTCCTGTGTACGATCCGTTCCTTTGTATACTTCAAACACAAGTTTTTTTCTATTATAATCCAGCCGTAATCTGTAACCAAGTTCAGATATTTTTGATATCTCCGTTAAAGTCTTTTGCAAGTTGTCGTATTTAATTTGCTTTTCTATGTGTCCATCATAGCCTTTTAGCTCCCCTAGCTCAATACACTCTATCTTCCTGTCTGGATTATCTGGACATATCGTCTGCTCTTGCACAAGCCCTCTCATTACTTCCTCCGGAGTCCCATAAAGAACCTTCTCTGCCCATACGATCCTTCTACTAAAATATCGTCCAGTCATGTAGCCTTCAACCTGGATTATCTCCTCCCCGTTTTTATTTAATCTCAGATACTTCCGTGTAATCACACCAGGTTCCTCTTCGTCTGTCTTATGCAGGATATTTCCCCTAGAAAGCATATCATTCATTTTTTCCGTGAATATGAATGACGCTTTAAACGTACCAGGTTCATGTAACTTTGGGTTCCATACGATCCCTTCATATGTGTTGAAAGCTCCGAGGATATTGAAGCATCTGTCAAGTACGTAAATTTCCATTCTCATACTCCTATATATTGATTGTAAAAAGAAATGCTAATCTCAAGCATCGATTCCCCTGAATCAGCTCCGTACCTGAAAAGATTATCACCAGGAGATAGTTCCAAAAATGTATGCCCGCCTCCTGCAAGATCTATCTTCCCCATGTAATTTTCTTCTACCCCATTCATATTCCGTTTTACTTCCTTCTCCTGACCTGTGCTTACAGTAATTTTTTCTCCGGCTATCATATCACATAAGAGCCTAAAATATTCTCGCGTCTCAACATTAAATAATTGCGGATTACTCACACTCCCCTTCGCTTTAAATGTAAATCGCATACCAGTTTTGACAGACGCTGCATTATATACGTTTGCTATCAACGAAGCTGACTTGATCCCAAAAGTTACTCCTTTTTTAGGTATGACCAACGGAAAATGAAAACCGCCACGTATATTCGCCATTTGTATCAAAGTCTCTTCTGTATCTCGCCAGTATGGCTCCATTGCTTTTAGTGAGATACTATAATTTTGCACAGAAGTCACATTTGTAAAATCAAACTTTGGGGTCTTCTGTACCCTCGCCTTAATCTGCCGGTTTTTATAGCCATAATAATGCGTTACCGTCACATCTTGATTAGGAATAAAGATATAAAATAATCTGTCACGGAAATCCTGCATCTGTTTTGTCGTCTCTGCATAGACCTGACCGGTAATTTCCATATCCCGCGGAAGGACATAACTATTAAGAAGTGATGCTCCTAACTGGTCAAAACCCTGTGATGATACGATCTGTACATTTAATTGATCGAACCCTTTCGTATTCTGTACGCTATAGGGCTTTGCCGTAAGTTCTACTGTTGTATCTCCGTTCGAGACCAAGATAATCCTGTCTGTTACCATTCTCTTGCTGCCTCCTCCTGTGACCTACGAAATGCCATTTCTGTCTCCATCAGATCTGGCGTCAGGGAATATACATTGATATTCTGATCGATATAATATGCTCTCCGCTCACCATCCCCTGATCCTCCTAATATCTGTCCAGCCCTATATGCCCCATTTTCATCTGCCATCACATTTTCTGGCAAGGATGCGGCAATGACTGCATTGATATTACTCATGGATTCCTTCCACCCGCCTACATAGCCTGCACCGGACATCTCACCCATGTACCAGAATTCTTTCGATGGTGAATTTATCTTTAACTTTTCCTTTGCCATTTTTACTGCTTTTGTGCACATCTCTTCGATCGCCTTGATCACGCCGCTCTCTCCATCCTTGATACCCGCTTCGAGGCCTGCCGGGATCTGCTTCCCGATTTCTCTAAATGTCGCTTCCGGCAGACATGCTTTCGTCTTGACGATAATCTCTGCACAAAAATTAGATATTGTGTCCAGAGCTGCCGGCTCTTCGCTTTTTATGCCTGTTTTAAGGCCCTCCACATAGAATTCACCGATCTTATATGTCTCCTTTGACGGGCTGTTGATATCAAGTGTTTTCTTAGCAATGTCAAGGCTTTGCTTCGCCATCTCCTCAACAGTCTCCAACACTGTCTCTTGATTTCCTTTGATGCCTTCCATATACCCTTCCACAGCCATCTTGCCTGCTGTTTCATAAGCTTCCGCCACTTTATCAGCGGTATCACTTGGTAGCAACAGTGTCTGCTCAAAGAGTTCATTCGCCTTCTGTAGCTCTTCATCCGTCATAGATACAAATGCAGATACATATCCCGCCCCTTCCGGTCCCATATCCGCGAGATGCTTTAGGAGGCCCTGGTTTATGCCGCGTTCTGCTAAAACTTCCATGTTGTCAGCCCATTGCGTAAGGCCATCTATCTGAGATTGCATATTGTTCAGGAGTTCCTGCGTCGTCAGCTCAGCTTCCCCATTAAATTTGGAGAAGAGGTTCATCTGATCATTTACAGAATCAAAAACCGATTCATACATGTCTTGGAATGCCTGAGAAGTCTGCTCAGACATCGTTACCATTGCGGCAGCTGCGGCCTGCGCTTCTTCTCCTAAAGTGCCTTCGGCCGCAGCCGCATCATAGATCGGCTGATTATCTGAGATGACCCCAATCCAGTACTCGTATTCAGAAGTCAGGGCTTCGCTATTCGCCTTTGTTTCTTGTGTTGTCACATCCAATTCTTCCAGCGCGTATTTTGCAGCCATCACAGCCTGATATTCTGCTGTGCCTGAGGCTCCATACAATTCCGTCATCTCGCCGTATGCATCCCTGCATTTATCCATGACGTCATTATACTCTTCCTGCGCCCGTGTCAGCTCCTCCTGTAACGATTTCCTCTGCTCGCTGATATCATATAACTGCTTCTCATATTCTACCTGCTGCTGTGCTATCTCCTGCATCTCTTCCTGTGCAGCTTGTGCCTTATACAAAGCCATATATGCATCTATACAGTTTTCAATCTCTGTCTGTGTCTTGTTAAATATTCCTGCTTGTTCATCATATACAAGATTTAAATCTGGGACAAGTTCATTCAACTCAGATACAACCATTTTCATTCTTGACTGTTCACTTGCCGTCAAGCTCGTCTTTGATCTGAGTTCACCCAGTTCTTTTGCCAGAACAGACACTGTTGCTTCTTGTGCTGCAAAATCCTTCGTAGTCTGCTTTCTTTCCTCTGAGGATTTCGAATACTCATCATTGAGCGCCCTTGTCTTCTCAATGAGTTCGGTAGTCTTCTTGACCTCTTCATTCTGCTGTATCAGATTGTCCTTATTGATGACACAGTATGCCGCCACTGCCGCTGTAAGTCCTGCAACCGCCGTAAGCAGTAAACCCGCTGGGTTTGCAGACATTGCAGTATTTAACAACCATTGCGCGACGGTAGCTCCCTCATTTGCAGTTTTGTATGCCATCCATGCACCCTGTACCGCCTCGATCGCCGGCCCGACTACTTTCATCTGCATATTAGCCACAACGATCCCTGTGATACCGGCAGTGACAAGATCTACATGGTCCAGCAACCATGTAAGGCAATCAATTAATACCGGCAGTGCATCTTCACCAGCTTCAACTGCTCCTTCAATAAAGTTGCCAAAAGCATCCGACATCTTATTCAATGACACTCCAAGATCCCCTGATTCGATCGACCTCTGCAACCGTCCCACTGCATCTGTGGCACCGTCTACAGCCGATTTCATGTCATCATCGAAGATCTCATATGCAGAAATGCCAAGCCCTTCTAAGGCTGACTGCAGAATTGTAACCTTTCCCTTGAGGTTATTGTTCATCGTCTCTGCCATGGCCTTAGCGGCACCGGAGCATCCTTCCAACTCCTTGATCAGCGTATCAAACTCATTGCCAGTGCCTTTCAATAGTGCATTGACCGCCGCGATATCTGTCTTATTAAAAATACGGCTGATCATCTGTGTCTTCTCCGTCGTAGCCATTCCCGACATAGAAGCATTAAGATCTAGCATGATATCATTCAGGTCACGCATATTGCCGCTTGAATCTGATACCTTGACACCAAGATCGTCTAATGCGACCGATGCTACGTCCGTAGGGGCTGCAAGAGATAACAGAACATTCCTCAGATGCGTACCGCCTTCGGCCCCTTTGATACCATTATTCGCTAATATGCCTAACTCTGCGTTCATTGTCTCAAGGGACTGCTTCGTGACTGTGACAGTTCCTGCGCACACCAGTGTTGCTTCACCCAACTGCGCGACGCTGGTATTTGATTTCTGAGATGTCTTGGCCATCTCATCAATATACATATCCAGATCTTTTGTTTCCATGCCGAGAGCCGCCATGGAATCCGTAACCAGATCAGAGGCATATGCAAGATCGATACCTCCCGCTGCGGCCAGATCGAGCACCTTTGGAAGTGTTTCAACAGATTTGTTGACATCATATCCGGCAAGTGCAAGATAATTCAATGCTTCTGCAGATTCTGATGCAGAATACTTCGTCGTCTGGCCACATGCCTTAGCAGCATTCGATAATTTCTCATAATCCGTACTGCCTGCATTGATCTCCTCTGCCGTCATTCCCATTGTAGCTGCCACCTGAGACATAGATGCTTCGAAACTGGATCCTGTTTCTATTGATGCGTCCGCGATCTGCTTGATCCCTTCAACAAGTCGTTTTGTACCAGAGATGACAGCCTCTGACACTAAATTAGCCTTGAGTACGTCCCCAAAGACTGACGTCTTTTCCGCAGCTTGCTGTGTCTCTTTACCGTACGCATCTATCGATGTAGCGCATCCATCTGTAGAAGACTCCGCTTCCTTCATATACTTTGCAGTCTGATCCAGGTCTGCCTGCATTGTATTCAATTCAGCAGCCGCATGATTCAAAGATGTCTGATAAGATTTTGTCTTCCGTTCTACAGCATCATACCCCTGTTCTGCAAGAACAAGCTTTCCCTTTAAATCATCGATCGCTTTAACCTGCTCCTCCAACGCCTGCGAGCCTTCCACAGAGCTATCCACCATCTGCATCATTTCTTTTTCAGCCTTATCAAGCGCTGTCTGTAGATCCGTTATCTTTGACGCCGCTTGTTCTTGTTTCTTCGCCGAATCCTCGACCGCCTTCTGATAAAGATCGACCTTGCTCTTCTGAGCCTCTAACTGCCGCGACAGTATCTCATGTTTCTTTGTGAGCGACTCGATAGAATTCTGTGAATTTTTAAACTCTGACTGGCACAGTCGCATTTCCGATCTGAGTTCCGCTTGATTTGACTTGATATTTTTCAGCGCATCATTGTACTGCTTTTCACCCTCCAGTACAATCTTTCCACCAATGGTCCCTTTTCCAGCCATAACCTCTCCATTAAATCACATCAAGGGAACTTACCGCCTCCACCTGGAAGATCTGATATAGTCCCCTTTTCGTTTCAAAATTATACTGTTTCTTGAATGTCTCAAATAGATCCATCAGCAGACCAAAATATTGTCTGCCAACGGATCGGTAAGTAAATCCGAGCTTATTTACGCCGATATACTGCAGCCAGAGGAAATCAATCGGCTTTTCCCTGTTGTTATTCCCCCTGGCTGCTATTTTTTTGTGACGAAACACCTCTTAAATTCTTCATGCAGCATAGTTCCCAGCAATCTATAAGGTATCGTACAGTTTCTGAAAATAAACTCCGGTTCTAGTCTTTCAAGCGGCCTGTTCACTTCATCCGCTTCTATCGCCAACCCTTCATTGATTGCAGCCGGCAATACTGTCTTGATTGCCCTGATCGATGGCTCTGTTATTGTCATCACATACCCGCCATCCATATTTCTCTCATAATGGACACCCATAATCTCTCTTTCAAATTCATGGATTGTCCCGTATTCATTTTGTATATATTCCAATACATTCAAATCGATCTTAAATGGATATGTCTTTCCAGCAATGATGATACGTTGCAGATTTTCCATAATTCCCCCTGTTTCAAATGACATGATATCCTAAAGATACTAAGTCCTCCGGAATATTATCACATACCTATGCAGTTATTTCTTGATCAGTCGGTTTTTCACCCAATAGCTTCCTCAAGATCCATTCGTCACATTCAGCCTCAGAGTCAAAATACGGCGATTTGATTCTCCATACCCCTTCATCATTGCTTGTCGAGATCCCACTTAATACCGGAGTGCCAAACTCGATCGAATCACCTTTCGTCTTGTAATTTTCTGCGCTTTCGTTAAATTTAACTTTTGTTAAAAGACATGCCCTGTATCTTTTTATCCCGTTAAAGATCTCTTCCGTGATAAATCCATATCCTACATACGATCCAGAATCGTCTGTATGTGATATCTCTGTTCCATCTTCCTCGATCTTATGACCAAGGAGTAACTCGACTGCCCTTGTAGGTACCGTGTCTACTCCCAACTCCACATTCGCATTCTTAAATTCTTTCACAGACTCCTTCTGCCGATTGTCCGCGAATAAGGAAGCTTCATTATAGTTGGGCGTAACAGATGTATTGATAGCGCTACCACACTTAAGGACATCCGAATATTTTCCTGTCTCCACATTAAACTTCGCGATCGTAGGAAACGATAATCCAAAATTAGCCATTTTAATCCTCCATTCTTGCTGCCGTATACGTTGCCTCAAATACGGTCTGTCTTATTTTTTCAGTTCCATAATATGCGCTTCCCAGAAAACTTCTGATAGAAGTAACAAAAAAATCCGCCCCTTCTAAGAGATCACGGATCTTTCTCTTTAATGAAAAATAATTATAATCTTTCGGTGTGATGAGCTGTACTTGAAGATATGCCGTGTCCTTTGTCACTTTGTTATCTGCATGGGCCTCCGGCCGTTCATCCTCATATACAAAGATGATATACATTCTACTCTTTCCTGTATATTCGTCCTGCTCTACCGGGAGTCCGGTCCTTCCAAGCAATTCTAACAACATATCATTCAAATTCACTTATCTGCACCGACCTTTCTGTTATATACTTCTTGCATTTTCGACATTACATCATTTCTTGCATTATTGCATGCATTTGCTATAAACGGTCTGGGAGGCTGCCTTCCAGGTATTCCATACTCTTTCCAGATCGCTTTCAGAGCATTAGATACTGGATATTTTCTTCCCGTTTTCTTATGATGGTATATCCTAACATTGCTGTATCCTTTCGGCGATACATTGACTATATATGCATCTGTTTTAGTCTTTTTCGGCTTTCCCGCCTTAATAGACTGCACCAGTTCTGAATCGCCCTCATGCTCGACTGCTTTAGCACAAGAATCGCGCAGAGATTTTTCCAATACTGGCGCTGCTTCACTCAATGCCTCTTCAGCAATCTCACCAAAGTCTGTGTCCAACAGGTCAGAAAGAAAATCATCCGGGAAGTCTATTTCAAATGCTGCCATCACTCTACCTCAGAACACGTCATCTCTAACATTCCAAAATTGTTCTGGTATGTTCTCCTGATCAGGTACGTTATTCCATCATAGATCACTCTTGATGCTCTTATCTTTCTTACTTCATCATCAACTATTACCTCTCTTTCAGTAAGTTTAAAATCATCCGGATCTACAATAAAAATAATACTCACCTGGGTCCCATTTCTTAACGCTTCATAATATTCTGTCCGCCCTACAGATTTCACAGCCGCAAATACTTCCACTTTTTCTATATTCTCATCGATGCAGAATCCGCTGCTTCCCTTTTCATGTCCAGTCACGGTCACCAGTTCGATCAATTCATCTCTACTCATTGTAGTCACCACTCAAGCTCATTGAATCCCTCAGTTTCTCATAAGATGCTTCAAACTGGAGCCCTTTTCCCAAATAATCAAAATCAGCCTTACAATATAACTCAGTTGCCTTTCTGATAAGAGAATCATCCTTTAGTATCTTATTTTCCTTGTCAGAATACGGCTGCACGCCGACTCTTACCATATCGGCCACAGCGGATTCTATATTATTCCGGATGGCTTCATCCAGCGCAGAATGTTTCATTCTCATAGAATTTCTGATCAAAGTCACCAGTTCGTCCATCTTATACTCCTATCTCAATCCTCAGATTAAGTACCACTACTACCAGCAGCAGATGTTTCATCTTCTTCTATCAATAATACATGCGCCTTGTCTGTAACGATATTGCCGTCCATGATCGCATAGCCGCAGTAATCCGTCTTACGATCTTTTACATGATCCTCCGCCATCATCGTCATTTCCTTGTTGATGTTCATATGGTAACCATCCGACGGATTAGAGATCAGTATCTCACCATCTTTCATAGAATCATCTTCTTTCACTGCCATTCCAAGAATTCTGATCTGTCCGTTTCCAGTCGGGTCAGCAAGGAAAATTGGTCTCTTATTTGCATCTACGATACTGGCAAGTTTTGTCCAGATTGTCGTGCTGTTCGCATAGATCTTAAGCCCTGCGCTGTAGCCTGACTTTACTTTTGACCTTGCATTCAAAACATCCTGATAGGATGGTGATGCGCCTTTTTTGTACCTTACGACCTGCGGGGTTCCTTCCGCTGCAAGCAATGCTGTGACTGTACCGGTCGGCTCCGGTTTCCCATTGCTGCCCTTTCCTTTTCCATGTGTTGCTCCATACCCTGCTGCTGCGCCCATTTTCCTCGCCATTTTTCTCTGTATATACGGAATGAAGTCTTCAATGGACATCTCTTTCAGCTTCCATGAAACTGTGATCGCCCTGGAAAGTTCACAGCCTGATAACAGAAATTCCTTAAAGGTTTCTTTGCCATCTTCCGTCTTCTGACTTTCTTCATACCATGCTGCATTTGAAGAAGTGTCCTCCTGGATCATCGAAAGCGTGCCATTGACATAAGTCTTCGTCACGTCCGCAAAATACGGGTACATTTCTGCAGCCATCTCCCAGATTCCCTTTGTCACAGTTTTCGGTATGACGATACTTGTATTTTCAGTAGTATGTGTGAATGCTTCATTTACCATTGTATATGTGGATGTTTCATCCTGTGTCAGCGGTTTTCCCATCAATGTTTTTGCCCAGGCCGTCTTATATGCATCAGATTCTAATGCCTTCATGACATCATCCGCCGCGCTGTTCTGCCCTGTCGAATCCTCAGGGTCTATGGGCGCCGACCCTCGCGGTTCTAAATTGAGCGCCATGAAATTAGCCTGCGCCTGCGCGATCGCGTCCCATTGTTCATCAAGTGCAGAGATCTCTTTCATCTTCTCTTCTGCTTCCGCCGCCTTGCCTGCATCAATCAAAGCCTCTGCTTCATCCATGAGTTTTTTTCTCATAGCCAGATACTGTTTTTTGTTCATCTCTCTTCTCCTCTCATCTTTAAAAAATTTAATCTTGCCTGCATTAAAAAAGCAGGGTTCCTGTCATGATGCCCTGCTTGTTTTAACATATTCTTTACTTTTCCCATCTGTTCTGAGTTTGGCAACCGGAACATAGCTCCTGCAACAAGCGGCTCCGCAGTATCGATTTCCTCAAACATTACTGCATCTACCAGCCCGCGTTCCTTTGCCTGCTCTGCAGTCAGCCACGTTTCCGCTTCCATCATTTCAAGCGCTTCCTGCTGTGACATGCCTGCTTTTTCCATATACGCAGTACATATAGCCTGATCTGCTGTACGTAATACTTCTGCCATATGTTCCATATCATTATGATTACCACCGGCCCTTGAAGATACACAATGTACCATCATAAGAGCAGTAGGAGACATCTCACAATAGCCAGCCATCGCGACGATAGAAGCTGCGCTGCATGCTTCACCAGTGATATAAATCTTAACATGGTCTTTCATAGCGTGTAGCAATGTATAGATCTCTGACCCAACATCGATCACACCGCCAGGCGAATTAATATACACTTCTATCTCATCCCCGTCCTGGAACATATCCAGGATTTTCTGTACGTCAGCCGGACAGGTGGAATCTTCCTCAAAGTAATCATAATACCATTTGTAATCGTTCGGGATCATCACTCCCCGGATGTTTATCCTGTGTCTCATCTTCCCTTTTCCTTTCTGCCGTTTTCAGGAGTTGTTTCACCATATCCGTCACGGCAATATAGTTTTCACCATTCATCTTACCGAGCATAGTTTCAATTAGGTTGACAACCTCTGTATCAAGACGCCGGATCGGTTTATCACCGCCTTCTACTGGTGCCATATTAAGCGTTTCCCGCCATTCATTCGGTGTCATGGCACCGCGGTCTACCATCACGAGAAGTTCAAGTTTCGACCGCAGACTTGCACACTGTAGGTTACTCGCATCAAAAACAATCCTATTACCACACCCGCGTTCCTTCCTCGTGAACAATTTTACAGAATAAACCTGTCCTAACTGTACAGCGAGTGGTTCTATTTCAGCCTCATAGTAAGAATTCCATTCATCCTCTGTCCATATAGACTGTACAATCTTTTCATTTGTATTGAAAAAAGAGTATATCCTTTTGATCGTTTCTTTTGTCTGTAAAGCATTCGGCACATAGTCCTTCGGTTCTATTCTTGTTGCCGTCGCTTTTGCATCCACGCCGGCAGCTCCCCAGGTATCTGAATCAACGCTCATGTAATTATCCACAAAATCTTTTACATACGACTTGATATCCTCACTCCTCATTGAGCTGCTAAAGGTGAGCAGCCAGCGTATCAGTCCGCTGTTCTTAATCGCCTTGATGACGCCCTGATCTATCGTGCCGACCACTTCCATCATCCCCTTTAAAGCTTCTGCCGGGCTTGATCCAAAAATATCGTGGTCATTAAAATCCTGTCGCAGATGAATAACATCCGTATATGGGAATATTCTTATTTTGCCGTTCCTGAACTGGAACTTAAGATACAGTTCATCATTATCGTATTTTGTCTCACAAAAATCGCACGGGATCGGATAGAGCTGCATAGGTTTTCCATTTTCATCTCGTATGATCAAAATAAACGCATTGTTATTCAGACATAATTGCGTTGCAACTTTTTCCTGGAACTGTTGTCCTGTCATATATGGATTAGGCTCCGAAAACAGGAACCGGATATTTGCATCCGGATTCACTTTCAATCCCTGAGTGGAATCCCTTATATGTTTTCCGACAAGTTTTCCGACTGCTTTTACCTTTGGCCGCAGACAGGACCTGACAATGTCGCTGTTGTATAGTTTCCCGTCCCACTTATAATATTGTTCTCCCCAGACATTGACCATCTTAATGATCTCTTTGTTTGCCTTTTCATTTTTCGTCTGTGCCCTTTTCCTAAATAGTCCCATCTTGTCCTCCTATATAAGGCTCTTATATGCTTCCAGGTTGTTTCCCAGGCAGACATATGCGTCCAGGAGCCCCGCCGTGCCGTCAATCCTTCTTGTACCGAGGTTTCCTTTACACGGCTGTATATTATCATTCTTATCGATATCCACAGACGTGTTCGCAAGACACCATTTTAAGATTGGGTTATTATCATACACGATTAGTTTCTTAGACAGATCCGCACCAAGTGCTTTCATAGGGCTTGATAAAGTCTTCTTGCCCTGTATGACTGGTTCCATCACAGATTTCCCAAATATATTTGTCATTTCTTCTACAAAATAACTCGCAGACCAACTATCATATCCGCACTTATATAAGTAAATGTCAAGTTCATCCTGCACTTCCTGGAACCATTCTGTTACATACCTATAATGTATCTTATTCCCAGGGCACAGACGCAAAAGGCCCTGGTCATACCATAAGTCATACGGGATTTTGTCTTCCCTGACCCTCTGCTCAAGCAAATCTTCCGGCAGCCAGTACATCTGTTTCACATAGATTCTTTCATCGTATGGAACCATAAAAATGACAGTTGCGTTTGTCAGGTCTGTCGTGCTCGATAGATCCACCCCACCAATTCCATACCGTGGCTTAAGCGCCGCAAGGTCAAACGTCTCCGTATTGTTCAACTGTTCGAAAGTAAGCCATGCCTCGCTTGATGTTTCCCGAATATTAAACTCTTTGCACACCAAATTTTTAACTAATGTCGGATCGCTCATAGCCTTTTTTACCTTTAGGCGCAGCGCAGACTCATTCTTGATCGTGCCCAATCCCGGATTTGCCTTTTTCCAGTATTTTTCATCGACCCATTCTTTCCTGCTGTCCAGCTCATAGACAAAAGCGATCGTATGCTCATCATGATATCCATCTTGATCAAAATAACCGTTAATAATCCGCTCTGCCTCTTCGTACTTCTGATCGTAGATATCTTCCCGGATCGTCCCGGCAGTGGAAGTTATGAAGATGAGCGGCTGTTCCCTGGCCGTCACACCATCTGCAATGATGTCATACAATTTCCTTCCATTCTTCCATTGATGTATCTCGTCCATCAGACCGCAGTGTACGTTCAATCCGTCAAGCGTATCAGAATCGCTTGCTAACGGCTTGAAGCTGCCCTCATTAAAATTTTCACTAGATAGTTCTGCAACAAGGGGCTTGATTCTGCGTCTTAACTCCGGTGATTTCCGTACCATGCGCTTTGCTTCCATCCATATGATTTTCGCCTGATCCTTCTTTGTTGCGACTGCATATACCTCAGGCCCATGTTCCCCATCAGCGACAAGCATGTAATTGCCGACGCCGGATGCCAGCAGGGACTTACCGTTTTTTTTCCCAACAATTAGAATAGACTCCCTGTATTTGCGGAGTCCATTTCGGTCAACAAAACCAAACACTGTAGCAAGCAGCGCCTTTTCCCATAGTTCGAGCTTAACATTTTCAGTGCTGTCTCTGCCTTTTGACGGCCTGCAATAATTTTCGAAAAACTCAATAATATGGTTTGCCCGTTTGTTACTATAAGAATACTCTACCGGATGTTCTATATCGTATGCGATCTTTTTATAAGTGCGGAAGATCTTGTCACATACGACTTCTTCTCCTGACTGAATCCTGTTCCAGTACTCTATGACAGGATTATAATCCACTGGATAGTTCACTTTCATCTCATATCACTACCTGTTCATAACAAAATTTTTAAAATCATCTGCTTCATTGCCTAAATCTTTCTGTGGCTTAGGAAGGCAGTCCACTAATATTTTCATCGCTTGTGTCTGTTTCTGGCTCATCTGCAGATAGAGCTGTGCATCTGGGCTCTGCTTTGTCCCAAACTGGTTCGCGCCATTCTTGTAAGTGCATGTTGTGCCTTCCCGGACTATTTTTTCACGCAGTTCCTGCATTGTTACAGTCATAAAAGCTACATCCTCTATCGTTGTAAACACTAACTTTTTCTTATTCTCATCAATACATTTGAAAAGCCTCTTAAGTCGCGTTACCTCCTTACTGATCCGTTTTGTTTTCTCCAGATATTCCGTAACACTGTCTATCTTTTCTTCCCGCTCGACCTCATCCAAAATCTCGTCGTAATCCGGCATATACCACACCCCCTTTATGCGCGACCTGTGTATCATATCAATCTGGGCTGTCGGTCTGCAAAATCTTACTTATCACATTTAAAACAGGGGGGTACTGTCTATCTGCCTCAACGAGATCGGCTGTCCGCTGCTGTCAAATGTGCATAGCGGTTTGATTTTACAATGCCCGACTCCATGTCCTTCATACTTATCATGGCACTCTTTGCAGACATATTTCATTTTTTCATGATTGAAAGAAACGTTTGGATCATTAATATTACTTTGCACTAACGTCACTTCATGGTGTACGATGTACCCCTGCTGCCGCCGGCATTCCTCGCACACACCACCATCAACTGATATCCGATGGGCAATGTAGGAATCCCTGCACTGTTGCCAGCGCTTGCTATTGTAAAATGATTTTGCAAAGTCTTTCGCCATAGGCCTGCTGCCCTCTTGACATAATAAAAGCACCAGACTCCTCTGATGCTCTTACCTGTTCCCTCTTGATTTATTTTATCATACTACCATAATATCACATTTAACATGAAAAATCCGGCCATCTTTTCGAAAATCAAAAATTTTTACCTTGTCACGTCTAATTTAGCCATCAAAGCTTCCTGTAAGACTTTGGAAACATTGAGATGTGCCTTTTCTGCTTCCTGATTCAGCCAGTTGGGTAATGTGACATTTCTACGCACAGTTTTATTATCTGCCCGGCGACGATACTCAACAAAGTCAATATCAATCAAAGAAACATAGCTCTTACCATCTTCCGCAAAAGTTCCGCCAGTTACATCAATAGCTTCCAGCTTACTCGGTTCTGGAATACTTTTGCCATTATCTTCATAATCTATTCCCTTTAACCCGATCGCATCTCTTGCCATATACATAGCATCTGCCATACCAAATCCTTCTGTTAATATTTTCCAATCTGGTATTTCTACAAGTATCGTATCTTTAGCATCATTTAGTGATGTAAATATAACAGGGTATACATTTTTCATTTCGCTCTCCTCTTCCTTCCTACGTTCCTTTATATATTTATTGAGAGCAGGGGATTTCATAATCCCCATTTTCTCAATATTGCTCTTGCCAGTCGTTCATCAATTTCTCTGTGTCTCGGAATTTGCTCTTCATCGCTTCCCCTTTTATATATGTCGTGGTCCCCGCCATGTCTCGTAAGCTTAAATCCCGCTTTTTCTAGTTTCTTTACTAAGTCTCTCTGCTTCATTGTTCCCTCCTTATGTATATATAATACACATTTTTTACACATTTGTCAATATGCAATACACATTTTTTACACATCTTTTATATTTTACATATACTCCTAAACGATATACGGCTGAAACAAACAGTACGCATCAATCAACACTTCTATCCCTGTCAAATATTTACACATCTCCCTATTCTGTTATCTATTTCAATTTGCTCGTAATATCTTAAACACACCCAACTTATCTGCCATCTGCTGTTGTGTCAGCTCTAGCTTCTTTTAAATTCTTTCTCATACTCTTCCTTCCCTAGATTTCTCCCAAATATATCCCGACCTGCAGTATGATCTTCTTTACGATCCTCCTCATCTGCCGCTCGGAATACGCAACCTTATCTATACTGGTATAGGGCAGGTTCCGGCACCGGTCCGACCAGAAGCGGGCCTTCATTATTTTCTGTTCCTCTGGCTTTAAACTGTTATAAACCAATTCTACAGCCTCTATCTCTTTCTTTAGTCTTTCTGCCCGTTTTGATGTCATTTTAAGTGCTTTTGCCTCTGTAACTGACTGCGGCTTGCTATACTCACCATTATTTTCTTTTTGAAAAATTGTCAATGGATGGGGCGAAGAGGACGCCATAATATCAACTATGTACTGTTCATATTCTATTTTGCTCTCTGGATATCTTCTAAGCACCAATTCTATAATCTTCCATGACGTCCTATTAATCATATAGATTCCCCTTTCTTGCATTCCTGCTGACATATGTGTTAAATCTCAGTTACTCTATCTTCACTTCTTCCTGTAAAACCTTCACTGTTTCAACGTTTTCTAACGGAATACAGAAACTTCCCTCCGGTTCCCATTCCTCCCAATGTTCTGCAAATTCTTCTAATGTGTCATACAGACATAAGCCTGCTGTCGTCTCGGAGATAAACATAGTCTCCATCACAGCAGAATCTTCTTCGGCCTTCCAGTAATCTAAGTGCCAGTTTTCATGATTGTCGTAATTCCATGACGATAGCATTAAGGTGTGCCCATCTACTGGCCAACCAGTACCACTTATCCTACCCTCGACCACCTTTGGTTTGTATTTTGACCTTTTCTCCTCCTTTTCTACGAAGGGCTGTTTAAGCCAATTTACAATCTGCTCTTTCGTCCACCCGCACTTCATAATATCTATCATCTGTGCCATCATTTCTACACTTTCGCAACAAACGTCAAAATTTGTTTTCATAGCAATTACCTCCGCTAAAGTTCAATTTTTTCCTTCTCACACCACTGATATTCACCGATGCATTGAAGATTTCTACCGTTTAGGCTACATCCTGCGCAATTCTTCTCTTTACCTGCTGCCAGCTTCCAATTTTTTCAGCCGATTACGCGCCGCTACTGACATGTAGACTGGCCGGCCGTCTGTCCTTTCTGTCCGCGGCACCCTGATCCGCCTCATTTGCGCTTGTGTCTCCAGCTTTTGTATATCTGCATAAGTAAGGCCACTCCTAACTACTTCGTTGTTAAATGCTTCCAGGCTTTCCCTCTTCGCCCTGCGTCCCATCGTTTTCTCCTTCCTGTTACTAAGTTAAAAAATCAAATAACTCTATCTGCCCATCAACATTTTTCTTCTTTTTCTTCTCTTCCACCATCCTGCTCTCCTTGTAAGCATTGTATTTCCTGCGGTACTCATAGCTTTTCCCAAATATGTTCCATGCTGCCTTAACAACATTCGGCTCATATGGCTGGATCAGTTCCAGATCTTCAACCGCTTTGTAAGATATCGGACATCCGCAGCACCCTGTCCTTGTAAGCCCATAGACTTCATATGCATCAGAGTACTTGATGCCAAACCGTTCCTTGTACCACGCCTTATCCTTATCTGAAACATAGTATAGTGGTCTGAACCTATATTGTCCGTTACATGTTTCAGTAAAGCACAGTCCAGTGTTATCCTTGCGTGGGACGGACCTCATGCCACCCTCATCCCTGCGCTCTCCTGTGATTATCATCTCATAGTCTTTCTGAACACTGTGTGCGACCTGTTTCTTACAGTAGTCGCAACATTTTGCACTGATTTTGAAGTCTGGAGGATATTCCCCTATAAAATCCCTCATGTATTTCGATGAATTTATCACCAGCTGAATATTCGGCCGTGGCTCCCCTTCTGAATTGCAGCAACACAGAAAATTGATTATGCCCTCGCATTTTGGAAATCTCTCTCCCAACTCCCGCCTTTTTGCCGCCTTATCCTCTGCTTGTGCATATTCATCAGCTATTGTCAGTGGAATCCCCTTTTTCTGCCATCCTTCAAGTCCCGCGGACATTATCTTTGATACGAATGGAACCCCATGTTCCCTGACTGCCTGCATGATGCCCACCTTCGGCCTGACTTCCTCGATTTCCACTCCATACTTCTCCGCAGTGGCTTTCACATGATCTTTAGTGGCTTTCATCTCCAATCCAGTATTGAAGAACACATACTTGACGGATGGAAGGGACGGTGCGATCTTCCTTGCTGTCTCAATTAGATCAATCATGATGTCACTGTCTGCTCCACCCGAATAGGAACAAATAACTTTTGGATGCTGTCTAATACGTGTCATTATAATGCCGATTATTGCTTGAAACTTTTCTGGTGAGTTTAAATCTGCATACGACGGTCTATCCGTGTATACTCTACTTCTGTATTCTTCATGCATAGATATTTCTTTCAGGAACCTGTGTACACATTACCCCGGCCGGAGGTTCTGGCTCCTTTCTGTTATTCTCTAGACCTCCGTGTAGCTCAGATACACCTGCCTCACAAGTTCGTGCGTAAGAGCTTCCTTGACTGTGATATTCCTGCCTTTACAATATTTGTCAACATAGATACTGAACTTCTTATTATGCCTGTATTCGTTTTCCAACACGCTTACCTTCACCTGCTGCCTCCTGCTTTTTTATGCAATATATGTAACAATGGTCAAGTAAACGGAAGCTCATCATCGATATCATCCGGTATTTGCATAAAACCATCTGCTGACGATCTGTTAGTCCTGCTGCCATCGCTGGTATCTTTACTATCTTCGGACCTGCTTTTACTCTCAGTAAATTCCTGTTCCTCGATGATAACATCCGTCGTATAGGTCGTGATCCCATCCCTGTTTGTATATCTGCCTGTCTGCAGACGCCCTGTCACAGCAATCTTTATTCCCTTGTGCAGGTATTTTTCTGCAAACTCGGCAGCTTTCCCAAATGCGACACAACTGAGAAAATCCGCGCTCTGCTGCTCCCTGTTATATCTCCTGTCAACAGCGAGTGTATACCTAACGACCGCCGTTCCTTCATTTCCTGCCGTGTACCGGATCTCTGGCTCCCTTGCCAGCCTCCCGATCAATATGACTTTATTCATCCCTCATCTCCTCTTAGTTACTCAACAATTCCTCTTCGAGCGCACCGAAATCATAATCATTCTGCTTAAAATCATTAAAAGTGTTCTTCTTTCTGTTACACTTTCGTCTGCTCTGCAAGTACAATGTCTGATATTTTTCCCGGAACTTACCCGTGCTCCTAATGTTCGTCCGCCAGAACTCATCTTGCATAGCCCATATGAGAGTGTCCCGGATCTGCTCCCTATTCAGTCCGTCAATCCGCTGCATCCGTTCGATATGTACCGCCCATTTCTTCTTCTCTGCATCCGTTCTTGGCACTCTCTGATTTGGCAAGTCATCCAGTAAACACTTGATAAGATAGCCAACACACCAGAAGTCAAATTCTGACGGCTCATATTTTTCGAAACTATTCTGCCGTTCCTGGGCGTCCGGCGCATCTGCTTTTTTAGATGCGCTGACGATAATATTATTATATTTACTCTCCTCTACTCTACTCTGTCCGATTCTGCATACATTATCGCCGATTATGTCTACAGAATCATCGGTTATGTTTACATTACTGTTAATTTTGCCATCACTTAATAAAAGGTACTCTTTTTTCATTTTTACATTTTCGCGCCTGGACGTAGCTTTCAAGTATCTCTTTTGCACCCCCACTGATGTGAGAACACCATACTTTACGAAAATCTCTTCTGAAAAAATGTTCCTTCTGATACAAGCCGCGACAATGTCGCTTATTAAATTTTTCTCGTTACGGCTCGAAACACCATTCTCTGACATAAAAAGCAACAACGAGTCTTCGTTCCATTCACAGTAATAACCAAACTCACCATATATTTTCTGGTAGAGCTTAACAACTACAGCAAATCCTTTCAGTCCAAATTCTGCTTGTATCAATCTTACCTTTTCTTCAAGTTGGCAATCTAACTCAAAATAGTCTAGTCCGACTTTGTTATTTGCCATCTTATACTATGCTCCATTTCCAGATATAGATCTATCTTTTTAAGGCCATCCCGATCGTAGATGATCCATGATCTATCCCGTGTTCTTTCTGGATTCAGCCTGGCAGGCCCGGAATCCTTTAGCATATCCATAGTCAAAAAGCGTTATCCCAGCATAGAATAGTTTGTTAACATCCGCACCCTGCACAACTACAAGGAACGATAATATGTCATCGATCGACATTACATAACGTCTATTTTTTTGCTTGCCTTTGAAAAAGTTCTCTGTGTACTGCTTGATCCTCTGCATAACTTGCCCTCCTGTATACGTGCGTTTTGCACGTTTTATTTTCCAATAATATAACGTACAATTTGCACATAGTCAAGCATTTTTTACGTGCATTCCGCACTTTTTTTTTAGGAGGACTCCATGTTTAATAAACGACTTCGTGAAATGCGTATGAAGCGCGGTTTTACGCAACAACGTCTCGCAGATACTCTCAATATCGCCCTGCGTTCTTATCAGTGTTATGAGACAGGAACGCGCACACCATGTTATCCTTTACTTATTTCCATAGCAGATACCTTAGATGTTTCCCTTGATTATCTCATGGGAAGAGATGATTTTATGAAATCTCACGCAATACCCTTTGATGAATACCAGTAATGTCTTCCAATGCATCCCATAGCGTAAAATCACCCGTCCTGCTGCCTTCTTCGATATTCTGATAATATCTAAGACTTATCCCCAAACCATCCGCCATCTCCTGCTGTGTCATGCCCACATCTGTCCTGGCTTTCTTCAATCTTTCTCTCATAGATTTCTCCCTTCCGGAGCATCAGCATAATAAACGCCGTACACATGATACCGTTCCGCAAACCGTTCCCGGCCTAACGCATGTGCAATCGTATGATGTTCGCGACACAAGCATATCCTCCTGTTCTCACTGTCATCATAGTGCCGCCTGTCATTCCCCATGCCGATCGCGTCCCAATGATGTACTTCGCCACGCCGGCCACAGATCGCGCACTTCCTATACCGCAGGCAGCTCTGCAGCATGTACACGATATCTTCTGCACGCTCATAGAGTGCATCCGAAAGGACTACGCCATGTTCAAGGCAAACATCAAGGACCACGTTGAGAAATTCTCTCGCCGTGTCGATCGAGCAGTCTGACAGCGAAAAATACTGTTGTCCAGTACGTTCTACATACATGTACTTGAGTACTTCTTTTGCTTCTTCCGGGGTATAGCCTGTCCATACCGCGAAATCTCGTATGGTCGCGTAAATCTTCTTCCGCTGTTCCACCGAAATCATGCGGCCGTCATCCAGCCAGACGCCTACTTTCTTGATCTCTTTCTTCCTGATCATCGACGCGCTCCCTTTCCCGTCTACCGAGATATGCATCCGTGTCTTCCCTGCTGCCACATAATACCCTTTGACATCACCTGTCACATACATCTATCATCCCTCCCTCACCCTATATTCCATTCTGGTACCGACACTGCAACATAGATCCCTGCTGCCGGAAGATCATGCTTTACAGAAAGCTCTTTGACAAGCCTGCTCTGCATCTTAATCCTGTAGGGATGCGTGCCATTCGTCCAGTCTGTCTTATGTCCCTCAACGACCTCTGCGCACTGTTTCCACGCTTCCGCGTTTTTTGCCATTGTTCCCTTCGCTGTGACCCAGTTGTTTTCCCGCCACTGCCATATCCAGCCATTCTTCATCGTATTGAGAACGTGGCTGCATTCAGTAAATACTCGGCTTTGGCACGGTCTTGTAAAGATAGAAAAGGCACTCTTTACCAGCGCAAGGGTAAGTACATTTTCCGTTACCTTATCCGCATACAGGACCCCGCCCCTAGTAGCCAACTCCCCTGATCCCTTAATACATTCCACGAACCACGCTCCTGCAGCTTTCTTCACCGCAGGCCCCTTACAGCTTGTCTCTATGTAGATGTTTATCTGCTGCGGCATCTCCTGTAACCTCACTTCCTCAGATATATCCCGGACATCGTCCGATACTTTGGTCAACACCACCAACGCCGTCGTCTCTTTCACTGCGATCATCAGAATCAACAGCACTGCTACGGGTTTCTTTTTCACCCTTCCAGTCCTCTTTGTTTCATTTTAATATCTTTGTAACAGGAATTCCTGTGACTTCTGTAAATTTAGCTGCACTGATAAAGAACGACCATCTACTGGATATCTTAACGGCAGAACCAAATTCAAACCCTGGCCTGCCCTGTATCAATCCTGCTTTTACATAATCAACATGCTTATGCATTAGACGTGCTGCTTGTGTGATGCTCAATGTAGGTTGCATTACTGGTATTCCTTGGTCTTCCACGGTAGTATCAATACGCTCCTGTCTTTCCAGTTCCTCAATGGTTACGCCTAATACCACCGCGATAGCCTCCAGCCGATGTTTGGATGGTACATTTACCCCATTCATATACTGGCTGATCGCTGCCCTGCTATATCCAGTGGCCAATGCCAGCGCTGCACCTGTAATATCTTTTTCTTTCATGATCCTTTTCATATTCTGCGAAATCACCTTATTGTCACCTTCTTCCCCCTACACTTTCACATCGATATAGAGCCTATTGTCATCCTGCCATGTGAAGCTTTCAACCTTATGTTTTTCATATGCAAGGATGTCATCCTGATACCAGTTGCCACGTGCAAGGGTATCAAATCCTTCGCCCTGCCGTATGACGATCTCCATGTCGTCATCGATCAGCCCCATTTCGTTGATTTTTTCTACTGTCATGTTTTTTCCTTTCTATCTTGAGTGTTCATGAAATGTACCATCATGTGGTTGATCTCCATGAACTCTGATTACGTTAAAGCTTCAAGCTAAACTCCTACGGCTTTGCGACCTACTTCGGAAACTGCTTCCTCTTCCGTTGCAAACAGTATTGTACCCAAAAAGCAACGCACAATTTTTTCTGAATTCCGGATATGTAAACTCCGTTTTTCCTACCAGCTTGTTCTGCACTGTTTTCTCTCCAACGCCCTAAAATCTCCACATATTGCTTTGCCTATATGCTCTTTCTATATAATGTCATCCGCAAATTATTAAACATGTTCACACTCTTTTCTACCTCTAAGGGCAACTTTTTTTAATATATACCCTACTTTTCAAATTACATGCTCTTCTTTTTCTTTTCTGCATACTGTGGTATAATTTTTTTAAATTACATTTTACTCAAAAGAAATGGGGCATGTTTATGCGCGAACGGTACTGGAATTTTTACTTTTCCATAAAATTTAGAGCTTGTTATTACATGTATTTTCAAATTCTTTTTAAACGCGTCAACACATGTATCACATGGTTCTTAAGCTTAACTACCCTTTCATGTATAGCTGCATGGGATGTCTGGAAAGAATACAAATTGCTATGGGCTGTGATTATTTGCATCTCTCAAATATTGCAGGCTCTTTTCCCAAAACTGCCCTACAACGATATACTCGTTTCCATAAAATTCATGATCAGCGCAGTTGATAAGTTACTGTTAGATATTGACCATGACTGGCTTGTCATTGAAATCCACCATCTATCAGATGATGAAATACTTGGTTTATTAGAAAAGCATAAAAACTGCTATTCAAATTTGGTCAACCAATTCTTTTCGGGGGAATATCTACCTGTAATAAAATATTGCGAAAAGAAAGCCGATCAAGAATGTAGAACATTTTTTTCAGTAACTTATCCAACACAAGATTAAAGGAGGTAACCCAAATGCCTAAAAACACAACCGGACCCAACATATCTATTCCTATACCACCATCTCCGCCACCAGAAATAAAGCATGATGGAGGCGGCGCCCCTGGGCCACGGCATCCTGCTCCGCCTTGCCCGCCACCCAAAAAGTAGAACTTCATCTTTTTTTAAATATCTGCTCCTTCATAATTTCAAATTCACAGTAGTCGCACATGGTACAGGGGTTCTTCTTGATCAGATCCCGAATGAATGCTCTGTACCATGCAACACCTGCTGCCATTCCAATAAGGAACCAAGCAAATTGTTCCATTCTTCATTTCCTTCCTAATTTAGTTCTACCGGTTTCAGAAAACTTTTCTTGTCCTTTCCCCACATTCTCCGTATAATCTAACTACAGGCACTGACATGCCGAGTATTTTGTAAGGAGAGGATTTCTTCAAATGACTGATAACGACATAAAAATTTTAAAATCTGTAAGCGAATCCGGTGGTATAGCTGACATTGGATATTACCGCACACTGGATATTGGTGCTGACTCCAGACTTCAATATCTTGAAAATCAAGGTCTAATCAAGAAACACTCGCCGGAAGATGATTTATCCTATAGCGGTGACTTCGAAATTACCGGTAAAGGTTATGCATTTCTATCTGATTATGAGCTTGGCATTCAAAAATCAAAATCCGCACGAAAGAGCGAACTTTTATCAAATATCTATATCCCCTTGATCATCACCATAATTACAAATATCATAATCGCCCTATTAAGAAATTAAAAATGATTGTCGTCGCAATGCTCACAATGATTGGTAGTATATAATTACTGTTGTCATTGTGAGTTTGATTATAGCCTCCCATCTTCCCTCGCCTCCTTCTAACTCCTACCGAACCAATGTCATTTACTTAAGCCCTCCCTCCGTTAAGTTAAGGCACCGCTCTCCCTAAAATCCCTGTTGTCCTTACCATTCCTTATTTGGCTTTATCGGTTTCAAGAAAAACCGACCTTGCTATTTTCCTGCGTTCTCCTTATAATCTAACTACAGGGTACTGGAATACCAGAGTACATATGTTACAATATTTTTATCATTTATTTACTAGGGAGACTGCCCATGCTCAAACAAGAACGCAAAGTATTACATCTCATAAAAAAACATTTTGGCTTTTCAGAATTGATTTTTTTAGATTCTGAAAACAGTAAATTAGTTTGCAATAAAACTGCAGTTAGTTATAAAAACGGAAACATGCCATTGATAATTCATTCTTTATCTGCTCAGGGCTATCTTAAATTACATAAACATCCCACCGACATTTATTTTTGCTTGACATATGAAGGCTATTATCATTTCAAGGTACTCTTGGATAACTTTAAAATTGCTTTCTTTACAAGATGGATTCCTGGTTTTATTTCAGGTGTTGCATCAGCATTTGTAGTAGAGTGGCTAATACGCAATTTCCTGTAACACTGTGAATTATTAATTCTGTAATCAGAAATCCCGTTATAAATCCACTAATTGTTCCCAGCGCTTTAGCAAAGTCGTCTATCACTCCTGCCTCCCCTCTAATTTGGTATTCTTGGTTTTAAAAACTTACTCCCAATTTGTTTATTTGTTTCTACTGATTCATCCAACTGATATACTGTATGTTTATACAAGTTGCTTTGTCGGGTTGCGCTGAACTTAGCATGGAAATAGTTCCCTTTGTTAATGCAATTGATCCTACAGACAAGATTCCTTATTGTTATCAGATATTCTTATAATGGGAATATCTCCGTCTGAGATGGGAGAAAGCCCATATTTTGCTCTTTCTTCATTTATAATTATGGGCTTTTTCTCTGCCTCTTTACCTGCGAAGTCCATTGGATCCACTCCAAGGAATGAAATCATGCTTCTGTCCCAAACAACAATCTTTTTATCTTTCCTCACTTTCCTCCCCTTTTTCCTAGTTTGGTTCTACTGGTTTTAGAAAACCGTTCTTGTCCTTTCCCCACATTCTCCGTATAATCTAACTACAGGGCATTGGCGTACTCGAATGCAAAATGCCCTATCAATAACTCCAATAACTGTATACAAGCTTAAAATCCTATTGTGTAAACATTGTCCTTCATTTATAATTGGGCTATAATCGTTTTTTTCTAAATACAAAAGAAAGGACAAAAATTACTATGGAATCTGAAATTATGACATTAAAGGGAACAAACGGTACCATCACTGCTTATGCAAACAAGGTGGTTATATCCAGAAGCGGTTTTATTGCTACTGCTTCGCATGGTTTTAAGGGGGATCGGACTTTCTTTTACCGAGACTTGTCCGGAATAGATTTCAAAAAACCCGGTCTTACCAATGGCTATATTAAATTCATAGTTCCCGGTGCAAAAGATACTTCTATGAATAATAATTTAATGTTTACGTCATCCGACAGTATGAGTGATGAGAATTCTGTCATTCTTCGCGCTTTCAACAAAAATACACCTGCTCTATCCGAAGAAATGTATGAATTTTTGATGCAAAAAATCCAAGAATCAAAAAATCCTACACCTTCACAGCCTACAATCTCTTCTGCTGATGAAATACTAAAATATAAACAATTATTAGACGCTGGTATCATTTCGCAAGATGAATTTGATGCCAAAAAGAAACAGCTATTAAATTTATAACTAACTTTCTCTTGATCCTTCTATACAAACCCAAAGTAAATCTCTTTTCATATCTGAGGAATAAGCTATGAGCTTATTCTTCTTTTATGTCACATATTCCCTCAAACCTCCTCCTATATTTCTTTAACTCCCTTTTCGGAAAAGTGTTCCCGCTGTATATTGGAACTACTTTTTGTGTATGTTTATACAAGTTGTCTAGATACTGTCTTGGATTCATCTTTCAGAGACGCCAGCCCACGATTTATTAAATCCCGAATCATATCATTCTGGGTTCCTCTGTAATAGCGTTCTTTCTTTGCCGAATCCAGTTCTGCCTCCATGCCAATGTCATTTACTTAAACCTTCCCTCCTATACTGCCAACTTTCCGTCTGAGCTCTGCCGCCTTGTCTACTTTCCTATCTTGTAATTCCCGTTTTGCTCCTTTATACTTGTGGTATAGGCCACCACCATGGCCGAGTACATAAAGAAAGGAGAATTCCATATTGAAAAATACACAGTATTATATTGATATGTTTCGAGACATTGTCCTAAACGATATTTTGAATGCCCCAACAGACGAATCCACTATAGATTATCTTTCTGATTGCCTGAAACAAGCTTACGAAACCGTTCTCGATACGATCCGTGCCGAAGCAAAATAAAATATCCTACAGTCTGAATGGCTATGCTTATTGCCGTAAGTGTAGCCATTTCCTTTTTTGCCCTTTTGACCGTGCTATCCAATATCAGAAGAATTCTTCTCTCGCTTAGTTCTATCTCGTTCTTCACGAATCTTGTTTTTGCCGGTGCATTATCCCATTCATTCCAGTTTTTTAATTTCATCCCCCTCCTACCTCCTGTACTACCTTAAACAGTTCATTGGCATCTACCTCAAGGGCAAGCATTATTTTCAATACGTCTGTATCCCGTATGACCTTCCTCCCTCTCAGCATGTCGTTAAACTGCTGTTTTGAGTACCCCGCCTTCTCAGCTACTGCACTCTGTTTCAAGCACTTTCTTGTAATAATCTCTTCTACATTCGGTGCTACAATGGATTTCAAGTTTTCACCCCCTTTCCTAAAGATTCTTTAGCTCCATTTCATGGTATATCAAGTTTCTTTAGTTGTCAATACCATTTTCTAAATTTTCTTTAGTTTTTGTATTTACTTTTAAAGATTTTTGAGTTATATTGTTTATACATAATTGAGGAGGAAAAGTTATGGGTATAGGCTATAGGATTAAAGAAGCCCGTGAACGTCTTGGACTAACTCAGACAGAGCTGGGGAATATCGTCGGTGTTACTGGTTCCGCTATAACAAATTATGAAAAAGAAACCAGCCATCCAAAAGAACAAATTATTTATAAATTAATGGAAGCACTCAACGTAGATGCCAATTATCTATTTCAAGATGCCGTAAAACTTCCACAAAGGAAAAATGATGTATCTTTAGCCGAATACAATATGATCAAGAGCTATCGTGCCCTTGATCAGCACGGAAAAGAAACGGTATCTTACATATTGAATCGTGAAACCGAACGTGTACAGCAGATCGAGCAGACAACCGCCACTGTAGTCGAAGTCGCCGACTCAAACTCACAGGGACGCATCCTCCAATACTTCCACAGTGTTTCAGCCGGTGCCGGTGAAGTAATCTTTGATGATGTCTACACAGAACGCATCACCGTGCCAGATCGGCCTCAGTACCGCCGTGTCGCCTACGCAGTAAAAGTAAGCGGCCACAGCATGGAACCGCTCTACCACGATAAGGACATCCTGTTGGTTGAGCCTACCTGTGAAATCAGTATCGGTGAAATCGGCATCTTCAATGTGAGCGGGCAGGCTTATGTTAAAAGGTTGGGAAAGGGAGTGCTGATCTCTTTGAACAAGGAATATAACGACATCCCTCTAACTGAGGAATCGTTGTGCATGGGAAGAGTGGTAGATAAATTATAATTAGAGAGGAGCTTTTTTATGTCAAAATGCTTTTTATGTCAAAGAGATAATATCGGATTTATGAGCGGCTTTTCTATGAGTGGTCTTTCTGGCAAAATATGCGACCAGTGCCATAGAGAAATTTTAAAAATTAGGAACGCTTCTGGGGACGGTCCCGACACTGCTTACTTTTCTGATTTGCTAAACAAAGTGCACAATAGATCAGCAAAAGAATACCTACAAAATCTTTTACGCGATGCCAATATTGAATCCATGGCTAAAAGCCAAAATATACCTTCCGATAATGCATCTGACCTAATAGACAATATTGTGGATTCTATTTTAATTTCAACAACATCATTAATTGACGGTCACGCAATAGCCGAATATAAAAATATTGTTACCGGAATATCCGTTCTTGGCACAGGATTCTTTAACGAATTAAATGCCAATGTTGCTGATTTGCTTGGGTCAAGTTCTTCTGCCATGGAATCCAAAATAGCTTCGGCAAAGGATTCCGCGCTTTTTTACTTAAAGCGTGAAGCGTATGATATATCCTGCAATGCAGTTATAGGTGTATCAATTTCATTTGTTCCTTTTTCCGGAAATATGATAGGATTGGTTGCGTCTGGAACCGCCGTAATAGTTGAATAGTAAATCAGAAATACCCAGATATAATTCCAGACGAAAGAAGGATAAATACTGTCGGAAGAGTCCTGGGAAAGATAGGGGAATAATGAAACTATCGAATTAAAAACAAGAAACAGCCGCAACCCATAGAAAGTTGACGACTGTCTCATATCTTTATATCCCCAGCAGTTTACATCACCCTGCTTTAAGAGATTATATCACATAGTGTATTATAAACAACGGCATATGTAATTATTTATTACGACGTAGCAGAGGTATATCATGAATAAAATTTTTAGTTCAATAGGAATCATTCTGGTTTTTGCTGGTACCATATTCAGCCTTTGGTCGATTCTTAACACAAAATCAACCAATGTGGGAACTGCTTATTATCACGATCACCAGCAAAATTATTTTAAAAAGGATAAAGCAAAGGTTATTTTGGGAACTGTCCTAATTTTTATAGGAAGCCTATCTCAAATTATCGGATTATTCACATAATTAAGTCCGCTCTGATGCTGGAACATCAGAGCGGACTGGAACCATACCGGGAGACCCGATATAATCCACCCTAAGCAAGTGAATTATATCATTCTCCCAGTAAAAATACAAGTGCCGGGCATTTTTATGCCCTGCCCCTGCCATTATTTTTTAATGCTTTTATTCTTTTTTATATTCATATTGGTGTAACTATCTTTTCAAGTTGCACTAATGTTGGTGACACCTTACCATTTTCGATGTTGTTGAGCGTAGATTTTCCTATCCCTGTCTTTTCTGCCAGTTTAATTAATGTAAATTGTTTTTTATTTCTATTTTCCCATAATGTTACTTTCAGCTTGCTCACCACTTCTCAAGGTAGTGTACAAAGTAAAATAATTTTTATACTAATATTACGCAAATTTATAGAATTCGGTAAATATAGAAGCAAAATAAAATGAATAGAAAACAACTCTCAGAACAGGAAATTGCATCACTTACATCAGACGAATGTTTTGAACGTTTGATTGGTATGATAAAAGAAATGTCTCGCGATGAGCTGATCGAATTTTATAGTATCACAGAAGCATATAAGACATTTCATAGTGATACCAACTAATATATTCGGCCGTTTATTGCGACGTCGCAACAGGAAAAGCAAAAGGCTAAAAACCTTTTCCTGGCACACCAGAAGCATCAATGGTTTGCTTCAAAAATCATCATTCTGGTGTTACAAGCATTAAAATGATTTTAATAGATACCCCGAAGGGAATCAAAACTTGTATTATCTTCGGGTGCAGACTGCAATCGTTAAATAATTAAAGACGCTGGCTGTTATTTTTATACTAAAAAAGGAGGATAATTATGAAAGGTGGAACAAGAAAACGCGGCTCAACATGGTCATATTATTTTGACCTCGGCACAGTAGACGGGAAACGCCAGAAGAGGGAAAAAGGCGGCTTCAAAACCAAAAAGGAAGCGGAAGCGGCGCTTGCGAAGGCAATCAATGAGTACCTTAATACCGGGCAAGTATTTGAACCCTCCGAGATCACCGTATCAGATTACCTTGATCAATGGTATGACCTGTACTGCAAACCGAACCTGAAATATAACACGCAGCTAGGCTATCTACGGATCATGGAAGGACATTTGAAGCCCCGTTTTGGCCAGTACCGTCTAAAAGCTGTTACTGCTGCCGCATTGCAGGAATATGCCAACAAGCTGAAAATGGATGGACTAGCCAAACACTCTATAACCGGGATCCTGTCCGTATTCGGTGCGGCGCTGGACTATGCCGTTGAACCACTCCACTATCTCCCGACTAACCCTATGCGCTATGTGAAATATCCTAAAGTAGAGAAGAAGCCCCGTGAAAGGATCATCCTGACGCTTGAAGAATGGCAGCGGATTATTAAGCGCTTCCCTGCCGGATCCCGATATCATATCCCCTTGATGATCGGATTTTATACGGGCCTGCGGATCAGTGAAGCCTTTGCCCTGACATGGGATGACATAGACCTTGAAAACAGAACCCTGACCGTCAACAAACAGATTGTAAAGCGGAACTTTGGAGCTGATGTCCGCAAGGCCGTGGAAAAGACTGGGAAAAAGGAAATGCGTTCCTCATGGTACTTTACCACAACCAAAACTGCATCTTCCATGCGTACCGTAAAGTTTGGCGATACACTCTATCAGGCGTTGAATCAGGAGCACACCGCCCAGCTGAAAAATGAACTGAAATACAGTGAATACTATACGATCCATGTCCTGAAAAAAGAGGTTGACGAAAAAGGAAACGATATGCAGCGCATTGTTCCTATACAGAAGTGCGTTGAATCGGCCTTACCCCGTGTCCGTATGGTCTGCATAGCAGAAAACGGAGAATATACTTCCACGGATTCCTTCAAGTATTGTGCAAGGGTGATCCACAAGGAACTGCTACTTGCTTTTGATTATCATTCCCTGCGGCACACCCATGCCACGATCCTGATTGAATCCGGCGCTGATGTGAAGGACGTACAAACCCGTCTGGGTCATTCTAACATCCAGACTACACTACAGACGTATGTACATGATACAGAAATTATGGCCTCACGGTCTGTTGATATTTTCGAACATGCTATAAACCGCAAAACCTCATAATAAAAAGGACTGTTCAACATTCTGATATGATACCTCCTAAGTAGATTTTGGGTATTTACCTTGTCTACTTAGGAGGTATTATATCATTCAGACTCGTTCAGTCCTTTTTATATTTTTTCTCTGAACTGGTGGCAAATAGGTGGCAAATCACTTTTTTCTCATATTCTAAAGTCCTTAAAACACTTAATTTATACGATTTAAGAGGCATACCGTCTCCACATTCGCCGTCCACGGGAACTGGTCAACTGCCACAGCCCGCTCTACCTCGTATCCCCTCTCCAGAAACACTTCCAGATCCCGTACCAGACTGGTCGGTTTACAGGAAATATACAGAATATGCTCCACCCCATACCGGATGATTTTATCAAGCGCCTTCGGATGAATACCGTCCCGCGGCGGATCCAAAAGAATCACATCCGGCTTCTCCTCTATATTATCGATCACCTTCAACACATCTCCTGCAACAAATTCACAGTTATGTAAACTATTTAATGCCGCGTTCTTTCTCGCCGCTTTCACCGCCTCTTCTACGATTTCTACACCGATCACCTTCTTCGCCACCGGCGCCATCAGCTGTGCGATCGTGCCCGTACCGCTGTAAAGGTCATACACGATCTTATCACACTTTGTTCCCTGTTCCTCTGCGCTATCTGCTTCTGGTCCGATATACTCTGCGATATACTCCCGCGCTGTCTGATAAAGTACCTCGGCGCCCAGACTGTTTGTCTGGAAGAAAGAAAAGGTAGAAACCTCAAACTGCAATCCCAGTAATTCCTCGTAGAAAAAATCCTGTCCATACAGAATCTGCGTCTCATCACTTTGCACCACATCTGCCACAGCGTCATTTCTGATCTGCAGAATCCCGGCAATCTTCCCCTCCAGTGCAAGCCCTAGCAGGTGCGCCCGGAACCCCTCCAATAACTGCGTTTCCTCTATGAACATCGGTTTCTGTGTGGTAGTCACAAGCGCGATCAGGATTTCCCCGGTCTTCGCCGCCTTGCGGACGAGAAGGTGGCGAAGATAGCCAACATGACGCAGTCTGTGATAGAAGCTGATATCTATACCCTGCTGCCGCAAACCTGTAAAATAGTCTTTCACACATCGCAGGATCTGTCTGTAATCTTCATCTATGATTTGGCACTCCGTAACAGACACGATATCATAAAAACTTCCTCTCTTATGCATCCCCAGCGTCAATGGGCCATCCTTCATTTCATCACCAAAGGAAAATTCCATCTTATTGCGGTAACCAAAGCAGACTGGACTGGCCTTTATACCTTCAAATTTCCATGCTCCCTGCTTGTCCAGCACACTGTCAAGCAACTTTTTTACTTGCTGCTCCTTAATTCGCAGCTGTTCTTCATAAGGCAGGGAAAGATACGTGCAGCCTCCACAGCTTCCGAAATGGGGACAAGGACTGCCGCACTCCAATACAGACGGCTCCAGTACAGACATTAACCGTCCCTCAGCCTTACCTTTCCGTACTTTGTTGACAACACACTGCACTTTCTGTCCTGGCAGCGCATTCTTGACGACACAGACGCCTTCCGTCGTCTCCACAACGCCTTTGTTCGGAAACTCTACCCGCTTTACCACTCCTTCTAGAATCTGTCCCTTCTTCATCCTATTCCACATCCCTTTCCCTTTGAACTTGTCGTCCCATCCCCTACACAAGATATCCACAGCAGTTCCTCTAACTCTAAGAAAGCACCAAATCAGTCGTCTCGCCAATGACAAGATAACACAACAAAAGCAGGATGTTATGCACACATCCCGCTTTCAATTTACAGAATTCTCCGCTCTATCCTGTTATGCACTGTTCCTTCAGCTTATGCCTTCTCCTCGGCTGCTTCCTCTTCTTCGTCCTCGTCTTCAAAGAAATCATCGTCGAAATCATCATCAAAGTCATCTTCGAAGTCCTCCAGATAATCTGGCTTGAAATAGCGGTACATTGCATAGGCAATCGCCGCAATCGCAACGACAGCACCGATGATCGCAAAGATCCACAACAGCTTATCACAGTTCTTCTCTTCCTCTTTCTTGCGTCCAAAAAGCTCATTCACTCTGGCATTGTCCAATATATCATCCAATTTATTCAGAATTTCTGTTTTGCTCATAACCAAATCCTCTCTTTCCTGTTTTACGTTCTTTCCCGATACAAATCGTCATTATCTATAATATACCACTTCTTTTTTGTTTTTACTATAAAAATATATAATTTAATCAAAAATTTATGCATCCATCTTCGTCATAGTTATCGCAGTCCCTGCACAAACTGTCTAAATGCGACCATATAGATCTCTAACTCTGCATAAAAAGCCTGACGCCTGCTTCTATCCCCTCTGGATAGATAAGAACCAATTTCTGTTTCAGGAAAGGACTAAGCGCCTGCTGCAATCTGTCCCTATCCGACACATGATAGAGTTTCTCCCTGTCTGGCGTCAACAGAAGAACCAGCTTACTTCTTGCATGGAATTTCTTCAAATATTCCATGATCTCCATCACGGACTGTTCCGCTTCCAGTTTAACCGCTTCTTTTCTATGTCCCTGCTCTATCGCATAAGCCGGCATTTCCTCCGCCTCATAAGAATCAAAGAAGGTCCCCATCTGCACATAGGCAGCTGCCACTGTCTTAGTACAGATCTCTTTTCTTCCCCAGAGGATCATATTCAGCCTTATATTGCGGAACACTTCGCTCTGTTTCTTACAGGATGTGATCAGATCGGCACACAGCGTCCGCACCGTCTCTTTATCATATGCCCGATCCACCACGATTGCCATCTCCAAAATGCCGCCCTGATAGTTTCCCTGTACATGCAGCACTCTCTCGATCTGGTTATGCAACTGCAAATTTCTGACCGGCGTAAGTGCCATAGCGTCCTCCATCTCTGTGTGAATCCTATTCCCATTCTGCTGACCTGTCATCATACCGCTTATGCGTTGTATCAAACCTGTTCTTCCATCTAGCTCTTCTTCAGCTTCGCGAATCCAGCATACATAATTTTCTGTCCGACCTCATCAAATATGACTGTCACTTGAGAATCCCGCGGTCCCGGTTCGATCTTTAACACCGTTCCTTCCCCATAGCGCATGTGACGCACCCTGTCGCCTACCCCATACTCCAGCGTTTTATTGCCCGCCGGCTCGATCGATACCGCGCCAACACCCTGCGTCGCTCTTGTAATATAAGGCTGGTTCTCCACTGCAGTGCGTTTTGGTCTGACAATTGCTTTCGGCTTTGCCATCGCTGTAACCGCTGGCTTTCGTTCCACCTTCGCCTGTTCTGCTGCAAAATCCCTGCCAAAAGACAGACTCTTTGGTTTGTCAAACACATTATCCGGCACACGACGGTAGGGTGTCTGCACCTCAAAAGACCTGCTCTCAAAGCTTCCTGTCTCAAAAGGTTTTGCCTTAAAGAAACTGCGTTCTCTGGAATCCTCCTCGTACTCCTGTTGATCTGGTCGCTTTGGTTTCGGCGGATTATTATCCATCAGAAGCGGCGGTATTTCCCTGACAAAACGGCTTACCGGATTATACTGTGTCTCTCCTCTGATCATACGCTGTCTGGCATAAGTGATTGTCAAGTCATCCTTCGCTCTGGTGATACCCACATAGGCAAGCCGCCTCTCCTCCTCAATCTCCATCGGATCATCAGACATAATCGTCATATAGCTGGGAAAAATACCATCCTCCAGTCCTGCCAGATACACGTGGGAAAATTCCAGTCCTTTCGCGGAATGCAGCGTCATAAGCAGCACTCTGTTATCCGACTCACCTACTTTATCAATATCTGCAACGAGGGCTACCTCTTCCAGAAACTCGCTTAAATCCGGCTCATCGTGCACCTCTTCATATGCTACCACCTTACTGAGCAGTTCATCGATATTTTCAATACGGTCAGCGGCGTCCTCCTCACCGGATTCTTCCAGTTCCTTCACATACCCTGTCGTCTCTAAGATATCCCGCACTAATTCTTCCAAACTGTAGAATTCCAGCTTACTGCGCATTGTCTGTATCATTGTAACAAAAGGTTTCAACTTCGAGGCGCTTCTGCCAATAGTCATGATCTGGTCTGCTTCTTTAAGCGCATCGTAAAAACTGATCTGTCTGCTGTCTGCATATTCCTGCACCCGCACAATGGTGGTCATACCAATGCCCCGCTTCGGGACATTAATGATCCGCTTCACCGCCACATCATCCTGCCCGTTGTCAATCGTCTTCAAATAAGCCAGAATGTCCTTGATTTCCTTCCTGGCATAGAAATTGACGCCGCCAATTACATCATAGGGAATCCCTTCCATGATAAACTTCTCTTCTAACAGGCGGGCCTGCGCATTTGTGCGGTAGAGCACTGCACACTCGCCATATTCGGCTTCTCCTTCCCGCCTCTTCGCCGCCACATCACCCGCTATGTATTCCGCCTCTTCGTATGCAGTATCAAATTGTCTGAAATGAATCCTGTTTCCTTCCTTCTTGTCTGTCCAAAGCGCTTTATCCTTGCGCCTTGTGTTATTCTTGATCACAGCATTCGCCGCGTCCAAAACAACCTGCGTAGAGCGGTAATTCTGCTCCAGCCTGATTACACAGGCCTCCGGGTAAACTTTTTCAAAATCAAGAATATTACGGATATTAGCCCCGCGGAACTTATAGATGGATTGGTCGTCATCTCCTACTACGCAGAGATTCCGATATTTGTCAGCAAGCAGCCTGACCAATTCAAACTGCGCCGTGTTGGTATCCTGGTACTCGTCCACCATGATATAGCGGAACCTTTCCTGATAGTTATTCAGTACTTCTGCATCCGCCTTAAACAGCTCCACCGTCTTCATAATCAAATCGTCAAAATCCAGTGCATTATTCTTATGCAGAACCGCCTGGTATTCTTTGTAAGCTTTCGCGATCCTGCTCGCATTATAATCGTATCCCGCCTGCATCTCATACTGCAAAGGATCAATCAGTTCATCTTTCGCCGAAGAAATGGCACTCATAACCGTCCGTTCCTTCAGCATTTTCGTATCAATCTGCAGTTTCTTACAGACTTCCTTCATCACACCTTTCTGGTCATCTGTATCATAAATGGTAAAATGATTATCATATCCGATCCTGTCAATATATCTGCGCAGGATCCTGACACAGGTAGAATGAAAAGTAGAAACCCAGATCTGTTCAGCTCCAAAGCCGACAATCTTATCCACGCGTTCCCGCATTTCCCCTGCCGCCTTGTTGGTGAAAGTGATCGCCATGATCTGATAGGGATTTACTCCCTCCTGATCGATCAGATAGGCGGCTCTGTGGGTCAGCACCCTGGTCTTTCCTGACCCTGCACCCGCCAGAATCAAAACCGGGCCCTGGGTCTGCATGACCGCCTGCTTTTGTTTCTCGTTTAAAGTATCATATATGCTCATTTCCTGTACTGTTCCTTCTATCAATATACTCTGCTTTTGCCCTCTGCGCCGCCTGCCTCTGCCTCACAAAATCTTTTATGCCGCCTGCTCAAAGCAGCTTGTTTCCACAGTTCCCACAAAATTTGGTTCCCGTCGTGGGCGTCCCACAATTCGGACAGAATTTCGGACCTGCGCTGCCCCCATCTGCCGCCGCATTTCCTGCCTGCACTGGCTGCTGCACCGGTACCCCTGCATCGGTATTCCCGCCCAGGTTCATCTGATTCATCATCTGCTGTCCCAGCGCCATTCCCATCTGTATACCTACCATATCGGAAGCCATATTAGAACCATGCCCTCCTTTGGCCATACTATCCGCGGCGGCAATTTGTGTATACCTGCCCAAATCTCCAACCATGGACTGTGCTGCCGCCTTCTCCTGCATCCGCTTGATCTCTTCCGGATAGGAAAAGCTTTCAATCGTAAAATCTGTAATCCCAATCCCCAGCTTACGCATATCCTGATCAAGATCCGCCCCAATGCCAGCCGCAATGCTCCTGGCATCTGCCTGCAGGTTGAACATATCCCTGCCTTCCTTACTGATCCAGCTCATCAACAGCTGGTCCAGGCTGGCCACAATACGCGTCTTCACATCTTCCACAGTATACCGCTGTCTGATACCAGCCAGCTTTTCGATCACCACATCATGTTCCACTACCTGGCAGTTAAAGGTACCGAAAGCCCGCACCGGCATACCGCCTGGCAATCCTGGCGCCTGCAGGTTGATGGCATTCTTCGTTCCCCATTTCACCAACAGTTCCTTCGTATTGATAAAAAGTACTTCCGCGCGGAGCGGCGTATTAAACCCAAACCGAAAACTCTTTAAGGTTGTCAGAAAAGGAATGATGTCAGATTCTATATCATAATCGCCATCCTCCTCAAAAATCCCTTCTACTCTGCCATTGTACAGAAAGACTGCATCCTGTCCAGGACGGATAATCAGTCTGGAACCTTTCTTAATCTCCTGATTCTGCCATTTATAAAAGATAACGCCTTCTTCACTCTCATTCCACTCTACCAGATTCGAAAACTGGTTCTTCAAAAATCCCATTGCCACACCCATTTCCTTTCCTATATTCCTATTCCCTGAAATGCAAGACATAAAGAGAGTATATCATAGAACACATTTTCCCCACAAGTTTTTTCGTTTTTATCCAGCTTTTCGAAAAACTTTTCCTACTTATCTCAAAGAAGGGCTTATCTCCCGGAAATGGTATCCACCACGGACATCTCCCGAATTCTTTTAGCAGGACTGTAGACTGCAAATGTTAAAGAGCACAGCATCACAAGCAAAATCACACTTAAGGGCATTACCGGAAAATACCAGGCTGTTCCCCACTTTAGTGTGACAAGCTTCTCAAAACACAGCCTGTTTAAAGGCAGTCCTGCCATACAGCCTGCCAGCATGCCCAAGCCCCCGTAAGTCACTGCCTCTGCTGCCATCATTCTCAGCATTTGGGCGCTGTCCATGCCAACCGCACGCATTGCCCCATACTGGCGCAGCCGGGCGGAAACACTCATGGCAATGCTGTTCCTAATATGAAAAGTACAGATCAGCGCAATCACCCCAAGGAATCCATATACAAATAATTTAAATGACCAGACAGCTCCCCGTACCTCCCCATTGCTGAGACGCCTGTCGGAAAAAGACATATTTTTTTCGCCTAAGGCATTGACTCCAATGGCCCGGATTTTCTGAGCCACATCATCCCCCGCGTTTCTCGTCAGCTGTACGTCAATAACGGTATAGGCATCTTCTCCTGTCAGTTCCAGGAAAGTCTCTTCTGAACAGATCAGGATCTCCTCACTGTCTGATGCATGAAAAGGACATTTACTCAAAACACCGGAAATGGTAAACCGCCGTCCGCCCTCTCCAGGATCCATTGTTACACTTTCCCCTGCCCTCAGGGAATCCTCACCGTGGTAGACTGCCAGAATCCCTTCTCCATCCGCAACCTTTCGCAAAATATCCTGCCTGCCTGTTCCCGCTTTGCCAAGCAATGATTTCCCTGCCCATGTAAACTGACAGGCATCGTAAGAAATCAGGCAGGCTTTTCTATCCCCCATAGATGTCTGGATCGGCACATCATAAGCAAAGCTTCGCCCATATACCCGTTTTGCCCCGTCCAATGCCTCGATCTCCCGGACAAGCCCTTTATCAATAGCGCATATGTTGTCCGCGCTGATGAGGGAAACGTCTGGCGTACTGGGATCTAACGGGGTCACAGCATGTTCCATAAAATCCACTGCGACGGAAAAGACCAGAAAGAGAATAATGCTAAAAGCAAAGGAACCGCTCATTAATAGGAAATTTTTCCGGCTTCCAAGCGCATGATGGATGCCAAGCGCCGTTTCTATCCTATAAAGCCGCGTATTTGCCGCCCTTTTCACCTGTGACTTTACCGACGCGTTTCCCGATACTGCTGTTAAAGGCGACACTTTGGCAGCTTTCTTTGCCGGGCTTTGGGACGCCAGAAAAACGGTTGTGACACCGATCACGCTTCCTGCAAAAAGCCCAACCAAGCTGACGCCAAAATACGGCAAACTGCCAAAATACATGGGACTTAAAAACCGCAGCAAAGCGCTGAGCACCCACACCACCACCATTCCCAGCAAACCACCGGCAGGCACAGCCGTCTTACACCAATATAATGCTTCCCTGCTTACGAACTTGCTTACCTGTTCTCTTGATGCTCCCAGACAGCGTAACATCCCGAAAAATTCCGTGCGCTGCGCAATGCTGCTGTTCAGGCTTCCGGTGATCATTAAAATCCCGGCAGCAGAAACCAATATCGCCAATAGGAAGGCCACAGCGTAAATAGCCATCATACTGATATCCCGGCTCTGTCCGATCGTTGCAAGCAGCATCTCATTCCTGCCCACCCTCTCGTCCGGAATCTGGAATTGATTCTGGATCTCACGGATTTCTTTCTGGATATTACACCAAGGGGAAAACTTTACATAAAGGTAAGAGTCATAATTACCGTCCGCCTCTTCTAACGACAACTTCCTAAAATCCTCTGTAGAAAGCGCAATCCCGAAAACATCTGCTTTTGCCAGCATGGGAAACTGTCCGAAAACTCCGGTAACGCGGTACACCTTTTGGGAACCATCCGGCACAAATAAGGTGACTTTATCTCCAAGATTCAGCGAGAGTCTCTGTTTCATATTCTCATCTATGATAACACCGCCTTCCTCTTCCGGAAAACTGCCCTCGATCAGCCGGGCTGTAGGGAAAATATCCATTGCACTTTCATCAAACCCAACAATGACACTTTCCTTGCCTTCCACCTGATACTGCATATTAAGTCTGTAATTTAACGTATCATACCGGGTGCTGGCAAGAACCTTAGGCCTTTGGGCGATCAGCGATGCCTCGTCGTCGCTCATAAAGCCAAATCCTGCATGCCATTCCCCGTAATTGATCTTTGCCTGGGCATTCTGACTGCGGATTTCCATATCCGCCATACCAAAAATCGCTGTGACCAGAAAAACACTTAACACAATACACAGCCGGATCATGCGACTTTGCCGCCTGTGGAGCTTTTGGGAGATAGGTACCAGATCAAGATAATTTTTCATACGCCCCTCCCCATATCCATCAGATGGCCGTCTGTCACCCGAAATACCCGGTCTGCATCCGCCGCAAGATTGTCATTGTGCGTGATCATCAAAATGGTCTGTTGATAATTCCTTGATGCCCGTATCAGCAGATCCATCACATCCCGGCTGCTTTTTGAATCAAGATTTCCGGTGGGTTCATCTGCCAAAATTAACATGGGATGCATGATCAGTGCCCTTCCAATTGCCACCCGCTGCTGCTGGCCGCCAGACAACTGGCTCGGCAGGTGTTTCCTTCTACTAGAAAGCCCAAGCAGTCCAAGCAACTCCTCAATTTTCTCTTGATCAGGCTTTTGGCTATCCAGCAGAAGTGGAAATGCTATGTTCTGTTCCACATTCAATTCTTCAATCAGGTGAAATGCCTGGAAAACAAAACCGATATTCCTCCGCCTGAAAACCGTGCGTTTTCTTTCATCCAGCGTAAACAGATCCTCCCCATCCAAAAGCACCTTACCACCCGTAGGCGTATCCAAACCGCCAACACAGTGAAGCAGCGTACTCTTCCCTGATCCTGATTCCCCTACAACTGCGGCAAACTCTCCTTTATCCATGGAAAAAGTTACCTCCGAAAGGGCTTTTACCTGACTCTCTCCCTGACCGTAAATTTTACTTAAATTCTGTACCTTCAATATTTCCATACTTTTCTGCTGCCTCCTTATTGTAATATTTTCTCCATGAGCAGCAACCTTTTGCCCACTGGAATATCATCATTATAAAAGAAGAAGCTTACGATCAGATGAATCCCAGCTTACAATTCCGTAAGCTTTGCTTGTTTACCTGTTATGTCAGTCTGGCAGCATAAGCGTAAATGTAGTCCCTTCTCCTAATACACTTCGCACAGACAACGTTCCTCCCTGGCCCTCGGCAATGGACTTTGCCAGCGGCAGCCCAAGACCAACCCCTTGCTTTCTGCCACATTCTTTGGAAACCCGGTAAAACCGTTTGAAGATATGGTAGATATCTTTTTCGTCAATACCCTCCCCGTTATCCTTTACCGATATTCTTACCATTCCTGGAAAATGTTCCCAGGACACAAGAACCTTTCCGCCTGCCTCTGTATAATCCAGCGCATTTTTCACCAGGTTCCCGACAGCCTCACCTGTCCACTGCAGGTCACAATTCACTGGTACCCCGTCTCCGCCTGCAAATAGGATTTCTTTCCTTTCCTCCGCTGCCCTTACCTGTAGTTCCGATACTGCTCTTAAAACCACATCCTTTAAAAGCCATCTTTGCTTCTCAAAAATAACTGTCCCAGCGTCCAGTCTTGTCACCTTAAGAAGCGCCTGGATCAATTCTTCTATCCTTGTCAGCGCGGCGGAAGTTTTCTCTGTAAAGGCAAGCACTGCCTCCTTATCTTCCGTATCTGCACCGACTTCCGACTCTATAATCTCATTGTACATAATAAGGGCGGACAGCGGTGTTTTAAGCTGATGGGAGATATCGGAAATGGTGTCCTTTAAAAATTCCTTCGCCTTCACCGCCTCCTCGTTCCCGGCAAAAAGCGCATTGGCAAGCCCGTCCACTTTCCCCAAAAGTCTGTATAATCCCCCTTCTCCCACCCGTGGAAGATGTTCTTCAAAATCCCCCTCCATAAACCGGTCCACAAGCCGGATTGCCCTCTCATAAATCCGCTCCCTCTCCGAAAAAAAGGACACTGCCAAAAATAAAAGCCCGCCCCACAAAAATAAAAAAAGCACAGCAAGCCAAAGTCCCGTCGCCCTCTGTGCATCCCAAAGATCAGGCATAAACAACAGCTCTGTTTCCTCATGGATTCCCATGCGGTCAAGAAGCGCTGTGCCTTCTTTTGTAATCTCCTCTTCTACAAATGCTTTTGCAATTACAGCCTCATCCACCTCCTGCCCGATCAGGGAAGAAACGACACGCTTGTCATGATTTAAGATGACGTCTTTCACACGACGCCCGTTTCCTGCCCATATCGTTATCGCAAAAGTGAATGCCAAAAACAAAAGCACCGCCATATGGTAAAAATATCTTTTTTGTTCCTGATCCACTAAAAATCCCATCGTCCTGTTCCTCATGCTCCTATTTCTTTCCAGCAATATCCAAACCCTCTGGCAGTGATCAAATGCTCCGGCTTAGAGGGATCCTTTTCTACCTTCTCACGCAGACGCCGTATATAGACGGAAAGAGTATTGTCATCCACGAAATTTCCGGAACCATCCCACAGTCTCTCAAATAGGATCTCCCTCGTGACCACCCTGCCGCAGGAGCACACCAAAAGGCTAAGGAGTCGGTACTCCACCTGTGTCAGTTCCAGCTTTTGTCCCCGCAAAAACACCCTGCTCTGCGCAAAGTCAATCCGGATATCCCCACAAACAAGGCTGCCCTCTCCTGTTGTCTTCTCCTCAGTCTGTCTCACTCCTGCTCTGCGCAAAAGCGCACGGATGCGGGAAAGCAGCTCCCCCAGCTTAAACGGTTTCCCAATATAATCATCACCGCCACTGTCAAGTCCTCTGATTACATTTATCTCCTCATCGGACGCAGTAAGGAATATAATCGGCACCTGATTTCCCTGCGCCCTTACCATCTCACACACCTGAAATCCCGTGCCGTCAGGCAGTGTCACATCCAAAAGTAAAAGGTCATACTGCCTGCATGCCAAAAACGCCTCTGCCTTCTTGACACATCCTGCCGTTTCTACTTCATATCCGCTTTTCTTCAGAGAATAGCATAATCCATCTACAAGGCTATTGTCATCCTCCAGCAATAAAATCCTGTTCACCTCTTGTCCATTCCCTATCGTCACCATATATCAAACTTCCCTTCTTATGGTCTGCCTGTGATCCAATATCTTTGTCAATCATTCCGGCTCCTGCAGCAAGGTTTATGATTGTATCCAATATTTATAATTTCCTCTCAAATGCTTCCCACCACGATCCCCGCAATGATGATCAGCGCACAGATCATCTTATGGGTCGTTCCTTTTTCTTTAAAAAGATACCGGCCTGCCAGGATCGTTACCACACAGCCTGCCTGCTTGAGCAGTGTCATCACCGTAATCCGGCTGTCTGGTATACCGTTGGCGACAAACAGCGCCCTGTCTGCGATCACAAACAGGATACTCAGCATCCACACCCACTGGTTGCGTATCACGCTCTTTACGCTAACCGGCGTCTTGCTGATAAGAATATACGCCAGATAGAACAACACCAGAAAAAGCATATACCAAAATTGGAGCTGGGCGCTGCTGATCTCACGCATCAGAATCTTGTCCAACAGTCCTGACAGCGCATTGAGCACACAGGCGGCAAAAGCCATCAGCACATACACCACTCTGACATGCGGTTCCCCTCCTGCCCTCTCTGCTGCTCTTCCTTTCGTTCCATGCCGCAGACTTCCCGGTCTGTATTTCAATAATAACAGTCCTGCCGAAACAAAGAAAAGTCCCACGATCTGATGCTTGCTTAACACCTCATGCAGCACAATCACACCCAACAGCATCGCAAACATTACACGGGAAAGATCCAGCACACCATAGAGACTGATCGGCATTTTTTTAATCGCTTTGAAGCTGAATATCCAAGCCAGAAAGATGACAAATGATTTGACCGCTATGTAAAAATAAAATCTGGCTTCCAATCCCATGGCATTTCCTGCATCCGGTAGTACAATCAGGAAAGAAAGCAGTGTATACATAAACAATACCTCTATGGTAGAGTTTTTTTCTAAAGCCTTCTTTTTCAGTATTTCTCTGGCTCCTTTAAGGATACCATATAATAAAACCAACAAAATCCATAACATTTTTTTGCCCAATCCAATCTTTTTGCTTTTCTTTTTGTACTTTTGCTGTTATAATAAATTCATGCGGATATAGTTCATCGGTAGAACGCCAGCTTCCCAAGCTGGAGAGGCGGGTTCGATTCCCGTTATCCGCTGTCATATAACTGCCGGTTTTCCGGCGGTTTTTTCTTTTTCTTCTTTTTGTTTCCCATGTAAAACAGACATCCTGACTACTTCCTTGTAAACAGCTTTCCAATTATAACACAAATCTTCTGTTCCCGTCACCATTATAAACATTCCTTTTGCCGCTGCATTCTTGTCACCAACTCCACCCTCCTGCATAGCATATAGTAAATGTGTAAACAAAATCCTGGGAGAATTATGAAGAAAACATTATGTCTGTTCCTCACGATCATTATGGTAGCAGGAGCTCTCTTCGGCTGTGGTAAACAATCCGGCCAGACTGGCAGCTCCCCCGTTTCCTCCAGCAAGACCCCCGTTGTACTCAACGAAGTAGCTCACTCTATTTTCTATGCACCCATGTATGTAGCGATCGAAGAAGGCTATTTCTCAGAAGAAGGGATCGATCTTACTCTGGTTACTGGATTTGGTGCTGATAAAACCATGACTGCACTGCTGACAGGCGAAGCGGACATCGGCTTCATGGGCAGCGAAAGTACGATCTATACTTACAAGGAAGGTGCCTCCGACTATGCCGTCAATTTCGCACAGTTGACCCAGCGCGCCGGCAATTTCCTGGTATCCAGGGAACCGATCGACAACTTCAGCTGGGATATGCTGACCGGCAAGAATGTTCTTGGCGGAAGAGCCGGCGGTATGCCTGAAATGGTATTCGAATATATCTTAAAGAAAAACGGCATCGATCCTTTTGCAGATCTTGCCATTGACCAGAGTATTGACTTCGGTTCCACTGCCGCTGCCTTCTCAGGCGGGCAGGCAGATTTCACAGTCGAATTTGAACCCCATGCAACCTCTCTTGAGTCAAAAGGCGACGGCTATGTCGTAGCCTCCCTTGGCAAAGATTCCGGCTATGTCCCCTACACCGCCTTCTCTGCCAAGAAAAGCTACCTCGAAAAGAATCCAGAAGTCATCCAGTCCTTCACCAACGCCCTGCAAAAAGGCATGGATTACGTGCAGACACACACTCCTGCCGAGATCGCCGAAGTCATCTCCCCGCAGTTTGAGGAAACAGATTTAGATACCATCACCACAATCGTAGCCCGCTACGCAGAACAGGACACGTGGAAAACCGATCTCATCTTTGAGGAAGACAGCTTTACCCTCCTGCAGAATATTCTGGAGGAAGCTGGAGAATTAGATGAACGCGTGCCCTATGCCGATCTTGTTGATACCACCTACGCAGAGAAGGCAGCTCCCTAAACGAGAAACAGATCAGATCATAGCGGTCAACATTCACAGGCTGATATTAGGAAACTGAAACGGTAACGGGACTGGTACGCTGTACCAGTCCCATTCCTCCATGCTTCTTTATGTTCCCTCTTCCTGCTTCATCCGCGGCAGATTCCAGTGATAATATGCTGCCAGGAAACGGATCAGAATAATAAGGACTGCTGACAACATCATGGCTGGAACCTGTCCATAGTCCCGGTAAAGCCATACACAGCTCACAGCTCCCATCACTGACGCACAGGCATAAATATGCTTTACAAAGATATAGGGCGGCACCCCTGCCATCATATCCCGTAGAAGGCCGCCGCCTACACCGGTCAAAGTACCCAAAAATACCAGTAAAAACGTATTTTCCAGATAGCCATTCCGAATGCCGGTCATAACTCCCATCCCGGTAAAGATGCCGAGTCCCACGGAATCCATGACAAGCATAACTCTTTCATACAGTACTCCTGTTTTCCCTTGAAGCAGCCCCTTTTTAAAATACTCAACCAAAAACACCAACAGGGCTGCTGTCACCGCAACCACCACATATACCGGCTCCACCAGTGCACCTGGTATCTTTCCCAGAATCACATCCCTGGTCATGCCACCGCCTACCGCTGTAACGACTCCCAGCACGCATACACCGAAAACATCCATTCTGCAGTTGATCCCAACCATCGCGCCAGACGCCGCGAACGCTACCGTTCCAACCAATTCCATACAGAACATGATATAATCCTGAATATCCATTTCTACTCTCCCGACACCCTCTGCGCTGCCACTGTAAGATCAATCTTCCGTTGTCTTGAGTTTCTGTTTCTTCTCTCCCCGATTCATCTCTTCCTTGCGCATTCCATCAATCATCTTCTCGATCAAAAGCTTCTTGACATAGACATCGAAACTCAGCATACAGATAAATGCAAAAGTCTGGAGGAAATCTTTGTCCTCCTGCGGTGCATTTTCAAAAGTATGTTCTGATTTCCTGAATTTCTCCCGGATATCTTCTTTTAGGACCGCAATTTGTTCTTTCTCTAAATTGAATGCTTCCTCATAGATATTTTCCAGTCCATATTCCCCAGCTGTGTTAAAAAACTTGCCTGTGATCGGCCGAAGCAATCTTTGTATATCGCTGATTGATAGAATCCCTTTATAGTAATAAATAAAGATCAGCAGCATCACATGTTCTTTCGAGTATTTCTTCCTGACTGGAGGCGGCAGGAGATCATTCTTCGCATAATTATTGATCATCGTCTTCGTCAGAATCTTATCTTCGTCAGGATTTCTCGTCGAATGTCTCAGATGAGATTCCATAAAAGTCGTGACCTGATCCATATAGAGGTCTATGTTGGGAATGTCATCCGCCTTGATATATTCAATCCTGTCAAGGCTTTCCAGTATGCTGTTCAGCAGATCTTCCGTATTGATCGTCATGTCCTATGCCTTTCCTCTTTCTAGAGACCCAGACGGTCTCCTCCAAAACCACTTTATAAATTTGATTATATAGTTTTTATTACTACATGACAAGTATTTTAATTGTTCTATCATTTCTGTATGTCATAGGCCTGCTTGCGATTTTGACCTAACATTTGTTTCCAACTCCGCAAAAGTCAGTATGAACGGAACAGTAACCACATTTACAAATATACAATAGTATGTTATATTCATACATAATAGCAGTGCAGTTTTAACGTATGAAAGCAGCCACTGCCAACCGGAACTACAGGAGGCCTTGATCATGAATAAGAAACTTAAGAACGACGCTGTGGATCAGTTGTTTGATGCAGTACTCAGTCTGGAGAATAAGGAAGAATGTTACGCCTTCTTTGAGGATCTGTGCACTGTCAACGAACTCCTCTCCCTGTCTCAGCGTTTCGAAGTCGCTAATATGTTGAGGAGTCACAAGACTTATCTGGAGATAGCCGAGAAAACCGGCGCTTCCACTGCCACAATCAGCCGTGTCAACCGCTCCCTCAACTATGGAAATGATGGCTATCATATGATATTCGAACGTCTTAAATAGAGAATCTTACAGCCATACGGGCGTCCAATAGGACGCCCGCTTCCTTAGTGTCTAACCGTCAATGTTGATCAATCCCATCGGATCGATATACTTCTCCTCATACATAATCTGATATCCAAGCTCCGTACTTTCTTCCCCAATTACATACAGAATCGCCCCTCTGACTACCTCGTCCCCTTCCTTTACCATAACATCACCATCGTTACGGTAAATACTGTGGTAACCATTTCCGTGGTCTATCCTGATACAATGCAGGTATCCACTGTCGGTCGTGATCGAAGTAATCATGCCATCTGCAGAAGCAATCACACTGCTGCCTTCGCTACCATTTAACTTGACCATCGGCTGATCACCTTCCGCCTCTTCCAGTGAAGCCGAAGAAGAGAGGGGAAACCCTACCGGCATATGCGCCTGCGCCCGTTCCTGCTCCAAAGCCTCTTCCTCCTCTACCTTCTGGTTGATTGTATCACTGAGGATCGTAACTTTATTCGAAAGTTCCTCCCGCAAAGAAACAAGATCCGCTTTCTCTTCTGTCAAGTCTGCAATCTCTTCCTGCTGCCGCTGTGTCTCCGCCGTCAGAGCTTCTACCTTCTTGCCGCTCCGATAGCATAGAATCCCAAGAGTCACAACAACTGCCACTCCAATGACCGCCACCGACTCTACCAGGACAGGTCCAAATCCCATTTGACGGATACGTCCCTCCTTAGAGTCCATGAACAGCATCAGCATGTAATTTACTTTTCTTTTTCTCCTGCTGCCTTCTGTCTGCACTAGAAATCACCTCCGGTCATCTTTTCTCATTTTACCACAAATGACGCATAAAAGACAATCTATGTGAAAAGAAATCCCGCCTCTGCAAGCGCTCTCTCCACAGCGTCCAGTGTTTCCTCCTGCTCAGCCTCTATCGTATGAAAGTGTACTCCTTCTGTCAGTTCTGTCAAAGGTTTCGTTCCATACGCCTCAACCCTGTGTATAAACTTCCGTACATCCGCACGGCTGCCAATAACCAGATCTCCTGAAATCTTGCCATAGATCTCATGTTCTACGATCACATTGAGAACTTTCCCACCAGCATCCACAATACAATCCAGTTCTTTTACGATATCTTCCTTACGGTGCCTCACTTTGACCACCTTACTATACCGCTTCTGCCGCGCTGTTTCTACATATAATAAATATCCTCTGTTTGTGGAAATGATATTTTGATAGGAAGCACGGAGTAATGCGATATCCTGTACAATCACCTGCCTGCTGACTCCCATGCGCTTTGCAAGATCCGTCCCCGAAACCGGCGTTGTCTCCTTCCTCAGGATTTCTATGATCTTTTCTCTTCTAAGCTCACCTTCCATATGCTGACCTACCTCTTTTATGTCCGCTCTGAAACATACCTGATTCCCTCTTTGGTACAAACCCGTCTATGCGGTTGTCCTCAACTTACATTTTAATAATAATTGACTAAATAAGAAAAAACAATGCTTTACATTTCGCCGAACTTATGCTATTCTATCAATGTTGACAAAGTCAGCTTACTTATATTTTTTTGGAGGTATGTACGATGAACAAAGGTACAGTAAAATGGTTCAATAACCAAAAGGGCTACGGATTTATTTCCGATGAGCAGGGTAACGATGTTTTCGTTCATTACTCAGGACTTAACATGGAAGGCTTTAAATCTCTTGAAGAAGGCGCTGCTGTTGAGTACGAAGTAGTTAATGGCGAAAAAGGACCTCAGGCCGTAAACGTAACAAAATTATAAGAGACATCGTTCTTATAATCTCATAATCAGTATTACGATGTGCCTTTTCTTAAATATAAATGATGAATTTTATTTAGAATTTGCAATATTGTCATAACGGATTAGAAAAAACCTGTCAAAACGACAGGTTTTTTTTATGCAGTTATTTTATACTAATCAAAATACTCCTATTTTGAATCAATATTTTGTTATATATTGATCCAAAATCTTTATTATTGCTAATATAGTGTTATCTTTTTGCAATATAATTAAAGATTTTGTCGGTAAAGAAGATTATAGTATATATAGACTTGATCACGGAAGTCAAGTTGGTTATAGCAATTCCGGAAGAATTCCCCTTTTACACAAGCGAAAACCTCGAAGGTCTAAGGCCTTCGAGGTTTTTGTTTCCATGTCTCTTTTTATATGACTTTCTCTGCATATAGGCTGTTAATCTCCTCTTCCGTATATCCAAGTTTGACTAACACTTCTTCATTGTGCTGACCAAGAGTCGGCGCCGGGCAATTAATCCTTGGCAGCATACTCATTAATTTAACAGGATTGCCATTTACCTTGGATCTGCCAATCACAGGATGGTCAACTTCAATAAACATCTCCCTCACATTTGCAATATGGTTATCCTCCGTAATCTGCTTCACATCATAGAGAGGCGCTGCTGGAATTCCTCTATCCAACATCCTGCTCACAATCTCATCCACCGTGTACTGTGTGCTCCATTCCTCAATATATGCTTTCTGAATCTTATTATTCTTTACTCTGAGAGGTACTGTCAAAAAACGCTCGTCTGTAATCATCCAGGGCATTTCCAGCACCTCACTGCAAAATTTTTCATAAAGTTTTTGGTTACCACATGCAAGAATTACTCTGCCGTCTTTTGCACGGTAAGTATCATAGGGTGCAATGGACGCATAGGCATTTCCAGTCCGCCGCGGAATTTCTTTAGACTTAAAATAACGAATATATGCATTCTCCAGACTTGCTACCACAGAATCGACTAAAGATACATCGATTTTTTGGCCCACACCAGTTATCTCCCGCGCATGGACAGCCAGTAACACACCGATCACAAGATTCATACCGCCAAGGATATCCCCCATTGCATTCCCTGATCTTGTCGGCTCACCTCCTTCGGAGCCTGTAATGCTCATAAGCCCGCCCATTCCCTGGGAAACGATATCATATCCCGGTCTTTGTGAATACGGTCCATAAGATCCAAACCCAGAAAGCGTACCATAGATCAGATAAGGATTGATCTCATGCAGTCTTTCATAACCCAGTTCCAATTTATCCATGACGCCCGGACGATAATTTTCCAACAAAATATCAGCATCCTTGACCAGTTTAAGAAAGATCTCTTTTCCTTTCTCTGTTTTTAAATTCAGTGTTATCCCCTTCTTATTACGGTTCAGATTCGCATAATACATGCTCTCACCGTTTTCGTACGGGCCATATGCCCTGGCATCATCCCCGCGTCCTGGAATCTCAATCTTGAGCACTTCTGCGCCAAAATCACCAAGGATAGATCCCGCGTATGGTCCAGCTACAACTCTCGTAAGATCGAGTACTTTTAAATCCTGTAATGCCTGTATATCCTGAATATTTTTGCCGCTCAATCTATATAAACCTCCTCATTCCATATACCTTTTCACGTAATCACATGGTAGTTTACGTTCTTTTGCCAGCACCCCGCCGTAAGACATACTGCGCTTTAGATGTTTGACACCCTCTTTAGACTGACACAAACAGCGGGGTATGTGATCTTTGCAGCATTCGCCAAATATCCATTTCACATCCGCTTGGCTCATTGCTCTCAGGAACCAGATCACCTGGTTTACTTCTCCGCAGTAATCCCGGCCAACTCCTCCTCTGTTACCTGAATTTTCAGTCTCATAACCGCACTGCCCATTGACTTTCCAAGGGAATCCAGCCGCAGACTCATTGTCGCTCCACCACCAAGCGCATGTTTCATCACAAAATTGAATCCCCCCAGACTGGGGACATCATACCGTACAATCTCACCTTTCACCATGTCCCCAAAATGGGTATGCAGCGCTTCCGGCGTCACTTCACGTTCAATGATCTTATAGTATTCCGGTTTTCTTGCATATACGCATACATTACTGGTATCGCCTTTATCCCCGCTGCGCCCATGCGCTATCTCATTTAAATAGATTTCCGCCATCGTAATCACTCTCCTTCTTCCTTATCCGTATCAAGTTTTGTGCTCTCCATCATATCCTAAACGGACTTTACACCTCCAAAATATGTGCCTGGATGTCAAGTGCCTCTCTAGGTACATAGGTAGGCCATAGCGCCATTACTTCCTGCACATGCGCACGTCCGCCAAAGAAAGAAGCACCTGGAGGGCCGTTTAACTGCATGGGGCTGATCTCAGGAATGATCTTCGCACATTCCGATTTGTCTTCGCTGAACACCGCAATTCTCAATACACACTCATTCAAATTTCTGAGCGACTCCTCACTTAGATCCGCTACATTCAAATGCAGACTGTTCACACCAATATAGCTGATGTGTATATCATCTGCTTTCATACCGCGCTTTGCCATTTTCTTCATGATCACTTCCGCACAATATTGCGCTTTTTCATAGGCATCCGGCCACGCGAAACTTAACATGGACACTGTCTTCCATCCCTTATGGTAGCCAACGCAAAGCTTCAGTTTGTCTGGCTTCGGTTTCCCATGAATATTGCCAATACGCACCCTATCTGGACCAACCTGGGTAATCGTTGCCTGACTCACGTCAACATTCACATCAGGCGTCATGTAGTTAGCCGGATCCAACACTTCATAGAGGAACTGCTCTTTACAACTCTGCTCACAGATCACGCCGCCGCAATCCGGGGCCTTCGTGATCTCGAAAGTATCTTCCGTGATCTCTGCGATTGGAAATCCCAATTCCTCCATCCTCGGTACGCTGCGCCAATCATACATATAGTTGCCGCCGGCTCCCTGGCCGCCACACTCTAGCAGATGCCCTGCCATAATTCCCCTGGCAAGATTGTCCCAATCGTCTTTGGCCCATCCGAATTCATGCGCAAAAGGCGCCAGGAATAATGCCGAGTCCGCCGCCCGTCCAGTGATCACTACATCTGCTCCCTGGTTCAGACACTCTTTAATACTCTCATGGCCAATATAAGCATTACAGTTGTAAATCTTGTCAACAATCTCTTTGAAATCCCCGTCATAATCGAAGTTCGGGAAGGTCCATCCTTCCTTTAAAAGCTGCGGTATCTTCTCTTTGATAGAATCGCCTGTCACATATCCGATCTTATAGCCCTTCATATCAGCAGAATCCGCCCATTGCCGGATTGCTTCCACACAACCTGTGATATTCATGCCGCCTGCATTAGTCAGAATGCGGATGCCCTTCTCCCAGGCTTCTTTTCCTCCTTCTTTCAAGATCCTCGTTACAAAATCCGGTGCAAATCCTTTACTGGGATCTTTCAACTGCTGCTTCGCCATAATAGACATTGTAAGTTCTGCCAGATAATCGCACGCCATATACTGAATGTCCGCATGCCGCAGCATATGAAGCGCCGCATCTGGAGAATCTCCCCAGAATCCCTGGCCTCCGCCAATCGCAATTTTCTTCATCTTTTCCTCCATTCCGAAGCGTTCTACATTGAGACCGCAGCAAGATCCGCCAGCCTGCGGAAAGTTTTGTTCCAACTCTGCAGTCTCTGGAACTTATGACGCTTCTGCACAAAATCCAGATATATATTCTGTTTATTGAACTCCATTTATCTGTTTGGTATACTTTAATCCTGCATTTCTCTGCGTCATCCTCAGGATAAGAATGATCAACACCTGCATTCTGCTGCTAACGGAAGTTCCATATAGCATCTTTCATCTCCCGTACAAATCACCTGATGGGCAATCCTGTTTTTGTCCTGATCTGCCCAGATTCCCGCATAATTGCTGTGCGCAGCATACTGCGGAAAATCAGACGACGAGATATCCAGCCGCAGCCTGCTTCCTGGCTGTATGGTCCACACGATATCCCAAAAATCCACACAGACATCTACCAGGTCACCCGGATGATACTCCGCCCCTTCCGGCAGATCCGCAGCTATGGTTGTAATACCGCTGCGAATATTAAATGCCCGTCCGTCCGGAAAGACTTCACAAAGCTTCGCAGAAAAAGCAGTGTCCTCAACATCTGTCCTGACCTTGAGATGAACTTTCACCTGGCCCATAACTGGCAGTCTCTCTGTCAGTGGTCCGCTGATGAAACTCACAATATCGGGGCGGTAATCCGGCTCCTGCTGCAACAGCGATCCCGCTTCTGTGATGGTCGTCAAAACACTCTCTGCTCCATGTGACGGGCAGGGATTTTCCGGATCATATTCAAAAGTAATTTCTCCTGCCGTTCCCGGTTTTTCACGTAGATCCCTATCACTACCCAGATAATATTTCCTGCTGTTATCCGTGTCCAGCGGCCATGTATCTAAGTTCTGCCAGCGGTCTTCCCGCATCACATAGGAGCGGATCCGCTTGTTTGGCATCTCTTTTTTCTTTAAAAGAAGATTGAACCATTCCAGAATCCGTTTGACGTCTCCATTTTCAAGATTTTTCTGGTCTCCCCATTCAATACAATTTGCGGACATATGATTCCAGCAGCCTATATCCATCCAGCTATGGTTTTTTGTTTCCTCCTTTAAAGAAATATAAGTATTCATGGCGCTGCCAAAGTGATGGTCATACCATGCATCCACAATATAGACCGGCACCTTCACTTTAGCTGGAATCTCTGCCAATTCTTTCCACCAGCCTTGCTGCCAGTAATCATCACTACGTTTCACCGCATGAATCCACTCCTGATACCACGCAAGTCTTCCTCCCCACATTGCTTCATCCACCTTAGCATGCGGTTTATACTTGCAGCTTTCCAGATAATCCGCATCCACCGGATGACCTGCGTTTGTCATACTCCATCCGGTCAAGACATCATGGCGGAACAGCCGTTTCTCATAAGCCGACTTGAATCGGTCTGTGCCATATACGGTCAACATCATGCCCTTAACCTTATCCGGGACAACATCGGCTATCGCCCAACCTGTCAACGCCAGATAGCTTGCACCGAAATAACCGATACTTTCTGCCCACTCCTGTCCATTTAACCAAGTAAGCGCTGCTATGCCATCCTGTCTCTCGTTCACGTTCGGCTCCCACTCGCCTTCACTTCTGCCCGTACCACGGCATACCTGCAAGACATAGCCATAACCTCTCTTCGCAAATTCTTCCCCATACACTCTGTATGTCTCCATCTGCGCAGGATAACAGCTTCTCTGCATCAATACCGGGAAACTTTCCAACCCAGCTGGCTTATAAACGACCGTATATAGTCTGACCCCATCCGCCATTGGCAAAAAATGCTCTTCCACAGTATACGGATGTACAATTCCTTCCACAGGGCAGGCATCGAATTCCGCTCTGATTCCCTCTGCCTCCTGACGGGCCCGTTCTTCCATTTCCTCCATCATCCCGGTTCCCTTTTTCTGATCAGTCATTATCTTCTCCTTCTCACGCATTCCTGCCCTCTACTACTTTTCTACAGCTCACAAAATGTCCTGGTTCTACCTCTGTGAGCGCGATATCCGCTCCCTTGCATTCTTCAGTGGCATAAGGACATCTTGCCGCAAAACGACAGCCAGGCGCCGGGTCAATCGGACTAGTCAACTCTCCGCGCATAACCTGCGTAGAAAGCTTCTTCGCTTTCAAGCTTGGAATCGGCACGGCGTTCAGCAATCCCTGTGTATATGGATGCATCGGACGCGCAAACAGGTCTGCTGTCTTGGCATATTCAACACACTGGCCCAAATACATTACCACAATTTCATGACTGATATGTTTGACGACGCTAAGATCGTGTGTGATAAAGATATAGGTCAATCCCTTCTCATCCTGCAGATCCATTAACAGATTCAGAACCTGCGCCTGAATCGACACATCCAGCGCGGATACCGGCTCATCACAGACAATAAATTCCGGATTCATCGCCAGCGCTCTGCCAATTCCGATTCTCTGACGGCGTCCTCCATCCAGCTCATGGGAATAACTTTCCGCATACCGGTCTGCCAGGCCAACCGTCTCCATAATCTCTTTTACCTTCTTTTCATACTCGTCTTTTGATCCGCATACTTTATAGTTTTTCAGCGGCTCTCCGATCAGTTCTTTTACATTCTTCCTGGGATCCAGTGATGCCTGCGGATCCTGGAAGATCATCTGCATTTTCTTACGAACTTCATGCATCTGTTTTTCATTATACTTGGTTATATCCTTACCATCATAAATGATCTTTCCGCCAGTAGATTCATGCAGATGCAGAAGCAGCCGGCCAAGTGTTGACTTGCCGCACCCGGATTCTCCTACGACCCCTAGGGTAGTACCCTTTCTAATCTGAAAATTTACTCCATCTACAGCATGCAGCATTCCTTTGGTTGTTTTAAAATATTTCTTGAGATCCTGTACTTCCACTAGTATTTTTTCTTCCATTCCCTTCACCTCCATCGCCGCTTTCTATTTGCTGTATCTATGGCATTTCACCAAATGGCCAGATTCCACTTCCACCATCGGAGGTGCATTTTTACATTGCTCGGTAGCAAATTTACACCGTTCTGCGAAACGACATCCTGTCATCTTTTTCGTAGGATCCGGTATCATACCATCGATCGTGACCAGCCGGTCTGTATCCTCATCCAGCTTCGGAATCGCGTCAAACAGACCCTTCGTATAGGGATGCAGGTGATCCGCTCCAAAAATATGTTCTGCCTTACCGTATTCAATCACTTCCCCCGCATACATAACCGCAACTTTTTCACAGGTCTGGGCGACAACACCCAGATCGTGTGTCACCAGAATCATGGCCGTATTCAGACGTTTCTGCAGATCATTGATCAATCCCAGCATCTGTGCCTGAATCGTAACATCCAACGCCGTCGTCGGTTCATCTGCAAGGATCAGTTTCGGTTCACAGACCAGTGCGATTGCGATAACGATCCTCTGCTTCATACCACCCGAAAATTCATGTGGATATTCATTCTTACGATTGGCTGGGATCCCTACCAGCTCCATCATATCGTCAACTGCCTGCTCCAGATCCGCCTTGCTCATCTCCTTGTTGTGTTCTTTTAGCACCTCAAGAATCTGATCCCCTACTGTCATAACAGGATTCAGGCTAGACATCGGATCCTGGAAAATCATCGAAACAATGTTCCCGCGTAATTCTCTCACTTTATCCTCAGAAAGATGCAGCATGTCATTACCATCCAGGAATATGGAACCGCTCGTCACCTCCCCAATTCCTTCCGGCAGAAGGCGCATGACGCTAAGGCAGGTTGTCGTCTTACCAGCGCCAGTCTCACCTACCAGACCAAGTGTCTCTCCATATTCCAGAGACAAGCTCATGCCATTCACCGCATAAACAGTGGCAATTTCCGTATTATATGTGACGTTCAAATCCTTAATTTCAAGAAGCTTCTCTGCCATATCGTCTACCCCTTCTTCTCTTTCTTATGCTTTATTTTCTTACCGAGTGTTCCACGCAGCTTCGGATCCATTGCATCACGGAGCGCATCTCCTACCATATTAAAGCAAAGTACTACGATCATAATGAACAGACCAGGCGCGATTGCGATAACCGCGTTCGTACCCATATACTTATAGCTGTCGTTTACCATGCCGCCCCAGCTTGCAGTCGGTGGGTTAATTCCCATCCCCAGGAAACTCAATGCCGCTTCATTCAGAATTGCGCTTCCCAGATTCATGGTCATAAGTACGATATTGGAAGATACGCAGTTCGGGAAGATGTGGGAAACTGCATTTTTCATTCTCGACGCACCGCACAGAGTACCTGCCGTGACATAATCCATCTCTCTTACCGTAAGAACCTGTCCTCTTGTAACACGGGCATAACTGGGGATCATGGAAATACCGATTGCAAGACAGATATTCCCCAGGCCTTTTCCAAAAATACTCCCAAGAAACAGCGCCATAATGATCATAGGTACTGACATCATGGCATCCATCACTCTCATAATCACTGCATCGACAATGCCGCCAGCCATACCTGCGATCAATCCAAGGATCATTCCAGCTGTACCTGCGATCAGGACAGATACCAGTCCTACTGTAAACGATACCCGTCCTCCATAAATAATCCGCGATAAAACATCCCGCCCCATCGCATCCGTACCAAAAATATGCTGCAGACTCATCCCCTGAAGCATTCCTTTCAGATCCTGCTTATAAGGATCATAGGGTGCAACAAGCGGTGCGGCTATTGCTGCCAAAATCAAGACTGCTAATACGATCAGACAGAATACCACCGATTTCCTGGCAAAGATCACGCGTACTACTCTGGAGTCTTTTATCTTATCTAATATTGATTTCTTTCTCATCTCTTTTCTCCCTTCCGCACGCTCTAATCATTTCTGATTCTTGGGTCGATCACTCCATACAGAATATCCACGATCAAATTACAGATTGCAACAGCGATCGCAATGATCAATACCCCATTTTGTACTACCATGAAATCCCTGCTCTTGATCGACGAGATCATTAGGGTTCCAAGCCCCGGAACAACAAAAATACTTTCTACTAGTACCGTCCCACCGATCATTCCGCCAAGGGACATACCCATAACAGTGATAATCGGAATAAACGCGTTTCTTAACTGATGTTTAAATGTGATCGCTTTCTGGCTGATGCCTTTTGCCCTGGCGGTCATGACATAATCCTGCCGGATTACTTCCAGCATGGAAGAACGCGTTTGCCTGGTAAACTGTGCCAAAGGTCCCATCGCAAGTACGATCACCGGAAGAATGATATGGGATGCCCACTCTCCTGCATTTTCTTTAAATGCTGTAAATCCCGATGTCGGCAAAACACCCAGCTTCAAGGCGAAAACAAGGATCAAGATCATACCAAACCAAAACATCGGCATAGACATTCCGATATTGGCAAAAAAAGAAATAACAGAATCAAAAACGCTTCCTCTCTTCTTCGCTGCAGTGATCCCTAGCGTAACTCCCAGCACCACAGCTAAGATAAATGCTGGAAATACCATGGACAAAGTTACCCGCAGACGTTCAAATAGGATATCTGATATTTCCATCTGCAGAGCCACGGAACGTCCCATCTCACCATGGAAAAGTCCCTGGATCCACTTGAAATACTGTACTAAAACTGGCTGATCATATCCAAACAATTTCGTGTAATAGGCAATCTGTTCTTCCGTAGCATTCGAACCCAGGAAATTAACGATCGGATCCCCCGGCACCATCTGATTCAGCAGAAATACAATCAGCGTAACAATAAAAATAACAATGATAGACTGGACGATACGTCTCCCTATCATTTTTAGCAATTTCTTATTCACGTACGGCCTCCTTTTTAAAGAAGGCTGCTGTATCATTCATACAACAGCCCTTTTTATTACCTCTTCATAAAGAACAGCTTATTTATCCATCCAACAGTCAGCAAGAGTCCATGTACCATTGTGATATACGCTTCTGTTATCGTCCTTCACATAATCATATTTGAAAACAGCCTCCTTCGATGTATAAAGAGGTCTTCCGAAAATTGCAAGTCCTTCTTCTGCATCATACATCAGCTTCTGCATCTCATGTTCCAGTTTATGCTTTTCTTCATCTGTCGGCGCTGTACGGATAGCCTCCAAAAGATCCATTGCCTCATCTGGATGCTGAATACCTGGTGCATAGAAAGCGCCGTTATGATCAAGATGCCGTCCCATATAAAGACCAAGGTCTGGAGAGATTGCGGCAAAATGGCCCATGATGCCTGTCCACGTTCCTGTGGAATACAAATTCACCTGTGCGCTTTCATCGACCAGATTCATCTCACAATGAATCCCAACTTCTTCGAGCATATTCGCGATAGCAGTAAATTCATCCTTATGTCCTGGATTTGTTGTGAAAGTAGTCGTAAACCCATCTGGATATCCAGCTTCCGCCAACAATTCCCTTGCTTTATCCGGATCATATGTAAAGTGGTTGATATCGTTATTATAGGTGACAGCTTCCGGTGTAGCCCACTGATCAAGTGAAATCCACATACCATAACCAAAAGCCTCCACTACTGATTCAACATCAATCGCATAGCACAGAGCACGGCGTACCAATGGATCTTTAAAAGGACCATCTTCAACGCTGTTGGGAATAATGCCCGTGCTGACAAATCCCTGTCCTGTCACATTCTCCTGCGCAACATAATTCCCGCTTGTCATCAGTTCATTGGCGATTGTCATATCATCCATAGTAAGAATATCGTACTCTCCAGCCTGAAAAGCCGAAGATCTTGTAGTAGGCTCATCTACGGTATAGATCTCAACGCCATCCAGATACGGCTTTCCTTCCTGCCAATAGTTCTCATTCTTGGTATACTTAACAGAAACACCAGGCGCGAAGTCAGATACCTGGAAAGGCCCCGTACCACAGGAACTGTTTCTTAAAGACTCAACATCCTTTAAAGCCTCTGGAGACATATAATATACAAAGAAACCTACTGCTTCCAGTGTGGAAGAATTCCAGGAAGTAAGTATCATCTTAACGTGTGTATCATCGATTACCTGACATTCTGCGATGTTCGCTGTCTCGTTCCGTTCGCTCTTTTGATACTCTTCAATGTTGACCTTGACCGCTTCCGCATTAAACGGCGTTCCATCCGCAAAAGTAACTCCCTCACGAAGCGTCCAGGTAATACTTGGTTCCTCAGCATTTGTTTCCCACTCTGTGGCAAGCATAGGAGCAAGACTGCCATCCTCCGCATAAGTGACCAGAGATTCATATGCAGTTGTCAGGAAAATGAGAGATGCGTTATTAGAACATTCAGGCGTATATCCCGGTGTTGATACCGTAGACGCGGAAGCATATTTTAAAACGCCGCCATTTTTCGGTTCCCCGGAGCTTACCGTTTCACTCGGCGCTGACGCTTCTTCATTAGTCTCCGCTACCCCCCCCCAGGGGTATCCTCAGCTGCTTCACCAGCATCCGACGCTGTTTCTCCTTCCGGTGCTGCACCAGAAGAATTGCCGCACCCTGCAAGCATTGCCGCTGTCATGGTTGCAGACAGTAATACTGCTAACATTTTTTTCTTCATTTCGTATCCTCCTGTGTTTTGTTTTAGTACTACGTTGTACTTATAGGCAGAGTATACCATCAACAATTATTTTGTCAACATATAACGTTGTACTTTAATTAACTTTTGTTATTATATGCCAAAATTCCTTGTTAAATTTTATGCACTATTACAATAATCCTAGTCAATATATATAACGTTATACTTATAGCCTGCTCTATAACTCTGCTTATTCTACTTTTATCCTCCACTGCCTGACAGCTTTTGCCTTGCATTTTGGAGAAATCTCGTTTATTGTAGGTAAAGAAGAATACGATATTGGAGGTTATTATGACTACGATCAAGGATATCGCTGCCCGCCTGGAGCTCTCTCCCAGTACTGTCTCTATTGTCCTGAAAGGAAACGGCGATAGAAGAAAAATCAAAAAGGAAACCCAGCAAAGGATTCTCGAAACTGCCATGGAATTGGGCTACAAACCAAACATTCAGGCTAAAATCCTGCGGGGCAGTCTCTCAGCCAAATACAATATTTCTCTCTATTGGGTGTCGGATAACCGGATTCATCTACTCTCCCGCTTTCTGAAGGGGCTGCAGACTGCTATCATGGATAATGGCTATCAATTCCAACTTTCCATTGTACCCTATGAGAATAATCATCTGATGGATATTCTGACACAGGAATCCGTGATCACTACAAATGCAATCATTATCTGTAATCCTTCTGAATTTGACATGGAGTATCTGGAAAACAGTGAGTTTCACATCCCAATCGTACTATATAACAGATATTCAAAGAAGTACTCGACTGTTACCATGGATGATAAGACAATTGGTCTTTTGCCTGCCAAAATATTTGCGGCTCATGGTAAGAAACACCCTGCTCTCCTAAAGTCTCCCGCCACCTTTTCCGGGATGAATATTAGAACTAACGTATTTGAATTTCAGATAAGTGAATCAGAAATGGAGCGCCCCGTATCGGTCATTGTAGAAGATACGATGCGCGGCGGTTATGTGGGCGCACTAACCTTGTGCGATCTCAATCCTCTGCCGGACTGCCTTTTCTGTACTTCAGACAGTATCGCTCTTGGCGCCCTCAAGGCCTTCTATGAGCAAGGAATCCGCATTCCTGATCAAATTGAGATCATCAGCGTTGGAAACGGAAGACCTGAGCAGGAAGAATATTGTGTTCCCTCCCTCTCCGTGGTCAGTCTTCCGTTGGAGGATATGGCACGAGAATGCCTGAAAATACTTTCTGATTCCCTCAGTACTTTTCAATATATCCCCAAAAGCATCGCATTCCCGACGCCTTACATAGCACGGGAAAGCTGTCCAGCTTTACAGGAAAACGCATTGTAGAAAGGAATTTTATATATGAAGATCACCATAATAGACGGGCAAGGCGGCCGGATCGGCCGCACCATCATCGAACAGCTTAAGAAAAAACATCATGATCTGGAACTATACGCAATCGGCACAAACAGCGCTGCCACTGCCGCTATGCTGAAAGCCGGCGCGGATTACGGGGCAACTGGAGACAATGCCGTGATCGTCAATGCCGCCGACTCCGATCTCATCGTCGGTCCTATCGGCATCGTCTTTGCCAACGCCCTGTTAGGCGAGATCACGCCGGCAATTGCCACCGCAATCGGTGCAAGCAAGGCCTTTAAGATCCTGGTCCCTGTCAGCCGGTGTAACCATTACATCGCTGGATGCGATGAGCTACCATTAGGCGATTATATCCGCAGTGCAGTGGAAAAAATAGAAACCATGCTATGAGGATTCTTCTTCAGGGCGGCTTGTCCCTTCTTTCGCCGGATACTCCACAATACAGTACTCGAAGCCATTGATAATCTTCGTCTTCCCGAACATATCCTCCCGCTTGAACTTCCTGCTGTAATTGGCATGTACATGCCCATGGAAGAAGAATGCAGGTTCATACTTCTCCATCAGCGTGCGGAAGATCTTAAATCCTCTGTGGGGAAGATCTTCCAAGTCATTGACCTGATAAGCCGGAGCGTGTGATACCAGAATATCAAATCCCTTATGCCGCCACAGCTTGTATCCCAGTTTCCGGACCCGTTTGCGCATACGCTTTTCCGAGTACTGGTTGCTTGCCTTCGGAATATACTCCATGGAACCGCCCAGACCCAGAATACGGATCCCTTCATATACATAGATATCGTCTTCAATACAGATACATCCATCTGGCGGCGTGGTTTCATACCTCCCATCGTGATTGCCTCTGACATAAAGCAGCGGCACGTTACAGAGCGTAACGAAGAATGAAAGATAATTCGGAGACAGATCGCCGCAGGAAATGATCAGGTCAATATCTTTTAATTTATCGGGTTCATAAAAATCATACAAATATTTTGATTTTTGGTCGGCAAGCACCAGGATTTTCATGCCATTCCTCCGTTCCCATCTGCTCCACTCTTCTGTGCAGAAACGCTCTTTTCCGTTCCTGGTTCTTCCACTTTGATTCCCTGGAACTCTACCAATGTCCTTGCTTCCTGTGTCAATTCTTCCAGATCCGGAATCTTTCCAATCACATTCTCTGCAAGCCAGTCCATTGTAATAATCTCTTCCGGTCCCAGACTTTTTCCCTTCTCGCACTGCACAATCCCACCCTGTGCATAGATCGGACCGTCGAAAGGATGGAATGCGCCGGCGCGGATAGAGCTTTTCAAGAACTCAATGAGTCTGCTGGTTCCATGCGGCATAGACTTAGAACAGATCACGTCGATTACATCCGCCGACATTCCCCACCAATAATTCACTGCCTTTTTTCCTTTCTGTGCATCTGCTTCCGAACTACCACCGCTGAAAATATTCTTCACGATCTGCTCATAGAATTTGCCCCAATGCCAAATCGGCGTTGCAAGATTTTCCAGCGTTCCGTCTTCCTTCTTCACATAAATACCATATTCCCTGGAAGCATTTCCCGGTGTGATCATATCGTTATCAGAGATAAAAACGATACCTTCCTGATTCAGCTTTTCTCTCGCATCGGTTCCTTTCACTTTCGTCCACACCAGATGAACCTCCACATAAGGATTGATCATCTTAGCTCCCAGTGCAAATGCATTGATATTGGCCATTGCTCCATAAATAGGATAATCTGCCACATAACCCAGCCTGTCAGTTCTAGACAGGGCGGCCGCAATGGCACCCATCAGGAACTTGGATTCATACATTCTTGCATAATAAGTACAGATCGAAGAATAGGACATCATAATAGAACAGTTATATATTTTTACCTTCGGATGCTGGATCGCAGAGCGCACACTCTGATTGACCATCTGGGTTGCTGTTGTAAAGATCAACTCGCAGCCGGCTTTAACCGCCAGTTCAATCGCTGCTTCCACCTCCACATCCGAATCCGCCTTATCGAGAGCCATCGTCGTAATCCTGCCCTCAAAAGCCTGCTCCAGATAATGGCGGCCAAGTTCATGCGCATAGGCCCAGCTGGACGTCTGGATCGTCTTCGTATAAATAAATGCTATCTTAAGAGAATCCGGTACTCCTGCTGAGATCAATTTATTCAAAATAGAAGCCTTCGTCTGCTCTGGATTCTGTATCAGCTCAACCTGGCTGCCCTGATCGGCAAGCGTAATCTCCGTCCACATCTTATGGAGCGCCTTTACAATTTCTGACTCTGTCTGGCTCTTCACTTTATCATATCCGTAAATCTCCACATAGATTAAGAAAGCATCGGACACGTTGATGTCCAGATTCTCTCCATGTTCTTTTAGGAAAGCACGCTCAAAATTATAACAGGCAGAATGCAGATTCATCCGGTCATCATCATTCCAGATTTCGTCTTCTCTCTTTCCCATTAATTTCAATAATTTCCTATAACTGCCTTCTCTGGAAAAGCAGACATCATAACTGTGTGAAACCTCATAGAAACTAAGAAACTCGTAATACAGACGGTTCTCCTTATCCTCCGTCTTCTTAGGCACCAGACGGGTAACAGAAGCTGCAATGCTGTATGTTTTCAGATACTTCATCACACTGACCCGCTTGTTTCCTTCCTGTACATAGAACTGGTTCATAAATTCAAAGGCGACGATCGGATCGCTGATCCCGTCCTCGATCTGATGTTTATAAACCGCCGCCCATTTCATGCCAAACTCCGACTCTTCTGGAAGCAGCGGCATAAAATTATCCGCAAAAGCATTCGACCTGCCCGCCGTTTTCGTTCCAACAATCTTGGACAATGGAATATCCATAATGCCGATATTCTCAATCCCGCCCATCTCTGTATAAGAAATAATATCGTCTAATACCGGGAGATAGGGGTATTCCCCTTTTGTAAGCGCCGCCCGATAACTGCGCCGTCCCTGTCTTAACGCTGCTGCATAATCACTTATTGCCACGACAGTACCCTCCTTTTCAAACTAACCGTCATACACCCCTATCTTATCATCTTACTAATCCAATGGTTATTCCCTCTGACATTCCTGCTCGTAAATCCGGCGGCAGGCCTCTACCTGCCCTCTCTCGAAGGCTCCTCTGAGTACTTCTACGATCTGTTTGTCCCTGAGCCGTGCAGTCAGAAGCGGAGAAAACCGTCTGCCTTCCATAGAAATCGCTTTCTGTACTGCCTCATCGAAAGTCATCTGTGTACCTGTTGACAGGCATTGGGCGTCCGTCACATTTTCCAGCCAATCAAGCAGACTAATTACATCTACCATCTGTCGTTGTGGACACTCCAGCCTTTTGTAGGATTCTGGATAACCACGTGATCCATCATACCAGCTATGATGTCCAAGAGCGACGTTTGCATAGCGGCAAGTAGAAGAACATTCTTCCAGGCACCCTTTGCCCACAACCGTATGCAGACGTGTCATCTCATACTCATCTTCAAACCACTGTCTTCCTGCCTGGGCATACAGATTGATGAAGTTAATCTTCCCCATATCATGGAATAATCCGCATCCTCTCGCATACTCCGCTACTTGCCTTAGTTTCTCTTCCGGATCCTGCAGCTGCCGGATCCACACTATGTCATCAAAAAAATCCGGCTCTTCCTTCATAATAATCCTGCAAAGAGCATCTGCCGCCTCAGCTACTCTATTAAACTGGATATAGAGCTGTGGCGCAAACCGCATAACGAGCTTCAGCATGAACTCCCCGTAGGAAATACTATTCGTAGTCTCAACAAACCGATTCGCCAGCTGCCTGAGATACAGAAAAAGCGTCTCGTTATCCGGCGCTTCCGGAAAGATCTCGACATAGTCCAAAATACGCTGATACAAACCTGCAATATATTCGTCCCGCTGTGGGATCCGGTCAGGATACTGCTTCAGAAACTGACAATAAAAAGCAGGCAGAGAGATTAGACCATACATATTCTCTGAGGAAAAATCAGACAGATCCGTCGAATCCATCAAATATTCAATCTTGGTGAGCAGACCGTCCATAGTATCGATACCACAATAATAGGAAATTGCATAGTAGGAAAATGCAGAATGAATAGGCGGTCTTTGCTTCTGCTCCGCCGCCTCCTGAATCCGTGTCTGATAGACAATGTAGACTGACTCCATGATCGCCTCAATTTCCTCCGCGCTCATCTCACTCTCTTTGCTGAATGAGATACTGCTCGCCATCTGCCTGTGCGTCATGAAAATATATTTCTCCCAGGGAATATCCGGCTCCATCTCCTGATAATACTTATCCTGCAAAATCTTGAGCGTCTGGCTGACCCGACGGATCTTCTCACCGGCGGAGGCAAACTGCCCTAATGCCATATTTGCACGTGCACGTAGAATATAATCCCTGGTCTCCCGGTCTTCAATCTCATCGAAATATTTCAGATATGCACCTGCTTCTGTGAAACAAAGCCGCATCTGGGACATATAGTCCGCCACCAAAGACTGCTCCAGCCCTACCATTTTGTTGCAGCGGTTGTTCCTTCCCAATCCTAACCAATATAATTCCCGGATCATGCCGCTTCTATCCTTCGTCAATCTGGCCAGGCTAAGAAGCGCCTGGTGGATTTGGCAGAAGAGACCTGTATCCAGTTCTTCGCCTACCTGGAAAAGCTTACTGGCAAATTCCCATAACTGTTCTCTCTCTTCTTCTCCTGCTTCCAGCAGATGATCCAGCAGAGGAAACAGCTCTGTTCTGAGCAGTTCCATATTACGGTTTACTTTCTGTCTGATCTTCTCCCTGTCTGCAGTCCACTCTTCCTGATAAGTCTCAAAAGAACGGCCTTCTGTCTTTTTTCGCGCCGCAAGTGCGGCGATCTCTCTTAAATTTACAATATATTCTTCCTGGTATGGCTGCATACATTCCCCCACGGTACAACAGTCCAAAAATTATACTTCTATCATTTAAACTGCTGATATAGAATTTCCTGCAGCCGTCCAGGCTCTACAGGTTTTGAGATATGCTCATTCATGCCAGCTTCCTTTGCCTGTCTGACATCCTCCACAAAAGCATCTGCCGTCATAGCAACAATCCAGACACTGGCAGCATCTGGCCTTTCCATACACCGAATCCGCCTGGAAGCCTCATGGCCATCCATAACTGGCATGTGGATATCCATAAGAATCATATCATAATACCCCACTAGGGAATTCTCGAACTTCTCTACCGCCTGCGCACCGTCACTGGCAACCTCTACCTGGACCCCTATTATAGACAGAAGTTCCACTGCAATCTCCTGATTCAGCTCATTGTCTTCCACCAAAAGGATTCGCCGACGACTGTAATCCTGATCCCCCGCTCCCCTGGTCTCTTCATCACAACCACCGCCTGTAAACCCAGCCAGTGTACCGAGAAGTCTGCTCTTGAAGAGAGGACAAGGCACAAACGCATTGATCCCTGCACGCGTTGCCCGATACTCCATCTGAACCCAGTCTGCCTCCGATACCAGCAGGATCGGAAACTCCCGTCCGGCCAGCTGCCTTACATGGGAAGCAAGATTCAAGACTGGCATATCTTCAAGTTCCTCTCCCACGAGCATGGCACATGGCATATGCCCCTCGTACTGTGCTTCTGTCAGCCAGGTAACCACCTGCGCACCATTTTCCATCTTTATGGGAACAAGCCCGCTCTCCCGCAAATATCTTGCCATCTGCCCGGCACGTTCTTTGCGTTTCTCTGCAATGAGCACCGACGCGCCCTCCGGCAGATGCATACCACTTTCCTCCTGCGGCGCAGTGGCCATCGGAATCTGAATGGTAAAACAGCTTCCCCTGTCTTCCTCACTCTCCACCTGAATCTGTCCTTCCATCCGGTCTACCAGATTTTTGACGATGGACATTCCAAGACCGGTACCTTCTATCTTACTAGTCTTCTCGTTATGTACACGCTCAAAAGGGACAAAGATCCGCTCCAAAAACTCCTGGCTCATCCCCATCCCATTATCTTCACACCAAAAATCCAGCCATACTTTCTGAGGAGCCGCCTCTGCCATCTCCTCAGGCGCCATAAAATGCTGCGCAAATCTCACCTGTATTTTGCCTTCTTTTTGTGTATACTTCACTGCATTTCCAATGATATTCACCAAAATTTGGCGTAAATGAAGCGGATCGCCCAATAGATTTTCTTCCTCGATCCGGCCAATCTCGATCTTTAACTCCTGATTCTTTTGAGATGCCTGAGACCGCACAATAACAGAAATATCATGGATCAGATCCGCTAACGAAAAGACTTCCTCATTCAATGTAATCCGGCCGCTGTCAATCCGAGACATATCCAATACATCATTGACCAGGCTCATCAGGTGGCCTGCCGCCGTCTGAATCTTCCCTAGACAATCCTGTACCCTTGCCTTCTCGTCAATATGAGCCAGCGCTATAGATGTCATACCTACAATGGCATTCATCGGCGTGCGGATATCATGGGACATGTTAGACAGGAAACGGCTCTTCGCCCTGTTCGTTTCCTCTGCCGCATGAAGAGCCTGTTCAAGTGCTGCTTTCTGCTGTTTTAAGTCCTCAATGCACTTCTCTTGTTCTTTCACAAGACACTCACTGCTTTCCTTGTTCTCCATACTGCAATTCTAACCTCTGCAACTCTTCTTCCTTAAACTACTCGCCAACAGACTTATGCGTGATGTCTGTAAGACCTTCCCTGTCTGCTGCCACATGAATTCGTCATCTGTTCACAACTATGGTCACAGTAACCGCCGCCATGGGCATATCCGCAATAAGTCGCTCCATCATGGGTATGCCGGCCTGTCTGTGTACATCCTGATACCGTGCACACAGTAATACTATCACATGTGCCGTCACAGTAGCCGCTCTCATGGGCATACCCGCAATAACTTCTGCCATCATGGATATGATGTCCTGTCTCAGCACACCCATCTACCGCACATACTCTCGCAGTATCACAAGTACCGTCACAATAGCCACCGGCATGGGTATACCCGCAATAAGTCTCGCCGCTATGAATATGCCATCCTTTTGTCACACATCCTTCTTCGGTACAAACCGCGCACAGACGCGCTGCTTCCGTGGTGTACCCAGCCTGACGGTTATGATGGTGTCCATGTGCCGAAACGGGCATTACAAATACGAATGAAGTCAATAAGACTGCCATTCCTAATACCGTTATTCTTTTTCTGCTCATAATATCCCTCCTGTTACTGTTATATTATGCTGCTTGACATTGAATTTCCCTTTTTTTATTCTACTATCCTTACACTATACTGTCAAGAAACCTATTGGTTTCTCTTCTTCTGTCTTTCTTTTTCTGCCTTATTCTTATATAACTCTCTTTTACTCCTCCATTCTGTGAAACCCCTCATTGACTTGAATATACTCCTCAACGTTCCACAATTCTTTCTTTTTGCCCTCTTCCCGTCGAGAGATACTCTACTCCCCAGTCCCATACAGGAGACTATCCCATGTATAAGCCATCTTTTGACAAATTTTCACAATTTTATCCCAGTATCAAAAATATCTTGCATGCCTTCTTTTCTTATGCTATAATAAAACTCGGCGGTTTGAAAAAGAGATCTGCCGCAATCCATAGGGGCATAGTTCAAAGGTAGAACAGTGGTCTCCAAAACCATCGATGTGGGTTCGATTCCTACTGCCCCTGTTATAGGTTGTGAAGCGTAGATCATTTCAGGAGTCCGTGTATTTTGTAGAGTTTGCCGTAAGGTGAACTTTTTTATTTCACAAAAAATATTACCTACAGAAGGGAACTACCTCTATAATGAAACGAGTATACATTCTCATGACGGCATTTATTCTATCTCTTAGTCTGTTGACGGCCTGCGGGAAAACTACACCACTCCTTGCTGCCACCGATTATGAACTGGATCTGACCACCAACACGACAAGCCGTGAAGTGACCATCGGCGATAACGCAGAGACTTTTCTTGCCGCTTATGGTACATACAAAATCTTTACCTCTGTAGACGGCAGTGATTATCAGGTGTTAGCCGCAGAAGAGATTCCCTTTGACGCTTCTGTCACACTCCTTCTGCCTACTTTCTTCATCGATGGACTCCCCACAGATCTGGATCTGTTCTGCGAAGAAAATGAGATTGAGAAGACAGAGCTCACCGCCCTGTTCAGTTCCAACGATTTTTTAAGCACCCATACTGTGGTATACTGCTACCTTCTCTTTACATGGGAAAACGGCGTCATCACCGATATCCGTTCCGAATACATGGATTACAATGAAGACGCCGCTTACTATCAATAAACAAGCAAAGCCTGCTTTCTCTATGCGCTGTACCCCACAAACTGACTGTTGTACAGCGTCGCATAAAACCCGTTCTGCGCAAGAAGCGTTTCATGATCTCCTTGCTCAATGATATTTCCGTCTTTCATAACCAGGATCACATCAGCTTCCCGGATCGTAGATAATCTATGGGCCACAATAAAGCTGGTCCTTCCTTCCATCATAGCCGCAAAAGCTTTCTGGATCCTGATCTCTGTTCTCGTATCAATAGAAGAAGTAGCCTCATCCAGAATCAGCATCGGCGGCAGACATAACATGACTCTTGTGATGCACAAAAGCTGCTTTTGCCCCTGCGAGAGATTTCCACCATCTTCAGCGATTACCGTATCATATCCCTCCGGCAGTCTCTTGATAAAGCTATGGGCATGAGACGCCTTTGCCGCTGCAATAATCTCTTCTTCCGTCGCCTCTGGTTTTCCCATAATGATATTCTCTCTAACCGTTCCTCCCTTTAACCATGTCTCCTGCAGCACCATACCATAGTTCGCACGCAGGCTGCTTCTGGTCACGTCGCGGATATCCTGTCCTTCCACACGGATACTTCCTGACTGCACATCATAAAAACGCATCAGCAGATTGATGACCGTCGTCTTTCCACAACCTGTTGGACCTACGATGGCCACCCGCTGTCCCGGCTGTACCGCCAGATTAAAGTCCGTGATCAGCTTCCTATCCGGCACATAGGAAAAATCCACATGCTCCAGAGTAACCCTGCCTTCCACATCGCCGAGCACGGCTGCATTCTCCTTATCTGGTACCTGGGGTTCTTCCTCGATCAGCGCAAAAATCCTGGCAGCGCAGGCAAGTGCATTCTGCAGCTCCGTCACTACTCCAGAAATCTCATTAAAAGGTTTCGTATACTGGTTCGCATAGCTTAAGAAACAGGAGAGCTGTCCCACACTGATGCCTCCCCGGATCGCAAATACCGCCCCCGTCACTGCCACACCGGCATAGACTAGATTATTGACAAATCTTGTGGAAGGATTGGTAATCGAAGAGTAGAAGATTGCTTTCAAAGAACAGCGCTCCAGTCTCCCGTTGATCTCATCGAACTCACAAAGCGCCTCATCCTCATGGGAAAACGCCTGGACTACTTTCTGGTTCCCAATCATTTCCTCGATCAATGCCGTCTGTTCCCCTCTGGTCTCCGACTGTGCCCGGAACATGACAAAAGTTTTCCTGGCGATAAAGGCGGCGACAAGGAAAGAAAGTGGTGTAATCAGCACCACCACGCCTGTAATCCCTACATTCACACTGACCATAAAGCCCAACGTACCTAATATTGTGATGACACCGGTAAAGAACTGGGTAAATCCCATCAGTAGTCCATCTGCAAACTGATCCACATCTGCAATCACCCTGCTGACTACCTCTCCATAAGAATGCTCGTCAATATATTTCAGCGGCAGGATTTCGATCCGTTTAAACGCCTCGTCCCGGATATCCTGCACGATCCGGTAAGTCATCTTATTATTACAGATATTCATGATCCACTGCGCTGCAGCCGTAACCGCAATCACCACTGCCATCTGCTTTAAGATTCCAAACACACCAATGAAGTCCACCTGGCCCTGATCAAGGATCAGATCGATCACTCTTCCGGTTAGAATCGGAAGATACAAAGTTAAAGTCACAGTCACCGCCGCCATAATGATCGATAAAACCAGATAAAACCAGTACTTTCTAATATAATGCAGCACCTTTCGCAATGTTCCCTGCTGTCCGCCGCCATTTCCCGATCTTGCCATCTCTCTATCCTGCTCCCTTCCTGCCCCAAACTTTTTATGACTTGTTTTTGGGATACTGAGAATAATAAATCTCCTGATAAACCTCACAGCTTGCTAATAACTCCGCATGTGTGCCGATCGCCGCCATCTCCCCATCATCCAAAACAATAATCTGGTCCGCGTGCTGGATGGAAGAGGCTCTCTGGGATACAATAAACACTGTCATATCCCCCTCCATATTGCGGATCGCCTGTCTAAGCGATGCATCCGTCGCATAATCCAGTGCAGATGCACTGTCGTCTAAGATCAGAATCTGCGGCTTTCCAACCAGTGCACGGGCTATGGTCAGACGCTGTCTCTGGCCGCCGGACAGATTCCTGCCTGCCTGTGCTATGGCAGCATCCAGCTTCCCATCCTTTTTCTCCACAAATTCTTTCGCCTGCGCTGTCTCGACCGCCTGCCAGATTTCTGCATCTGTGGCGTTATTTTTCCCCCACTGCATATTTTCACGGATCGTTCCCTGGAAAAGCACTGCTTTTTGTGGGACAACACCAATCATCTCCCGCAATTCTTCCATCCCATATTCCCGCACATCTTTTCCATTAATCAGAACCTGCCCTTTCGTTGCATCATAGAAACGCGGTATCATATTGACCAGGGAAGACTTTCCAGAACCTGTACCGCCAATGATGCCGACGGTCTGTCCTTTCTTCACCTTGAAATCAATATCTGTCAGGGATTCTGCTCCGGCCCCTGCATAGGTCAGACAGACATGGTCAAATACAATCTGGTCACATGGCTCCTGTACAATGCCGGCTGCTACAGTATGCCCGCCTTGTTCTGCTCCCTGTTCCGCCGCTAATCGCTTTCCTGACAGTTCCATCCCCGCATTTACGGCTGTTCCCGATAGCTTCTGCTTCCAGACCATACTGGATTCAATCTCAAATACACTCTGGATACGGTTCGCACAGGCAAGCGCTTTGGTGATCGTAATGATCAGGTTCGCCAGCTTCACTAATTCCACCAGGATCTGGGACATGTAGTTAACCAGTGCCACCACCTGGCCTTGGGTAATCGTCCCCTCGTCAACTCGTACTGCGCCAGTATAAAGAAGCACAATTGTAGCCGCATTGATGATAATATAGGTCACAGGATTGGTCAGTGCAGAAATCTTACCAACAAACAACTGCATATGCGCCAGTGCGCTGTTCTTTGTCTCAAAAGCATCAATCTCTTCCTGTTCCTTATTGAAAGCGCGGATAACCCTCGCGCCCGTAAGATTCTCTCTTGTCGCTCCCAACACACTGTCCAGTCCCGCCTGCACTTTTCTATACAGGGGCATGGTCCACATCATAATCCCAAATACCACCACCGAGAGAAGCGGGATTGTCACCACAAAGATAAACGCCGCTTTTACATCAATGGTAAACGCCATGATCATAGCGCCAAACACGATAAATGGCGACCGTAAAAACAGGCGCAGCACCATATTCACACCATTCTGCACCTGATTCACATCAGAAGTCATCCTGGTGATCATGGTAGCCGTGCCGAGCGTATCAATCTCCGTAAACGATAATCCCTGGATATGGGAAAACAGAGCGTGTTTCAGTTTCGTAGAAAATCCCACCGCCGCTTTCGCCGCAAAATACTGTGCAGTAATCGAACAGACCAGTCCAATCATCCCCAACAGGATCAGAACCCCTCCCATGCGGAGCACATAAGATACGTTACCGCTGCCGATTCCCTGATCTATGACTGCCGCCATGACAAGCGGCACGAACAATTCAAATGTCGCTTCCAGCATTTTAAAAAGAGGCGCTAACACCGTCTCCTTTTTATAGTCTTTTAAGTAAATGAGTAGTTTCTTCATCCTCAACCCCCATGTAATCGATTAGAACGACTGATATTTTTCACCCGCATGATCCATACAGATCATATGCGGGTGAACATTGTCTTCTCTATGTGTTTTATTGTATTTCACAGCCAAAGTTTCTTTCGGACTGCTGTTGTATCCTTTCCGCCACGTCCTGCACAGCGTCTTCCCTGGTCGATAACAGCTGCTGACAGACTAGCCATAAATGGCTATCTGTATTCCAGTGTCAATGTATCGATCTCTCCACTGATACTGAGCACCTGTCTTGACGGCTTATATTTCGTCTCAGGATATAACAGTTTATGCAGTGCAATGACATTCTCTTCCAGATTCTCTGGAATGACACAGCTTCCCTTACTGCCAACCGTAGCACCTGTCCTGCTTTCCTCAAACGGGAACCCATCGCTGGCCACCACATTATAACCTGCCACACTGCCCAGAACACTTATGATCTCATTGACATTCAGTGATGTCTCTACCTCTGGCAGGATCGCGTTGACCATCTGCCGCAGCGAACTGGCCGGCGCCTTTTTCGCTTTCTCCATCATTGCCGTCAGCACATCTCTCTGCCGCTCGGCCCGTCTGAAATCATCGCCTTTCGTATAGCGGATCCGGCAGTATGCCGTTGCCTGCATTCCATTTAGCAGCTGTCTGCCACTGTGTTTGACTGGAATATAATCTACTCCCAGCTCTTCTGACATCGTCAACTGGTAATTGTTCAAATGGGAAATCTCTGCATCTGTCACTTCCATCTCAATGCCGCCCAGCGCGTCCACCGAATCGATCAGCCCGCCAAAACCAACTGTCACGTAATCCGTGATATCCAGATCCAGATTCGTATTTAACATATTGATCGCCTGCTCTGGTCCGCCCTGTGCATATGCCGCATTGCACTTGTTGTAAGAATCGTTTCCCAGATTCAGGTAAGTATCCCTGAAAACAGAGACCAGCTTAATCTCTTGTGTGTCCTGGTTGATACTGGCTATGATGATCGTATCGCTCCTGGTTCCCCTTCCCAGCTCCCCATCCCTGGCGTCTACCCCAAAAAGTGCAATATTGCGGTATCCCTTAGAAACTTTCTTCTCTACTTCTTCCTTATGTGTCTCCTTCACCTCTTCATTGATGATAATCTGCTCCTGGTCAATCTCCTTGCGCTCTACCTCATCTGTCGTCGTTACAACTACATACATGACACCAATCGCAAGCAGCAGAATACAGATCTCCACGACTAACAGTGGAGCGCTCTTTAACCATCTGCGTCTGTTCCTGTTGTCTTTCTCTGTCTGCTGTTCTGCCGTTTGATCATAGGCTGCCGGCTCGTTTGTAGTTTCAGTCCGATCGTTCTCTGCTGGATTCTGATCTGTCGCTTTATCCTGAGAATCCTGTATCTGCTTGTCCATATAAATGACTCCCTTGTCCAAACTCACGGTGACATCACTACTTTATGATCTACACCCTGACTTTTGATATGAAGTATAACAATATCATTGTTTAGTATGCCTACATCTTCCCTATCCTACCACAAAAAAGCGTTTTTGAATATATATAAAATGTAAAATGTAAATTTTGTTTAAAAATTTGTTACATTTTCGTCATATATGCACAAATAATAGAGAATCTGATACGCCTACTCAAATCAGGTCCACAGCATCCCTCACAGTTCTCACCCCGATCAGCCTGATCCCCTTAATAGGTTTTAAATGACTCCGATTGACTTCCGGTATAACACAAGTCGTAAATCCCAGTTTCGCTGCCTCCGCTACCCGCTGCTCCACCATAGATACCCCTCGTACTTCTCCACTTAAGCCAATCTCTCCAAATGCAATCGTTTTATCATCTATCGCCCGGTTCTTAAAACTGGACACCACCGCCATAGCAATCCCAAGATCAATGGCCGGCTCCACGATCCGCATACCACCTGCCAGATTTACATAGGCGTCACAGTCTGACATCTGCAGATTCAATCTCTTCTCCAAAACAGCCATTAACAGGTTCACTCTGTTAAAATCTGTACCGATCGCCTGCCGTCTCGGAATACCAAAATTACTATGACATACCAACGCCTGAATCTCCAACAGGATCGGCCTTGTTCCTTCCATAGAACAAGATACCACGGATCCACTGGCGCCCTCTGGCTTGCCACTCAGCATATACTCGGAAGGATTCCTGACTTCAAGCAGTCCTTCCTCCTTCATCTCGAACACACCAATCTCATTGGTGGAACCAAAACGGTTCTTGACGGCTCGCAAAATCCGGTAGGAAGCATGCCTGTCTCCTTCGAAATACAACACAGTATCTACCATATGTTCCAAAACTCTTGGTCCAGCCACCGTGCCTTCCTTCGTCACATGTCCCACAATAAAGACGGATACCGTCAACCCTTTGGCCAGCTGTAACAGAATATTCGTAGCTTCCCGCACCTGGGATACACTGCCTGGTGCAGAAGAAACTTCCTCATCATACATAGTCTGTATGGAATCGATAATCGTAACATCGGGCATAACACTGCGGATTGTCTGCTCCACAGCCGCCAGCCCTGTCTCACATAATAGCTGCAGATTATCTGAAAATTCACCAAGACGATTCGCCCGGATCTTGATCTGCCGCAAAGATTCCTCTCCAGATATGTACAATACCTTGCGTCCATCCGCCGCCAGATTACGGCATACCTGCAGCAACAGCGTGGATTTGCCAATCCCTGGGTCACCGCCGACCAACGTCAAAGAGCCGGGCACAATACCACCGCCCAGCACTCTATCCAATTCACCGATGCGGGTCAGCATACGGCTTTCCTCTTCTATGCTGACCTCTGATAAGCTGGAGGGTTTGGCTGCCTCTGTTCTAGCTGCACTGCGGGCGCCGCCGTGTGCTGTCGCAGCCAGTTTCTCCTCCACCATTGTATTCCACTCCCTGCATCCAGGACACTGTCCCATCCACTTGGAAGATTCATATCCACAATTCTGGCAAAAAAATACCGTTGCCGCTTTTCCTTTTGCCATTGCTATTTTACCATCTCAACCGCTACTTCACCGGCATTTTCCAGCTCTACGCTGATACTCAGCTTACCGCTTAAATTTGTCTTCATCTTGCCGATATCCGTATCCCCGATCTTGACACTGTACTCCGTGTCTTCTTCCAGCCCCACTGTGATCTGGACATCAGAGTCCCCTTCCACAAGGAAGCTGACCCCCTGTTCCGTCTCCGCAAACTGCAGTACACTCGTTCCAGGATCGGACTCATAGGCAAACATTCCGTTCTTCTCTAATTTGGTCAGCTTCCTGTAAGTCTTTACTTTATACAGATCCCCGCCATGCTCATAATCTTCCACCTTCGCCTTGGCCTCCAGCTTATAATTACCAAAACTGATAGAACCATTTTCCTCCGTGCGCAACAATTCTTCTACTACAGCCATTGTATTTTCCTCCTGCTCCTTACTCTTATATTATGTGATTTTATTACTTTTGTATCATCACCGGTGTCATGTCCTATTCCGGTCTCATCCTTTGACTGTAAATACAATTTTCTTGTTCTTAAATCCCGCTGACACCTGGTCTCCACTCTTGACACGCCCCGACAGGATCTCTTCAGCCAGCGCGTCTTCGATCTCTGACTGAATGGCTCTCTTCATAGGCCGAGCACCCATCTTCGTATCAATATGCTTCTCAATCAACCAGTCTTTCACCGCTGGTGTGATCGTCAGGTCAATATCCATCTGTTCTTTACACCGTTTGATCAGGCTTCCCGACAGAAGCGTGATAATCTTTTTCATGTCGTCTTTATTGAGCGGATGGAATACCATAATCTCATCAATCCGATTAATAAATTCCGGTTTAAAAAGCCGTTTGACCTCTTCCATCACGTTCGATTTCATCTTGTCATAATCCTGCTGCTGTGTCTGTTGTGTCCCAAAGCCAAGATTCTTAGGATCGATGATCCTCTGCGCGCCCGCATTAGAAGTCATGATCAAAATCGTATTCTTGAAACTCACTTTCCGGCCTTTGGAATCCGTGATATGACCATCATCAAGCACCTGCAGCAGTACATTGAACACATCTGGATGTGCTTTCTCAATTTCATCAAACAGCACGACAGAATAGGGATTGCGGCGTATCTTCTCTGACAACTGCCCGCCTTCCTCGAATCCCACATATCCTGGCGGGGAGCCAATCATCTTAGAGACAGAATGACCTTCCATATACTCTGACATATCTACCCGGATCAGTGCATTTTCTGAACCGAACATAGCCTCTGCCAGCGCTTTGCTCAATTCTGTCTTTCCCACGCCAGTAGGTCCCAGAAACAGAAAAGAACCGATTGGCCGGTTAGGATCCTGCAGGCCTACCCTGCCCCTGCGCATTGCCTTCGCCACCGCCGTCACCGCCTCTTCCTGTCCGATTACACGCTTATGCAGGATAGACTCCAGTTTCAGCAGACGCTCACTCTCCTTCTCTGCCAGTTTCTTGACAGGAATTTTCGTCCAAAGAGACACTACCTCAGCGATTTCATTCTCACCCACCACATATGTGCGCTTCTCTTCTTCCCGTTCCATACGTTTTACCATACGGTCATACTTCTTAATACATTCACTCTGCTTCTTCTTAAGCTCCGCCGCCTGGGTAAAAGCCTCCATGCGGATTGACCTCTCGATCTGCAGATCAATCTTCTTGATCTCCTCTGACAGCGCTTTCAGCTTATCTGGCTGTGCAGTCACTTTCAGCCGTACCGCTGCCGATGCTTCATCGATCAGATCGATCGCTTTATCCGGCAGGTTCCTGTCATTGATATAACGGTTGGACAGCGCTACCGCAGCGCTCAAAGCTTCTGGTCTGATCGTGACTTTATGATGCTGCTCATATTTATATGCAATACCTCGGAGAATGTTTTCTGCCTCCTCCACTGTAGGTTCCTCCACCATGACCGGCTGGAATCTCCGTTCTAAGGCCGCATCCCTCTCCACATACTTGCGGTACTCCGATATTGTAGTCGCACCAATCAGCTGGATCTCCCCCCTGGCCAGCGACGGTTTTAGGATATTAGAGGCGTCTATCGCTCCCTCCGCGCCGCCTGCACCGATGATCGTATGCATTTCATCCAGAAAGAGGACAATCTCACCATCCTCAATCACTTCCCGGATCACTTTCTTGATTCTCTCTTCAAACTCTCCACGGTATTTGCTTCCTGCTACCATACCAGACAGATCAAGCGTCAGCACCCGCTTGTTTTGTACCGTGAAGGGCACATCTCCCGTGACAATCCTCGATGCCAGGCCTTCCACAACTGCTGTCTTACCTACGCCTGGTTCCCCGATCAGACAGGGATTGTTCTTCGTTCTGCGGCTCAAGATCTGAACCACTCTCGTAATCTCATCTTCCCTGCCGATTACCGGATCCAGTTTCCCTTCTCTTGCCAGCGCTGTCAAATCCCGGCTATACTGCTCTAATGTGGAGGCACCCCCCTTCTTTCTTCCCTGTTTTCTGCCCAGGTCTTCCTTATACAGAGCGCCGTCTTCTCCCATAGCCACCAGAACATCCACATACAGCTTCTGGATGGAGATTCCCATGGTATTGAGCAGTCTTACCGCTACATTCTCTCCTTCCTTCAAAAGCGCCAGCAAAATATGTTCCGTTCCGGTCTTATCACTGTGAAACCGTTCCGCCTGCCTGTGCGCCTCCTCCAGAATACTCTCCGCGCGCGGAGAATAACCGTCCTTCTCCGCAAGCAGAATTGAACTTTCCGGTGCGATCAGATCCTTGATCATTTCTTTGAGCTGCACGACATCCACACCGTTATTTAATAAAACAGTGGCCGCAACCCCTGTATTTTCGCGAAGCAGGCCAATCAAAATATGCTCGCTTCCCACATAACTCTGCCGCAGGCTCCTAGCGGCTCTCTCCGCTAACAATAGCGCTGCTTTTGCCTTGTCTGTAAACTGTGGCTGCATCAATCATTCATTCCTTTCTCATAATCTGCAATCATTCAGATCTCTGCCAAAAAGGCCCGTCTGCATGACTCCTGGAAGTACTTTCCGCACTGTTGCCATAATCTTCATAAATCTCATCTATAAGAGCATGCACTTCCTGTCTGGAAATATTCTTACAACTTGCTTTCGCCAGCGTTACCTGTAGTTCTCTGCGAATCTCGCCCAGCCCCTGCATCCTGTCGATATCTATGGCGATCATGGCTCCTTTTCTCCGATCCACCTTGACATACCCTTCCTGTTTCAATACAGTATATGCCTTGTTGACCGTATGCATATTGATCCCGATCGTATCAGCCAGCTGCCTGACCGAAGGGAGCATGTCACCCTCCTGAAAACGGGAAGTAGCAATGCCCAGAATGATCTGATTTCTCAGCTGCATATAGATTGCTTCGTCACTGTTAAAATCTATCTCGATAAACATTTATTTTCTGATCACCTTATATGTCCTTATCATCCATATTTAAGAATTCAAACTCAAACTCGTCATCATCTAACAGAAAATTCTTCGCCTTACGCTTCGGTACAGATTTCCCCCGCGACTCTGTTTCCTGTGATCCTCTGATCTCCGTGGACCGTCCAGATGGCCTGCGGACAGGTTCTTCTTCCCGCACCGCCCCGCGCTGAGGCCGTCCTGTTTCTTTGGCTGGATTCTCCTCCTGGGAACGCTTTCTCCTTCTTACCAGCTCCTCTTCTTCCTCGTCCTGTTCTTCTTCGTCCTCCTCATCTTCATCGTCTTCATAGTCCTCATAATAAGCATCCCGGAGTTTGACCGCCATGATGACCACTACAATAACAAGAATAACTGCCACCGCTGCCAACACAACAATTGCAATCCTCTGCCGTACAAGCTTTTTGGCATCCTCATCCATCGTTTCCTTCTGAATCTTATTTGCATCCAAAAGTGGCTGCAGTTTCTGCTCATATCCGCCCAGATTATCGATCAGATACCACTCGCCGTCCTTAAATGCAACCTCATAATCCTGGCTGACTGTCTGCTCCGGTTCTGGTGCCTCCGGCTCTTCCACTTCCGGCTCTTCCGCCGGCGGCGGGACCATATCTCCTAAAGCGACTAGATCAGAACGCACAAACCCCGCCTTCTCTACACCATCTGCTCCCGTAAAAGTGACATAATACCACTCTTTCCCGTCGCTGCTTCCCTTTGACTGCCCTCTGACGATTAGCTGTGCATCCTTCTCAAGCCGCTCCACCACGCTGTCATTGGTAGACGGTGCAGAACGGATCTTCGCTGCTTCTACAGAGACAGAAGCGTACTGTGCATCCATCGGTGTTTCTGCCTGTACAGAAGCCCCAGATGGTTCCTCTCCTGCGCCATCTGCCTGAATTTCACTCCCTGACCCGCCATCAGAAACTTGCTGGGAGCTGTTCTCGCTGCTGCCCTCCTTTTCAACCAGGTCACCACGCACATAGCCTGTAGTATTCGCATCCAATTCTACCTGATACCAGACTTTTCCAGATGCATCCGTCACCTCTTCCCTGATCTTCAATTTTGACCCTCTGGCAACGCTGCCCACAACATTGCTGGAAGTATCAGCACTTCCACGAATCTTAGCTGACTCCACAGTAACCGTAGCCGTCAAATCTGCCAGACTGACCAGTGGGGTGGAAAGTGCAACCGTCATTGCCGCACAGACTGCTGCCGCGGTTCGGATAAACCGTAACTTTCCTGTCATCTTATGTCTATCATTGTTCTTTCTCTTCATCGTCATCCTCATTTCTGCTACCTGCTACTCTCTCTTAAAGCGCTTAGCGCCATCCTCACCGGCAGATTTCTCCATACCAAAACCAGCTAAGTTGATATTTTTGGCATTTCTTGCTCTTTCCTCTATCTCCCTATGGTGAGCTGTCTCACATTTGGCACAGAAACGTCCAGAACGAATCGTCGTACCGCATATTTCACACCGCAGGAACACGTTGGAACTTGCTGCGATCTCCAGCCTGGATTCCCGTACCATCTCCCTAATCGATTTCTGGGTTACCCCGGTAGCCCCTGCCACCTCCGCCATCGTAGCACCGGGATGCATTTCAATATAATTGCGCGCTTTCCCATAATCGTCATAGCCCAGACTGCCGCAGTCTTCACATTTATACTCGCCCACGCCCTTAAAAACCATAATACCGCCACAGTCCGTACATAACGTAGGTCTGTTATAAACGTCCTCATCCAGCAGATCCTTTCTTAACTTTTCAGTTTTCTTTTCCCTGTCTGACATATCAATTACCCCTTCCACAATACCTTTCACAAGTTTTACGCTTCGTCGATCGCCCTGCCGATATCCTTTCTCATATATTTATTGTCAAAAGATACCCACTCCGCCGCCTCATAAGCATGCTCCCTGGCCTCTTTCAAATCTGCGCCCTTCGCAGTAACCCCCAGAACACGTCCACCGTTTGTAACGATCCCTTCTTCTGTCTGTTTCGTCCCCGCATGGAAACAATAATAGCCGTCTGTATTCTCAAAGCGTTCCAGACCCTTAATCAGATAGCCCTTTTCGTAGGATACCGGATATCCCTCAGAAGCCAATACAACACAAACTGCGGCATTATCCTCGAACTGCAGATCGATCTTGTCCAGTGTTCCGTCGATACATGCCTCCACCACATCGATAATATCATTCTTCATGCGGGGCAGGACTACCTGTGCTTCTGGATCGCCAAATCTGGCATTATACTCCAGCACTCTTGGTCCCTCTTCTGTCAGCATCAGACCGAAGAAGATAACCCCCTTAAAGGGCCTTCCCTCAGCCGCCATAGCATCCACTGTCGCCTGATAAATATGACTGCGGCAGAAAGCATCTACCTCCTCTGTATAGAATGGACTTGGAGAAAAGGTCCCCATACCGCCTGTGTTCAATCCCTGATCCCCATCCTGCGCACGCTTGTGATCCTGTGCCGAGGACATGATCTGAATCGTCTTGCCATCCACAAAAGAAAGAACAGATACTTCCCGGCCAGTCATGAATTCTTCCACCACCATGCGGTTGCCTGCTGTACCGAACTTCTTATCTTCCATGATCGTCTTTACGCCTTCCCGCGCTTCTTCCAGCGTATTGCAGATCAAAACTCCCTTACCGAGCGCCAGTCCGTCAGCCTTGAGAACAACCGGCATCCTGGCGGTCTCAAGATAACTAAGCGCCGCTTTGGGATCATCGAAATTCTCATAGGCCGCTGTTGGGATCTTGTATTTTTTCATCAGATCTTTGGAAAAAGCTTTACTTCCTTCTAAAATCGCAGCACTTTTCGTTGGCCCGAAGACGCGCAGTCCTGCTGCTTCCATCTCATCTACCAGGCCGCCAACCAACGGATCATCCATTCCAACAATGGTCAGATCAATCCCTCTCTCTTTCGCGAACGCCGTAATCTTCCCAAATTCCATTGCACCGATGGGAACGCATTCCGCAATCTGCCCAATTCCTGCATTGCCTGGTGCACAGTAGATCTTATCCACCCGCGGACTTTTCGCCACACTGGCTGCGAGCGCATGCTCCCTGCCGCCGCTTCCTACGATCAGAACTTTCATTCCAGTACCCTGCCTTTCTCTCTTTCTGTATGTTTCCTGCTTCCCTGTCTTCCCTATTATTCTGAAATATGTACCTGTCCGTCTGTCACCGTCACCCTGCCATTCGCGATCAAATCCAGGCATTTGGGTAAGATCACCCATTCCGCCTTCTCCATGACACGCTTCTGTAAGATCTCCGGCGTGTCTCCTTCCTGAACAGGCACAGGTTCCTGCATCAGGATTGGTCCGGTATCTGTCCCCTCATCCACGAAATGCACCGTAGCCCCTGTTATCTTAACGCCTCTTGCAAGCGCCGCCTCATGTACCTTGAGTCCATAATAACCAGTGCCGCTAAAAGAAGGTATCAGGGACGGATGAATATTGATAATCCGGTTCTCATAACGTCTGATCAACTCTGGCGGAATCACAACAAGAAATCCGGCCAGTACAATAAGATCCGGTTCTGCCTCTTCCACTGCGCGAAGAAATGCCTGCTGGAACTGCGCTCTTTCTTCGTACTCCTTGGGAGACACACAGACCGCCTCGATTCCTGCCTGCTTCGCGCGCTCCAGCGCATAGGCCTTTCTGTTATTGCTGATTACCCGGACGATCTTCACATTGGTAATCGTTCCCTGCCCAATTCCGTCGATAACCGCCTGTAAATTAGTGCCCCCGCCGGACACACAAACTACTGTCTTAAGCATGATCTCTGCAGCCTCTCTGTCTTATTATCTCTCACTTCTTACTCTATTACGACCCCTGTCTTACCCGCTGTCACTTCTCCGACCAGATACGCCTGCTCTCCCGCTTCTTTGAGCGCTTCGATCGTCTTTTCTGCGTCCGCAGCATCCACTGCCAGCACCATGCCCAGACCCATGTTATAGGTATTGTACATCATCTTCTCTTCCAGCCCGCCCGTTCTCTGGAGCAATCCGAAAATCGGCGGTATCGGATAACTGTCTTTACGGATGAGGGCCGTTGTCTGATCTGGCAGCATTCTTGGAATATTCTCGTAAAAACCACCGCCTGTGATATGACTGCAGCCTTTGATTGTCACACCGACATCCCGTACCGCTTTCAACGCCTTTACATAGATCCTTGTAGGCGTAAGAAGCGCTTCTCCCAGCGTCGTTCCCAATTCTTCATAATAAGTGGCAAGGCTCTCTCTCGTCATCTCAAACACCTTGCGCACCAGAGAAAAACCATTGCTGTGAACACCAGAAGACGCTATTCCAATCAATACGTCTCCCGGTCTGATCTGGTCACCTGTAATCAGATCCTTCTGATCCACCACACCGACCGCAAACCCGGCCAGATCATACTCCTCCTCCGGCATCAAGCCCGGATGTTCCGCAGTCTCACCTCCGACCAAAGCCGCTCCTGCCTGCCTGCACCCTTCCGCTACGCCGCCTACAATCGCCGCGATTTTCTCTGGATAGTTCTTGCCGCAAGCAATATAGTCCAGGAAGAAAAGCGGCTCTCCTCCTGCACACACAACATCGTTGACACACATTGCCACACAGTCAATCCCCACCGTATCATGTTTATCCATCAGAAAGGCCAGCTTAATCTTCGTCCCTACACCGTCTGTTCCTGATAAGAGTACCGGATGCTCCATCTCTTTGATCTTATCCATAGAAAAAGCACCTGAAAAACCGCCAAGCCCCCCTAATACTTCCGGCCGCATCGTCTTCTTCACATGATCCTTTAGTAATTCTACCGACTGATAACCTGCCTCAATGTCAACTCCTGCTGACTTATAATCCATAGTCTCCTCCATTCTGAAACGTTCTGTTATGCAGCTTTCACACTCGTTTCCACACTGCTTCATCCCGTAAATCACGAATTGCCTCTTTACCGACATCTTACTGAATGCTTTCAATTTCAATAGTTACGGTAACCCACTTCCTGCAGCTTAGCGTCCTTCTTCTGCACACTCTCCTTCAGCTCCCGTGTATAATCTTTCAACCTCTGCAGAAGATCCACATCTGAAGTCGCAAGAATCTTCGCCGCCAGGATGCCGGCATTTTGTCCCCCACCGATCGCCACCGTAGCCACTGGAATACCGGAAGGCATCTGCACGATAGAATACAGGGAATCAACACCGCCCAGATCGGAAGTCTTCATAGGAACGCCGATCACCGGCATCGGAAAGATCGCCGCACACATTCCTGGCAGATGCGCAGCCTTGCCGGCCCCCGCAATGATTACCTTAAATCCCTTCTCTTCCGCGCTCTTCGCATATTCAAAGAAAACATCTGGTTCCCTGTGGGCAGAGATGATCTTCATCTCATAGGAAATCCCCATCTCCTCCAAAAAATCTGCCGCTTTCGCCATAACAGGCATATCAGAATCACTGCCCATCACAATACCTACCTGTGCCATCTGCGCCTCCTCCTTATTCCCTGCATCCTACAGTCCTATTATTATATGTTATAGCATCCTTATCACACAATATCTTGTGGTGATCAAATTTCTTTCTGCCAAATACACAAAAATACTCATGATTAGTTTACTATTTTTTCCTTCATTGCGCAACCATCTTTTCAATCTGGAGCCCCCCTTACTTGATGTCACTTCTGGGAAAACATCCTGGAAAGCAATAATCTGGCCCATATTTGGGATAGAAAATCGAGTAGGGAAGATTTTATCCCTACTCGCCGCCGCGCTGCCCGAAACTTTCACTGCACAAGCCTGTGCATAAAAAAAGTACCGCATTTCTGCGATACTTATAAATAGCGAGAGGGGGACTTGAACCCTCGACACTACGGGTATGAACCGTATGCTCTAGCCAGCTGAGCTATCTCGCCATATTCAGTTCCAATGGGGCCTATAGGGCTCGAACCTATGACCCTCTGCTTGT